>JBJHBT010000016.1:0-83708 GCA_050485645.1 Gammaproteobacteria bacterium | reverse complement strand
GAGCATCCCCCTTTTTTCGGGGACGGCGGAAGAGCGTCCATGCGCCTCGGCCGCGGCCATCCATGGCCGCGGACGCCCCGAAAAAGGGGGATGCTCCGCCACGGCCCGACCCGACCCGACCCGGCCTGGACGCTGCGCCGTTCATGAATGATCCTCAACGAATCGCAACAAGGGAGACACGATGAGCGAACTCAGCGAAGTGATCGAAGCCGGCTGGGAGCAGCGCGCCCGGCTGTCGCCGCGCGACTGCGACCCCGCCCTGCGCGAGGCCGTGGAGCAGAGCCTGGCACGTCTTGATACCGGCGAACTGCGCGTGGCGGAACCCGCGGACGGCGGCTGGATCGTGAACCAGTGGGCGAAAAAGGCGGTGCTGCTGTCATTCCGCATCAATGAGAATCGCCTCATCGACGCCGGCCACACGCGCTTCTACGACAAGGTACCGATGAAGTATGCGAACTACACGGCCGACGACTTCGCGCGCGGCGGCACGCGTGTGGTGCCCGATGCGATCGTGCGCCGCGGTGCCCACATCGCCTCCGATGTGGTGCTGATGCCCAGCTACGTGAACATCGGCGCCTACGTCGACAGCGGTTCGATGATCGACACCTGGGCCACCGTGGGCAGCTGCGCACAGATCGGCCGCAATGTGCACCTGTCCGGCGGCGCCGGCATCGGCGGCGTACTTGAACCGCTGCAGGCGGCCCCCACCATCATCGAGGACGACTGCTTCATCGGCGCGCGCTCGGAGATCGTCGAGGGTGTGATCATCGAGCGCGGCAGCGTGATTTCGATGGGTGTGTACATCGGCGCCAGCACCCGCATCTACGACCGCGAGACCGGCGAAATCCACTACGGCCGCGTACCGGCGGGTTCAGTGGTGGTGTCGGGCAATCTGCCCTCGCCCGACGGCAGCTACAGCCTGTACTGTGCGGTCATCGTCAAGAAAGTGGACGAGAAAACCCGCGCCAAGACCAGCCTGAATGAACTGCTGAGGCTTTGAATATCCGTATGACCACTGACATGGACGTTCTGGAACTCACGCGCGCGCTGATACAGCGCCGTTCCGTCACACCGGACGATGCCGGCTGCCAGCAGCTGATCGCGTCGCTGCTCGCGCCCGCCGGGTTCACGGCCGAACACATGCGCTTCGGGGATGTCGACAATCTGTGGCTGCGTCGCGGCGGCGAAGGTCCCGTGCTGGTGTTCGCAGGCCATACGGATGTCGTGCCCAGCGGCCCGGAAGACGAATGGCGCGCAGACCCGTTCGCGGCCGACATCCGCAACGGCGTACTCACCGGCCGCGGCGCGGCTGACATGAAATCCGGCCTGGCGGCCATGGTGAAGGCCTGCGAGCGGTTTGCCGCGACCTGCCCCGATCACACAGGCTCCGTTGCACTGCTGATCACCAGCGACGAGGAAGGCGTGGCCGATGACGGCACACTGAAGGTCATGCAAACGCTGGCTGCGCGCAACGAACTGCCCGACTGGTGCGTGATCGGCGAACCCTCCAGCAGCGAACGGCTCGGCGACACGGTGCGTATCGGGCGGCGCGGCAGTCTCAGCGGCCTGATGACGATACGCGGCACACAGGGGCATGTGGCCTACCCGCTGCCGCGCGAAAACGCGATCCACGCGCTGTCACGCTTCGTCGCCGAAATCACCCGCGAACCGGTGGATCACGGCAACGCGCACTTCCCGCCGACCACATTCCAGATGGTGAACGTGCACTGCGACGCCGGCGCGCCCAACGTGGTGCCCGGCGAACTCGCGTGCCGATTCAACCTGCGCTACTCGACGCAGTGGACACACGAGACGCTGTCCGCACACGTGGAAGGCATCCTCAAACGCCTGGGCATCGACTACGGCATCCACTGGCGGGTCGCCGGCATGCCGTTCATCACCGAGCCGGGCGTGCTGACGGATGCCGTCTCGGCGGCTGTGCAGGAGGAAACCGGCCTCACGCCGGAGCTGTCCACCAGCGGCGGCACCTCCGACGGCCGCTTCATCGCACCGTACGGTGTGCAGGTGGTGGAAGTCGGTCCGCTGAACAGCACGATCCACAAGATCAACGAGGAGATCGCGGTGGACGATATCGCGCGCCTTGAGCGAATCTACTTCCGGATCGCCGCACGGCTGCTCGGACGCTGACCACCTGTCCGCCAACGCTGGCCGTGCAGTGACCATGCGCGAGCACCGCACGGGCCGCGTCACGGCCCTGCGTGCTGCGTGCTGCGTGTGCTGAGTGCTGAGTGCTGAGTGCTGCGAGGCTAACAAACCGCGGCCAGCGGCGACGGACGGCTACGCGCCCAAACGACGCCAGTTCGCAACCACCGCGAGCCCACCCAGCGCCACGAACCAGACCAGCACCCAGCCCGGCATGCTCAGCCCCAGGAACGACCAGTCCACCTCGGCGCATTCTCCGGAACCCGTGAACACCATGCTCATGACGTCCATGAACGGGAACACCTGCCACATGTAGTCCAGCCCCGGGCCACAGGCCGGCACCTCGTCCGGCGGCAGACTCTGCAGCCACAGGTGGCGGCCGGCAATGGCTACACCGATCGAGGCAACGATCACGCCCAGCGTGGCGTAGACGCGCGCGAACGCGCCGGTCGGCGCATGCAGGGCGGCGGCGAGGAACACGGCGCCCAGTCCGATCATGGCGATGCGCTGAAAGACGCACAGCGGACACGGCTCCAGGCCCTGCACGTGCTCGGCGAACAGCGCATAGCCCATCAGCGCGGCGGCCACGAGCAGGCCGACCAGATTCGCCATACGGCGATCACGGCGCCGTGTGCCCATCATCGCGCCGCGCCTCCGCGACCATCACCACGCTGGATCTCCTTCTCCACGGCGTCCAGTTCCTGATAGCGCAGATCCTTGCCATGCACCATGTACATGACGTACTCGGCGATATTCTTGGCATGATCGCCGATACGCTCCATCGACCGGGCCACCCAGGTGGCATCCATGACGCGCGAAATCGTGCGCGGATCCTCCATCATGAACGTCACGCCCTGGCGATAGATGGCCTCGTATTCCTCATCAACCACCTCATCGGCCTTGACGACCTCGAGCGCACGGCGCGAATCCAGACGCGCGAAGGCATCCAGCGCGCCGGTGATCATGTTTTTCACATGCCGCGACAGATTGCGCAGCTCGCGATAGTTCGTGGATGGCCGTTCAGCGGTGGCGAGGCGGGCGGCGATCTTGCCGATTTTCTCGGCTTCATCACCGATACGTTCGAGGTCGGTGATGGTCTTGAGCGCAACGACGATCAGGCGCAGGTCGCTGGCGGCAGGCGCGAGCGTGGCGAGGATGCGGCTGCATTCCTCGTCGATCTGCATCTCCATCTCGTTGACCTGCCGGTCGTTCTCGGCCACCTGGATGCCCAGTTCGCTGTCGCCATCGACCAGCGCGGTAACGGCGCGGTCGAACTGTTCCTCGACAAGCCCGCCCATGGCCAGCACCGAGCTGCGAACGCGCTCCAGTGCTTCGTTATAGCGCCGCGAAATGTGATGACCGAGATCTTCGACGTCCATTGAGCGCTCCGTGCCGCATGCCGGACCCTCGCAGTGTCACGATGGCCGGTTCCCCTCTGACGATCCGATTATACGGGTGATTGTGATGTTTTTGCTGACGCCACCGTATCGCGCCGGGTCACGCGCGCGGCCGGAAAACGGCAGCTGAACGTGCTGCCTTCGCCTTCACGGCTGCTGATGGTCAGCTTGCCGTCGTGGCGCTGCAGCGCGTGCTTGACGATGGCCAGACCCAGTCCGGTACCGCCGGTGGCGCGCGAGCGGCCCGGGTCGACGCGATAGAAGCGTTCGGTGATCCGAGGAATCTGTTCATCGGAAATGCCAATGCCGGTGTCCACGACATCGAATACCGCACTGTCGCCCTCGATGCGCCAGATCATCGTCACGCTGCCGGCCGCCGGTGTAAACCGCACCGCATTGTCGACGAGGTTCTGACATATCGAGTGCAGCTCGGCTTCGCGCCCGAACAGCCAGGCATCGCTGTCCAGCCGGAGAATCACCTCCGGCCCCTTGCCGCCGGTGAACGCGCGGCGAATCAGCTCCAGCAGTGCGGGCATGTCCACAGCATCCCGCGGCGCGCGTTCGTCGGTGATTTCCAGACGCGCCAGCTCGATCAGATCGCGCAGGATCTGCATCATGCGCTCGGCCTGCCGCTGCATCTCACCGATGGGCGCTTTCCAGTTGTCCGGCAGCTGATCGTCTTCGGCCAGTGCTTCCAGATAGCCGCTGATCACGGTGACCGGCGAACGCAGTTCATGCGAGGCGTTGGCCACGAAATCGCGACGCGTGGTCTCCAGGCGCGTTTCGCGGGTAACGTCGCGAACAATGGCAAGCTTCTGGTTCATGCCATAGGGGATCACCTGCACGTGCAGCCGGCCTGGATGATCCACCGGCGACGGGATCACAACGCCGTTGCCCTCGGGTTTGAGCACATAGCGCAGGAAGTCGGGGTGACGCAGCAGGTTCTCGATACGATTGCCCAGATCCACGGCGGGATCCAGGCCCAGCAGACGGGTCGCCGCCGGATTGAACCAGACGATCTCGCGCTCGGCGTTGAGAATGATGCCGCCATCGGCCAGCGCGTGAGTGCTTTCGCGTACTTCACGCAGCACGCGGTGCAGCTTCTTCTTGCGGGTGCGCGACTTGGAACGCAGACGCTCGATGCGCGCGAACACCGTGGCCCAGAATCCCCGCGCAGGCCGAACCGGCGCGCGCACGAGACCACTGAGCACGCGGTCCAGCAGATGCAGCCGGCTTAGCGTCCAGCCGATATACAACGCCAGTACGCCGGCGAGCCACCAGCCGGCGCCGCCGAACAGCCAACCCACCAGCAGCGCGCCGCCCGTCAGCAGCAGCAGCGGAACCAGCAGCGCGCCCCAACCTGCCGGCACGGATCAGACCTGAACCGGGGAGAATCGGTAACCGGCGCCGCGGACGGTGCGGATCAGCCTGTCGTATCCGAACGGCGTCAGCGCCTTGCGCAGACGCCGGATGTGCACATCCACCGTGCGCTCTTCCACGTAGACATTGCCGCCCCAGACGCGATCCAGCAGCTGGGCGCGGCTATAGACACGATCCGGGTGGTGCATGAAGAACGACAGCAGCCGGTATTCGGTGGGACCGAGCGACACTTCGGCGTCGCCCACCAGCACCTGATGGCTGGCGGTATTGAGTTTCAGTTCGCCGACCGTGGCGACCTCGCCTTCCACGCCGGCACCGCGCCGCAGCGCAGCGCGGAGGCGCGCGAGCAGTTCACGCGGCGAGAACGGTTTAACGATATAGTCGTCGGCACCACCGTCCAGCCCCGCCACCCGATCGTCCTCGTCGACACGGGCCGTGACCATGATGACGGGTATCTCGCGCGTCTGGGGGTCGCGCTTGAGCTGACGGGTGAGTTCCAGGCCGCTGATGTCGGGCAGCATCCAGTCCATCAGCACGGCGTCCGGATAGCGGTCGGCGATGGCACTGCGAATATCCCGGCCATGCGCCACCGTGTTCACCGCATACCCGGCACGCGTCAGGTTGAACACGAGCATGTCGCGGATCGCGTTGTCATCCTCGACGACGAGTATGTGTTTCTGTGCCACAGTGCCTCCACAGCTTCCGGCCCGAGGCATTACATGGCAAGAGTATTACAGTTTCGTGACGCTGCCGGGAACGTTATGTGACGGCTTTTTCCACGCCTCTTTTTCGCGCAGATACACTGGCAGCGCGGCACGGGGCGTGGCGATGCGGCCGGCCGCGAAGTCGTGCCGGGCCTGCGGCAGCAGATCGCGCGCGGAGGGTTCCAGGACTTCGAACACCGCGGTTGCACCGGCCGTCACGGCGGCCAGCGTGTCGCGGTAGGCGGAAAATCCGCTGCCGGCGGCGATCCAGCCCGGCTCGTCGGGCGCCGTCACGGATTCCGGCACACCGATGCGTTCGGCGTCCACCAGTACGGCAAGGTGGTCGCGAATACGAAAGCCGGCCCAGTACACGTCGCCCATGCGCGCATCCACGCAGGTCAGCACATGCCCGGCCTGATGTTGCCGCCAGACGCACTGCGCCAGCGCCGCCAGGCTGGACACCGGCAAGAGGCCGATGCCGGCGGCCGTGGCAAGCCCCTGCGCAATCGCCGCCGACACCCGCAGTCCGGTGAACGAACCCGGGCCGCGGCCGAACGCGATTGCGTCGAGGTCGGTGAGGCGTACACCGGCTTCGTTGAGCAGCGCGTCCACAGCCGGCAGCACGCTGGCGGTCTGCTCGCGCGCGCTGAGAATCGGCCGTTCACGCACATCGTCGCCCATGGCCAGTACCACGCTGCCGGCTGAACCTGACGTCTCCAGCGCCAGCAGCTTCATACGCCGGCTCCGCAGCCGAACCCGGCGCTGTCGTCGCGCGGCCTGTCGGCCGTCCCGGCGGTGTCGATGGTGTCCGTGCCGGCATTCGCATCGGCCTCTACCGCGGCATCCTTCGGTCTCAGGCCCTCCGCGAAGCGCAGCGCATCATGCGCCTCATCCAGCACCGGCATCGGCGGCAGGCTGTTCAGAAACACGCGTCCGTACCCGCGTGTGCGCAGTCGCGGATCGCCCAGCACCACAAGGCCGCTGTCGTCGAAATCCCTGATCAATCGCCCCACGCCCTGCTTCAGTGCGAGTACCGCCTGTGGCAGCTGGAACTCGGCAAAACCATCGCCGCCGGCGCGCTTGATGGCGTCCAGCCGCGCACGTATCAGCGGGTCGGCGGGCACCGCGAACGGCAGCTTATCGATGACGACGATGCGCAGCGCCGGGCCGCGCACATCCACGCCCTGCCAGAAACTGCCGGTGCCCAGCAGCACCGCGTTGCCGTCTTCACGAAACCGCGCCAGCAGCTCGCTGCGGGCGCCGCGCCCCTGCACCAGCAGCGGCCCCGGCAGCGACGCCCGCCCGGCCAGCCAGCGTTCGGCGCGCTCCAGGGCGCGATAGCTGGTGAACAGCAGGAACGCACCGCCGCCGGCCGCCTCGATCAGCGGCCACACCGTGGCCAGCAGCACCTCGGTGTGTTCCTCGCTGGCAGGCTCGGGCAGCCCCTGCGGCAGCCAGATGCGCGCCGAGCGCGCGTAGTCGAATGGCGAGGCGAACACCGCGCCGGTAGCATCCGGCACGCCGACACGGGCGAGGAAATGCCCGAAGTCGTCGGCCACGGCCAGCGTCGCGGAGGCGAAAATCCAGTGGCTGCCGTGCGCGGCGATGCGTTCACCCAGCGCCCGGCCCACATCCGCCGGTGTCCAGTGCGCGGTGACGGCGCGCGGCGTGATGTCCAGCCAGCGCAGCCCTTCCTCGCGCTCGCCCTCGCCTGCTTCGTGGTCCTGGCCGGCGATGACGCCCAGTCGCGCCACCGCATCCGCCGCGCGTTCCCGGCACCGCCCCAGACCCGCGCTGGCGTCGGCCACCTGCGACAGTGCGTCGGCGAACTCCGTGAGCGGCGCTTCCCAGCCCAGCAGGCCCGCCGTCACCGTTCGCGACACGGCATGCCAGGGCAGCCGTCCGGTGCGCTCGCCAGCGCCGGTGAGCACGGCCGCCGCCTCGTGCTGAAGCGCCTGCGCCAGCGGCGCCAGCGGCGCGCCCAGCCCCACTGCGTCGGCCTCATCCAGTGCGTCTCGTGCCAGCCGCCCCAGTTCGCGGCTGCCGATGCCCACGCCCAGAAACTGCTGGGCAATGTCCGGCAGCAGATGCGCCTCATCGACGATGACGGTGTCGACACCGGGCAGCAGCTCGCCGAAGCCGGCCTCGCGCAGCACCAGATCAGCCAGCAGCAGGTGATGATTCACGACCACGACATCGGCCGCCTGGGCACTGCGCCGGGCGCCGAGCACGAAGCACTGCTCGTAGTCCGCGCAGCGCGTGCCCAGGCAGTTGTCCACGGTGGATGTGATGCGGGCGAACAGCGACGGTTCTTCGGGCAGATCGCTGAGCTCGGCCAGGTCGCCGCTGTCCGTGACACGCGCCCAGTCGTCCAGCATACCGGCCACATGACGCCAGCGCGTGACCAGATCCGTGCTGGCCAGCCGGTAGCGGTGACGGCACAGGTAGTTCGCACGCCCCTTCAGCAGCGCCACCTTCGCGGGCCGCCCGAGCACCGCGCCCAGCAGCGGCAGATCCCGGCCGTACAGCTGGTCCTGCAGAGTGCGGGTGCCGGTGGAGATGATCGCGCGCTGCCCCGATAGCAGCACCGGGATCAGATACGCGAAGGTCTTGCCGGTGCCGGTGCCGGCCTCCAGCACCGCATGGCGGTGTTCGGCCATCGCTCCGGCCACATGCTCGGCCATGGCCAGCTGCGCGGACCTGAAGCTGTAGCCGGGCAGTTTCGCGGCCAGCGTACCGCCCGGCCCGAAGATGTCCGCCAGATTCCGCATGCGCGCACTATAGCCGGAACACGGCGGCCGTTACCTGTTTGATATCGGCGCGGTGCGGACGGATTCGCGCTGCGCTTCAGCGACGCCCGGCGCGATAGCGGACATGACCGCGCGCGCCAGGATCGAAAGGACCGGGCAGGATCCAGCGGATGTGCGTGTACGCCTCGGCCGGCGCCTGGAGTTCGTCGGCGGTGGCGTAACGCTCGCCGCCGTCCACGGAGAACAGCAGCACGGCACCCGGCCCCTGGGCGCTGCCGTCCAGATACTGGAAGCCGGGCGGGATGAGTGCGCTGATGCGCGCATCGCGGATGCCGTCACCGCTGACGTTGGTGAACGTGATCGTGACCACCGCCTGATCGCCGCTGGTCGCCTCGGCCAGGCGGATGCGGGTGTCCGCCGGCGGGCGAAAGACCTCGATCACGCTCTCCAGCATCAGCGGCTGCCCGCCCCGGGCCGGCTGCACAACACCGACAACCGGCAACGACGACACCACCGCAACGATGGCAGCGGCCATGACGACGATGGCTGTCACCCGCCATACAGACATTTCGCGGCGTCCGGGCAGTTTCATGGTGCCCATATTACGTTGAAAAGCGGCACGCCTTTGTCCCGATCCGAAAAATGCGGCATATCTGTGGCTATAATGTCGCGCCAGTCATAACCGCCCACCAGAAGGATTTCATGAGCACAGAACTCACGACCCTCCGCGACTGGGTCGCAGAGGCGGCCGAGCTTACCCAGGCGGACCGCGTGCACTGGTGCACCGGCACCGAACAGGAATACCGGCAGCTGATCGATCAGATGCTGGCCGATGGCACACTGGAAGCGCTCAACCAGGAACGCTATCCGCGCTGTTACCTGCACCGCTCCGACCCCTCCGACGTCGCCCGTGTCGAGCATCTCACCTTTGTCTGCACCGACGACAAGACCGACGCCGGCCCGAACAACAACTGGATGGCGCCCGACGAAGCGCGGTCCATGATGATCGATCTCTTTCGCGGCTGTATGCGCGGCCGAACGATGTATGTGGTCCCGTACTGCATGGGTCCGCTGGAGTCGCCCTATTCTCGCTGCGGCGTGGAGATCACCGACAGCCCCTACGTGGTCGTGAACATGTATCTGATGACGCGCATGGGCAATGCGGCGCTGCAGCGCATCGAGCGCGACGGCACCTTCGTGCGCGGCTGGCACTCGGTGGGCGAACTGGATCCGGATCGTCGTTACATCATGCACTTCCCGCAGGATCTGACGATCATGAGCTACGGCTCGGGCTACGGCGGCAACGCGCTGCTGGGCAAGAAGTGCCACGCGCTGCGCATCGGCAGCTACCAGGCACGCGACGAAGGCTGGCTGGCCGAACACATGCTGATCGTCGGCGTGGAAAGCCCCGAGGGCGAAACGCACTACCTCGCCTGCGCGTTCCCGTCCGCCTGCGGCAAGACCAACCTCGCGATGCTGATTCCGCCGGAAAGCCACAAGGGCTGGAAGATCTGGACGCTGGGCGACGACATCGCCTGGATGCATCTCGACGCCTCCGGTCAGCTGCGTGCGATCAATCCGGAAGCCGGCTACTTCGGGGTGGTGCCGGGCACGAACCGCAGCACCAACCGCAACGCCTACGACATGATTCAGTACGACACGATCTTCACCAATGTCGGTATCACGGCCGACAACGAACCGTGGTGGGAGGAGAAGGAAACCGGCACCCCGGTGACCGACTGGCGCGGCCGCCCGTACGATGCCACCAAGGGTCCGGCGGCGCATCCGAATTCGCGCTTCACCGTGTCGGCCAAACAGAATCCCGCCTACTCCGAACTTGCCGAGGCGCCGGAAGGCGTGCCGATCAGCGCCATCGTCTTCGGCGGCCGCCGTCGCGAACTGGCGCCGCTGGTCTACCAGGCGCATGACTGGGCGCATGGCGTGCTGGTCGGTGCCGGCGTCGCATCGGAAACCACGGCCGCAGCCACCGGCAAGGTCGGCGTGGTACGCCGCGACCCGATGGCGATGAAGCCGTTCTGCGGCTACAACTTCGCGGACTACTGGGGACACTGGCTGAGCTTCGCGCAGCGCTCGAATCAGCTGCCGGCGATCTTCCACGTAAACTGGTTCCGCCGCGATGCCGACGGCCGCTTCCTGTGGCCGGGTTTCGGCGACAACCTGCGCGTGCTGCGCTGGATCATCGATCGCTGCGAGAATCGCGTCTCCGCGGTATCAACGCCGATCGGCAAACTGCCGCGGTCCGAAGACATCGACGTTGCCGGCCTGGACATCGACGCCCACACACTGCAGAGCCTGCTGGCCGTTGATCATGGGCAGTGGCGCGAGGAAATGAACGCCATCGGTGAATATCTGGACAGCTACGGCGATCGGCTGCCCGACGAACTGCGGGCAGAGCACGACAAGGTGCTCAAGGCGCTGGCCGGCGACGGCTGACGTCCCGGACCAGCGGGCCATGTCCACCGGAGGCACGCCAGGCGCTCAACGCTCCATCACCCAGCGACGGATCTCCCGCCACGATGGTTCCTTGCCGTACATCAGCATCGCCGTCCTGAATATGCGGCCAGCCGCGAGCCGCATCAGCCAGGCTGCCGCCGCGAGCAGGACCAGTGCAAGCACCGGCTCGAACCAGTGGACTTCGCTGAGAATCAGCCGCGCCGGCATCGCGGTCGGGGCGGAGGGCGGAAACAACGAGAGCATGCGCAGCAGGGTACTGTCGGGATTGGCTATGCCGAAGAAAGCGAGACCCGACGACAGCATCGGAATCATCATGAATCCGCCCCGGGGCGAGGTCTGCGGATCGTCGATGATGGCGGCGATGGCAGCCAGAAAGGACAGCCAGAAAAAGACACCCATCAACGCGAACAGCGCCAGGTAGATCAGCGTTCCGTTATCCGCCAGCGCGAGAGGTAGCGGGAAGCCGATGCCGGCCAGCCTCAGTCCCAGCGCCAGCAGCAGGAATCCGGAAGCGGTAATGAATACCGACGCCAGGCTGACGGCGGTGACGCCGAGAATCTTGCCGTCCATCCACGTCTGCGGGGGAATCGCCGAGAGCACCTGCTCGGTCACCCGGATCTGCTTCTCTCCCGTGATGCTGGCGAAAATGGTGCCCAGTGCCGCCATGATCACGATCATCATCAGCACGCCCGCAATGATGAACGAGTAGATCCGGCGGCCACTGCCGCCGTCGCGCACAACGACGTCCAGCGCCGCTGGCGCGAGCACCTCCTCCAGAACAGAAGCCTCGATGCGTGCATTTTCGCGCGCGGCATCCCGCCGCAGCATGGACAGTACTTCCCGCACATCCGCAATCCATTCGCGTTCACGCTGTAACGTCAACTCACCGGAAAAATCGGCGTTGAGCTGCAGAAGGCCATCGATCTCTCTGCGCTCCAGTGCCTCGAGAAGCGAAGTCGGCGTGTCGTCGGCGCGCGCGAGAAATCGAACACCCGCTGCCTCTTCGGGCAACGACATGCCAGGTGGCGCCAGCACGGCGACATGCGCCACCGACGCCGGCGAGCCCGCCGACAACCGCATCACGCCGAACACGACACCGCCGAGCACGATCATGATCACCAAGCCCAGCAATTGCTGCTTCAGCTTGAAGTAGCGTCTGAACTCCCAGCGCGCTATCTGCAGCGCAGCTGTCAACGGATGAAGCTCGGCGGGCTTCATTGCTGCGCCTCCGGGGCGACATTCCCGGCTCCTACCGTGCCGACGTAGACGTCGTGCAGGGTGACCGGGTGAGTTTCGATCTCACGGATGTCCAGGTACGATCCGGCGTCGGCCAGCAGCGGACCGAGCGGATTACCGTCGGCCACGAACAGCTCGATCTCGCCTGTCTGAATCACCCGTGCCGTGACATGAGGGTGATGCCGTTCCATGAAATCGAGGTTTGGTACGCCTGCCACGCGTAATACCATGCGCTTGCCCGTGGACCAACGGCTGCGCAGCTCGGCCATCGTGCCGTTCAGGATGGCCCGGCCGGCATTCATGACCATGACACGATCCGCGATGCGTTCCACCAGCTGCATCTGGTGAGCCGACAGCAACACCGTGGTGCCGCTGGCACGCATTTCGTCAATCAGCGTGAGCATCAGCTCCTGGTTCAGCGGGTCGAGGCCCGAGAACGGTTCGTCCAGCAATGCGAAGCGCGGTGCGTGAAGGACAGCGCTGAGGAACTGGACTTTCTGCTGGTTGCCCTTGGAGAGTGCTTTCAACGGCTCCCGGGCACGATCGCCGAGATCGAGTCGGTCAAGCCAGCGTTCGGCGGTCGCACGCGCCTCGTGCCTGGACATGCCACGCAGTACACCAAAGTGGACCAGCGTTCGCAGCACCTCGACGTCCTGATAGAGGCCACGCTCTTCCGGCAGGTAGCCGATTTCGCTGGCACCGGGGCGGCGCCCCGGTTCACCATCCAGATCCAGGTGGTAGGTGATCTCGCCCGCATCCGGGTGTATGAGTCCGAGCAACATGCGGATCACCGTGCTCTTTCCCGCGCCGTTGGGGCCGAGAAGCGCGAACACCTCGCCGGCGCGGACGCTGAACGTCACGGCGTCGACGGCCTTCACGGATGCATAGCGTTTCTCGACGGCGATGGCGCTGACGAGGTCGGCGGATTCGTGTCGGATGATGCTTGCCGACGGTGTCACTGATGCTGATTCCCCTGGGGTCATGCCGCGCATCGCGTGCGCCCCATTCATTCTGGTGTCGTGAACAGGATCGCCCCTGGGCCGGCATCTTTGCACATGGCGGCCTGGCCTGCCATTCGCCGGCCCGTGCCGATCTCGTGGTTGACCGGTCTCGTGGTTGACCGGTCTCGTGATCGACTGGATGGTCTCTTTCAGCGTGCGCTCTGACCGCAGAAGTATGCACGCGAACATAGCAGCGCCTCGATCAGGCGCTCCAGACGTGCCGTACGTATCTCATGCGGCTCATTGGTTCGCTCGCCGAGCGCCCGCAGCGCCTGCTCGCGCCGCTCGACGAACGCGGCGTACTGCAGCGCCGTTTCCCGAGTGGTCTCGCGCGAAGGCATGCCCGGCTGGTTCACGACGTCCCGGCATGCCCGGCCGATCTGTTCGCACAGCGCGCTCAGCATACGCTCCAGTGCCCGCGCCTCGAGCTGTCGGGTGATTTCGAAGTCACGGTGATCAAGTACAGCTGCCATGACCTGTCTCCGTATCGGTTCCCGCGTCCATGACCGTGAATATTTCGCGATCCGGCGCAAAGGGCTGTGACCGGTTCGGCATTTGCCTGCCTGGCCATTGCCGATACGCCGCGATGACTGCGGTGATTGCCGGGAATGTGACGCAGGCCCGGTGCCTGTGCGGACTCGGCATCCTGAGCGGCGTCCGGCGCTGATGCCTGTGCCGGTCTGCGGTCTGCGGTCTGCGGTCTGCGGCTCACAGAGATATTCACACCGATGAACATTTCTGCTAAAAGCGACAGATCGACGATACGAAGCGATGGGACTACGAAAGGACGGGTACCACGATGGCTCGGACGATGCTGCTGCTGGCACTGGGGGCAACGGGGGGTGCCGCTGCGGTCTACCTCCTGATGACTCCGGAATTCAGCCCTGACGGCCGGGCAGTCCATGCTCCGGCGGCCGTGAGCGAAGCGCTGCCTGCGCCGCGGCCCCGTGATGAACCTGCCGCGGCACCACCGGCTGTTGCCCGGCCCGTCGGGTCCACGCCCGACACCCCGGGCCTGGCGCTGATCGAGGCGGTCGCCGCGATCAGCGACCCGGGCGACATTGAAACCGGCATCATCGAGCTGGCCAACCTGCCCCGCTCACGCTCGCGGGATGCGCAGCTGCGCGTACTGCTGCTCAGGCTGGCCGAGTTCGATGCCGGTCATGCCGCCCGGTTTGCCTGGGCACAAAGCCTTGAGGTCCGGTTCATTGCGCCGCTATACAGATATTGGGCACGGATGGATGCGGAGGCGGTACTGGCCGAGCTCGAACGCATCTCGCCCGCCACTGAAGTCCGCGACCTGGCGCTGGCTGTGCTGGACGTATTTGGCAACGATGCCCATGGCGTGGCCAGGGTTGCGGCGGCGTTGCCTGAAGCGGATCGCCCGGGCTTTGAGATCGAGGCCATGGCAGCGCGGGCCCGTCAGGATCCTACCGCCGCACTTATGGATCTGCTGGCCGTGCAGGGTTCGCCAGCGCGCTCGTTCGGCGGTGCACGTGTTGCCGCGGCAGCCGTGCGTGTCGATCCTTTGAGGGCCATCACGGACGCGGCATTGATCGACAACGACGCCAGTCGGACGTCTTACCTCGGCGCGGTGATTCGCAACTGGACCGAGGTGGACCCTGACGGCGTGTTCAACTGGCTTCAGTCCCTGACCGGCGACGCGGATTCTGCCCAGGATCCTGTTCGCGTGCTGTTACAGGGTCAAGGGCTGCTCGCCTCGCTGATATCCCAGGTGGCCGACAGCGATCCGGAGCGACTGCTGGCGATGGTCGATCAGCTGCCTGTGTCCGTGCGCGCACAGGCGCTGCGCGGCGGACTGCAGGCGCTGGCCTCGACCGATCCGCTGCAGGCGCTGGCCAGGATCGATCAGCTGCCTGTCGGCCAGGATCGGAACAATACCCTTCAGACCCTGGCGCGGGCGTACGCGCGACAGGATCCGTCTGCCGCGTTGGCCTGGGCGCGCTCCCTGTCTCCGCCATCCGAGCTGGCACTGCGGGGGGTGATCAACGGTATCGCCGCCGTGAATATCGATCAGGCGATCGATATCGTGGAACTCGAACTTGCGAACCAGAGTTCTGGCGCAGGCCAGAACCTCGCTTCCGCGGTGACGTCCGGGCTGCTTTCCAGGGTGGTGCTGTCGAACGTCGACTCGGCCGAGGTGGTCCGGGTCGCGAACCGGTTGATGCAGATCGACGATCCCCGCATGAGATCGTCGATGATGAGCATGACGACGATGTGGGCGAGCCGCGATCCGGAAGCAGCGCTGGACTGGATGTCCGGGCACGCCGAGCAGCTCGAGCCTCAATTGTTCAGCCTGGTAGGGCAGAGCATGGCGCAGAACGATCTCGATGCCGCGCTGCATGCCCTCGCCACGCTGCCACCCGGGCCGGCGCGGGAGAACCTGTTGCAGGGCGTCGCGTCAGGCATCGCCTCCCACAGTGTGGATCGGGCAGTGGAATTCCTTGACGCACGTCGAGATCAGCCTGGAACTGATGCCGCGTGGTCGGCCGTTGTCATGCGGGCTGCCCAAAACGATCCCGTGGCGGCGGCAGGGTTGCTTGATCGGGTCGGTACGTCGACACAGATGATGCAGACCGCACCGCTGATAGCGAACAGTTGGGCGCGGCAGGATCCGCTGCGCGCGGCGCAATGGGCTCGGAGTCTGGGCGACGAGCAGGCCAGAAGTGCAGCGACTGCCGGTGTGGCGGTGGCCTGGGCGGCGCAGGATGCTGACGCCGCGGCACAGTGGATTCGAACGCTGCCGACTGGCGCGGCACGCGACCGCGCGCTGGCAGGTTACCTGTCGGCGTCGACCACCGGCCGATCGCTGGATACCAGTGTGCTGCCGGCCTTCAGTTCCGATATCGCCCGGCAGGAGGCTGTCAGCCGCGCCATCGTGCAGATCGGCCAGCGCGATCCGCGCGAAGCGCAACAGCTGATGGAGCAGTGGATCACCGATCCCGTGATCAGACGGCAGACGGAGCAATCCCTGGCGCGCAGCGGTGGTATCGCCATCGGTACCGGCAACGTCGTCACCATCCTGCCGTGACGACGCAAGGATGCGACTGAAGGGTTCGCGTCACTCAGGGATTGCGTCACGGTAACGGTGCAGTAGCGGGGGCAAGGCAAATGTACAGGGCAATAGCGCTGATACTCGCGGGAGCGGGGTTGGGTGGTCTGGCTGTCTACCTGCTGGTCGATCCCGCACCGGACCCACTCCAGTCCGGGACGGATTCGGCCTCGTTGTTGCCACGCGCGGCTGGTGTCATTAGCGGTGCCTTTGTTGCGGGCAGCATCGAAGGTGCCGAGCCGGGCTTCTCCGACCTGCTCGCAGCGCATCGGGCAGCTGCGGACGGCATGGATGCCGCGGCGCTGCAGCTGCAACTGGAGCGCGCGGCCAGCGGCCCGCGATCCGCCGCAACCGATCTGCGAATCGGTGCATGGCTGGCACGATTGTCGGAAATCGACCCGGCGCATGCGGCCTTGCTCGCCTATCGTCTTGGGCTTGCCCGTCCACTCATGGTCGATGCATTTCAATCCTGGGCTCACAGCGATCCCGGAAGCGCGCTCGCCGAGCTCGAGCGTATTGATGATCCGCTGCTTCGCAGGGTGGTTGCACTGGACCTGCTGGACGTGATTGGCGACCTTGTCCCGGGCATCACACGTGTGGCGCAGGCATTGCCGGAAGTCGAGCGTGCCATGTTCCGGATGGAGGCGGTGGCGCGGCTGGCCAGCTACGACCCGTCCGCAGCCCTGGGCGTGACGCAGCTGATGCTGGAAGGCACTGTGCAGCGCCGGGCGATTCAGCATGTTGCCGCTGCTGCGGCGCGAGTGGACCCTCGCACGGCGATCGGGCATGCGGTGCTGCTGCCTGATGATCTGGCCACCGCATATCGCAACACATTGGCCCTGGAATGGGCCAGAGTCGATGCCGAGGGTTACCTCTCCTACCTGGCCGCACAATCTGCGCTCGACCAGGAGATGGCAGGTGGACTCCTGATGCTGGCGACGACCATGCCTGAACGTGTGTTGGAGGTGTCCGATTTGTTGCCTCCGCCACTGCGTGCCAGCATCGTGAGCCAGGTCAACCTTGCGCTCGCTGAGCGTGATCCATTGGCCATGATGGCGCGTCTGGAGGAGTTCGGCCCTGGTAGTGAACGAGAGATGCTGGCACAGGCCATTGCCGCAGGTTATGCGCGGCTGGATCCGGATGCGGCGCTGGCCTGGGTGGAGCAACTGGACCCACCGATCCGGACCGCCCGCATGTCGGTGCTTCTGGAGATTGCGCAGCGTCACCCCGATCGCGCACTGGACCTCCTCCTTGGGCAGTCAGGGCATGCCGGCGGCGATCAGCAACAAGCCGATCAGTTGATGCTCGGCATGCTGATTGCCTCGCGGCTGGGGAGCAATCCCGACAGGGCGGTCGAGTTCGCGGATCGCCTGCTGGCCGAGGGCAGCACACAGGCACTGGCCGCACTGAACAACGTAGTGTCGTCCTGGGCTCAGCGGTCATCCGAAGCGGCGCTGGACTGGGTCATTGCGAACAGGGGCGATCTCGACGCCACCACCATCAACAATGTCGCTGCCAGCATTGCACGTGGTGACGTTGTGGTTGCGGCCGGCTACACGGATCGCCTGCCACCGGAGATACGTCCAGGCTGGATGGTTCAGGTGGCCGGCGTTTATGCGGGTTTCGACGCCGACGGGGCGCTGTCCTGGCTTGCCCGGTATCAGGGGCAGGAAGGTTACGACCAGGCCTACCGGCAGATCGTGACGCGGGTCGCACGTGATGATCCGCCCGCGGCGGCAGCGCTCGTGAACCGCGCCGGATCGCAGATGCAGCTGGGCATGTCGCAGCAGATTGCCTCGACCTGGTCGCGGCAGGATCCGGTGGCCGCCGCGAACTGGGCAAGAGGGCTGGGTGATGCGGCTGCGAGGACCGCGGCGGTAGGGGCTGCAGCCGCGGGGTGGGCAGCATCGGACATGAACGCCGCGCGTCGCTGGACGCTCGGTTTGCCTGACGGAGAGATGCGCGACCAGGCGCTGACGTCTGTGCTCACCGCCAGCGGTGTTGCGGGGCAGCCGGATGTGTCACTGCTCGACAGTTTCAGTTCCGGGCAATCCGCGCAGCAGGCGGTGTCGCAACTGGCTGTCCAGATCGCACGTCGTGATCAGGACGAAGCCAGGACACTCATCGGTACGTATATCACCGACCCGGAGATTCGCCGCAGTGCCGAAGAGCGGATTGCCGCCGCGAGTATGCAACCGGCACCGGTAGGTGTCCCGAGCCAGATTAACCTGATCGACCTGATCTCTCGTTAGTGCTCGTTAGTGCTCGTTAGTGTTCGTTAGTGCGTGTTCATGCTCTCTGCCATGCCTGCCCCGTCACCGGGTTCGGACAGTCACACGGCAGCACACGGGTTTCCGGATACATGTCGTGGTCAATCGCGGGGGAGCGGTCGGCGGCAGTGACGCTTCCGACCGGGCGCTCGGCCAGCCGCTGCACCGACACAGCCCTGGTTGCAGATCGAGTACATGTTCGCGGAAGCGATCAGAGCCTGTAGCGTATCGTGGCAGTCGTCGTGAGCGGCTCACCCAGCAGCACCGTACGCGTACCCGTGGGCGAGGCGGAAGCCACATACCGTTTGTTGGTGAGGTTGTCGATGTTCAGCTGCATCTCCCACCGGGACTGTCGATAGATGAGTGCGGCGTCGAGCAGCTGGTAGTCCGGCAGCCGATAGCTGTTCGGCAGAGCGCCTTCCCGTCGAGTGACATGACGCCCGCCGAACCCCAGACGCAACAGCCCGCGTCCGGTGGAAATGTCATGTGAAAGCCAGGCACTGAGCTGATGCCTGGGCACACTGACAGGACGGGAGCCGATCAGCGCCGCATTGGCATCGCGGACAATGCTCACGTCCGTGTACGCGTAAGCGGCGGTGAGGTTCCAGCGATCCGCGAATGATACCGCCACGTCGCTCTCCAGTCCGCGACTGCGCTGCCGTCCAGTCTGGATGCTCACACCGGGAAAGCCCGGGAATGGCACCAGAACGTTGTCGCGCGTGAGTTCATAGGCTGCGAATGTCGTACGCACACGGCCATCGGCCAGATCCGTCTTGATGCCGGCTTCGTACTGTGTGCCGGTTTCGGCCTCGAACGGACGACCGTCCGGATCCAGTCCGAAGTTCGGATTGAAGGCCTCCGCATAACCGGCAAACAACGCAAGCCCTGGCGTCAGCTCGTGACTGACGCCCACACGCGTGGTCAGATCGCGGTCGCGCTGTGTGCGGGCGCTATCGTTCAGGCGATTGAGGTTCCTCGCCTGCGACACATCGTATCGCAGGCCCATCAGCAGGCTGGTGCGATCACCGATTCGGATGAGGTTTTGCGCGTAGACCGCATGCAGGTCATCACCGCGACGGAAGTCGAGTATCGGAAAGAACGGACCCGGCGCACCACCGTACTCCGGCTCAAACAGGTCCAGTGCCGGAAACGAGCCGAAATCGAAGGTGCTGTCGACGCGTTGCGCCATCAGGTCAACGCCAAGCAGCAGCGTGTGACTAACCCGCCCTCCTTCGAAACCCGCTTCGAAGTGCGTGTCCATCACTGTGGATTCGTCCACCTGAGCAAAGCTGGCCGAACCGCGCGTCAGCATGCGCTGGTCGTCAGCCAATGCGCTGGCGAACGTCGCATTGGAAAGCACATCGCTGTCGGTGTGACGAAGGTTGTGACGCAAACGCCAGACCGGGCCGAGCGTATGCTCGAGCTGATAGCCTATCTGATAACGATCGGCATCCACGCGATCATGATCCGGCTCACCGATGTAGAGGCTGCGAGGGAGCCGGCCATTGGGGTTCTCCATGAAAGTGCCTTCCGGCGGCAGGCCTACGTAGCTGCCATCGTGGCGGTCCCGCGTGACGTTGCCGCGCAGCGTGAACCGGGTGCTGTCGTTGGCCCACTGCAGCGTTGGTGACAGGTGCAGTCGCTGCTGCTGCGTGAAATCGATCGAGTCTTCCTGGTCGCGATACAGCAGGGTCACGCGCCCGGTGATGCGCGCACTGTCATTCAGTGCGCCGGTGGCATCCAGTGCGGCAGAGCGACTACCGAAGCGTCCGGCTGACAGTGCCAGGCGCAGCGCCGGCGTCGCGGCCGGTGTCTTGCTCACCTGGTTCACGATGCCGCCGAGCGAGCCCTGCCCGAACAGCACAGACCCCGGACCCTTCAGGACTTCCACCCGCTCCAGGGCGAAGGGCTCCTGCGCGACATTCCAGTTACCGCGTTCAACACGCAGTCCATCCAGATAAACCGAAGAGGATGCGGTGAAACCGCGAATCACGATGTTGTCGAAGCCACGCCGCGCGCCAACGTCGGATACGCCGCTGACGTTGTACAGCGTGTCGGAGAGCGTTGTCAGGTTGCGCTCGGCGATCAGGGATTCGCCCACAACGGCAATGGACTGCGGCACTTCGAGTATCGGCACCGTCGATTTCGTGCCGGTGACGGCCTCCCGGACGCCGTAACGGGAGGTCACAGTGATGGTATCCACAACCTCGGAGCCCGCGGGCTGCGCGGTTGCGCCACCTGCCAGAACCGTCACGGAAATGATTGCTGTGAAAGCTGCTGCCGCTGACGCTCGCACGATACGAACCATGAAAAGCACTCCTGCGGATACCCGCCACCACTGATCTGTTATAGGATAACATCCCTTGCACAGCTTCAGGCAGTTTGTCGATGAGTGCGAATGCAGTACCCGGCGACGCGCGCATGGCTGGACATGCCGGTGCGCCGATCCTTAAGGCCGATCACGTCAGCAAGCAGTTCAACGGCGTGAAGGCGCTCGACTCGGTCAATCTCGAAGTCGGCCCCGGAGAGATCGTGTGTCTGCTGGGAGCCAACGGCGCGGGAAAGACCACGCTCGTCAACTCGTTTCTCGGCTTTCTGGCAATCGACGAAGGCGAAATTCTTGTCGATGGCCGTCCGTTGCACGAAGACGTTGTGTCCGCACGGTCGTTACTGGCTTATGTCCCCGACCGCCTCGAACTGTTCGCGCAGCTGACCGGAACCGAGAATCTCGAGTACTTCGCGCATCTCTCGGGTGCGGCGCTGAGTCAGGCTGAAGCCGTGAGCCTGCTTGAGCGGTCGGGTCTTTCGCCGAGCGACGCCTGCAAGCGGCTTTCCGCCTATTCGCGCGGCATGCGGCAGAAAGTCGGCATCGCGATCGCGCTGGCCAAGTCGGCCCGCGCGCTGCTGCTGGATGAGCCCCTTTCCGGCCTGGATCCTCTGGCGGCCAATGACTTCGGCGAGAGGCTGCGTGCCCTGCGTGATGCCGGGATAGCGATTCTGATGGTCACGCACGACGTATTTCGCGCACGCGAGGTGGCGGATCGGATCGGCATCATGCGTGCCGGCCGGCTGGTCGACATGGTCAAGGCGGATTCGCTCGCCGCGGATGCGCTCGATCGTCTCTATGTTGAGCACATGCGGGCATGAGCGCAGGCGTGACGCACCGGAGCACGATGTCGGTTGCGATGACGATCGCTCTGCGCGGTGGGCGCGAGGTGCTGCGCGACCACCGATTCGTCGTCGTGGCCGTTGCACTGCTGCTGCTCGCGATACCCGCCTTCATGGCCGGTGTCGCTGAACAGACGAGACACGCCGCCGATCGTTCCGCGGCCACGGATGCCGATAGAGAGATCTGGCAGACACAGGGCGAGGTTAATCCTCACTCGGCCGCGCATTTCGGCATGATCGCTTTCAAACCTCGCGCAAGCCTTGCGCTATTCGATCCCGGTTTGTCGGCCTGGCTGGGAGAGGCCGTATGGCTGGAGGCGCATTACCAGAACCCGCCCGAAGCCAGGCCGGCGGCACACGGACTGATGCTGCAGCGCTTCGGGACACTGTCACCGGCATGGATACTGCAGCTGCTGTTGCCGCTGCTGGTCATTCTGGCGGGCTTCGCCACCCTGGCCGGTGAGCGCGAACGTGGCGGCCTGCGTCTGCAGCTGCTTCAGGGCGCGCGTGGCAGCCACTTGCTGATCGGCAAATCGCTGGTGCTGCTCACTGTGGCTGGCGTGCCGCTGCTGGCGCTGCTGGCCGGAAGCGGCCTTGCGGCATTCGCCGTCGGCGATGCCGCACCGGATACGGCGCAGCGCTGGTCCTGGCTGTTCACCGCCTATGCACTGTATGCGCTGATCTGGATTGCACTGACATTGGCGGTGTCGGGTCTGATGCATCGCAGCCGTCAGGCATTGTTTGTGCTGCTGACGCTGTGGACTTTCAGTGCCGTGCTCGTGCCAAGATTCGCGGCGGGCATCGCGGAAGCAGCGTATCCGGACACCGCCGCCGGAGACTTCTGGGCCGAGGTCCGGCGCGCACGCGCCGAGGGTGTGGATGGCCACGATCCGGGTAACGAACGCACCGAGGCATTGCGCGCCCGGGTACTGGAGGCTTACGGAGTGGACAGCGTCGATGAACTGCCACTCGACTTCGATGGCATTGCGCTGCAGGTGGACGAGGAGTACGGCAACACGGTATTCGATCACTACTACGGCAGCCTTGCCTCGATGGAACAGGGCCGGCTGCAGGTGCTGCGCTGGTTCACCATGTTGTCACCGTCGCTCGCGCTGCAGACGCTGTCCGCAACCGCCTCCGGCACGGATATCACGCACCAGCAGCATTTCACGCACTCTGCGGAAACACACCGCCGTCAGGTGCAGCGGGTACTGAACACAGAACAGATGCTGCATGGACGTGGCCTGTATTTCACGAACATGTCGGACGATGACTTCTGGAAAACGGTACCGCTGTTTTCGTACAACGTGCCGGCAATCGCCGATGTCCCGGGTGCGGCTGCCAGGTTGCGCCTGGATGCCCTGATCCTCGCGATGTGGGGGGCGCTGGGGATGCTCGCGTCCGTGCTGGTGGTGCGACGACTGGAGCGTACGGGATGACTGCGCTGAACGCGGAGTGGAAGTTGACCGCTCGCGACCCGCTGTTTCGCGTGGCAGTCGTATTGCTGACGCTGCTGACCCTGTTGTGTCTGTGGAACGGCGCGCGATTCGAAACAGCCCGCGCCGTCGAAGCCGCCAGTGAGATGCAGCGTTCCCTGGATAAACGTATCGCTGACCGCGAAACACTGCAGCGCGAAGAGGCTGGAGTGACTCCGTTGAGCCCCTGGGGGCCATCGGAACCTACGCGCGCCGAAGCCGCGGTGATCAGGCCGCCCGGTGCGCTGGCATCGTTGAGCTTTGGTCAGGAAGACATTCACCCCCTGGCGGGCAGCGTGTCGCTGTGGATGACGAGGGCCGACAACCTGTTCCGCAAGTATGAGTTCGGCAGCCCCCTGACACTGGCCGCGGGCCGCTTCGACGCCGGCTTTCTGGTCGTTCTTCTGCTGCCACTGTTCGCGCTGGCGCTGGCGTTCAACGTGCTGGCGGATGAGCGGGCGAGCGCGCGGTTGAATTTCGCCGCGGTCACCGGGGCTGTGGGCAGCTACGGGCGGCGTCTGGTGCTGCGCATGGCACTACGCTCGACCCCGCTGCTGATCTGTGTGGTTCTGATCGGTGCCGTGTCGCTGATTCGAGGTGCGCCGGCAGGCGCGTTATTCCTGTGGCTGCTGGCCGCAACGCTCTACCTGGTGTTCTGGGCCGGCCTCGCAACAGTCATCGGATCACTGCGCCGACCCGCACAGGCGATCGCGCTGACCGGTACGGCGGTCTGGTTGATCGTGGTGGTGCTGACGCCGGCTCTGGCGGCTTCTGCCGCCCACAGCCTGTCGCCGCCGCCGACGGAGTTTTCGCGCATCGTCGCGGTGCGGACAGCCGAAAAAGAGGCGAATAGCCACCTGTTGCCCAATCTCCTCACGTACGCTGCCGGGAACCCGGATCTTGCCGCCATCACCTATACCGATGAGGACTGGTCGGCAAAGCTGTACGTCTCGCAACTGGAGGTGGAACGCGACATCGAGGATGTCCTGCAGCGGATTGCGAATGCGCGCCTGAACAGAGAGCGCTGGTTGACGCGCCTGAGTCTTGCCTCGCCTGCCGCCGTCGTCGATGCGTTGCTGACGGAAATAGCAGGCACCGGCACTCGACGCCAGGTTGCGTTTGAATCCCGGTCGGAGGCATTTCTCGATCAGTGGCGGATACGATACGCGCCGATGATCTTCGCTCGCGAGAGACTGAAAGCGGCCGATATCGAGCACCTGCCCACCTTCGAGTTCGCCGAGCCGGGCATACCGATGACACAGGTGTTCGGTTGGCTGCTATACCTGGTTCTGCTGGCGTTGATCGTCGCGACCATGGCGTGGCGCAGACTCACCCGCTCTGACGAGTGAGCAGGTGAACCCCCTCGCAACGCCGGATCCCCGGGTCCTCGTCACCGAGGTGATACAAGGATGTGACACCACCGTACTCAACTTCTGCCGCCAGGTGCCGATAACCGGATTACCGACTGACCGGAGTACGGGCCCCAATGCCCCAGGTGCTTGCAGCCAAGCCGACGCCCATCATTACAATCATTTCGGACTACTGCCGGCAGGTGCTCAGTAATCGGGCGAGCCTGCCGAGCATGCCGGACGTCGCGGCTCGTATCCACGGTGCGATGACCAGCCCGAACTGGAGCCTTGGTGCAGTCGCGGCGATCATCAAGGGGGATCCCGGGACGACGACCTATCTGATCCAGATCGCCAACAGCGCGCTCTACGCCGGCACGACACCGATACGTGAAGTGGAGAGAGCGATAGCGCGACTCGGTGTAGACAACACGCGCAGTCTCATCACGGCACACGCACTTCGATCCATGTTCGTCACCCGCTCAGCCATGCTGGATGCGCTGATGCGCAGGACATGGCGCACAAGCACGAAGCTTGCGGCGCGCTCTGCCGTGCTCGCCCGCCAATGCCCCTTTTTTTCGCCGGAGCGCGCATTGCTGGCCGGACTGCTGCAGGACATCGGCGTGCTGCCGATTCTGAATGTCCTCAAACGTTATCAGGAGCAGCTCACCAACGAAGCACAGGTCCTGAGTGCTGTAAACCGATACGCGCCGCAGGTTGGCATGGTTCTGCTCAAACACTGGAACTTCGAGCCGGAGATGATCGAGGTGGCGCGCAGCCGGGGCGACTGGTTCAGGGATCCACGGCCGGTCCCGGACCTGGCTGACCTGGTGTTGATCGCGCGGCTGCACGGGAACATCGCCGATGGACAGGGCGATGGTCTGCCCGGGATTGACGAAGTGCCGGCGTTCGCCAAGTTCTCGATCGGCAGCTTGCGGCCGGACTCGAGTCTCGACTGTCTGCATGACCAGGAGATATCCGTCAGAGCTGTCATGAACGCACTCGGCACCGAGTAACCATGACAGCCGGGCGGGCACCCCCGCTGGCGACGACCCCGACGCCATTCACCTTTCAAGTACGTATAATCGCCGCGACATGCGCGCCGTGACCGCCACGGAGATCACCTGATGCCCACCCGTTTCGACCATGTGTATGTCGAGGCCGCCGGCTACCATCTGCCCGGCCCACCGATCGACAACGATGGCATGGATGACTACATCGCGCCGATCAACCGTGCCTCCTCCCGCATCCGCGCGCGCATCCTCGCCGAGAACGGCATCGAACGACGTCACTACGCACTCGACACCGACGGCAACACGACGATGTCGCACACCGCACTGGCGGCCGCGGCGATCCGCGACTGCGCTGCGCGCGCCGACTTCACACTGGACGATGCCGGGCTGCTGGCCGTCGGCTCATCCGGCGGCGACGCGATCATGCCCGGCTTCGCCAGTATGATCCACGGTGAACTCGGGTTGTCGCCCATGGAAACGCTCTCCAGCCAGGGCGTCTGTGCCGCCGGCGTGCTGGCGATCAAGCACGCAGCGCAGGCGATCGAACTCGGTGAACACCCGCACGCGATCGCCGCTGCCGCCGAGATGCCTTCGCGCATGTTCAAGAAGAGCCGCTTCGCCCCACGAGGCTATGACACCGACTTCGACGCCCACTTCCTGCGCTGGATGCTTTCCGACGGTGCCGGTGCGCTGCTGCTGACGCGAAACCCGAGCGGGCGCGGCGGACTGCACCTGAAACTGCAGTGGGTGCACCAGAAGAGCTTCGCCGGCGACTACCCGGTATGCATGCAGCTGGGGCTGTCGGCCGACCGCGCACGCTCGTATCTCGACTACCCGTCATCGTCGGCAGCCGAAGCCGACGGTGCGCTCGCGATCCGTCAGGACATCCGCCTGCTGCCGCATCTGTTCGACGTCTCGATTCACGAGTACGTGGCGCTGGTGCGCGACGGCTGGGTCGATGCCTCACGGGTCGATCACTTCCTGTGTCACTACTCATCCGCGCGTTTCGCGCCGGTCGTCGAAGAACTGCTCGACAGGGCCGGGCTGACGATCCCCCGCGAACGCTGGTACAGCAACCTCGCCACGCGCGGCAATACCGGGGCCGCATCGATCTACATCATGCTCGCCGAGTTTCTCGATACCCACACGCTGCGTCCCGGCGAGACCGTTCTGTGCTTCATTCCGGAATCCGGTCGCATCAGCGCGGCCTGGATGCTGTTCGAGGTCGAGGCCACCGACGGCCAGTTCAGGCCCCTGTCGCTGACACCAGCGTCGGCGTCGGCGTCAGTGCCGGTGCCGGTGCAGGATGGCCCGCAGGCTGATGCGCCGTCGGGTTCAACACAGCCTTCAGACTCCGCGCCGCCTGCCCTGCCGCACGACCCGCTGCCCGCCCCGCCACATGACCCGGACAACGCCCCGGACCACCTGCGCCGTCTGCTGACGCAACTGGGCGGCATCTGGCACGACTACCGCTCCGATGTGTGGCGCACGCCGCTGGTGCACAAGCTGGTTGCCGGCCGCTTCACGATTGCCGACTATCGCAACTGGACGGCGCAATGGGTGCCGCAGGTGCGTGAAGGCAGCCTGTGGATGCGCGAGGCGGTCGACTCACTCGGCGCGCCATTCGCCGCCCTGGGCGAGCTGATCGAAACCCACGCCGGTGAGGAGCAGAACGATTTCCACATCCTCTACGAGGACTATATCGCCGCCGGTGGCCGGGAGCCTCTGCATGCACTGCGCCGCAACCCCGGCGGCGAAGCGCTGAACGCCTACCTGCACGCGCTGGCCGCAACCGACAATCCGCTCGGCCTGCTGGGCGCGATCTACATCATCGAAGGGACGGGCCAGCGCATCGTGCCGGCGTTACTGCCGCTGTTGCGACGCCAGCTCGATCTGCCGCCGACAGCCTTCCGCTTTCTCGAGTACCACGGCGCCAACGACGAACACCACCTGCAACGCTGGCTCAACGCGGTTGAGCTCGCGATCGCCGTCGAGCCCGATCTCGCCCGATGCATTCATGACACCGCACGCCGCACCGCACAACTCTACCTGATGCAGTTCCAGCACGTTCTGGATGCCGACACATGAAAGAAGCGCCGGACTTTCTTGCCCGCGAACACGATCCCCGCGACCCCAATCCGTGGCTTGCGCTCCATCTCGACCGCAGCACGCCGCTGCCCGACGCGGTCAAACGGGCGTGGCTGAAGGATTCGAGCTCAGCATCGCGCCAGTACCTGCTGCCGTTCGTGCGCCCGCTGGCCCGCGCAATGATCATACTGATCCAGGTCATCAAGGTGATCCTGCCTGGGCGCTGGTCCGCGTCGCGGCTGCTGCACCGCATACTCGCCGGAGGACTCAAGCGCTTCGTCTCACCCGAGGCAAACTGGCTGATCCTGCGCCACTTCACACTCGGCGCGCAGATCCTCGAGTTCATCGGCCGCAACGCGCCCGTCGAGATCGCAGCTTCCCCGCTGACGCCCGTGACGATCGAAGAGTTGAAAGACGAGCTGTTCGTCCAGCACGACATCAACCTGTTCAACTTCGTGATCGGCCTCAATCAGGCATTGCGCGACAAAGGGCTGACGCTGGAACATGTCCCGCAACCGGACTTCGCCATGATCACCGAACCGGCCGTGCGACTGGAGGACATGCCCCACGGCCGGCTCAACTTCATCGACCTGCAAACCGCGATCGAGTGCTTCACACCGGTCTACCAGCTGTTTCTCACCGACAACGACTTCTGGCGGGCGACGAACTCGCTGCAGCTGGACGAGACCATCGGCCTGTATGCTGCGACGATCCTCGGCGCACCCGAGCACCTGATCCTGCTCAACAACAAGCACCCGCTGGTGCCGATGAGCACGCTGCGCGCCGGTTACCGGCTGGTGCTGCACGGTCTGTCGACCGAAATGCTGCACGCGCTGCTGATGCGGATGAAAGCGAGGTAGCCCCGCGCGCCGCTCAGTCGTCGCCGCTGCGGTTCCAGTAGACGCGCAGATTGCCGGTGGCCCGCCCGCCCGCGATGATGTCGAGGTGGCCGTTGCCGTTGAGGTCGGCCGCGGCAAGAAACTCCGTGGCGACACCGTCCTCATCCAGCCAGTGCGTCTCCCAGCGCCGATTGTCGCCCTCGCCGACGGGAACGTACATGCGGATGCCAACCTGTCCGTTCGCATCGCGGTCGCGCCAGCCGGCGACCACCTGCTCGTTGTCGACGCCGAGGCCGAGGAAGTCGCCGATCAGCAGCGCGTGCCCGAGATTCAGCGAGTCGTCGAGCAGCGTGCGGCGCATCACCGGTGGCTGATCGGGAGCCTGCGGCGCCGCCTCCACGCGATACACCACCACCGAATTGCCGTGCATGGGCTCGATTGTCGCGATGTTGCGCGGCAGCTGCATGCCGTTGATATCCACCAGCTGACCAAGCGCGATCTCGCCGGCACCCCTTTCCATGCCCTCGGCCGAGAAGCGGTAACCCTGCCAATGGCCTTCGTCATCCGTCCAGGCCACGCGAATGCCTTCGGCGCCACCGAGCAGCAGCACGTCGCGGCCGGTGGCCGGCTGCGGCATCAGTGTCATGCCGTGCGACATGTTGAGGCGATCCTCGATCAGCTCGCGTGACCACTCACCACGCGGATCGCCGTCATCGGGCATGCGGTAGGCGTAGTTGCGCGTGCCGGTGGTATCGGGACGCGCGGCCAGCGGCTTGACGACGAGGCGGAAGTCCCCCTCGCGCACCTGCATCCAGGCGAGCCTATGGGTGAGCGGCTCGTGCGGTTCGACCCTGACCGGTTCCCAGCGCTGGGTAGGATCGTCGGGCCGCTGGAGAAAATAGATCGAGCCGCTCTGCCCGGGATCGGGACGGGCGATGTTCGCAGGGTTCCATTCCGCACCTACGGCAACTTCCACGCGGCCATCGCCGGTGATATCTCGCGCCGCCAGCCCGATGTGGTCGGCGTTGCTGAAGCCCTCGGCCATGACAAAGCGTTGCCAGTCCGGATTGCGGTACCAGGCTATGCGATCGGCCGACACCAGCACGATGTCCAGCAACCCGTCACCGTCGATGTCCACCGCGGCGATCGTGTAGCCGATGTTGACGTCGTCATCGAGTGTCTGCGCTTCGAACGGCAGCGAGTCCGAGGCGAGCGGCGGGTGTCCGTAAAGGACCAGGGCGAGCGCGGCGGCGGCGACGAGGATGCGGCGGTGTGTCGGCATGACTTCTCCTCCATGGCTCGGCGGATGCGCCGCCGGGCTCTCCCGATGGGTCAGGCGTTGATCTTAGCGTCATTGCTCGAAGACTGCCCGTGCCGCTCGGTTGCCGGTGTTCGGCTGAGGCGGCTCAGTTGGAACCGTCCTGCAGCCAGCGCGACAGATATCCGGCGATCATATTCGCATACCCGACACCGGCGTCCGCGGCACGCTTTCCGCGGGTCCGCACACCGTCGAGGACAGCCGCGACGGCCGGAGTCAGCCTGGCTCGCGGTGGTGCAATGTCTCCACCGGCTCTTGTGGGTCGAAATCCACCCACTCGCCGTGCCGCCAGTCGCCCCTGGCGCGATCCACCTGCAGCGGCGAACAGCGCGTCACAATGCTGATGGCGTCCTGTTCCGCCTTTTCGTCGGCGGCGTTGATCGCGATCATCGGCCCTGACGGCGGCTCAGCCGGGTGATTCACGCTGGCATCCTCGGCTTCCAGCTGCTCCATCTGGCCGAGGGCGCCCATCAGGGAACCGATATAGGCACCGATGCCGCCTCCGGCAAGCGCGCCGAGCGGCCCGCCAACGATGCCGATGGCGAGACCGGCCGCACCGCCCGCCGCGGCACCCGTCGCCGCGCCGACTCCGGCCCCTGGCGCATTTTCGTTGTTCTCGACGTCAAAGCCGACGCGGTACAGTCCGTGACCGCCCGGTGGATTCAGGTAGTAGGTGGCGTAATCGTCAGCGCTGAAGCCGCGCTCACGCAGAAGTGCGACCACCTCCTGCAATTGTTCGATGTGCCTGAAGTGACCGGCAATGATCCTTGACATGACTTTGCCCTCCTGTGGCTGTTTGACGCACCGCCGGAAAATCCGGCGCCTTCTATTGAATGCGACAAGTGTCACAGGGACTAGGTTTCGAATTCCGCCTGCGAGTGCCCGACGATGGAGCACGAGGCAGCCACGTGGCTTCTGCCGCCCAGCCGGCTAATCTTCGATGACGTAGTGCACGGCCAGTGACGTGCCGGGCTGGGCCGCCTTACCGAGGCCGATCACGCCCTCGCCGTTGAGCTGGGTGCTGTCGCGGCGCACGAAGATTTCCTCGCCACCGCGGGTCTGTACGAATGTGCCATTGGTACTCTCGTCATACAGCATGAAGCGGTCGCGGCTGGCTTCGATGCGTGCATGCAGCCGTGAGATCAGGTTGCCTTTGATGACCAGGTCGTTATCCTCCGCGCGTCCCATAGTCACGCTTTTGCGACCATCGCCGACGATGACCTCGTGCCCCTGGAAGCGCAGACTGAGGCGACGCACCCGCTTGCGGTCGCGTCCCATGCCGACCGTCGGCAACATGCTGGTGGCCTCGTCGGGCTGCCAGACCACCTCGAACAGCACAACCTCATCGGCCTTGCCGCGTACGGTGGCGATATCGATCTGACGCGCAGCCGCCTGCCATTCCGGTGACATGCGTTCGACCGTACCCAGCGTGGTGATGATCTGGTTCGCCTTGGCCTGACTGGTCATGCGATTGGCAGTGTGGACCGCCGAACCGAACACGTCGCGCTGCTCCTGCACCACCGGGCCGTAATGACAGCCGATGCGAATGGCCACATGCCCCTTATCGTGCGCCAGCCGGTCGTCGCCGGAGATGCGTTCCTGCATGCGCTTGGCCGCGACCATTGCGTCGTCAGCCGTCGGGAACGTGGACATCACCTCATCGCCCATGGTCTTGATGACCGTGCCGCGATTCACTTCAGTGGCCTCACGCATGATGTCCAGGCACGTGGAGACCATCTTTCTGGCCTTCAGGTCGCCGAGCTGTTCATACAGCTGCGTACTGCCGACCACGTCGGCGAACAGTATCGCGACTTCGACATCCCTAGCCATGACATCCTTCTCGAAATAGCCCGATCAGGCACCGAATCGCCGCGATTATACGCGAGCTGCACGCCCCCGATCGCGATGCAGTTCCGTTTCCCGGCTCTTTTCCGCCCGGCGGCAGGGGCCGCGACCGGCTTTCAACGCTCGGCAACGATATAGGCGATCCACGCCGGATCAGGCGTGCCTTTTTCATGTTCGGTGAATTCGCCGTTGCCCTCGCCGTCCTCGTCCTCGCCCTCCCAGTACACGCGTACCGCGGAAAACCCGGCCTCCAGCAGCAGCTCGCGAATCTCCGGCAGGGTCCACAGACGCCATTCGTAGCTGAATGCGCGCTTCATCTTCGAGCCGTCCGGAAACTTGAAATGGATATGGCAGACCATGCGGCCGGTGACCGGCTCGTACTCCGCCTGATCCCATATATAGGTGAAGCCGTCCAGTTTGGTCTTTTCCTTCTGGACATCGTAGGCCTCGGAGCCACCAAACATATCGAGGAAGAAGAGTCCGTCGTCGTTCAGCGCCTCACGCACACGTGAGAAATAGTCACGCATCCGATCGCGGGTATTGAATGTGAAATAGCTGAAGTTGAATGCTCCGACGATGTCGACCGTGTCGGTCTGCACACGTGTGACATCGTCCTGCAGCAGCTTGATGCGCGCCTGATCGACCTCCGGCAGTCGCGCGACACGGTTGCGCCGTCCCCACTCCAGGACTTCCTGATCGAAGTCCACCCCGACAGCGGTGCGGCGTGCGTCGCCCTTCACCCACTCACAGCTGGCGCTGGCCGTGCCGCAGAAATCCTCACGAAAGCTCAGCGCGTCGCGTCCACGCAGTGCCTTGAATGTGTCACGCAGAAACTCAGCCTCCGCCTCCACGCACTGCACTGCCTGTTCGTAAAGCTCGTGTCGATCGGCCGTATCGGCCATCCTGCCTGCGACCGCGTTCTTTGCGCTGACTGCCACTGCGATACCTCGCTGATGTTCGCCCGGGTGGAAATGAAATATGCAAGAGTAAAGACGCGAGCCATTGTAACGGCGTGGCGCGACTTATTGCGACCTTGCCTGCAACGACGCTCCGATCCTGCGCAGCGTCCGCAGACCTTCGTCGCCATCGGCAAGGTCCGTGAGCGTGCGCCGCCATTGCCGGGCGCCGGCCCGGTGGGTGAACAATCCCATCAGGTGACGGGTCATGGCTCTCAGCGGCGTGCCACGACTGAGCTCGCGCTCGGCATAGGGAAGGAATGCCGTCAGCGCCCGTTCACGCGTGGCTGCACGGGCATCGCCGAACAGCCGTGCATTCAGCTCGGCGAGCACGAACGGGTCATGATAGGCGGCACGTCCCAGCATCACGCCATCAACATGATCGAGCTGCGCCAGACACACGTCCACCTGGTTCAGGCCGCCGTTGATGATGATTTCCAGTTCGGGAAACTCACGCTTCAGACGGTGGACGCGCGGATAATCCAGCGGCGGAACGCTGCGGTTCTCTTTCGGGCTCAAGCCGTTCAGCCACGCCTTGCGCGCATGCACTATCAGCGTGCGGCAGCCAGCGGCTGCCAGTTCGCCGACGAAGCGGTGCAGAAACGCGTAGTCGTCGTCGTGGTCGACACCGATACGCGTCTTCACGGTCACGGCCACCGACACCGCCTCGCGCATCGCCCGCACACAGTCTGCCACCCGTTCCGGTTCGCGCATCAGCGATACGCCGAACGAGCCGCATTGCACGCGGGCGCTGGGACAACCGACATTGATATTGATCTCGTCGTAGCCCGCGGCCGCACCCAGCCGCGCCGCGGCCGCCAGCTCCCCGGGCTCGGAGCCGCCAAGCTGAAGCGCCACCGGATGCTCGGCGACATCGAAGGCCAGCAGGCGATCGGCATCACCGCGCAGCAGCGCCGCCGCGGTGATCATCTCCGTATAGAGCCACGCATCCGGCGCGAGCTGACGCAGGAAGTAGCGGCAATGGCGATCGGTGCGCTCCATCATCGGCGCAACGCTAAGCCGGCGCGGAACGGGCTTGTCAGTCATCGTGGACATGGCGCGCATTCTACCCGGGCGGGCGGGAAGAGGGGTCACGTGCGCGCGACCGGGGCGACCGGGGCGTCCGGGCGCGTTGCCGGTGCGGTTCAGCCGCCTCCGGCACCTGCCCGCAGCGCGCCCGTTGAAATCACGTCGGAGACGGTGGGCACCGGCTGCACGGGCGCCTCGCCACCGGCCGCCGGGGCCGATCCGCGGCGACGCAGCGGCAGGTCGGTCACCGGCTGCGGCACGGCTACGAAGTAGCCCTGTGCGAACGACACACCGATCTGGCCCAGGCGCTGCAGAACCGCGCGGCTCTCGACCCGCTCGGCAATGGTGTGGACCTTGAGCGCGCGCGCCATCTGCGTGATGGCCTCGACCATGCTCTGATCCACCGGATCACGCATCACATTGCGGATGAACGCGCCGTCGATCTTCACGAAATCCACCGGCAGGTTCTTCAGATAGGTCAGCGAGGACAGGCCTGTGCCGAAGTCGTCCAGCGAAAAACGCACGCCGTACTCCTTCAGCGCGTTCATGAAACGCACCACCTGACCGAGATTGGAGATGGCAGCGGTCTCGGTGATTTCGAAACACAGCGCCCCGGCCGGCACATTCGCGGCACTGAGCTCACTGAGCAGAAAATCAACGAACTTCGCATCGTTCAGCGTGGTGCCGGACAGGTTGAGGGCCAGCATGTAGGGATCGTTGTCATCGCTTTCGCGGTACACCAGTTCATCGAGGACCTGAGATATCACCCAGCGGTCGAGGCTGGGCATCAGGTTGTAGCGTTCGGCGGCGGGAATGAACGTACTGGTGGGAACCAGCGCGCCGCGCTCGTCGCGCATGCGCAGCAGCAGTTCGTACTGCGGCCAGCAGTCACGCACCGAACCGATCGGCACGATGGGCTGATAGAACAGCTCGAAACGTTCCTGTTCGCGTGCACGATTGATACGTGCCACCCACTGCATTTCCTGATGGCGTTCGGCTGCGTCGCCTTCCTCATAGACATGAATGCGATTGCGACCCAGATCCTTGGCCACGTAGCAGGCCACATCGGCGGCACTCATCACACTGGCGATCGAGTCCACCGGCGGCTGCACGGCGACGATGCCGATGCTCACGCCCACCTGCATCGCTCCGTCACGCCACGAGAACCGGAAACGCGCAATGGTCTCGCGCAGCACCTCGGCAATCTCCATCGCCCGTGCGACGGTGCAGTCGGACAGCAGCACCGCGAATTCGTCACCGCCGAGCCGTGCGAGCGCGTCGTCGGCCGGAACACGGGTCTGCAGCAGATCGCCCAGCTGCCGCAGCAGCAGGTCGCCAGCCGCGTGTCCACAGGTGTCGTTGACAACCTTGAACTGATCCAGATCCATGTACAGCAGCGCGAAACGGCGTTCGGGATTCTCGCGCAACGCCTTCAGCGCCGCCGACAGACGCTCCTCGAATTCGCGGCGGTTGATGAGCCCGGTGAGCGAATCGTGGCTGGCGTAGTAGGCCAGCTTGCGATGCAGCTGGCGTTCGCGGCTGACATCGTGGAACACCATCACCGCGCCGACGACACGACCTTTGCGATCCAGAATCGGTGCGGCGGAGTCCTGGATCGCAACCCGGGCACCATCCCTGGCGACCAGTGCCACGTTGTCGGCCAGGCCCACGACACGTCCTTCCTGCAGACAGGCGCGCACCGGCACGTCCACATCGCGTCCGGATTCCTCTTCGCACAGCCTGATCACATCGTCGATGGACCGTCCCTGCGCCTGGCGACGCTCCCAGCCGCTGAGCTGTTCGGCAACCGGGTTCATGTATTCGATGCGGCCATCGGCATCGGTGGTGACAACGGCATCGCCGATCGACTTCAGCGTAACCTCAGCGCGCTCCTTCTCCCTGAACAGCGCCTTCTCCGCCGCCTTGCGCTGCGTGATGTCGGTGATCGTGCCTTCATGGTAAAGCGCGTTGCCGGCATCGTCGTGAACGACGCGCGAGTTTTCCAGTGCGTTGATCGTCGTGCCGTCGCGCTTCCTGAGTCGATATTCAAAGTTGCGCACCCGCCCGAGGCTGCCCAGCTCCGCCAGCAGTCGCTCGCGATCATGGTGCTCGGCGAACATCGCCGCCAGACCGCCATGCGCGGTCAGCTCCTCGACACTGACGAAGCCCAGCATGCGCACCAGCGCCGGATTGGCCGACACCAGCTCACCATCCGGTGTGCTCTGATAGACGCCGTCGACGACGTTGTCGAACAGCGCACGGAACCGCGCCTCGCTTTCCGCCAGCGCATCCTGATCCTGACGCCGACGGATCGCGATGCCGGCCAGCTGCACCAGTCGGCTGATCAGGTCCAGCTCTTCGGTCGTCGGACTGCGCGCCGTATCGAAGTACACGGCCAGTGTGCCCTGTATGCGATCGCCGGCGGTCACGATCGGCGTGCAGCACAGGCCGCGAATCCCATGTTCAAGCAAGCGCTCGCGCAGGTCGCCGGCGAATTCGTCATCGGCCACGTCGCGGATCGTGATCTGCCGTCCCAGCGACGCGGCCGCACCGCATCCGCCAGTGCCCACACGCACCGGCAACTCCTTGAGCACCGCGCGCAACGGCGCGGGCAGACTGCCCCATGCCGTCAGTCGAATCCGGTTCGCGGACTCATCCAACAGCATGACCACCGCGAAGACATCGGTGTACATCTGTTCACAGACACGCGTGACGGCCTGAAGCGTGCGCTCCAGTGGCGCGTTGGCGGCGATCAGTTCCAGCACCCGCCGCTCACCATGGGCCAGCGCATCGGAGCGACGCCGCGCGGCGATGTCGGTGATGCTGGCCCGAATCAGGCGACGCTCGGAGGACGGCAGGCGGATCATGCGTACCTCGCACGGTATCTCCCGTCCCTCCGCATCCATGTGCAGCCATTCGAACACCGGCCGTCCACCCTGGAGCGCCCGGTCGATGTAACCGCGATGCAGACCGAACGATGGCAGACCGTCGGACTGATACTCCGGACTGATCGCGCGCGGCCCTGAAGCCAGCAGCTGCTCCTGCGTGAACCTGAACAGCCTGACCGCGTTCTGGTTCACATCCACGAAGCGGCCTTCGTCCACGTCCAGTACGACGATGGCTTCCGGCGCGTTCTCCACCAGCGCCCGGAAACGGGCCTCGCTGTCGCGCATCGCCTGTTCGGAACGCAGCCTGTCGGTGACATCCCGCAGGCACAGCAGGAAGCACTCGCCGGCGACCGCGTCAGCCACCCGGCTGACCGTGATTTCTGCCTGGAATGGCCGATCGTCGTCGCGGCGCGCTTCGATCAGACGCGGCGCCAGATCGGTGATGGTGTCGTCGGCCGGCTCAGCCAGTTGCGCCAGCCTGTCGGCACCCGACTGCAGTGCGGGAATCAGCTCACCCGCCGCCCTGCCCTGGATCGCCACCGGGGAGGGGGCACCAAACAGCCGTGCCGCCGAACTGTTCGCGCAAATCACACGGCCATCGATGGACACCGTGAGGATGGCATCCTTGACGCTGTCCAGCAACGACCGGCCACCCTCCCTGCGCAACGGCAACGGATACCCGGTATCCGCGTCGTCCGGCACACTGCGATCCAACGGCTCCGCATGAACCAGAATCGCGGCCAGAGCCGCCCGTACGGACTCAAGGCCCCGTGCCTCCAGCGCCTCCGCGATCCTGCGCCGCAGGGTTGTTTTCACATAACCAGAAGACATCCGTGCGCTCTCTGCGCCCGTGGTTGTTATTGAAGCGGCACTATAGGAAAGGCCGGCAAGCGGCCGCCGTGACTGAACTCTCGGAAAACGTCACTCAGCGAAATTCGGCGGGCAGGGAAAACAGGCGCTCACCGCGAGCATCCACGGTCACCCGGGCATGCCGCCGCTGCGCTGCCGGGCGAACCCCGCCGGGCAGTGCCGCTGCCGTCTGATCCACCGGCGTGGGTGCCACGAGTGCGGTGGCCGGGGCCGATACCGTTGCCGGAGCCAGCGCCGGGGCCGATACCGGTACGGTCAGCACCGCGGAGCGGGCGTGTCCGCCGGCATGGGCGCGGGCCAGCAGGGTCAGGTGAGCGCGTCCGGCCACCGGCAGTACCGTGACCGATGCGCGCAGCACCTCGCCGGGCGCCGCACCGCTCACCGTGGGCAGCTGCATCGTGGTCACCACCAGCTCCTCATCACCGTGCACGCTGAGTGCCAGCGACTCCAGCGCGACGCCGCTGCGCACCCGCAAGTGCACCGTCAGTGGTACGCCGGGCACGGGCGTGCCTTCCAGCGTGTAGTCCATCTCCAGCGGCGCGACCGGTTTGCCGGCCGCCCCGGCTGCGATCTGAACGTCGAAACAGGTACGGCCGATCGGCGGATGGTCCGGATCCTCCTGCGCATTGGTCCATTCGAAGGCCTCGATCACATGCGTGCCCGCGCTCAGCTGGCCGGTTATCGAGACTGCGCAGGCCGACGGCGGATCGCCCACCGAGCACACATCGCCCGGGCGTGCCTGCGTGGTGGCGATGCGTCCCACCCGATGCACGACGATGCCAGGGCTGGCCGCCTGGAACTCGGGCATCAGTGTGGCGCGCGATGTCACCGTATACAGACCGCCGACCGGAATTTCCACGCGCAGGAAGCGTCGCGACGACAGCTTGTTCACCGCGCCGGAGAAGAAGCTCGTGAAGGTGTTGGAGCTGCATACATTCACCGCGCCGCCGCCGGGCACCAGGTCCTGATACAGGGGCAGCACATCGTTGCTGAACCAGTAGCCGGCATTGGTTTCATCGCTGGCCCAGGCGTCGACCACCGGATCGATGGCCTGTGACTGCGTGAGCTGATCGATGGCGGGCGCATCGGCCTCCGGGCGCAGCGTTTTCAGCGCGTGGAGAAACGAGAAGATCGTCGTCAGCGCCACATCGGTGGCGAACGGACCGGCCATGACATCGTGCAGCTGCGCGAAGCCGAAACCCGGCCCCCGTCCCGTTGCCGCGGATTCGGGTTCGAACAGGGCATACAGCAGTTCCTGCACCGACTGCTCACTGAACCAGCCGCGATGGAGAGAGAAGGGTTCGGTGACGCCGCTGATGTCGAACGTGAAGCTGTCAGCCTGCCCGGGGCCGAGCGAATCCTTGTAGATGCTGTCGCCGGTGACGAATGCCGAAAACGCGTTAGCCCAGCCTTCGCTGAAGGCCACGCGCGGATCCAGATGGTCGCCCAGCGCATGCGGTCCACCCTGTGAGTCGCTGCGCGCAACCACCTCTTCAAAAAAATGCCCCCATTCGTGCGCGATCACGTGACGATCGAATTCGTCGGTGTCCTCACCTTCCGCGCCGAGCACATAGATGCCAAAGCCCGGCGCAAAGAAACTCGATCCGATGTCGCCATTGGCGACATCGAGCGTACCGGCGTCGCTCAGCACCGGCGCGTTCAGCGGACTCCAGTGCACCTGAAGCGGCGGGAACGTGATGCCCTCGTCGGCCTCGCGCACCAGCGCCATGGCGTCGTGAATCACATCCAGGATCGCGAACGGCGCCGCGGCGCGCGACTGGCTGTACGCGGCTCCGTTCCACCCTGATGCGGCATGCAGATTACGCACCTGATCGCCGTCGCGGCCATGGATCGGCGCGCTGTCGAGGGCGTACAGCGCGTTACCCGCGGTATTGTCCACCACCCGCACGTGCCATCCGCCCGACCCGGCACGGTGCATTTCAGCACGCACCTGAATCCGCACCTCGCGTGACTGGGACAGCATCAGGCTGTAGTGGCCGTCCTCGTCGGTGGCGGATTCCGCCAGCACGGTACCATTACCCACCATCTGCACCAGCACGCCGCGGGCCGGTACCGGCTGTGTGGCGGTATAGTCCAACCCGCCACCGGCGGTGACCGGTACCCTGTCGAAGCTCACGACACCGCTGATGCGGACCGGCTCGAACGCCGCGGCCGGCGAGGAGCCGGACGAGGACCCGCAGCCGGTGAGCACCGGGGCGAGCAGCGACATGAGCAGCGCGACAGCCATCCCCGCCCGCGCGCCCGCGCCGGCCCGCGCCAGCGCCAGCGCCAGCGCCCGCGCCCGCGCCCGCTCCGAACTACTGAACTGCGATCCGATTCCCGGCATTGTCAGACCAGACTGTTACACTCGCGCCGATTCATTATGTCACCCGAAGAATACGCATGAGCAGGAAAACAATACTCGTGACCGGCGGTGCCGGCTACATCGGCTCTCACATCGTGAGACAACTGGGCGAAGCCGGAGAGCATGTCATCGTGCTCGACAACCTGTCCACCGGGTTTCGACAGGCCGTTCTGTACGGCGATCTGATTGAAGGTGGTACCGGTGACCGCGCCTGTCTGGACGACCTCTTTGCCCGACACGACATCGATACCGTGATGCACTTCGCCGCGCATATCGTCGTCCCCGAGTCGGTCAGCCAGCCGCTGAAATACTACGGCAACAACACCTGCGCCAGCCGTACGCTGCTGGAACGTTCCGTAGCGGCGGGCGTGAAGCACTTCGTCTTCTCCTCGACCGCCGCCGTGTACGGCATCCCGGCCGACGGCTACGCATCCGAACAGACCCCGACGGCGCCGATCAACCCGTATGGCGTGTCCAAGCTGATGACGGAATGGATGCTGCGCGACGTGGCCGCCGCGACCGACCTGCGCTACGTGGCGCTGAGGTACTTCAACGTGGCCGGGGCCGATCCCCAGGCGCGCATCGGCCAGGCCACGCCGAACGCCACCCTGCTGAGCAAGGTCGCCTGCGAAGCCGTGGTTGGCAAACGCAGCCACGTGACCATTTTCGGCACAGACTACCCCACGCCCGACGGCACCGGCGTGCGCGACTACATCCACGTGGAGGATCTGGCCGACGCCCACCTGAAAGCGCTGGCGTACTTGCGCAACGGCGGCGAATCGACGACATTGAACTGCGGCTACGGGCGCGGCTACAGCGTGCGCGAGGTGCTGGCCACCGTCGAACGGGTTGCCGGGCGCGAGCTTGACATTCGCGAGGCCGAGCGCCGGCCCGGAGACCCGCCCACGCTGATCGCCCGCGCCGATCGCATCCGTCAGGTGCTGGGATGGACCCCACGTCACGATGACCTGACCGGCATCGTCGCCACCGCGCTGCGCTGGGAACAGCGCCTCGCGGCTGACGGGTGGTCCGCTTCGAGTGATCGGCCGGGGCATAACGCCTGAATCGCAAACAGATCCACAACACCGCCGACTGCACGATGTCCAAATCCATCATCCGCAAACCCGCCACGCCTACGGCCGCCGTGCTCGCGCAGTACAGGTACGGCGCGATATGAGGCTGGGGCGCCCGCGAACACTGCTCGGCCTGATCCTGCTGGGTCTGGCACTGGTCGCGCTGCCGCTGCTGATCGCGGTGGGCAACGCGGTGGCGACGCTGGGCCGCCATGCCCTGGCCAGCGAGACCGTGGTGAACGAAAGCGCCGCCATCACGCGCGAGAATCAGCGCATCGCGTCCCTGCTGGGCGACATGCAGCGCAGCGCGCTTCAGTATCTGGTGATCCCGGATCCGGGACTTCTGACCCTGTTCGACGGCGACCTGGTTTCCCTGGCGCGCAGCACCCAGGCACTGACCAACCTGCCGCAAAGCGAGGAGGTCACAGCGCAGCTGTCGGCCATCGTGATGCGCGCGGCAACCGTTCGCAACATCCTTTCCGCGCCCACGCAGGAAGGTGCGCCGGACGAAAGGATAATCGACACATTCCGCGCCATGAACGCCGACGCCCGCGAGGTCGCGCAGGTCACGCGCGGTCTGGTCAACGACAAACTCGGCCAGTTGCAGGAAGACAGCCGCTCCGCGCGCCAGTCATTGGTCTGGCAGTCGGCCGCGCTGATTCCGGGAACAGCGCTGCTGGTGCTGTTCTTTCTGGTGGTGGTCGGACGCCCGATGCGACGCGTGGACCGGGCGATCAGGGCGTTGGGCGAAGGCGATTTCAATCATCAGATCGAGGTTGCCGGGCCGCGTGACATCGAGGCGCTGGGACGTAAGCTGGAATGGCTGCGGCTGCGGCTGATGGAGTCGGCGGAAGAAAAGAACCGCTTCCTGCGCCACATGTCGCACGAACTCAAGACACCGCTGGCCAATATCCGCGAGGGTACGGAGCTGCTGCTGGACGGCTCGGTGGGATCGCTGGACAAACAGCAGACCGAGGTAACGTCCATCCTGCGCGACAACGGCCTCAAGCTTCAGCAGCTGATCGAGAACCTGCTCACGTTCAGTGCCTGGCAGACCAACACGGCGCGACTGGAAATCACCGAGTTCGAACTCAAGCCACTGGTCTTCGGCATACTCAGCCAGCATCGGCTGACGATCTCCAAGCAGCGCATCAGACTGCAGATCAACGTCGAGTCGATCAATGTGCGCGCCGATGCCGGCAAGCTGCGTCTGGTACTGGAGAACCTGCTGTCCAATGCCATCAAGTTCACGCCACCGGACGGCGCCATCCAGATCGATGCGGCCATGCACGGCGACGAGCTGGTGATCGATGTGTCCGACAGCGGGCCGGGCGTCGCGCCCGAGGACGGCGACCGCATATTCGAAGCGTTCTATCAGGGACGTCGCATGCAGGGCGGTCCGGTGGGCGGCACCGGTATCGGCCTGTCGGTGGTGGCCGAATGCGTGCAGGCGCATGGTGGCACGGTGAGACTGGTCCTCAATGACAACCCCGGCGCGCGTTTTCAGGTGCGCCTGCCGCTGCGTCGCGCGGCGGACAGACCGCTTCTGGTGGCCAATGCCTGATTCATTACACAGACTGCGACACATGCTCCGCGCGCCGGCGTACCGGATCGGGGCGATGCTTGTGCTGGCCGCCATGGCCGGCTGCAGCGGCATGGGCGGAATCCTCGGGGACGGGAACGGTGTCGATGCGCCCGCCTCGTCCGCCGATGGTTCGTTGACACGGATAACAGGCAACGGTGTGGGCATCTATCTCGAGGCGGTGCACGCGCTGGCCAGCGACGACCCCGTGCAGCAGGCCGACGCCTACCGTGACGCGGCCGACGCACTGAGCCGCTCGCCCACCACCACCAACCGGCTGCGCATGGCGCTGATCCATGCCACGCCGGGCCATGCCTGGAGCAATGCCGCCGACGCGCAGCGTCTGCTCAACCAGCTGCTCGCCTCCGGCAATACACTGCTGCCTGAAGAACGGGTGCTGGCCGCGATCTTCCTCAATCAGGCCGAACAGACGCTGAAACTGGACGCAGAGACGGAACAGCTGCGCAGCCGCAATGCCACGGAACTGGAACAGCAGCAGTCCGCGAATGCCCGACGTCTGGCAGCTGCGCTGGAGGAAAACCGGCGTCTGCGCGCAGAGCTCGAGGATGCGCTCGAGCGGCTCGACGCCATTGCCAATATTGAACGCTCAATCAGGGAACGTGAGAATGGTTCAGACTCGCCCCAATAATACGGAATCCCCGCACCGCGGCCGCATCCTGCTCGTCGACGACGATCCGGGGCTGCTGCGGCTGCTCAGCATCCGGCTCAGCGCCGAAAAGTACGACGTGGAAGCCGTGGAAAGCGCCGCCGAAGCGCTGTCCGCCCTGCCCCGCTTTCGGCCGGACCTCGTCATCAGCGACCTGCGCATGGAGAAGATGGACGGCATCGGGCTGCTGAAGGAGATCCAGCGCCAGCGTCCGGGGCTGTGCGTGCTGCTGCTCACCGCGCACGGCACGATTCCGGACGCGGTCGAAGCCACGCAGAGCGGCGCTTTCGGGTTTCTCACCAAGCCCATCGACAAGGACCAGCTGCTGTCCTATGTCGAGCGTGCCATGAAGCTTTCCGGTCTGCCCAGGAGCGACCACGGCAACCTGGAGATCATCACGCGCAGCGCGGCGATGGAAGCCTGCCTGAAACAGGCGAATATGGTGGCCGGCACCGACACGCGAGTGCTGATCACCGGTGAGTCGGGCACCGGCAAGGAGCTGATCGCGCGCGCCATTCATCGCGCCAGTCCGCGCTGCGACAAACCGTTCGTGGCAATCAACTGCAGCGCCATGGCCGAGAACCTGCTCGAATCCGAACTGTTCGGTCACGAGAAGGGCGCGTTCACCGGTGCGCACCGCAGCCACAAGGGCCTGTTCCAGGCCGCCCACGGCGGGACGCTGCTGCTGGACGAGATCGGCGACATGCCGATGCGACTGCAGGTGAAGCTGCTGCGCGTACTCCAGGAGCACCAGGTGCGTCCGGTGGGCGCCACCAACGCCGTGGACGTGGACACGCGTGTCATATCAGCGACCCACCGCGATCTCAAGGACCTGATGGTGGCGGGATCGTTCCGCGAGGATCTGTACTATCGGCTCAATGTCGTGAACATCCATCTGCCGCCGCTGCGCACGCGGCGTGAAGACGTGCCGCTGCTGGTGGATCACTTCCTCGAACAGATCGCCGCCGAGTCCGGACAGGATCGCAAGGTCTATGCGCCGGAAGCGGTGGAGCTGCTGGTGGCCAACGACTGGCCCGGCAATGTCCGCGAGCTGTACAACGTGGTGCGCCAGAACGTGGCGCTGAGTCCCACGCGGGTGATTGCCGCCGAGCAGGTGCGCACCGCACTGGGCGAACGCTCACAGGAACTGCCGTCGTTCTCGGACGCGCGCGACGAGTTCACGCGCAGCTATCTGTCACAGCTGCTGCATATCACCGGCGGCAATGTCAGCCAGGCGGCGCGGCTCGCCAAGCGCAACCGCACCGATTTCTACAAACTGCTGGCGCGACACAAGCTGAATCCCGAGCAGTTCAAGGAGTGAGCGTCAACCGCCATTGACCGTCGCCGGCTGATCGACGGCCGAGGTCGAAGTCAAAGCCAGCGCCAAAGGCCGAAGCCGGTGACCGACTTCAGTCAGCGTTGACGACGGCGTCGACATCGATGCCGTGCTTCGTCATCAGGTCGTAGAGCGTCGGACGGGTGATGCCGAGCAGTTCCGCGGCACGCGAGATATTGCCCGACGAGCGGATCAGCGCATCATTGATGGCGCGGGTTTCAGCTTCCTGGCGGACGACACGCAGATTCAGGTTCCTGGATTCCCCGGCCGCGATGCCAAGATCGGCCGCGGTCACCGACTTGCCTTCGGCGAGTATCACCGCGCCCCTGATCTTGTTCTCCATTTCCCGAACGTTGCCCGGCCACGGATAGGAATCGATGGCATCCTGGGCATCGTCGGAGAAGCCGCGGAAACTGCGACCCTGCTGCTCCGAGAACCGCGTGAGCAGGTGCCGCGCGAGCACGATGCGGCCTCCGTCGCGTTCGCGCAGCGGCGGAATATCGATCGTGATCTCGCTGATGCGGTAGTAGAGATCCTCGCGAAACCCGCCCACCTTGATCGCATCGGACAGCTTCTGGTTGGTGGCGCAGACCACACGTACATCCACCGGAATTTCCGTGCGGCCACCGACCCGCTCCACGACGCGTTCCTGAAGGAAACGCAGCAGCTTGGCCTGCAGCGCCAGCGGCATGTCGCCGATCTCGTCCAGAAACAGGGTGCCGCCATTGGCGCCTTCGATCTTGCCCGGCGTCTGCTTCACGGCGCCGGTGAACGCACCCTTTTCGAATCCGAACAGCTCCGATTCCAGCAGCGTGTCGGGAATCGCCGCGCAGTTGATCGCCACGAACGGCGCCTTGGCGCGCGGACTCAGGCCGTGAATGGCGTGCGCGAGCAGTTCCTTGCCGGTGCCGGATTCGCCCTGCAGCAGCGTGGTCGCGTTGGTCGGCGCAATCTTCTCGACCATGCGGCAGACACGCATCATTGCGTCGCTGGCGGCGATGATGCCATCCAGCGGCGAGGCCTGAACATTCGCCAGCAGGCGACGGTTCTCCTCCTCGAGCTCATGGATGTGATAGGCACGACCGACGATGAGCTGCAGCACATCGAAGTCGACCGGCTTTTCGTAGAAATCGTAGGCACCCAGCGCCACGGCCTTCACGGCATTGGACTGATCACCGTTGCCGGTGACCACGATCACCTTGGTGTGCGGCGACAGCGCCAGGATCTCGGTGAGCGTTGCGAACCCCTCGCTGACACCGGAGTCATCCGGCGGCAGACCCAGGTCCTGAAGCACAACAGGCGGCTCGTGACGGCGCAGCTCGGCAATCGCACTGTCGCGATCACCCGCGGCGATCACCTCATAGTTCTCGAAGCACCAGCGAAGCTGGCTCTGGATGCCCGGATCGTCCTCAACGATCAGGAGCTTGCGAGCGGCAGCCTTGTGGTTGGGTTCAGACATGCGTTTCGAAGAAGCGCGCGATCAGGGCGACGACGCGCTCCAGCTGCTCGCGGCGCAGCTCCGGATAGATCGGCAGCGCGAGGGTCTCCTCGGCGGCGCGCGCGGATTCGGGGAAATCGTCACGCTGATGACCCAGATTCGCGAAGCACGCCTGCTGATGCAGCGGCATCGGGTAGTAGATTTCCGTGCCCACCCTGTTCGCCTGCAGAAACGCGCGCAGCTCATCACGGCGCGTTGTGCGGATGACGAACTGGTTGAATATGTGTCGGTAACCGGGTGTCACCGCCGGCAGCCGGATGACATCGTCAAGCCGCGCCTCGGCGAACAGCTCCCGGTAGATCTGCGCGTTGCGCTGCCGGCCGGCCGTCCAGCCATCCAACAGCGGCAGCTTCACCAGCAGCACCGCCGCCTGCAGCTCGTCGATACGGAAATTGCCACCGACCAGCGAATGGTAGTACTTGGGCTCGCCGCCGTGCACACGCAGAATCGTCAGCCTGCGGGCCAGCGCCTCGTCGTTGGCAACGCACATGCCCGCATCGCCGAAGGCGCCCAGGTTCTTGGTGGGAAAAAACGAGAAACAGCCAATGTCGCCGATGCCGCCGGCACGGCGACCGTCCTCGAGCTCCGAACCGATGGCCTGTGCGGCGTCTTCGATCACCGCCAGGCCGAACTCGTTCGCCAGCTTCATCAGCGCCGGCATGTCGGCCATCTGCCCGTACAGGTGCACCGGGATCAGCGCCTTGACCGTGCCACCGGTGACACGATTGACGATGCGTCCATCACGCCGTTCACACTGCTGTTCCAGAAAATCGCGCACCGCCTGCGGATCGATATTGAAATCATGCGGACGGATATCACAGAACACCGGCCGTGCGCCCAGACGCACGACGACACCGGCGGTGGCGAAGAAGGTATACGGCGTGGTGATGACTTCATCGCCCGGACCGATGTCCAGCGCCATCAACGCGATCAGCAGCGCATCGGTACCCGACGACAGGCCGATCCCGTGACGCGCGCCGGCATACGCGGCGCACTGCGCTTCGAGCTCACGCACACGCGGTCCGAGAATGAACTGCTGACTTTCACAGACTTCGGCGATGACCTCCAGCGCCTGTGATCGGAACTGCTGATACTGCGCTCTAAGATCGAGCAGAGGCACTTCAATGTCGTTTTCGGCTGCGCGCTTCAGTGTGTGGTTCATGGACTCGTTGCGGTTTACTCGTTGCGGATCGACAGTGTGATGCACCGTGTAGCAGCCAGTCTGCATCGCCAGCGTGCGTCACAGAGTGTACGTCACCGGTTGTGCAACGCCCGGCGTATTTCGACTGGCGTGCATCACGTTGTCTTCGTGCCGTTGAAAAAAGAAATCTGAACGTGGATCGTGAATCGAAACGAGGGCTGCGCTGTCTCACTCAGCGCCCCAGGAAACCGCCGCCGACCGACGGGACTACCCATGGCTTCCGACAGGCTCCGAGCCCGACAGCGCGCCCTCAAAAAAACAGGTGGGTCATCCGTAAATGAGCTGTGGGGAGGATACCCGCCGCCGCACGGATCGCCAAGGCCGGATTTTTTATCTTTTTATTTCAATAAGTTGCAATACCAGCCGGTGGCTGCACATAATCGCCCCCGGAAAGGCCCGCAAGCGTGGTTATTCTGCGACATCAGGCCTCCGGCAGGCCTTCGCCGGGCGCCTTTGCGGCGGCGATCCGGGCGCGCGCCACGGCGTCTTCCTCCGGCCTGTTGATGCTGACCAGCGCAGCCGGATCGGCAGGCTCCAGCACCCTCACGCCGGCACCCTCCAGCAGGCGCCTGAGAGACGATTTCCCGGCCGCCACCGACTCGGCAAGCCTCCGCCCGGCATCCGGCTCCCAGATCGCGCACAACGGCTCCAAAGTGCCGTCAGCGTGCCTGAAGGCGGTGGCCAGAGCTGTCGGATCACGCCCCCGCACCAGAAGCGCCAGCAGATCGCGCGTCACCAGCGGCATGTCCGCCGCCAGCGCCAGCCATGCACTGTTCTGGTGCAGATGCCAGGCTGCCAACAGCCCGGACGCCGGCCCGATATCGGCATCGCGATCCAGGATCAGCGGCAGGCCGCGATACGCCGCCTGCTCGCGCCGGGGCGCCGGGACCGGCGCGAAGTCGGTCCTGTGCGCTGGCGAGGGCTCGGGTTCGGGCTCGGACGTCGCGACCTGGGCCACGCGCACCGAGACATGCACCGACGCGCAGAATTCCGCCAGCAGATCGTGGCACCAGCGCACCTGCGGCACGCCGTGGTAATCCATGGCGCCCTTGTCCTGCCGCATGCGGCGGCTGAAGCCACCAGCCAGCACCAGGCCACGGAGCGTCGGGAGTTCACCGGACACCGGGGACGATGCCGGCAAGGACGTGATCGGATCGTTCATCAGCGCCGGAAAAGCCTCCCTGAGCAGCCGACGCCCCGCGGACCGGGGCGGCTACCGTAAAGCATACGCAACGGTGGCGCGTAGACACAGACACCGCGCTGGAAACCGGGGGCACCCGGCCACGCTCGCACCCCGCTGGATGCCGGGGTTGTTTCCGGAGAAGGTGGAGTGAGCGCGGCAATAAATGGCGTCCCCACGGGGATTCGAACCCCGGTTGCCGCCGTGAAAGGGCGGTGTCCTAGGCCTCTAGACGATGGGGACGCTGAGGATGCATTCGTGCGCGTTGCCGCGCCCGGAGCGCATTATATAGAAGTGTTCCGTCACTGTGTTGGGAAGTGGTGGAGCCAGGCGGGATCGAACCGCCGACCTCTACAATGCCATTGTAGCGCTCTCCCAGCTGAGCTATGGCCCCACTGTCCGGGCGGGAAGTTTAGGTAGCCGGGGAAGGGGGGTCAAGGGAATCTGAGGCGGCGGTCACGAGAGGATTGAGACCGGAACGCCGAATCGATCGTAGATCGACGTCGCGCGCCGGTCACAAGTGACCAGCTCGGCCTTGTTGGCCGATGCGGTTGCGGCGATCAGGGCGTCATACGCAGCGCCACCCATGATTCCCTGTGCTGCCAGACCCGCCACAAACCGTCTGAAGGATTCCGGAGAAAGCCGCAGGAACGGACGCGGGAATCGTGCCGAGATGAAATCGCGCGCGACAACGGCCGGCGCGCGATGCGGAGCCGGCAGACGCGTCAGCACCGAGTACGCTTCAAGCGCGCAATGCTCTATCAGTTCGGGCTGCTGGTCCAGGACACGTCTGGCGGCGTCGTGCAGTTCATGCCAGCTCGCAAACGCCGCAACGACGACGCTGGTGTCCACGGCCTTCACCTGCGCAGGCCTTCCAGCGTGCCGCGCACAAGGTCGGCGGTCAGTTCGGGCAACGGGTTCTCGGGTACCGCGACCAGGCCTTTGCCGCGCTTTTCCAGCGTCATAGGCGTAGCGGCCGGCTCCAGCTGCAAACGCCCATTCTCGACCGATATCTCCAGCGGCTGGCCGGCCTTGAGGTCCAGCGCCTGACGCAGAGCTTTAGGCACGACAATTCGCCCAGCAGAATCCATGGTGGTTTTCATGCCATGAATCGTGCCATTTACTGCGCCACGTCTCAAGCCGGCATTTGCCATACCGCTGCGCGCCTGCCCCTTTTCGGTTGTCGCTGCATCTTTAACAATGGACCACAAGCGCGCCGGCCGCGCGATGAAAAAACCGCCAGATATACGTAATATTCCACTTTCGTGGTGTCGGCGAGACACCCTACCCTTGCGGCAGCAGTTGACTACGCAGGGGAAGGGGTGATGGTCGCAGTGGAGGAAGCAGTGGAAGCACGGGTTGCTCGTCTGGAGTCGGACGTCTCGCATATCCGATCGGATGTGTCGGAGATTCGCGTGGAGCTGCGTGGGCTGCGGGACAAGCTGGATGCGATGTACGCTGATTCGATCTCCCGCAGCGAATCCCTGGACAAGTCGCTGAGTGGGCGGATCGAGGCCGTTAACTCATCGCTCAGCGAACGCATCGACGCCGTTAACTCATCACTCAGCGAACGCATCGAGGCCGTCAACTCATCACTCAGCGAACGCATCGACGCCGTCAACTCATCGCTCAGCGAACGAATTGAGGCCGTCAACTCATCGCTCAGCGAACGAATTGAGGCCGTCAACTCATCGCTCAGCGAACGCATCGACGCCGTCAACTCATCGTTGAGCGGACGCATCGAGGCGCTCAACGCTTCGTTGACCGACCGGATGCACGCGATGGATATTCGGCTGTCGGGCCAGATCGCGTCAGCGAAGCTCTGGGCACTGGTGCTCTACGTTGCGTTTGCGGCGACGATGCTGGGTACGATGTCGCGCGGGTTCGGCTGGATCTGACGTTAACGCACAGCCGGGTCGCGACGCCGACTACGTCATGTAACGCCTGTCACGTCACCGTCGGCCATCGTCGCCCGCTCATCGACGAACGTGAGCGCGCGCGCGATTCGCGCCAGCGCACGCTCGCGGCCGACCAGTACCAGCGTCATGCCGATGCCCGGTGAGGCGGCCTGCCCGGTCAATGCCACGCGCAGCGGCTGGGCCACCTTGCCGAGTTTCAGTTGCAGCGACTCGGCCACCTGCTGTACCACCGGCTCCAGCGCCGCCTCGGACCATTCAGGCGCGTCGCGCAGCGCGACAGCCAGTGCCTCCAGCACCGGCCGCGCGGCGGCTTTCAGATGCGCTTTCGCCGACTTCTCGTCGAACGCCTCGTATTCCTCGTAATAACAGTGTCCGCGCTCGGCCATCTCCAGCAGCGTCTGGCTGCGGGCACGCAGCGCCTCCACGGTCAGCTCCAGCGGCGGGCCGTTGGCCGGGTCCAGCCCCTGTGTCGCCAGATGCTCACCGAGCAGGGCCGCCAGCTGTTCGGCCGGCGCGCTCTGGATGTGCTGCTGGTTCACCCACAGGAATTTCTGCGGGTCGAACATGGCGGCGGAGCGGCTCACATGCTCGAGGTCGAACAGCTCCGTCATCTGCTGACGCGTGAAGATCTCCTGATCGCCGTGCGACCAGCCAAGGCGCAGCAGATAGTTCAGCACCGCGTCCGGCAGGTAACCCATATCGCGGTATTCGAGGATGTTGACGGCACCGTGGCGCTTGGAGAGCTTGGCACCGTCCGGGCCGTGGATCATCGGCAGGTGCGCGAACACCGGCGGCGTCACGCCCAGCGCGTGGAACAGGTTGATCTGTCGCGGCGTGTTGTTCATGTGATCGTCGCCGCGAATCACGTGGGTGATGCCCATGTCGGCGTCGTCGACCACGACCACGAAGTTGTAGGTGGGCGTGCCGTCGGAGCGCGCGATGATCAGGTCGTCGAGCTCGGCGTTGTCGAACACGATGCGGCCCTTGACCTGGTCGTCGATGGCGACATGGCCTTCCTGCGGGGTTCTGAAGCGCACGACCGGGGTCACGCCGGCGCGGGACTTGTGCGCGATGGTCGCCTCATCCAGGCCCGCGCGACAACGTCCGTCGTAGCGGGGCTTCTCGCCCCTCGCCTGCATGTCCGCGCGCATGGCGTCCAGCTCCTCGCGCGTGCAGTAGCAGTGATAGGCCTTGCCGTCGGCAAGCAGCTGCTCCAGCACTTCGCGATAACGGTCGAAGCGCTGCGTCTGGTAGCTGGGCGGCTCGTCCGGGTCCAGTGCCAGCCATTTCATGGAATCGAGAATCGCGTCGATGGCCGGTTGAGTGGAGCGCTCGCGATCGGTGTCCTCGATGCGCAGCACAAAGCGGCCGCCGTGGCGGCGGGCGTAAGCCCAGGCATACAGCGCGGTGCGCACACTGCCGATGTGCAGATAGCCGGTGGGGCTGGGGGCGAAGCGGGTTGTTATGGTCATCGGCGGCCCGTGTGCTGGTCGCGTCGGCGATTGCGGGGGCGGTAGTGTAAACGGTCCACCCGCGGCATGGCGAAATCCCGCGGACGGCTCACCGGACCCGAACGCCAGCGCGAGCGCCGGCTCGACGCGACCAATGGTGCCTCGGGGCGGATACAGACTATGCTCACCGCCATGGCCCCCAACCCCGACGCCCGTCTGATCCTGCCGCCACTGGTCTTCGGTGCGATGGCCCGACGCCAGGCGTCCGACGCCGAGCGCGAACAGCTGCTGCGTGGCGCCATCGACCGCGGCCTCACCGCGATCGACACCGCACCGCTGTATGACTTCGGGCGCTGCGAGGAACAGATCGGCCGCGTGCTGCAGGGTGTGCCGCGCGATCACGTGCAGATTCTTACCAAGGTGGGGCTGCGCTGGGACGGCGATCCGCACGGCCGCGTTCTGTTTTCGTTCAACAGAACGACGGCGCCGGAGGCAGAAGGAGGCGCGGGCCCGCGTGTCCTCAACCCCCATGTCCCCACGAAGGTCGACGTAAGAAAGGACTTGCGACCGGAAGCCGTACGCGCCGACGTGGAGGCCAGCCTGCGGCGGATGCGGCTGGATTACCTGGATCTGGTGCAGATCCATCACCCGGACATCGACACGCCGATCGCCGACACCCTGGGCACGCTGCTCGACCTTCGTACCCAGGGCCTGCTACGCGAGATCGGCGTATCGAACTTCAGTGCAGCCCAGTTGCGTGAGGCGCGGCAAGCCATGGGCGACGTGCCACTGTTCAGCGTGCAGAACGAATACAGCCTGCTGCGCCGGCACGCGGAAAGCGACGTACTGCCGCTGTGCCGCGAAACGCACATCGCACTGCTGGCCTACTCCCCGCTGGCCGCCGGCGCGCTGTGCGCACGCATTCCGCAGATAGCCAACCGCGCCGCGATGCGGCGACTGCGCACTGCGCGCCAGACGCTCGAACAAATGGCCCTGACCCATGGCGTACAACCATCAGCCGTTGCGCTGGCCTGGCTGATCGCACAACCCGGCGTCACACCAGTGGCCGGCGCCAGTACGACCGCGCAGCTGGATGCCAACCTGGCCGCGTTGCAGGTGGCGCTCACGCGCGACGAAGTGGTCGAGCTGGGCAAGGCCTTTTGCAGCGTGAACTGGCCGGAATCCTGGGAGCAGCAGGATTCAGTGCTGCGTCGGGCAATGCGCCGTGGGCGACGGGCGGCGGGGCGCGTCGCGAGGACCATCCGGAATTTGTGACACCGATCCGCGACGTGCGTCACAATGCGCAGCATACTGCACACCTTACATCTGCCACGCGAACCTGATGCGCGTTCCCGCCCCCGACAAGAAAGCACCCTCCATGATGCAAGCGCCCATGCAGATTGAATTCGTCACGCATTCTTCCGTGGTATTTCGCCGCGATCCCGTTCACCTGATCTGCGATCCGTGGTTGGTCGGCACCGCATTCGACAACGGCTGGGCACTGCTGTCGGAGCCGAAATTCAGCGCCGAGGACTTTGCATCCGTCACGCACATCTGGTTTTCGCACGAACACCCCGATCACTTCAGTCCGCGCACGCTGGCGATGATTCCAGAAGAGTTCCGCAGCAGGATCACGGTGCTGTTTCACAGTAGCGAAGATCGCAAGATCATCTCGCACTGCGAGAAGCTGGGTTTCGCGGAGATTCGCGAGCTGCCCACCATGGAATGGCTGGCGCTGGCACCAGGGTTCGAGCTGATGTGCAACGTCTGGGAAAAGTCGGACGATTCCTGGCTGCTGATCCGCACCCCGGAAGGCAGCGTGCTGAACCTGAACGACTGCCAGGCGGCCACGCCGGCGCAATGCGAGGCATTGCGTGCCCAGACCGGGCCGGTGGACGTGTTGATGTCCCAGTTTTCGGTGTCGGCCTGGGATGGCAATGCCGAAGATCTGTCCCGGCGCATGAAGGGCGCGGAGGAAATGCTTGACCGCGCGGTGATGCAGACCAAAGCACTCGATGCCCGACACATGATCCCGTTCGCCAGCTTCGTCTGGTTCTGCCACGAAGAGAACGCCTACATGAACGAGGCGCTGGTGGATGTGGAGCGCATCGTCACCAGGCTCCGGAACGATACCAACGCCCAGCCCGTGGTGCTGTATCCGGGTGATGCATGGACACTGGGTGAACAGATCGACAGTAGCTCCGCGGTACATCGCTATCGTGCAGACATCGCGGAGCTTGCAAGCCGCCCGACGATTTCCGGGGAACGCGTGGCGATGGAAACACTGACCGAAGCCGCAGACAAGTTCACCCGTCGTCTGCGAAAGGACCTCTCCACGCTTCGCCTGCGCGCCCGGCTGGCGAAGATGGCCGCGCGCCAACAACAGCTGAATCGGCCACTTCCGAACTGGGGCGCCCGCCTCCGTGCCGCCAGTTACCTGCTGTCATTGCGCGTGCGACCGGCGCGCATCTGGCTCACCGATTACGCGCAAAGTGTGGAATACAGCGGCCGGGATGGGTTGCGTCCCGCGCAACACACACAGGATGCCTGCGACATCGAACTGGCTTCCGAACCGCTGTACTTCGCGTTCCGGTTTTTGTGGGGTGGTGAAACCCTGCAGGTGAACGGGCGATTCCGGGAGGTTTATCCCGAGGGCCGGCGTGCGCTGTTTGACTATCTGTGGATTGCCGATGCGATGAATCACGCGGAAGGAGCTGCGGCGCGGCCGTTATAGCGGCGTGATCCGCGCAGAGCTTCCGGCAACCGGCTCAATGCGATCAGATGCGCGACCCTGCGCGCGTAGGTGCGTTCAAACGCGTGCTCAGCCGCAAAGGCACGGGCGGCCAATGACGACCTGGCAAGCTGCTCACGGTCACTGTCAATTCGCGCAATCACCTGCGCCAGTGCCGCCGGCTTGCCCAGCGGCGACAGCCAGCCGCTGCCTGAATGCGCGACGATGCCGGCAAACGCATCGTTGTCGAACCCGGCGATCGGCACACCACAGGACATCACCTCCGGATACGTGCTGGAAGGATCGCCCTGCGGGTGACAGCATACGAACAGATCCGCGTTGCCCTTCAGCCAGGCAACCCAGTCCGCGAAATCCAGCACGCCGCGAAGGCGCACCCGGTCCTGCAGACCAGCCCGTTGAATTTCGATGCGCAACCTGCCTTCAAGCGCCCCATCACCAAATATGTCCAGCTCGAAATCCACGCCCGCCCGCTTCAGCTCCCCGGCCACGCGCGGCAGATACGACACGCCCTTCATCTCAATCAGACGACCGCCAAACACCAGCCGCAGCGGACGATGGTCCCGCAACATCACCAGCCGGGCATCGAGTTCTTCGATACCGATCACCGAACGCGACGGCACGCGGTTGTCGAAAAACAGCAGCGCGTTCGGGTTCACCTGCCTGTACACCTCATAGGTGGGCGTACCGCTGCACTGGATACCCGCCGCATCACGCAACGCACGCAGCCGCTGGCGCTCGGCCCAGTCGGCCCACAGTTTGCGGCGCAGGCGCAGTATCGGATTGCGCACACTGGCATCGATGATCTGTTTCTCGGTCTTCAGGGAATACTCGCTGCCGTACACCAGCGGCATGCCGATGCCCCTGCACAGGCCCGTCAGGTAAGCCTCAAAAGGTGACAGAAATGCCAGTGCCACCGCCGCGCGCGCAAGCCGCGCCCGCAGCGCTGCTTCGGTAGCCGGCCGCACCTCCACACCCGGCCATGCCTCACCCGGCATCACCTCCACATGATCCATGTCCGAGGTGCGTTGCGGATCCAGGTTGACCAGCGTGGTGACCGGGCCGGGCCAGATCTTCGCGTATTCGGCCGCACCGTTCAGATACTTCTGTGTCAGCACCAAGCCACCCGACGGTCCGGGCTGCGCGGTGAGCACCGGCAACAGGATGAGCTCGTCCGTGCGCGGCTGGCTGCTCACGACGCCCGATCACTCGCAGCCAGCAGGTCGAGCATGCGGTGCAGTTCGTCCAGGTCGATGGTGAATCCCCCCTCCCCCGGCCGCCCGACCAGAAATGCGAAGCGCATGTCCATACGGTCGGTGTATTCCTTATAGGCCATCGCGAAGCGATCCGGCGGCTGTAACACGAAAAACGTGGCCTGATCGGCGGCAGTGTAGATGGCGTGCGAGAAATGGCTGCCTTCGACTCCGACCACGATGCGCGCATTCAGCGAACGCTCGGCGATCTCCCGGGCGCTGAGTTGCGTGGTGTCAATGATCGAAAACCCTGCCGCCGCCAGTGTGGCTTCCACCTGTGCTGTGTTAAGCAGATGCCGCGGCTCGCCATCCGGTCCGCGACGGATGAAGACGCCCGGTGGGGCTGCTGCCACGGTACCCCCGAGGGACGCACGAACCCGTCGCCGCAGTTCCCGGTAGCGCTCGGCTTTTGAAGAGTTCTGCGCGAAATCCTCATAAACCACCAGCTCGCGGACGCTCGCCCGCCGTATCGGCGCATCGCCTGCCAGCCCGCACAGGGCCCGATACCCCGCCTCATGCCCGTAGGGACGTGTCACCATGGCGACGGGCGGCAACGATGGATCCGCAAGCAGCGCCAGTGGGAAGTCATCCAGCAACCGGTTCCCGAAAAAATGACTGCCGCTGAAGTTGGTTACCAGTGCTGCTTGATCGAATACCTGACGCTGCGGCAGATCGCGATGCAACCAGCGCTCAGCGCCAAAGCCGGAGAGCGACTTGGCCGGGCCCGCATACAGCCAGGCATCCACCAACTCCACGTTTTTGATCGCGAATGCACGGGAAGCGGCATGCTCGACGGCCCCGCCGTCGATCAGACCTTTCTCCGTATTCCAGTCGCGCCACGGTGACAGCGCCACCACATGATCGAGAGTGCCCGGCAGGTGGATCGCCGGGGGAGCCACCGCGGACTCCTTCGGACACAGTGTCCACGAGCGTTGCGCGCGTTCAGTCAGTGCCACATGACGACGCGCCAGAAGGCGTCGCACCGTTCTGTCGAGCCGCGGCAGATTGATTCGCATCAACTGGCCGCCTGCCGAATCAACCCCAGGATCCGTTCCTGATCATCCGTCGACAGATCCGGGTACAACGGCAGACACAGGATGCGCGAAGAGATGTCGTTCGCCACCGGCAAGTTGGCCCAGCTTGCGGACGGCAGGTCGCCGTAGAGTGCAAGATTGGAAATCAAGGGAAAAAAATAACGCCTGGCATGGATGCCGTGGCCGCGCAGGAAATCGCAAAGGGCATCCCGAGTCATCGGAAAGTCTTCCCCGACGAGGACCGGGAAACTGTAGAAGTTGCGTCGCACCAGATTGCCGGAGTCCACGCATTTGATACCAGCCATATCGGCCAGACGCTCCCGGTATAGGCCATCCGCACGCGCCCTGCGGGTGATCGCGTCATCCACGTGCCGAAGCTGCAGCAGACCGATCGCGGAGGCGAGCTCCGACAGCTTCGCGTTCAGACCGACCGATTCCACATTCACCTCGTCGACAATGCCGAAATTCCTGAGCCGGTCGATGGCCAGCTTGACATTGCGATCCGGGCATATCACAGCGCCGCCTTCGAACGTGTTGAATACCTTGGTGGCGTGGAAGCTCACGACCGACATGTCCCCGTGACGCAGAATGCTACCGCCGTCGTCCTGCACCGCGAACGCGTGAGCGGCATCGTAGAGCACCTTGAGACCATGCCTTTCGGCCACAGCCTGTATGCCCTCGACATCGCACCTGGCTCCAAAACAGTGCACCGGGAGGATCGCGGTAGTCCGGGGAGTGATGGCGCGTTCGATTGCGGCCGGGTCCAGGTTCAGCGTGACCGGATCGACATCGGCGAACACGGGTTCCAGGCACGTCCACTTCAGCGCGTGCGCGGTGGCGACGAAAGAAAACGGGGTGGTAATGACCTCTCCGGTGGCTCCCAGCTGGCGAAGCGCCAGCATCAGGCCCAGCGTGGCATTAGCAACGACCGACACCTGCTCCACGCCCAGGTAGCCGGCCACGGCAGCCTCGAAACGGGCATGAATGGGGCCGTTGTTGGTCAGAGTCGCGGATGCCCAGATTTCGTCAAGTAGCGGAAGAAGCTCCGACTGAGACGGAAGCACTGGTCGGGAGACGAAAATATGGTTATCGTCAGGCATTCAGGGACCACATTTTACGTCTTCAGAGGATTGGTCCGCGCGTTGCACACGAATTAATACGCCAACTCTCTTCGGATTGTTGGTATTGCGTCAAAGAATTTTGCTCGTGTGAATTTTGCTCGTGTCGTAATGCGAACTACTCTTTACCCTAACTATTCTTTACCCTATATCGCGTCCACAATTCGGCTACCGCCAGGCCAAGTAAGCACGGACGCCCCAACGCGCTTAACGCATACCGTGTCACGTACTAGCACAGACTTCAAAACACCCGCCCAACACCCCCTCGTAACGATTGGGGGCATTGATCTGCATAATATCAGTGAAGCGGAGTGCGTTGAACATATCGTATCCGAGGCAAGAGCAGGCCGAGGAGGATGGGTATTAACGCCCAATGCTGACATCGCTCGGCTGGCTCAGGCGGACCCTTCCCTGAACGCGCTTGTCAGTCGCGCAGATGTGCGGGTTGCCGATGGCATGCCACTCGTGTGGGCCAGCCGAATCCAGGGAACCCCGCTCAAGGCGCGCGTTTGTGGATCCGACCTGGTCTGGACCGTTGCTGAACAAGCCGAAAAGCATGGGCTGTCGCTCTTTCTGCTCGGCGGTGGTCGGCCGGACACATCCTCACGAGCAGCAGGCATCCTGAAAGATACGTATCCAGACCTGAAGATCGCGGGAACGTGGTACCCGCCATTCGGTTTCGAAAACAACCACAGTGAGCTTTCCGAATTGAGAGCCGCGCTGACAAAGGCATCGCCGGATATCATCTATGTGGCATTAGGCTTTCCTAAAGCCGAGAAACTCATCGACGAAATGCGGTCCTACCTGCCACAAGCGTGGTGGCTGGGCATAGGTATCAGCCTCAGCTTCATAAGTGGCGAGATCAATCGGGCTCCTGTATGGATGCAGAGAAGTGGCCTGGAGTGGTTACACAGACTGACTCAGGAAACACGTCGACTGGCCAGCCGATACCTCGTGCACGGCCTCCCGTTCGCCCTGAAGCTGCTCATCACCTCTATGGCAATTCGTCTGTTGAACAAGCCAGGGCGATCGCAAGCCGCTGATCACAGGTAGCACTCGCGCCAGCCGACTTAGCTCACTATCCGAGACAATCAACGAGATGCGCACGGGCTGCGCAATTGTCTGCGCAAACCTCATGTCGGGCCATCGATCCGCCTAGCAGTCTCGCCTCTCCTGAACAGAATCGGGCTGTAAGACATGAGGTCGCGAAAAAACCTTGGTGGCCCAGAATTGATACGTGGTTGCACGAGCGACCTCAATCTACTTAGAGTTAATGCAATCAATACTAGGCCATCGGTGATCGCAGCATATAGGCACCCGTGGTTCAGAACGAAGTACCGCCTCCGCGATTCAAACCAATAGCCGGGCCGCCTGGGTGGACGTGCGTCGCGTGAACTCAGACCGCTACTCTGCCCGACCAAGTGTACGATCCGGCTCTGCGGTATATGCCAGCAGCGCCAGCCCGCCCGTCGCGCCCGCAACGTGAAGTCGGTTTCTTCATAGTAGAGAAAGTAGCCTTCGTCCATTAGGCCGATGTCCTCGAAGACACGCCAGCGAATCATCATGTGGGCGCCTGACACCCAGTCGACCTCGGTCGGTACCTCGGGAATCCCAGGGCGCGCGAGGCTGCGGCGGGCAAGCCTGTCGAACAGGCCCAATCCGAAGTAGGTCGAGAATTCGCTCACCATGCCTGGAAAACTGAAGCAGCATTCCTGTGGAGTGGCATCCGGGTCTTCGCTGCGCCCGCCCGCGATCCCCACATCAGCGTGGCTCTCCAGGAAATCCAGGAGCACCTGGAACGCATTGGGTCTCACCAGAGTATCCGGATTCAGCAGCAGCACGTATTCCGGCCGTAGTCCCCGGTTACGCATCTCGCGAACGCCAAGATTGTTTCCGGTTGCAAATCCGCCATTGCGGTCTGAACGAACCACGCAGGCCCAGTCACGCCATCCATTCGCGGAAATCGCCTGCTCCATGGTCTCGGCAGACCCATCGCCAGACGCGTTGTCCACTACACAAACAAAGCAGCCTTCGATGCTGGCGACCTCCTCCACCATGGAACGCAGACACTCGACAACCAAATCAGGTGATCGCCAGTTGACGATCACGACCAGCAACCGATGCGTCATCATTTCACTTCTTCCCGATCTGATTGCCGGAAGCCCAAGAAGTACTCCTTGAGTCGACTCGATTCGGTAAGCGCGCTGTGACGCCCACGGACGCGATCGCGTGCGGCCATCCCCATTCGGTCTAGCTCCGAGGGCTGGCAATTGAGACAAGCTTCCAGCGCATCGGCTAGGGAATCGACACACCCCGCCGGCACGAGCCATCCGTTGGTGCCGGGCAGCACCAGCTCCGGGATTCCGGCTACGTACGACGATACCACGGGGCGTCCGAGCGCCATCGCCTCCATAATTACCACAGGCAAACCTTCAGCAAAGCTTGCAAGCACCAGTGCACGTGCCGCCTTCAACTCTTCCTGAACCATGGATGAAGCAATCCATCCTGTAATTCGAAATTGAGATTGCAGGCCGAGTTCCGTGATCCGTGCCTCAATCGATTCGCGCATTTCTCCATCGCCAGCGAGGACGATTTCACACCGGATGCCACGCTCAGCAAGCTTGGCAGCTGCGTGCACCAGCAGCAGCTGCCCTTTCTGCTCGCACAAGCGCCCCACACACACCAATCTTGGGACGTCGGGGCAACAGGAAGGCGGGGCTTCAAGAAACGAGCTGTCCAACCCGCAGCGGACCACCTTAACCTTGGCCCACTCACTATGTGGCACCCAGCGAAACAGCTGGCTTCGTCCGAAGGAACTTATCGCGACAACGAATCGGGCGCGACGAATCTTCTCCGGTAGTCCGATCGATAGCGGTCGGTCGAATTCCTCCGGGCCGTGCGCAGTGAAGCTGTAAGTCATGCCAGTCATTAGCGCTGCCAGCATCGCCACATCGGTAGAATTAGTGCCGAAGTGTGCGTGAATGTGCTCGGCACGACTTCCTCTCAGCCATGCTGCGACAACGCATGCCTCAAGAAAATACGCCCAGTGGTAAACCAGCGGACGATCTGAACGATAAGCCATCCGGGTTGCAAGCAGAAATGTACGACACCAACGGACCGGACCTAAGAGAAATTCCCGCGCACCCGCCAATACCAGGCCAGGCAACCCCTGCCTTAGCGCGTACCTGGTAATCCCGCGTTCAGATTCGTCCTCCGGATCCGCCAGATCTTCATGCCACCCTCTGAGCGCGATGCGGACGACACTCAGCCCCAGCGTCTCCAGTGCATGTATTTCACGTCGAATGAAGGTATGGCTGACTTTCGGATATTGGTTGACGAAGTAGGCTATACGCACTGCTGTTGTCCCGACTCCAATTACTCAAGGTCTACTTGTACTCAATGAGGCGACCTTGCTTCCCACTGAAGAGGTGCCAGAGGAAACACAACAAACCGGTCGCTTCCGCAAACTTGCCCAACACGAGAGTCATTGCGCGCGCCAATCGCACACTCCACGCACCTCTCTCAATAAAAAACAGCCTCAGAACCTGCAAAGGATAGACAAGGAGCAGAAACCACAGCGCAGGACCAACGAGATAGACACAGAGAAGCACCGCCGCCGGAATTCCGGCCGCCCAGACCATCGCACTCATACAATTGTGGATGCAGTACCGTTCAGTTTCGCGGCCGTGCAACCATGCCCCTTCCGCATAGGCATATCCGGCTCGCTGCGAACGTTTCCACCATTGATGGACGTGATACATTGCCGCGTCATGAAGTGTCATGTCGGCGTCCAGTCTGTAGACTTTCCAACCTGCCCGCCTTAACCGCAGACACAGCTCCGGCTCTTCTCCAGCAATCAGCGAAGCCCTGAAGCCTGACACAGCCTCCAACGCAGTCATTCGCATCATGGAGTCGCCGCCACAGGCCGCAGTCTCACCAACCCTCGTATTCCATTCAACGTCACATATTGCGTTGAACACTGACTTCTCAGGAAAGCGTTCTTTCCGTCTTCCGCACACTACCGACAATTCACGGCGCTCGCGCAAACAGCGAACTGCCAATTCGATCCAACCGTCAACGAGTTCACAGTCCCCGTCTACGAACTGAACAAACTCCACTTCAGGGTCACTATCGCGCAGGTGTCGCCAACCGGCGTTGCGCGCACGCGCCGCAGTGAAACCCGTGTCGGAGCTCAGTTCTACAACCAAAGCCCCCATGGACTTTGCCATCGTCACAGAATCGTCGGTCGACCCGGAGTCGACATAAACAACACGCCTGACATGACCAATCACCGATTCCAGGCAAACGCGCAGTCTTTCGCCTTCATTACGGCCGATGACGACCACGCCAACATGATTACGAACCAAGTTCTCAGCCATGGATCAGCACCGCAGGGCATGCTTCGAAGACCAACGCACTAGGACATACAGTGCCCAGAGCCGGGTCCAGTAGAGCCCGGGCGCCCCCGCCAGGAACGCATCCCAAAGCACGCCCACCATGTCCGGCTCCAGCCCTGCCGCAGCCACCTGATCACGATCCTTGAGCGTGACACCAACTTCCCTACCCAGCGCGCCTTTCAGCCACTGCTCATACGGCAACTCGAACCCCTGCTTGGGACGCTCGAACATGCGCTGATCGAGTCCTTCCAGCCCTATCCTGCGCAGCAGCGCCTTGGAACGCACCGGCATGAAGCGCGTCTCGTCGGACAGCTGCTCCACCGCCGTCAGCAACACCACATCCACCAGCGGCAGCCGGATCTCGATCGAAGCCGCCATGCTGGCCGCATCGGTGTCGCGCAGCAACCGTTCACCCAGAAACAGCCGCTGCTCAAGCACGCTGACGGTGGCCAACCGTGAACGGCCGGCGATGTCCTGTTCCAGGTCGTGCCGCATGGGCAGCGGCAGTCCGTCGATCAGATCATCCGCGCCGGAATGGCCGGCCAGCAGCTGCTGCTGGAAGTCAGGCAGGAAGAGTCCATAGGCAAGTTGATACAGCGCAATCATCTCGTCGCCATGACGCACCATATGCGGCAGCTTGGCCCAGCGGGTCTGTGGCGGCACGGCGCCACCACGGCCGGTGCGAACCCGTGCAATGACGCGTGCAGCCGACGTGCGCCACGCGCGCGGCATCCAGCGCATGCGGGCGGACAGCGCATGCAGCCGGGGCAGATCGGCGAATGCCGTATAGCCACCGAACAGCTCGTCGCCACCGGTACCCACCAGCGCCACTTTGAAGCCAGCGTCACGAACCGCGCGCGACATCACATACGAATTAATGCCATCGAACGTGGGCTGATCCAGACTCTCCAGCGCACCACCCAGGCTGTCCAGAAAATCGTGCTGCGTGAGCAGCACTTCCTGGTGATCGGTGCCGATGGCTTCGGCCACCTGCCGCGCGAATACGCCTTCGTTGTGGTGCGCCTCCTCAAAGGCCAGCGTGAACGTGCGCACACGCCCCGTGGCGCGATGTGCCAGGTTGGCGACCGCCGACGAATCCACGCCACCGGACAGAAACACACCCAGCGGCACGTCGCTGGCCAGATGCAGGCGCACGCTTTCCTGCAGTGCTTCGCGCACGTCGCGCTCGCTCGCGGTACCGGCACGCCCCGGCGTCACGCGCTGCCAGAAGCGCCAGCGCCGGCGTTCCTGTCCGCGATCATCCACGGTGATCGCCTCGGCCGGCAGCGCACAGGTAATGCCCTTCACGATCGTCGACGGACCCACCACGAAGCCGTTCCAGACCACCGAACGCACGGCCGTGGGATCCAGCTTCGGCGCCTGCAGCAGGCCCGACGCCAGGAGCGCACGCAGTTCGGATGCAAACGCCAGCGACCAGTCGCCGAAGGCATCGGGATTTCTCATCAAATAAAGCGGCTTGATGCCGGCCGGATCGCGCGCCAGCGTGAGCTCACGCGCGGCGCGATGCCAGAAGGCGAATGCGAACATTCCGCGCAGACTGCTCACCGCGTCCACACCGTCGGCGCTGAGCGTGCGCAGCATGGCGGCCGTATCACCGGTGGATGTCAGTGAGTTGCCATCGCGGGTGCGCGTGCGCAGATCGGTGTAGTTGTAGATTTCGCCGTTGAGGACAACGACATCGCCGCTCACAGGGTCCACCATGGGCTGTGCCGCGGCGTCCGACAGATCAAGTATCGACAGTCGCCGATGTGCCAGCATCGCGCCCCAGCCCTGTCCATCCGCTTCGGATTCCCAGTAGCCTTCCCCATCCGGTCCGCGATGCCCCATGGCTTGGTTCATGCGGCGCAGGGCGTCACGATTGGCGGGGGTCTGAGCGCCCACGATACCTGCCAGGCCACACACGAGTCAGGTGCCCGAGCCGGTCAGCTCTTGGGTTGCACGATGCTTTCCGACGATCAGCGCACGTCGGTGATAGCGTCTCAGGAAACGGCGGAACTCCGGGTCGTCGAATCGTGGTTTGCGCGCCAGTGCGCTTTTCAGCCAGCCCCACAGCATGGCGGCACTGCCCAGCAGGTAAGGTCTCTCATTGAGCCGATACAGCGCGCTGGCCAGCATGAACACAAAGCTCGTGCCCATGAAGTACTGGCCATAGCCATGGCGCACGCGGCCGATGTAGATGCTCTGCTGGCTGGATCCCATCGGCCGCAGATGCACGAAGCGCAGTTCCGGGTCATTCCAGCTGCAGGCTTTCCAGCCGTGCATGCGGCATTTGTGGCAGTCGATGCCGTCCCACATCACTTCCCGCACAAAGCCGCCAATGGCTTCGAAGCGGTCGACGCGATAGAATTTCGTCATGCCCAGCGAGGTTTCGTCGCCATGCCCCTCCCAGACCAGCCGGCCATGCTGGACGATGTACGCCTTGCCGCTGCAGGTGGCAATGACAGGATCGGCCTCCATACGCTGCATCAGCGTCTCGAAATACGCCGGCGGCAGACGAAGATCCAGATCCAGTTTGCAAAGGTAGTCGAACTGCGTCTTGTCGATCATGGCATAGCCGGCATAGAACGCATCCACGACGCCCGGACCCACGGCGCGATAGCCGCGGTCCTGTCGGGTGACGATCTGGATCCAGTCGTGTTTTTCGGCGTACTCGGCAAGAATACGCGGCGTCTCATCCGTGGAGCCGTCATCGACAATCACCCACCTGGCGGGAAGTATCGATTGCTGTACCACGGTGTCTAGCGTCTCACGCATGAACTCGGATTCGTTGCGGCACGGCGAGATCAGCACATAGCGGCGAGCGCTCATGGAGGGGTGCTCTGTCATGGAATCAATAGGGACATCGGACATCGACACGCAAACAATAAATCAGCTGGGCTCTGGCGACACTGACAGGCTTCGCAGTTTCTGCAACACTGGCCGCCGATCCGCGCAGCCGCGACTGGCGACCCGACAAACTGCGTGACATGTCACGCCCCAAGAGGGCGCTCAGACTATATCCTTCGCATCATATTTTCGAGCGGTAAATTGTTCTCAGGAATTCTCAATGACGGATATCGCTGACAGCGACATCGCCATCGTCGGTATCGCTCTGCGTGTGCCCGGCGCCGCCACTCCCGAACAGTACTGGGACAACCTGCTGCACGGTTTTGAGGCACGACAGACCTACACCGACGAGGAGTTGCTGGCGCGGGGCGTTTCGCGAACGGACCTGGCCGACCCCGACTATGTAAAGGCCGGCATGCCGCTGGACGGCGTGGACCAGTTCGACCCCGAATTCTTCGGTTTCAGCCCCAAGGAAGCCGCCATTCTCGACCCCCAACACCGCCAGTTCTACGAAGTGGCGTGGGAGGCGCTGGAGCGCGCCGGCCACCCGCCTCGGGCTTTTCCGGGCAATGTCGGCGTGTTCGGCGGATCGGGCATGGCCGCTTATTTTGCCTTCAATGTAATGACGAATGCGGATCTGGTCGACTCCGTGGGCCTGTTCCTGCTGCGTCACACCGGCAACGACAAGGATTTTCTCGCCACGCGCGTGTCCTATGCGTTCGACCTCAAGGGGCCCAGCGTGAATGTGCAAACCGCCTGCTCCACGTCGCTGGTGGCCACCCACTTGGCGGCGCAGAGTTTGCTGGCCGGTGAATGCGACATGGCGCTGGCAGGCGGCTCCACGGTGGAACTGCCGCACCGCGTGGGATACCACTACAAAGAAGGCGAGATCCTGTCCCCGGACGGCCATTGCCGTCCGTTCGACCACCGCTCGCGCGGCACGGTGTTCGGCAGCGGCGTGGGCGTGGTGGTGCTGCGCCGGCTGGCCGACGCGATCGCCGACGGCGACCACATCCACGCGGTGATCAAGAGCACCGCCGTGAACAACGACGGCTCCGGCAAGGTGGGCTACCTCGCGCCAAGCGTCGACGGCCAGGCGGCCGCCATCGCCGAGGCGCTGGCCATGGCCGGTGTGGAGGCCGACAGCGTGGAGTTCGTGGAATGCCACGGTACCGGCACGCCAGTGGGCGACCCCATTGAAGTGGCGGCGCTGACGCGCGCATTTCGCGAAACCAGCGAGCGCAGCGGTTACTGCCGCTTGGGCTCGGTAAAGAGCAACATCGGCCACCTGGACACCGCGGCCGGCGTCGCCGGGCTGATCAAAGCGGCCCTGTGCGTGGAACACGGCAAGATTCCGCCATCGCTGCACTACGAAGCGCCGAATCCGGTCATCGCCTTCGACGGCAGCCCGTTCACCGTGGCGGCAACGCTGGAAAACTGGCAGCCACGGGGCGGCACGCCGCGCCGCGCTGGCGTGAACTCACTGGGCGTGGGCGGCACGAATGCGTTCGCGGTGCTCGAACAGCCGCCGACCCGCGAGCTGCCGCCAGAGGACCCTGCCCCGCAGCTGCTGGTGCTGTCGGCACGCAGCCGCAAGGCACTGGATGACGGCGGCACAAGGCTGGCCGCGTGGCTGCGGGCGCACCCGGAGCAGGCGCTGGCCGATGTCTCGTATACGCTGCTGGCCGGCCGCGAGGCGTTTGAACACCGCCGCGTGCTGGCCGCCGGTTCACACGCTGAAGCGGTGAGCCTGCTGGAGAACCCGGATGCGCGACGGGTCTACACGCACGCGCAGGAACTGGAACGGCCCTCGGTCGTGTTCATGTACCCTGGCGGCGGCGCGCAGTATTTCCGCATGGGTCGCGGCCTTTACGAACGCGAGGCCGTGTTCCGGGAACACATGGATCGTGGCCTGGCCGTACTGAAATCGCGTTTTGGCACTGATCTGACGGCCATCTTTCTCGCCGACGAAAACAGCCGTGACGAAGTCGTCACCGAACTGACCAGGCCTTCCGTTCAGCTGCCGCTGATTTTTTTGCTGGAATACGCACTGACGCACCTGTGGCAGCACTACGGCGTGACGCCGGACGCGCTGATGGGCCACAGCCTGGGTGAGAATACGGCCGCCTGCGTGGCCGGCGTGTTGTCGTTCGAGGATGCGCTGGGACTGGTGCTGCTGCGCGGCCAGCTCATGGACGAGGTGCCTGAAGGTGGCATGCTGGCCGTGCCGATGCCGGCCGAGGAACTCCAACCCTGGCTGTGCGGGCAGCTGGATCTGGCCGCCGCGAACAGCCCGCAGCTTTCGGTGGCTTCCGGCACCGCAGCGCAGCTGGACGACCTCAAGGCGCGGCTCGCCGAACAGGGTATCGAGGCGCAGAGGGTGCGCATCAACATCGCTGCCCATTCGCGACTGCTCGAGGGCATCCTGGAACGCTTCCGCGCCTATCTGGAGAGCATCCGGCTGCATGAACCGACAATGCCGCTGATTTCTAATCGCACCGGAAACTGGCTGGAAGCCAACCGTGCCACGGACCCGGAGTACTGGGTGGAACATCTGCGCAATACCGTGCTGTTCGGCGATGGCGTTGAAACCTTGCTGGCGGCCGACAACCGGGTATTCCTGGAAGTTGGGCCCGGCGTTACGCTGGGCTCCCTGGTGCGCCAGAATCCGCGCGCGCCGGCACAGCGCGTTTTCGCATCGCTGCGGCATCCCGAAGACCCAGCGCCGGACGACGTGTTCTTCCGCACCGTGATCGGTCGCCTGTGGGCCGTAGGCGTGGATATCGCACAGGACAAGCTATGGGCACAGCGCCGCGTGCGCGTGCCGCTGCCCAGCTATCCGTTTCAGCACAATGCGTTCTGGATCGAACCCGGCAAGCTGACGGCTGCACAGAGCACGAAGGACGACCTGCGGCCGCTGCGACTGGAAAACCCGGACGATTGGTTCTTGGCCCCACGCTGGGTGCAGCAGGGCATTCTCGACATCGACGATCGGCGCAAACAGTGGCTGGTGTTTCACGGTCGCGAACCGGTGGGCGAGACGCTGGTGCGGCGCCTGCGCGACCAGGGCCACACGGTGGTCAGCGTACTGCCAGGCGACACGTTCGCCAGACTTGATGACCGCACATTCACGATCGCCCCGGAAGCGGCCGGCGTCGGTTATGCGGAGCTGGCCGAAGCATTGAAGGAATCCGGGCTCGCCCCGGATCGCATACTGCACACTTGGCTGCTCACGTGGGACCGCAGTTTCCGGCCCGGCTCCACGTTCTTCCATCGAAATCAGGAATACGGCTTCTACTCGCTGCTGCATCTGGCGCAAGCGCTAGGCAAGTCCGGCCTCGACGACAACGACATCCACCTGATCGTGGCCGCAAACGGCACACAGAAAGTGGGTGGTGAATCGCTGGACTGCCCGGACAAGGTCACGGTCATGGGACCGTGCGCGGTGGTTCCGCGGGAGTTTCCAAAGATCACCTGCCGGTTTGTGGATGTGGAATCCGGCGCGGAGATGCAGACGAGCAAGCCCCGCCACGCGAAGCGCAACGCGAAACAGGACACGAGCGCCGCCGATAGTGCCATCACTGCACTGTACGACGAACTGTTCGCCGCACCTGCCACCGATGTGATTGCTTGGCGTAGTGGCGTGCGCTGGCAGCGCCATCTGGGCACCGCGAAACTGCCGCTGGCCGATGCCGTGGCCAGCACACACGGCACGAACACTGCCGCCGCTCCTTCCCGCCTGAAAGAACGCGGCGTGTATCTGATCACCGGCGGCCTGGGTGGCATCGCGGGCGTGCTCGCCGAATGGCTGGCCCGCAGCTACCGCGCACGACTGGTGCTGGTGGGCCGCACGCCGCTGCCGAACCGCAACGATTGGGACGACTGGTTGACCCGCCACCCAGCGGACGACACGATCAGTCGTGGCATCCAGCGCGTTCGTGAACTTGAATCGCTGGGCGCTGATGTGCGAGTGATGGCCGCCGACGTCACCGTTGCCGAGCGCATGCAGGAAGTGGTCGCCGAGGCCCGCGAAGCCTTTGGCGACATCAACGGTGTGTTCCACACCGCCGGCGTGATCCGCGACAATCTGATTCAGCTGAAGAGCCAGCGCGACATCGAAGAAGTGTTCGCGGCCAAGGTCTACGGCACGCTGGTCCTGGACGAGGTGTTCCGCAATGTGCCGCTGGGCTTCATGGTGCTGTTCTCATCCACCAGCGTCTATATCGCACCGCAGGGCCAGATCGACTACGTGGGTGCGAATGCCTTCCTAAATGCATTCGCTGATGCGCGCAACGGCCAGTGTTCGTACCCGGTAACTGCAATCAATTGGGGGATCTGGCGGGATGTGGGCATGGTGGGTGGAAATCGCCAGAGCAGCGATGAACCTGCGCACGCGACGATCCTTCCCACCCGCTATCCATTGTTCACGCAACATCAATCGTCACGTGATGGGGTCACCGAGCTGCATGTGTTGACCGGCACACTGTCGGCACAGGAGCACTGGATTGTTGATGAACATCGGCTGGCTAGCAGCGAAGCGCTGTTGCCAGGCACAAGTTATCTGGAACTGATACGCGCAGCACTGGAGGAAGCCGGGTTCCATGCGCCGTGGCAGCTCGTCAATCTGGTATTTGAAAACCCGCTGTTCGTGGCCGATGGTCAGCCACGCGAATTCCGTATCCGCCTGCGCGGTAACGAACAGTACTGGGATGCGCAGGTGCAGGCCAGCAACACCGGCAATGGCTGGACAACCTGCGCTACGGCGCGCGTGCAGCGCGACCGCCCCGAGCACCCTGCTGCACTCTCGCTGGATGACATCGCCAAACGCTGCGACATCGTGCACGAGACGACGGGCGGTAGCAGTGCGCTGCGCACTCGGCAGGAGGATCACCTCAAGTTCGGCCCTCGCTGGCGCGTGCTGAAGCGGCTGGACCTGGGCAGCGGCGAAGCATTGGCCAGACTCGCCCTGCCAGGCAATGTGGCCGATGACACCGACTCCTTTGCACTGCATCCAGGCCTGCTCGACATCGCCACCGGCTGCGCGATGGACCTAATCCCCGGCTACGCCGGACAGGACGTCGCCAGCCATCTGTGGGCACCGATTTCCTATCGCGGATTCCGGCTGTTCGGCGCGCTGACACCGGAGATTGCAAGCTGGATCCGCCTGCACCCGGAAAGCCGCCCGGAAGACGGGTTCGTGGCCTTCGACGCCTCACTGACCGACCGCGATGGCCGGGTACTGGCCGAAGTCGACCGCCTGACGCTGCGTCGAATCGACGGTGCGCTTGCCGCGCCGACACTGCAGCAGGCAGAAAGCGCCCATGTGCAGGGCGAAGCTGGTGCGCCCGATCGCAGCCGCAGGAAGGCACAATCCCCAGCCGAGCTTGCGCTTCAGCACAATGTCACGCTGGGCATCGATGCCGTGAGCGGCGTACAAGCGCTGCAGCGACTGCTGGCGGCGCACCCGGTGCCATCGTCATTGATCGTCAGTTCCCTGCCCCTGCCAGCCCTGCTGCGTCAGGCCGACGCCGTGGCAAAGGCAGCGACCGCTTCTTCGGACACCCGATTCTCACGGCCTCAGCTGGATAGCGATTTCGAGCCACCTCGCGATGATCTGGAACGCGCGCTGGCTGACCTTTGGGGCAAGCTGTTGGGCGTCGAAGGCATCGGTATTCGCGACAACTTCTTTGACCTGGGCGGGCATTCGCTGATTGCGGTGCGGCTGTTCAACGAACTGGCCGATGAGTGGGGTATCGATCTGCCCATGTCCGTGCTCATGCAATCGCCTACCATTGTCGATCTGGCCGAACTGCTTCGTGATCAGTTACCGGACCTTGCGACTGAAACTGCTGGCGACTCGGATTCGCCCGCTACCGCGAAAACCAGGCGTGGGCCGGAATTTCGTTTCATCGTTCCCATGCACAGCGGAACTGTTGCCAATGCGACACCGCTGTTCATCGTATCCGGCATGTTTGGCAATGTGCTGAACCTAAGCCATATGGCTCACCTGCTGGGCGAAGACAGGCCGTTTTACGCACTTCAAGCTCAAGGCTTGTACGGTGACGAACCACCCCACGAATCCTTTGAGGATATGGCCAACGACTATATTCACGAAGTTCGTAAATTGCAGCCTCACGGCCCATATTTGCTTGGCGGCTTTTCTGGTGGCGGCATCACCGCGTACGAGATGGCTCGCCAGCTGATCGAACAGGGAGAACCAATACAAAAGCTAATTTTGTTGGACACACCCGTCCCACTAAGCTCACCCGTGAGCCTGATCGACCGAATGTCCATGTTTCTCCAAGACTTGAAGCGCGGTGGATTGGTCAATAAAGTGCGTGCAAGGATTGAATGGGAGAAACAGAAACGACAAGCGGTAAGTAAAGGTCTCCAGTCAAACGACACGACCAACAGCTTCCAATCGCAGCGCATCGGAGACGCTTTCGTCCGTGCAGTGGCGCGTTACCAGTTGCAAAGTGTCCCAGTAGATGTAGCACTTTTCCGTCCACGACTCTCTGTACGCTACGAGCTAAGTCGAGCACGGCGCCTGAACTCGGATCGACGCTACATCTCAGAGGACAACCTCTGGACACCTTACGTAGCCAGTCTCAACGTAGTCGAGGTCCCCGGAACCCATGACAGCATGGTACTGGAACCGAACGTACGAGTACTGGTAGAAGGAATACGCAAAGCAGTTCAAGCTTACAATCCCAACCAAGCGGGCTAGCCGGAGCTGATTGCACTCATGCCCATCCTTGTCGACGAATCGTCACCCACCGACAAAGCAAAGATTGACCTTCTGAAGATCTTGGTCGTGTGCGAGCACGCCTCGGCACAATTCGGCGGCGAGGCCATCTTGCCCTTACACTGGTTCAAGCAACTGCGAGAAGCTGGGGACAGCGTGTGGTTGATTTCTCACGAACGTACGCGAGATGAGCTGATCAAACTCTATCCAGATTGCACCGATAGTCTGTATTTTACAGAGGATACTAGATGGCAGATGCTTCTTCATCGACTTCGATCAAGGCCCCTACCTCGCATCTTTGACATACTATTGGACCACGGGATCCACATCGCCACACAGATCCAGCAGCGCAAGCTCGCAAGAGCGCTTGTACAGCAACACGCAATTGATGTTGTCCTCGAACCAATGCCAGTTTCCCCAAGGCAACCATCGCTTATGTTTGACCTCGGCGCACCAGTAGTAATCGGCCCCATGAACGGCGGCATGTCGTATCCACCCGGCTTTCGCAGCGAGGAAGGCTGGGTAGATCGGTTTTTTATTCCTGTCGCCCGAGCGATTTCAGCTCTCACACACTTTTTACTTCCCGGGAAGCGCAGAGCCAGGCTACTGCTGGTCGCCAACGAACGTACAAGAACCGCGCTACCTTGGTCCATACGCCGCACTCCAGCACACACACTAGTCGAGAATGGCATCGATCCCTCGAGATGGCTCTCCGAAGCCACCGCAACGACCAACAAGACGGAAGAGTATTCATTCGCATTCGTGGGCCGATTGGTGGATTGGAAAGCCGTTGATATTCTCCTCGGCGCATTTTCGGAACTCGACTGCACAGAAGAGGCAACGCTACACATATATGGTGACGGACCAAGTCGCGAGACGCTGGAACTCCAAGCTGAAGCGTCGCCACAAGCTTCAAGAATCCATTTTCATGGGTTCGTTCCTCAAGACCAGCTACCGACGCTACTTTCTCGCCACGAATGCCTGGTTCTGCCGAGCCTGTACGAGTGCGGTGGCGCTGTGGTCCTAGAAGCTATGGCGCTTGGGTTACCGGTGATTGCCACGAACTGGGGCGGCCCGATGGACTATTTGGATGACTCCTGCGGAATACTGGTGGACCCCGGTAATAGGAATACATTCCAAGTTAGCCTGCGAAACGCGATGAAAAGTTTGGCAGATAACCGATGCAAATCGAGAGCTATGGGCGCTGCGGGAATGAAGAAAGTATTTGGGGGATTCGCGTGGCCTAATAAGGCAGCACAACTGAGAGCGCTTCTGAAATATTGCTTGGCAAACAAACAGGGAAGCGGAACTGGCAGCTCTAGTTGACGTTACTCGTTCCCGGTTGAGCGGCAGACTGACGCCAAGAATCAAATGGACTGCCGCCGGGCGAACTCTACCCAAGAGCGCATCAGGAAAGGCGCGCGGATGGACTGCGACCCAATCTCTTGGATGAAAATCCGATAAAGGTACACACGAATGTCTGGCGAATTTATCGTACTTGTGCATGGCAATCCGGTGGCAATAGACAACGGCTCATTAAAAGTGGACCGGAAATTCCACAACGGAATGTTGAGCTACGCGCGCCAGATGAAGTTGCCGTGTTTTACACTCAACCCCACCATACGGAGCGGGGAGCGGATCATGGATCCAGTCGAGACCCCGCTGCGTGACTTACCTTACCAAGTTCAAGCCGTCGATACAGACTATAGAGGCCGGCCAACAGGCGTGGGCATAGAGACCATGCGCAAAGCGATAGATCGCGCGGCTCTAGTCTATGGCAGCGGCATGGGAAGCTACGAAATAGCGCTTGAATCGCGCCGTCCGTTCATTTCTCTGCGAGAATGCGACCTGAAGACGCAGCTCGCCATAACAACATCTGGAATAGGAAATCCTGCCCGGAAGCTTGCCCGCACCGCTCGTTGCATCTGGAACTACAAATCTCGAGTCATTAAAGAATTGAAGGGAGCCAGTGGCGTCCACTGCAATGGCTATCCGATGTATGACGTTGCGAGTCGCTACAACCCCAATACACTACTTTACCTTGATTCCAGAATGACCAATGAAGCAGTGATATCATCGCATGAGCTTGAGTCTCGGCTAGCATCGCGGGCCGGCCGCAAGCTTCGCCTCCTGTATTCCGGAAGGTACGAGGCATTGAAGGGAGCCGAAGATGTCGTAAAAGTAGGAATGGAATGCCTACGTCGAGGCATGCAGATCGAGCTTCATTGCTACGGACAGGGAACTCTTAAAAATAATATGATGCAACTATCGCTGACGTCTGTGTCTCCAGAGCAAATAGTCATCAATGACGCAGTGCCGTATCCCGAGCTGACAGAAATAGCTAAGACGTTCGATCTATTCGTGTGCTGCCACATACAGAACGACCCTTCTTGCACCTACCTGGAATCAATGGGCGCTGGCTTACCGGTGGTTGGCTATGCCAATCGCATGTGGGAACGCATGCACGCCGTGTCCAATGCTGGAGTTTGCTCCCCAATGAGAGCGCCAAACCGTGTCGTGGACAGTATCCAGCGTCTAATGAGCGACCAGAATGCCCTGTCTGCCATGTCTCGGCAGGCAGCCTCTTTTGCTAGACAACACAACTTTGAAGTGGAGTTCCGTAAACGGATTGATGCCGTAAATGCATCAATCTAACGCAAGCCGGCGACGTCGCTGTCGAGCTGGAGAATACACCTGAGCAAGAAACCACTAGGTCATTACTGGGCGCTTTGCACATGCGACCACTCTTAAAGCTAGTCAGGCCCCATCAGTACCTCAAGAACGGCTTCGTGCTGTTGGGGCCTCTATTCGCTCATCAGTGGGACCTTGTGACGCTCAGCCAAGCGTTGTTGGCCTTTCTGTCCTTATGCTGCATGGCCAGTGCAGTCTATGTCCTCAACGACATCATGGATATCGAAGCGGACCGCGCGCACCCTGTAAAGTGCCGTCGTCCTCTGCCTAGCGGGGCTATCTCGCTGGATATTGCAAAGCGCCTTCTGGTGGGTCTAGTGGTGGGCTCATTGGTCCTAGCGATGTTGGTAGGCGGATGGGTCACGATGTTTGTGGTGGCCTACTTCGTCATCAACATCTTCTATTCCTGGCACCTCAAGCATATCGTGATCCTCGATGTCTTCTTAATCTCCTCCGGCTTCATGCTTCGCATCCTGGCCGGCACGGTGGGCTTGGGTATCGAGCCATCCGCCTGGTTGCTGCTGTGCGGCCTGATGATCACGCTATTCCTAGGCTTCGCCAAGCGGCGCGCCGAGCTGCTGATGTTGGAGACTACTGAAGAAACTCACAACAGCCTGACGAGGCGCGTACTCGATGAGTACAACCCCAGGATGCTGGATCAATTCATCTCAGTTACCGCCGCCTGCACAATTCTCGCCTATGGTCTGTACACCGTTTCCCCCCAAACCGTTGCCCTCCATGGCAGCGACAAACTGATTTATACCCTGCCCTTCGTGGTTTACGGCATCTTCCGATATCTATATCTTCTCCACCAGCGTGCCAAAGGCAACGACACTGCCAAGGAGTTGGTACAAGACGGCCACCTGCTGGTAACGGTTACCGCATGGATTGCGACCACCATATGGGTGCTTTCATGACCACTGTCGTGAATCACCTTGAAGGTTGGAGGCTACGCGCACTGATTCTCTCCATAGGCGCGGCCACGGCAGGCTATCTGGCCTTTTCCCTGTGGGGCGGCTGGGAGGAGGTAGTCGCCGCCTTCGTGCAGATCGGCTTGGTGGGCGCTCTGATCGCTCTAGGCATGTCCCTGGTGAACTACGGATTACGCTTCAGCCGCTGGCAACTGTATTTGTCTCAGTTGGGCCACCGGATAGCCTGGCTACCGAGCCTGCGGATATACCTCAGCGGCTTTGCGCTAACCACCACTCCTGGCAAGGCGGGAGAGGCATTCCGATGCGTATTTCTCAAGCAGCACGGGGTGCCATTCCCAGTGACCTTCGCTGCCTTTATCAGCGAGCGTCTCTCTGATCTCGTCGCCATCGTGCTGCTCACCCTTTTTGGGCTGGCCCAATACCCACAAGCACGTGGCACCATGCTCGCTGGGGCGCTGGGGATTTTGGTGATATTGGCCTGTATGTCGAGCCAACGGCTACTGGGCAGTCTGCGCCGTTGGGCGTCGGTCCGTCAGGGCAAGCTGATGTCCTTGGTAACTCATGCCTGTGAGATGCTGGTGAGTGCGCGTCGCTGTCATAGTCCAGGCCTGCTGAGCGTGGCCACTGCAATCAGCGTAGTCGCATGGGGAGCAGAGGCGCTGGCGTTTTACTGGGTGCTCGGTTGGCTCGGTGCTGACATTTCGTTATCGTTCGCCATCTTCGTCTATGCACTGTCAATGTTGGCCGGCGCCTTGAGCTTTCTGCCAGGTGGCCTAGGAAGCGCCGAGGCGGTGATGGTCTCGCTACTGATCCTAGTGGGCACTAGCTTACCCACCGCCATCGCAGCCACGGTATTCATCCGCCTGGCGACGCTATGGTTTGCCGTCGCGATTGGCGTCGTGGCTCTAATCGTCAGCCGCCACGGAGAAAAGCCTGCGGAGCGGACCGTATGATCGCCCCCCGTTCCTGGAACCGTCTGCCGCGTGTAGCACCTGAGGCGGTGTATGCGCTGACCCAGCGCACTGCTTGTGTGCCGGAGAGCCTGCCCAGGCCACTGCTGGCCCATGGTAATGGGCGCAGCTACGGGGATGTGTGCCTCACCGAAAAAGGCACGCTGCTCCTCACTCGGGGACTCGATCGCTTTATTGCCTTTGACCCACAAAGTGGCATCCTGCGCTGCGAGGCGGGCGTTACCCTTGCCGAGATCCTCGCCTTGGTGGTGCCCATGGGCTGGTTCCTACCCAGTACACCAGGGACGCGATTAGTCACTGTCGGCGGCGCTGTGGCTAACGACGTACATGGCAAGAACCACCATGCTCTGGGTAGCTTTGGTCACCACATCCTGGCTCTGGAGCTCTGGCGTAGCGATGGCAGCGTTATCGAGTGCCGCCCCGAAGATGACAATGACTGGTTCTCGGCAACTGTCGGCGGGCTGGGTCTGACCGGGCTAATTCGCTGGGTCGAGCTTCAGCTAATGCCCATCCGCAATCCGTGGATGTGGGTTGAGCGGCAGCGATTCGCCAATCTGGAGGAGTTCTGGACGCTTAATCGCCAAGCCGAGGCAGACTGGCCATACACCGTAGCTTGGATAGATTGCCTGGCCAGAGGCGAAGCCCGGGGTCGAGGCATCTTGCTCGCCGGCCAGCACGCGGCGACACAGACCAAACTGCCGACCTTTAAAGAGGGCAGCAAACGTATCCCTATCGATCCGCCATTCTCGCTGGTCAACGGTCTGAGCCTGCGCGCGTTCAATGCCCTCTACTACCGACAACCAGTCAAGCCCCAGGGGGCGCTCACCCACTATTTGCCGTACTTCTACCCACTTGACGCCATTGAGAACTGGAACCGCATCTACGGGCGGCGCGGCTTCTATCAGTATCAGTGCGTGATTCCGCCTCGCGAAGCCGAAGCCGCCACCGCTGCGCTTCTCGACACCACTGCCAAGCACGGGGAGGGATCGTTTCTCGCCGTCCTCAAGACCTTCGGCAATAGGCCGTCGCTTGGCATGCTGTCGTTCCCGCGCCCGGGTACCACCCTGGCCCTGGATTTCCCCAACCGGGGTGACAAGACTATGCAGCTTCTTAATGAAATGGATGCCATCGTGCGTGAGACAGGTGGCGCACTTTATCCTGGCAAGGATGCCCGCATGTCATCGAACCTGTTCCAGTCCGGTTACCCCCAGTGGGAAGTATTCAGCAAGTACATCGACCCCGTCTTTTCATCCAGATTCTGGCAGCGTGTAAGATCATGAACTCCCTCAAACGTGTGATTATATTCGGGGCGACCTCCGCTATTGCCGAACAGAGCGCCCGCCAGCTGGTCGCTCAAGGCGCTTCTCTCTACTGCGTGGGGCGCAACCCCGACAAACTCATGGCCCTTATCAAAGACCTTCATGTGCGGGCCGGCGACCACCAGCACATCGGCTACTGTGTGGCGGACCTGACAGACAACGCTCAGCATGACCACCTCATCGAGGCCGCCGAGAAAGAACTGGACGGCATCGACGGCGTGCTGATTGCCCATGGCACCTTGCCAAACCAGCAGGCCTGCCAGGCAGATACCGCCAAGACCCGCCAGGAGATCGAGACCAATGGCCTGAGCGTGATCAGCCTACTGACCTTGCTGGCTAACCGCTTGGAAAAGCAGCAGAGTGGTGTGATCGCCGTGATCAGCTCAGTGGCCGGCGACCGGGGGCGGCAAAGCAACTACGTCTATGGTGCTGCCAAGGGTATGGTGACCTTATTCCTCCAGGGACTGCGCAATCGGCTGGCCAAGGCCAACGTGGATGTGGTGACCATCAAGCCCGGCTTCGTGGACACTCCAATGACCGCCGAGTTCGAGAAGTCCGGGCCGCTGTGGGCAAAACCCGAGCAAATCGCCAAGGGCATCGTCAAGGCGATGCAGCAAGGCAAGAGCGTGGTGTATCTACCTTGGTTCTGGTGGGGGATCATGCTGATCATCAAACATATCCCCGAGCCCATCTTCAAACGAATGTCGTTATGAACCAGAACCTTCAACCCGACAGTCGGTCAGTGGCTTTCTTCGATTTCGATGGCACATTGACGACGCGCGACAGCATGATGCCTTTCCTCAGGTATGTAGTTGGCACCGCCTCCTACTACACCAAGCTGGCCCTGATGAGCCCTGTGCTGGCTGCTTACTTCGTGAAGCTGCTACGCAACGACGCCGCCAAGCAGATCGTGCTCAAACAGTATCTGGCAGGCTACCACATTGATGATCTATTCAAACTGGGCGAACGATTCAGTGCCGACATAATTCCCACCATGCTTCGCCCCGAGGGAATGGAGCGGCTAACGTGGCACCAAGAACAGGGCCATGAGTGCGTACTAATCAGCGCCTCTATGGATATTTACCTGAACGCCTGGGCGACACGCCACAATTTTTCCGAAGCAATATGCACGTCCCTCAGCACTGACGGACAAGGTTATATCCAAGGATCGCTTGCGGGACCTAACTGCTATGGCCTGGAAAAGAAGATTAGAATACAGCGCAAGATCGCTTCACGGGAGCCAGGCATGACATATGCGTATGGCGATAGTGACGGAGATACTGAAATGCTCACGGCGGTTGAAAAGGGATTTTTCTTTAACAAGAAAGCAAACCGTTTCGATCTGTTCCAACGCTAGTAGTATTTTCTTGAAACACGCCAGCGCTTCCGGGTGCCCACTGCCAGATCAGCTCGGACCACCTCCAAACCAAGTGACGCAATGGCTTAAGGCACACATAACTCGCGTTAATACGAATAGTTTAGTGGATCACGATGCCACGCAGATCTGGCGCTGACACGGATCCGAGGGGAACTCTCGAATGAAGAAAGCACTAGTTACCGGGATTACCGGCCAGGACGGAGCCTATCTTGCAGAGTTTCTGCTGGAGAAAGGTTACGAAGTGCATGGCATCAAGCGACGCACCTCGCTATTCAACACGGATCGTATAGACCACCTCTACCAGGATCCACACGAAACGGGCCGCCGCTTCATTCTTCATCACGGCGATATGACCGACAGTTCGAGCCTTATTCGGATCATTCAGCACGTCCAGCCCACGGAGATCTACAACCTTGCCGCGCAAAGTCACGTCGCGGTCAGTTTCGAAGAGCCCGAGTACACTGCCAACTCTGATGCCTTGGGGGCTCTGAGAATACTTGAGGCGATCCGGATACTGGGGCTCGAGAAGACCACGCGGTTTTACCAGGCTTCAACCTCGGAGTTGTATGGCCTCGTACAGGAGACCCCCCAGAGCGAAGCCACACCGTTTTACCCACGCAGTCCGTATGCCGTAGCCAAGCTCTACGCCTACTGGATTACGGTCAATTACCGCGAGGCGTATGGGATGTACGCCTGCAACGGCATTCTGTTTAACCACGAGTCGCCTGCCAGGGGCGAAACTTTCGTGACACGAAAGATTACTCGAGCGCTGGCGAGGATAACACTCGGCTTGCAGGAGTGTTTGTATCTCGGAAACATGGATGCACGCCGCGACTGGGGCCACGCAAGGGACTATGTTGAAATGCAGTGGCTCATGTTGCAACAAGAGCAGGCGGAAGACTTCGTTATAGCGACTGGCGTTCAATACAGCGTTCGAGATTTTGTGGATGCCGCCGCTAAGGAATTGGGTATGGAGATCACATGGAAGGGCCAGGGCGTAGATGAGATTGGCCTGTTGCAGGGAAAAGTGATTGTGCGAGTCGATCCGCGCTATTTTCGGCCAACCGAGGTCGAAACGCTGCTGGGCGACCCGTCAAAAGCCAAGGCTAAACTCGGCTGGATACCAAAAACAAGCTTCGCCGAGCTTGTTGCAGAAATGGTTCGCGAAGACCTCAAGTCGGCTGAGCGCGACGAGCTGGTGAAACAGCATGGCTACTCGTCCTACAACTATCACGAGTAAGCAATGACCAAAGCGCCGAAGATTTATGTCGCCGGACACAATGGAATGGTGGGTTCCGCCATTGTGCGCCAGTTGCTTGCCCGGGGTCAGCCTGCGGAGAAAATCGTTACGCGCACCCGGGCAGAACTCGACCTGACCAACCAGGCTGACGTCAGGGCATTTTTCGAGGACTGCAGGCCTGACCAGGTTTACCTAGCCGCTGCCAAAGTGGGTGGCATCCACGCAAACAACACTTACCCGGCAGAGTTTATTCTCGAGAACCTGATGATTGAGGCCAACGTCATCGATTCGGCATTCCGATCTGGAGTGAGGAAGCTGCTGTTTCTCGGCTCAAGTTGTATTTACCCAAGACTTGCGCCACAGCCAATGCGTGAGGATGCGTTATTGACAGGGCCTTTGGAGCCTACCAATGAACCTTATGCTGTTGCCAAGATCGCTGGGATCAAGCTGTGCGAAAGCTATAACCGACAGTACGGCGAGAGCCATGGGGTCGACTACCGCAGCGTCATGCCGACCAACTTGTATGGGCCTGGAGACAATTACCACCCGGAAAATAGTCACGTGATTCCTGCTTTGATCCGACGTTTTCACGAGGCCAAGGTCACTGGTGCGGAGGCTGTCACGGTCTGGGGTTCCGGTCGGCCACGTCGAGAATTCCTCTACGTCGATGACATGGCGTCCGCCTGCATTTACGTGATGCGTCTACCCTGCCATGACTACCTCGCCAATACTCAACCGATGTTGAGACATATCAACGTAGGATTTGGCGAGGACGTAACGATTTCGGGGTTGGCGGAGACCATTGCTTCGGTCGTCGGCTACGTGGGAAGAATCGAGTTCGATGCGTCGAAACCTGATGGAGCACCGAGAAAGCTATTGGATAGCTCGCTTCTGCGTAATCTCGGCTGGGTGCAATCAGTAGACCTGAGGGAAGGACTTACTCTGACCTATAATGCATTTCTGGAGCGAGTGCGGGAATCTCCTGGTGCAGGCGTCTAGCACAAGAGATCGGCGTCGCCGGCTCGCAGGGCAAATTATCGCCCGTGCAGACGATGACAAACCATGGGGTGACCTGAGCGTGATGCGACGGCGCCCATTTGCAATTGCAACCAACGGCCGCACGAATGCGTAGTGGAGAGAACTCATGCGGGTGATGCTTTTCGAACAATGGCACGCCGGACACCACTTTCAATACGTCGCCGCGCTGATCCCACCTTTGCTGGAGATGGGTGTCGACGTTGTGGTGGCAATCTGCCCGCGCGGCCGCAGTAGTCGCGAGTTTACCTCGCTGATAGCTCCTCACCTCCCGCAGATCACGATCGACAGTAGCGTCCCCGATGCGATACCGTCGATGCCTCTGAGGCAGCGTGCATGGCTGATGAAAAATCTCCGCGACGCAATCAAACGCAGCAAACCAGATCACGTGCTTGCCCCATCCGCCGATGGCCAAACCACTCTAATGGGGCCGCTACGGCTGCTGGGTCTGGGGGCGTTGCCGGCCGGAGCTGTTGGCGAAGCCGGGATCCACTACGGGCTTGGTGCAGCAGCCCGTAGTTTCAGCGAACACTTCAAGAGTCTCGTCTACGAGGTGTCATGCGCCGCTGCGACTTGGGACCGACTGCACTTCGTCAACCCGATCATGTACGAAACAGTTATTAGGCGGTTTCCGGAGATGTCACGGCGCTGTGACGTTTTTCCGCATCCGGTACTCGGATATCCCGGGGGTGACAAGCTTGCCGCGCGAGACCAGTTGGGAGTTCCATGTGACGGACGCTACGTCGGGTTCGCTGGAAAGCTGGACGACCGCAAGTCGATCGGTGCATTGCTCGCGGCGTTTCGCAACGCAGGCGCGCCGGTGGATCGCCTGCTGCTGGCGGGCGAACTGAGCGAGCGGTGGCGGCGGCTCATTTCCTGTGAATATCAGGACCTCGTCGCCGCCCACCGCCTGATCGTGCTGGACCGCTATCTCGAGAACGCCGAGTTTGCCCAAGTCTACGCGGCACTTGATCTGGTTGCTGTTCCCTATCCGGAGTATGGTTCGGCATCCGGCACGCTGCTTGAGGCCGTGATCGCGGGGCGTCCCGTGATCACAAGCGACTTCGGCTGGTCCGGAATGATGTGCAAGCGCTTCGGCCTGGGCTGGGCGTGCCCGATGCGGGACATCGAGAGATTTACCGCCACTCTGAAAACGGCCCTGCACGGCGTAACAGACTATCGGATCCAACCAGCCGCCCAACGCTTGATCGAATTTCACCGCCCGGCCAACTTTGCTCGGTGCTGGCTATCAGGTGTGCGATCAAGACTCGGCTTGCCACCTGATCGAGACCACCGTAGCTGGTCGTGGGCACTTGAACTCGCGGCAACGGACACCAGTACGACCTCCCATATACAGCAGTAGCGGTGTAACGGCCACGGGCATTAACTGCGACAATGTCCGGGCATTTCTTACTGCTAAACTACGCCACAACATATCAACGAACGTCAAACACATGAGAACACTGGCAAAGAACCTTATCAAGAGCGCTTTCAAGCAGCTTGACATCGGAATCACACGATACAGCACGCTCGAAGAGCTTCGCCGGAACAGCTCCGCATCACTCGACCTCAAGCTGCTACAGCGACTTAATAATGACGATGCAAAGCAGCTGCTTCGTTTTATTGGCAGGTCGAAATCTCAACTTAGGCAGGACTTGTTTGTATTGTCTCGGTTGGCGTTCAAAAGCGACGGCTACTTTGTTGAGTTTGGAGCCACAAATGGCCTTGATCTCTCGAACACCTACTTAATGGAAAAAGAGCTTGGATGGAATGGGATACTCGCAGAGCCAGCAAGGTGCTGGCACAGAGACCTCAAGAAAAATCGAAGCTGCAGCATAGAAACCGACTGCGTATGGAAAGACTCAAACTCAAAGCTGACATTTAATCAGGTTGCAAAAGCAGAATATTCCACCATAAACAGCTATTCAGAAACTGACTTACACAAAAAAACTCGCAAAGAGGGGAAAACATATGAAGTCAAAACGATATCACTCAACGACCTTCTAAAAAAACATGATGCACCGAAACACATGGACTACCTATCGATAGACACTGAAGGCAGCGAGTATGAAATATTAAGTCACTTCGACTTTTCTCAATACAGTTTTGAGATTATTACCTGCGAACACAACTACACGCCTATGCGTGAAAAGCTATATTCGCTACTAACACAACAAGGCTATCGAAGGGTGCTCGAAGATCTTTCGCTATTTGACGACTGGTATGTAAAATCAAGCCTACCGCAGCCGTAACAATTGAAGTTCTCAGATCGAAGTGGCGTTCTATCGTCGAGTCCGCCTGTTCCAGCTATTAACCCGGCGCGAAACTACTTGAATGTTAAACGCAGATCGTTCATACTCGGCGGATGAGTACAGAAGATCGTCGCAGGGCCAGTACGGATGCGCGCATAGAGCTTCGCAAACAAGCCGTGAAGCTGCGTGCA
>JBJHBT010000015.1:0-102037 GCA_050485645.1 Gammaproteobacteria bacterium | reverse complement strand
CCGCCAAAATCCCCAATCTCCACCCCAGCCCCACTTTTCCGTCGAAATGCCGATTTACGGCTACTTATCCACAGGTAGACCGAGTCTGAATTTTGAAAATTCTGGCCGAGAATTTTGAGCACTTACATTCGCTTTCCTGTGCCCCGGGAACTCCGGTATGCTGCCCACAAATGAGAATGATTATTATTTGATTCGGAGCAGGGTTGCCATGCAACGGATAGCAATGACCGTATCGATCGCGCTGTGTCTGCTGTTCACATCGACGGTGAACGCCAGCGGTGAGGTCAATCTCTACTCATCCCGCCAGGAGAACCTGATCCGCCCCGTGCTGGATCTGTTTACCGAACGCACCGGCATCACAGTGAATCTGGTCTCGGGCAGCGACGACGCGATCATCGAACGTCTGCGAATCGAGGGCCGCAATTCACCCGCCGATCTGCTGCTGACCGCCGATGCGGCGCGCCTGTATCGCGCCAGGTCGCTCGATCTGCTGCAGGCGGTGGAATCGGACGTGCTGCTGGCGGCGATCCCCGCCGCGTATCGCGACCCCGGGAACACGTGGTTCGGTCTGTCGCTGCGCGCGCGGGTGCTGATGTACGCGCCCGACCGCGTGGATCCGGCTGAGCTGTCCACCTACGAGGCGCTGGCTGATGAAAAATGGCGGCAACGTCTGTGCATCCGCTCATCGGGCAGCATCTACAACCAGTCGCTTACCGCGGCGATGATCGCCCATCACGGCGTGGAGCGCACGGAGCGCTGGGCGCGCGGCCTGGTGGCGAATTTCGCACGCCCGCCGGCCGGCGGTGACCGCGATCAGATCACCGCGCTGGCCGCCGGTCGCTGCGATGTCGCGCTGGTCAACACCTATTATCTGGGTGGTATGCTGAATTCCGACGATCGCACCCAGCGTGAAGCCGCCGAGCGGGTGGCGATCGTCTGGCCGAACCAGGACGCGCAGGGCACGCATGTGAACATCAGTGGCGGCGGCGTGACGCGCGCCGCCAGAAACCGCGACAACGCGGTGCGGCTGCTGGAGTTTCTGGTGTCCGACGAGGCACAGCGCTGGTATGCCCAGAGCAACAACGAGTATCCGGTGAAGGCCGGTGTGCCGTTGAGCACCACACTGGAGGGCTGGGGTGAGTTCCGCGCAGACGAGCTGAACCTGAACGCGCTGGGTGAGCATAACGCCGACGCGGTCCGTGCGATGGACCGTGCGGGCTGGAGATAACAGGCGCCGCCTGCGCCGGCCATTCCGGGACTCTGCCTTGTCGGGCCTGTCACCAACCATTGCCGTTGCGTCGCCGCGCCTGCGCCTGTGGTCGGCGCTCAGGGATCCGTGGCTGTGGGCGGTTCTGCTGCCCACCGCGCTGATGCTGCTGCCGGTGCTGGCGGTATTCAGCTTCGTGTTCGTGCCCACCGGAGAAGTGTGGGCGCACCTCGCCGATACGGTGCTTCGCGACTATGTTCGCAACTCGCTGCTGCTCGCGGTGGGTGTGGGGATTGGTGTAGCCAGCATGGGCATCACCACGGCATGGCTGGTGAGTGTCTGCGATTTCCCCGGGCGTCGCGTTCTCGAATGGGCGCTGCTGCTGCCACTGGCGATCCCGGCCTACATCATCGGCTACACCTACACGGGGTTGCTGGACTTCTCAGGTCCGGTGCAGACATCGTTGCGGGAGTGGTTCGACTGGGGGTTCGGCGATTACTGGTTTCCGGAGATACGCTCCCTGCCTGGCGCGATCGCGATGCTGTCGCTGGTGCTGTATCCGTATGTGTACCTGCTCGCCCGTGCCGCATTCCTTCAGCAGTCGCTGTGCGCTCTGGAGGTCAGCCGTACGCTGGGCGCGGGCCCGTGGCGCAGCTTCTTCACTGTCGCGCTGCCGCTGGCGCGTCCGGCGGTGATTGCCGGTGTGTCGCTGGCGCTGATGGAGGCGCTGGCCGATTACGGCACGGTACGCTACTTCGGCGTCGACACTTTCACCACCGGTATTTTCAGAACCTGGTACGGGCTGGGCGACAGTGCGGCGGCCGCGCAGCTCGCCGCGATCCTGACACTGTTCGTGCTGGTGCTGATCGTGTTTGAGCGCTGGTCTCGCCGCAAGGCACGCTACCATCAGCCCGGTACGCGCTTCACCGCCTTGCCGCGTTACCGGCTGCGCGGATGGCACGCAGCGGTGGCCAGCCTCGCCTGCGCCATGCCGCTGCTGTTCGGCTTCGTGGTGCCGGTAGCGCAGCTGTCGGTGTGGGCGCGACGCACAGCCGGTCAGATATTCGACGCAACGTTCCTGACGACCGTGAGCAGCAGTCTGATGCTCGCCGCGTCGGCGGCCCTTGTGGTCGTGCTGCTGGCGCTGATCCTGGGCTACGGGCAGCGTCTGCGCGGCAATCTGGTTGTGCGCAGCGCCGTACGCGTGGCTTCCATGGGCTATGCGGTGCCGGGCACCGTCATTGCGGTGGGCGTCATGCTGCCGTTTGCCGCGTTCGACAACACGCTGGATGCCTGGATGCGCGCGCGTTTCGACATTTCCACCGGGCTGCTGCTGAGCGGCACGCTGGTCGCGCTGGTGTTCGCCTACGCGGTGCGGTTCCTGGCGCTGGGTGTGCAGTCGGTGGAATCCGGTCTTGCGCGCGTGAAACCATCCATGGATGATGCCGGCCGATCGCTGGGACTGTCGCCGCCGGGTGTTGTCCGCCGCGTTCACATGCCCCTGATCCGACCTGCCATATTGACTGCAATGATCCTGGTGTTCGTCGACGTATTGAAGGAACTGCCCGCGACGCTGATTCTGCGTCCGTTCAACTTCAATACGCTGGCGGTGCGAACCTATGAGCTGGCTTCGGACGAACGTCTCGCCGACGCCTCGGGCTATGCGCTGGCCATCGTGCTTGCCGGGCTGCTGCCGGTGATTCTGCTGAGCCGCGCGATGAGTCGATCCACGACCCGCTCCACGAGCCGCTCCACGATATCGACCGGCAGCGCGGGCAGCGCCCCCATCACTGCGCTCGCCGGCAGGCCGCCGGCCCCCGCCCCGGCGCAGGGCAGTCGGCATGGCGATGCTTGAGGTCGACGCTGTCTCCATCGCCTACGACACCGAGGCGGTGGTTCGTTCAGTGAGCTTCCGTCTCGAACAGGGGCGGATCGGCTGTCTGCTCGGTCCCAGTGGCTGCGGCAAGACGACACTGCTGCGCGGGATTGCGGGATTTCAGCCGGTCAAGGCGGGCCAGATCACGATAGGCGGTGAGCTGGTCAGTGATCCGGGCCGTACGCTCGCACCGGAGCGCCGTCACGTGGGGATGGTGTTCCAGGATTTCGCGCTGTTCAGTCATCTGTGCGTGGCCGACAACATTGCGTTCGGCATACGTGGCTGGTCGGCGGCCGAGCGTCGCGAACGCATTGCCGAACTGCTCGACCTGGTGGGTTTGCCGGACAGCGGCAGGACCTGGCCGCATGAGCTGTCGGGCGGCCAGCAGCAGCGCATCGCGCTGGCCCGCGCGCTGGCGCCACGGCCGCGTCTGCTGCTGCTGGACGAACCGTTCTCGAGTCTGGATGTGAGTCTGCGCGCCGATCTTGCGCGGGAGGTGCGCCGCATCCTGCGTCACGAACAGATGACCGCCATTCTGGTGACGCACGACCAGATGGAGGCCTTCGCGATGGCCGATGAAATCGGCGTGCTGCAACGTGGCCAGCTGATGCAGTGGGACAGCGGCTACAACCTCTATCATCGGCCGGCGAACCGCTTCATCGCCCGGTTCGTTGGGCAGGGAGCGCTGATTGCCGGAACGGTGGCCGGATCCAGCGACGTGAATACCGCCGTCGGCACGATACACAGCCGAGAGCCGCTGGGCACCGCGCAGGGGACATCCGTCGATGTGCTGATGCGTCCGGACGATCTGCGCTGCGTACCGGTGGCTGAAGCGGATATCAGTGGCGTCATTACATCGCGAGACTTTCGTGGCGCGGAGTATCTGTACACCATCGAGCTGGACAACGGCGAGCACGTGCTGTCGCTGGCGCACAGCCATGAGCGCTACGCCGTCGGCGAGCGTATAGGGCTTGCGCTGGACACCCGTCACCTGATCATTTTTGCCGAACAAGACGGCGAAGACACGTCGCTGTTCTGACGCTTCCCATCCCCGCCGGTTCGCATCCCGCGGAACCCTTGGGACTGTTGTTGGTCGGAACATCAGACACCCTTATCTGAATTTTCCGATTGCCTGGGAGTGGTTATGTTCGCAAGGTTACGTTCATTGTTCGTGGGTGCCGCGTTGGCCTGTACCGCCGGTGTCGGCCAGGCGCAGGAGGCTGATGAAGCGCTGCAGGAGGCGATCGCCGGTGAATGGCGGACCGCCGAGGCGCGGGCACGCGATGAGTTCCGAAATCCTTATGAGACGTTGAGATTTTTCGGACTGGAACCGGGTATGACGGTGCTCGAGATTCAGCCCGGCGGGACGCCGTGGTGGACCGAGATTCTCGCTCCCTATGCCCGCATGACCGGTGGCCGTTTCTACGCAACCGGAGCGGATCTGGACGATCCCGGTCTTTCCGCCGGTGCGCGCGCGGGGCGCGAGCAGTTCCTGGCGCGTTATGCTGCACGTCCCGAAATCTATGGCGAAGTGAATGCCGTGAACTGGGGCGCGAACGCGGCGCCGCCGCCGGCAGACCATTTCGATCTGATCGTCACCGCCCGTTCGGCGCACGGCTGGGTTGCCAGCGGCATGATCGACAAGGCCTTCAGCGACATGTATCACGCACTCAAGCCCGGCGGCGTGCTCGGGTTCAAGCAGCATCGTGCCGATCCCGCAACCTGGGATGCGTCGCAGTTCACCGGCTACCTGCCCGAGTCACTGATCATCGAGCATGCCGAGCGCGCAGGGTTCGAGCTGGTGGATCGCTCCGAGATCAACGCCAATCCACGCGACACGAAGGACCATCCCTTCGGTGTGTGGACGCTGCCGCCATCGCGGGCGTCCGCGCCGATGGGCTCCGGACAGCCGCCGGCCGAAGACTTCGACCGCGCGCACTACGATGCCATCGGTGAGTCGGATCGGATGACACTGAAATTCCGCAAGCCCGAGTGATTGGGGTCTGAGTGATTTCCCGGCGGCCGGTCGGGACCATCAGTACTCGTACACTTCAATGCTGCTCGCGGTCATCGTGTAGCCGGCCAGGCCCAGCGCATTGCCCTTCTGTTCGGTGCGGATGGTGCCTTCAATCCAGAAAGGGTCCCACATCGACTGCAGCGGAAACGCCTCATCCGGCGTGACGTGCACGAGCTGATTGGGTGGTGGCGGTGGCACGTGGATGCAGGCGCCGTAGTAGGGCACCAGAAAAAACTCGGTGATGTTGCCGACGTCGTCGATGTCCAGCGGCACGATGAAGCCGGGCAGGCGTACCACCCTGCCGTCCAGTTCGGCCACGACCTTTGATGCGCTTGGCGGGTAGAGAAACCCCGTCAGACCCGCGAGGCCGCCCAGCAGGCCGCCACCGAAGAGGTCATCGGCGAATGGGTCGTCCGTGAACGGGTCGTCGCCGAAGGGAACATCGCCGTCGTCCAGCCGATCAGCCAGGCCTTCCAGCGAATCGGATTCATCGAACTCGAACCAGCCATGCAGTACCGGCGCCTCGACGATCTCGACGCCCTCAGGCACCAGATCGTCCCAGTCGAGCACCTGCACGGCGCCCGCGCCCGTCGACATCGAGCCGAGCGCGACGCCTGCTGTCAGTAACAACGCCTTCATCGTGTTGCTCCTCATAGTCTGATGGTCATGCCGTCTGCCAGGGCGTTGCGGTAGGCACGCCATGCCGGAATCAATCCTATCAGCAGCGCAGCTGCCAGTACCGCGCCGAGAATGGACAGATCGAAGGCCGATGGCGGGCCAATGCTGACGAATACCCCGAAGCGGTCACCGATCAGTGGTCGCGCCACGAGCATGACGGCGTACGTGGTGGCAAGTCCCAGCAGGGAACCCAGCGTGGCCAGTATGCCGGCTTCGCTGACCAGCAGCGCGAACACATGCCAGGGACGTGCGCCCGTGGCGCGCAGGATGGCCATCTCGCGCCGACGTTCGTTGAGCGTGGTCAGGATCGCAATCAGCATCGTCATCAAACCGGCAAGCACCACCAGCGCGCTGATGACGAACAGCGCGGTTTCCACAACACCGATCAGGCTCCACAGCTGCTGCAGCGCCACACCCGGAATCACCGCCATCAGCGCTTCGCGGCGGTACTCGTTGATAGCGCGCTGTATCGCGAACGTTGCCAGCCGAGACTCGAGGCCAACGAAGAATGCCGTGATCGCGGCGGGTTGCAGCTGCATCGCCCGCACCTCGTCCGCATCCAGGCTCTGCCCCGGACGGCGCGTGCCCGACGCCCAGCCGATATGAATGGCTTCGATGGCGGCCAGCGACACGTGTACGCTGCGATCCACCGGGGTGCCGGTGCGTTTCAACACGCCCGATACCGTGAACGGCAGATCATCGTGATGTGCGAAGCTGGTACCGCCGGTGCCATGCGCCACGACCAGCCCATCGCCAACCCGGTAGCCAAGCTCCTCGGCCACCGTGGCGCCGATCACCGCGTCGAACAGATCGTTGAATATCCGGCCCTGCTCCAGCTCCAGCTGCCGGGTCCTGGCGTAGCGGTAGTGCTCGAAATAGTCGGGTGTGGTGCCGATTACGCGGAAACCACGATGCGAATCGCCCAGTGAGATCGGTATGGTCCATGCGATTTCGGGGGCGGAGGCGATGGCCTGGTAGCTCTGCCAGGAAATGTTGTTGGTTGGATCGCCGAGGCGGAATACGGAGTACAGCAGCAGGTTGATGGCGCTGCCGCGCGCACCGACGATCAGGTCTGTGCCGGACAGCGTATTCGCGAAGCCGGCGCGTGCTTCGGTGCGTATGCGTTCCACGCCCAGCAGCAGCGTCACACTGATCGCGATAGACAGAATCGTCAGCACGGCAGCGCTGCGCCGGTTGCGTAGGCTGCGCAGTGCCAGGGACAGAATCGGTGTGCGCTCAAACATCGGGTTCACGCATTGAGCTCACCCATCGCGACCCGGCGATCGAAGCGCGCACCCAGTGCGCGGTCGTGGCTGACGAACATCACCGCGGCGCCGGCCGCCTCGCATTCGTTGAGCAGCAGATCGAGAAAGTCGTTGCGCGCATCGGCGTCCAGCGCGGACGTGGGTTCGTCGGCCACGATCAGCTCCGGCCTGCCGATCAGCGCGCGCGCCGCCGCGACGCGCTGCTGCTGGCCGATGCTCAGTGTGTCCACCCGTCTTGCCAGCATCGCTTCGTCGCTAAGACCCAGACGTGACAGCAGGCGCCGCGCCTCGTCGACGGCACTGCCGGCACGGCGCATCGCTTCGCTGCGCCGCCGCGGCGAGAACCGGCACGGCAGAACCACATTGTCGACCACGGACAGGAACGGCAGCAGATTGAACATCTGAAAGATGAACCCGATGCTGTCCGCACGCAGGGCATCACGCCGGGCGCCGCGCAGGGCGCCCAGTTCCTGACCAAGAACCTGAACGCTGCCCGAACCCGGCAGCAGCACGCCGCCGACGAGGCTGAGCAGCGTGCTCTTGCCCGAGCCGCTGGCGCCATGCAGGAACACGCGCTCGCCTCGGGCCAGTTCGAAGTGATGAACGGTCAGGATTGGCGCTGCGCCCGGCCACGCGAACGACAGATCGCTGATGCGCACTGCCGGCGCGGCCAGTGCTGTGCGGGCGATTGATGGTGCGGCGGCAGACATGAATGGACGCCGTTGACTCCTCTCAGGTCAGCGATCAAGCGCAACGCGTCGCGAACGCGCATTCAGTTCGTCGCGCTTTTGCACATCGGGGCCCACGACATTGGCTTCCAGCGCCTGCGTCCAGGGAAACCCTTCGAACAGCACGGGTTCCAGCATGAGCCAGCGGGGAGCGCGGTCGCAGCTGAAGGCGTAGCCGGCGGCCAGATCGTAGTGGACGGCGCCGTGGCCGTGGTGATGCCCTTCGTCGTGGTGATGCTCTTCATGGCTATGCTGGTGCTGGTGCTGGTGCTGGTGCTGGTGCGCACTGTCATGGCCATGCCTGCCCGATGCCGGGGCATGTTCATGGCCAGCGTGATCGGTCGAGGCGCCGAAGTCGGGCACCGTCACGGTGGTGTCCTGCAACGAACAGGTCGCCTGCGGATCGATCGTCATCAATCGGCCGGGATCATTGAGTTGGCGTATCGCGGCGTCAATGGCCTGCTGCTGCGCGGCGGTTGTCGGAGCGTGCTCGAATCCGGTGAAGTTGGTCATCGGACCGTGGAGAGAAACCACGAGTTCGCCATCCATGACGGCGATGTCCATGTGGCTGACGCCGTGCTGGTGTACGCCGTGGTGGAGCAGCTCCTCGGCCGTGGCGCCGGAGGACATGAGGCAGGCGCCGATACAGGCGGCCAGGCGCCGCTGATGGAGTCTGTTACTTGATCGAACAGTCATGACAGTCTCCTGTGCGGAATACCGGTAATGCTATCACATCACTCAGGCTGTCTCGCTGTGGAAACCGCGTCGACCTGCCCGCCCGACGGGCCGCCGATGGGTGGATGGCAGTGCCGGTGGTGCCGGTAGCGGCGCCAGTTCCACAGGTGCACGGCGGCCAGCAGCGTTGCACCGGCAACCGTCAACGGCGTTTCCCATGCCTCGGCAGGCCATTCCAGGACACCCGCAATCAGCAATGCAAGGGCGGCCCCGGCAAGCAGAGCGAGCGTCCAGGGGTGACGGCCGCTGTCGCGCAGCAGCGCAGGCGCGAGGGCGGCCACGGACACCGGCACCGCCGCCATCACGAACAGTGTATGCGCCAGCTCGTTGTCGGCCAGCACACCGATCAGTGGCGACAGCGATACCAGCATCGGCAGGGCCAGGCAGTGCACCAGGCACAGGCCGGACAGGGTCACCGCGGAGAGATCGAAGACTCGCATTCAGAACTCGACACGAAGGCCGACCACCGCATTGCGTCCCATCAGCGGCGCCGCATTCTTCACGAACGAGACGTGGTTCAGGGCCGGTTCGTCGAGCAGATTGGTCGCGCGCAGATAGATCTGGCTGTTGAGACGGACGTTGGGGAGCCGATAGGCGATCGTCGCGTTGACCATGTTGTAGGCGGGCGTGATGGTTTCGAACGCGGCGATATCCGCTTGTTCGAATACATGGTGGTAATCGAGCTCGGCGGTGAACTGAGGCCAGGTGTGCGTGACTCTGGCACCAAGACGCCCGGCCGGAATCCGCGGCAGATTCTCTGCCTCGCGTGCCAGCTGTCCGCGGATGTAGTCACCGTAGACGGTGACACGCAGACCATCCGTGAAACGAAAGCCCGCCTGTGCATCGACACCTGCGAAGCGCGCATCGCTCTGCGTATAGCGGATCAGCCGAAAGTCTTCGTACATGTCCAAAGTCCGGGCAAAAATGTAGTGGTCCACTTCATTGCGATAGAAGCTGATCGCGAAGGTGAACGGATCGAGTACGCGGCGCAGGGTCAGATCCACATAGCGTGACGTTTCCTGCTTCAGACCCGGATCGCCGATTTCGTAGGTGTTGGTGGCCAGATGCACGCCATCCGCATACAGCTCCTGGGGCGTAGGCGCGCGATGCGACCGGGTTGCGGAGAAGCCCACCGACAGATCCGGCACCGGCGCCCAGGTCAGTCCCGCGGAGGCCGAAAACGCCCGGTGGCGCGTCCACGGGTGTGGTGCATCGACGTCGATCTCCTGCCACTCCTGGCGCGCCGCCAGTTCCGCACGCCAAGTTTCGGCACGATACTCCTCCAGAGCGAAGACCGCTATCGTGCGGGTCGTGGTTTCGGGGACGAAGCTCTCCAGGCCCAGTGCGCTGAAGCGGCTGCGTGCGGTCTGTATGCCCGCCACACCGTGCCAGGAACCCACGGGGCGGCGCTCGACTTCCACGCGTGCATCGTAGCCGCGATTGCTGAATGTGGTTTCCGCGATGCCGTGGTCGATTTCATCGTGCTCGTAATCGGTGAATCCGGCACGCAGGCGAATCTTTTCTATGGCACGGGCCGGTGTGCGGTAGTCGCCACGCAGATCGAATCGGTCGCTGCGCAGTTCGACGAACGGTGCGTCATGCCCATGCCCATGCCCATGACCATGCTCATGTCCATGCCCGTGATCGTGGTCATGATCGTGATCCCCGCAGTGCAGGACGGTGCCATGCGGGTGGCAGTCCTCATACTCATGACTGTGGCCGGGCAGGCCATACTCGCTGCGTCGGCGCGTGAATGCGGCACCCAGGTAGCCGTCCGCGGTGATCCACGACAGACCGCTCGAGAAACTGTAGCCCTCGCTGTAGCTGCCGCCGATGCGGCGTTCGGTGCGATCCGGCGCCCGGTAGTCGTCGGCGCGATGATGGGAGCCTTCCAGACGGAATGCCAGGCTGCGGCCACCGCCGCTGAAGCCGGCTGCCGCACTGCGTTCGGCGTCGGCGGTGCCACCTCTGAGTTCGAATTCGCCCGCCAGGCCGCCATCGGGCATCGTTGTCGGCACGCGTCGATCGATCAGGTTCACCGCACCGCCGATCGCCGCACCGCCATACAGCAGCGTGGCTGGCCCCTGCAGCACTTCGATGCGGTCGAGCAGCAGGGTTTCCGTCACCACCGCGTGGTCGGGCGAGATCGCGGATGCATCCATGATCTCGGAGCCGTCGGAGAGCACGCGTACGCGCGGCGCCGTGTGTCCGCGAATCATCGGCCGGCTGGCACCGGCGCCGAAGGTGTCGGAGTGGATGCCGGGATGGTTTTCGAGCGTGTCGCCCAGCGTCGCGCGGCGTCGCTGCAGCAGCGCGTCACCGTGCAGCACGGTGACCGGCGAAGCCAGTTCATCGGTGCGACGGTTCAGCGGTATACCCAGGACGGTGATTTCGTCCATGGCATCCGATCCGCGTTCCGGAGATGTGTTCTGGGCATGCGCCACGGAGCTGATGGTGATGAGGGCCGGAATGCCGATCGCGGCGATCGACAGCGTGCGAGGTTTCATTGCGTGAAGTTCTCCGTGGTGATTGGCCGGTCCGGAACAGACCGTTGGCTGTCAGTGGACCGGGTCCACGAGTTGCGCGCCAGTAACGTTATACAATAACATAATTGGCTTCGGCAACACGCTTGCCATCGCGCGCTTGCCATCGCGACGTACATCATGGCGTACACCATAAGGAAACTGAGAGTGAAACCATCCAGCTACCGGGCACTGATCCGTCTAATGGCCCTCACGGCGCTGCCGGCTGTTGCATTCGCCGGCATTGCCGGCTGCACCTCAAGCAGCAGTGGCGGTGGCGGGGAGCAGAATGGCCCCGACAACGGCCATCACCACGATCATGTCGCCGGCGCCCTGCGTGCGTTGCTGAGCGATGAGAATGGCGTGCTGCGGTTGTACAACCTGTCTGATGGCGATGTCGTCTGGACGCATACCTTCGCCGATGCCAATGCAGCCGATCTCAGCGGACTGACGACAACCGAGGATGGCCGCTTCGGCGTGATCAATCTGCGCGGTACCGCCAATCGCGTGAATTTTCTCGACTCCGGTGTGCTGGTCGAGGAACACGGCGACCATGTGCACCTGGAGGTTGAGCCTCCGCAGTTGCTGGACTATGAGATCAGTGGTGACCAGTTCGGCGCCAGTCGTATCGCGCACATTGTGTCGCGCGACGGGCGTGTATCCGCATTCTTCGATGGCGAGCCTGGCCTCACGGACAGTGCCTATGCCATCACGTTTCCGCTGACGAATCTGACGGCCGCATCGCCCGTGGCCGCGGACGTGCTGATCGGCAACCGCCACCATGGCGTTTCGCTGCCGGCCGAACACGATGCCGTGATCATGAGTGTCGCCGAGAGTGGAGTGGCGGGGAGCACCGCGCGCACAGGCGTGCGCGTCTTCGAGGGCACCACCGAAGTGGCCGGATTCCCGAACAGCTGCAGTGGCCTGCATGGTTATGCCGTCATAGGTGACCACTACCTGTTCGGCTGCGCAAACGCGCAGGGCGGTGTGCTGGTGCTCACCCACGACCACGACGCCGCCACCGAGTGGAGTGAGCATCAGGTCGACTTCCCGGAAGGTGCGACCAACGGCATTTCCAATTTCGCGGCACACCCGGCACTGGGTTTTGCGCTCGCGCCCTGGGGTACGGATGCGTTCATCCGCGTCCACCCGGATGCCGGGCAGATGTCCGAAGACGATCTATTGGAACTGCCGGCCCCGCAATGTGGTTACACACTGCGCGAAGACAGCGGCGAACACCTGCTGGTGCTGACAGTCGATGGCGTACTGCGGGCGTACGACGCCGATGACTGGAGTGAGGGACCGCAGCTGGCAGTGCTGAACGGCTTCGAGTGCTCGGGGACGGTGCCGTTGCTGCGCAGTGTTGGTTCGTACGTCTATGTGACTGATCCCGCGGGCGGCGCGCTGCTGGAAATCGAGATCGAGGACAACGAATTCGAGATCCACGGTTCCATCAGCGTGCAGGGTGAACCCCGGCGCCTGGCGTTGTTCCGTCATCCCGCCGGTCATGAAGATCATGACCATTGATACCGGCGCACCGGGGCTGGTTTCCGGCTTACTCGGTGTTACTCGGCACAGGCGGGGCAGACGCCGGACACTTCCACAGTGGGTGCATCGGCCGTGAAGCCCAGCGCTTCGGCGTCCCTGCGCAGATTGCGGTTGACCGCAGGGTCGTGGATCTCGGCGGCCGAACCGCATTCGCGACAGATCAGAAACTGCGCGGAATGCTCCACTGTCGGCGATCCGCAGCCCATGAAGGCATTGCGGCTGTCCAGGCGATGGATCAGGCCCGCCTCGAGCAGAAAATCCAGCGCCCGATACACGGTATTGGGCGTGGGATTGCCCTTGCTTTCGTCCATCATGCGCAGCAGATCATAGGCCTTGACCGGGCCGTGGCGCGACCACACCAGTTCCAGCACATGGCGGCGCAGCTCGGTCAGCCGCATGCCGCGTGATTCGCACACCGCTTCGGCCTGGCGCAGTGCAGTCTGCACACAGCTGCGGTGGTTGTGCCTGCCGCTCGGGAAATCGCTGATGACATGAGCTCCGGACATCGAAGGCTCCACTGGATGGTGTGGTTACTATATTACGCTGTTGATCGTCAATCGCCAATCCGGCGCATTGGCGGAAAACCGTGCGCTCGGTCAGCCCGACCAGGTTGACGCTGCGTCGCGGCGCGGACTAAAGTGCCTGAAAACACAATGACCATGCACACGTCTGGGGAGCTGGCCAGGGGCGCAAACGTTCGGTACGGGCTTCCTCGCCCTGATGTTGCGGCAATGCCGGAATCCGGTCTGCGGCAGGCGGCAGATCCGCACTGGTCGCTCAGAAATATCAGGGACAGGGGAGTTCGTGAGCGATTCCGACGATTCCATGAGCCCGCGGGGCTATACCCCCGTGCAACGCTTCGGTCTGTATGCCGGCCCGCTGACGCTGGCCGTATTTCTGTTCCTGCCGCCGCCCGAGCCGGTTACCCCGGTCGGCATGATCCGTCTTGGTCTGCTGGCCTTCGCCGTCATCTGGTGGATCACGGGCCCGGTATCGCTGGCGATGACCGCCGTGACGGCACTCGCCGCTGGCGTGCTGCTGGGCGGACTGGAGGTCGTCGAGGCATTCGCGCCGTCCACCAACTGGGTGATCTGGTTCACGATCGGTGCATTCGGTCTTGGCGCGGCACTGGAAGCCACCGGTTTCAATCGGCGCTTTGCGCTGACGCTGCTGGGATCGAACTGGGTGCGTGGCCATCCGCACCGTTTCATGTTCATGTTCCTGCTGTCCGCGACGCTGCTCAGCAGCATCGTCGTCAACACCGTAATCACCGTTGTGTGGCTGTCGCTGGCGCTGACCATCTATCGCGCCGTCGGGGTGAGGAAGGGTGATTCATTCGCCGAACTCAACGCACTGACGATTTGCTGGGGCGCCAACATCGGCGGGTCAACCACGCCCGTCGCGCATGGCAGCAATCCGGTGGCGATCGCGATGATCGCCGCAACCACCGGCACGACGATCACGTTCGCGCAGTGGACCATGGTTGGCCTGCCGATGGCGCTGATCTTCGCCGGCTCCACCTACCTGATACTGCGCTACATCGCGCGAGCCGATGCCAGTGCGTTCGCGCGACCGGAGACCGTGGATCTGATCGACCGGGAGCGCGACAAGCTCGGGCCCATGCCGAAGTCAGAGAAGCGTGCACTGATATGGATGGGCGTTGCCGTACTGTTGTGGATGGTGCCGGATTTCGCGCGCGTGTTCGGCGATCAGGGACTGATCTCTGCTGACACCGCCGCGACCATCGGCAGCCGCTTCAGCCTTGCGGTGCCGGCGTTGCTGATCCCCGTGGCGATGTGTCTGACGCCGGCCGGTGACGGCAAGCGCGAATATGTTCTCACCTGGCAGGAATGGGTTAACGGCGTGGACTGGGGAATGATCATTTTCCTCGCCGGAATTCTTGCCCTGGGCGGTGCGATCGGCGCCGCCGATACCGGCATTCCCGATTATCTGCGAACGACCATGGAACCGGCGCTGTCGGGGTTGTCCGAGTACGTCTTCGTGTTTGTGCTGCTGCTCGGCCTGATCGTTCTGACCAGTGTGATTTCCAATCTTGTGTCGCTGACCATCTTCATGCCGATCGGACTGACGCTGTCCAGCACCCTGGGCATCGGTTCACCGCTGGCCGTGGGTATGGTGATCGCCATCGGCCTGTCGCTGGCGTACCTGCTGCCTTCGGGTACGCCAACCAATGCGATTGTGGCCGGGTCGGGCTACCTGCGGGTGAGCACGATGGCACGGCTGGGTATCGTCGTTGTGCTGCTGCACTCGTTCCTGCTGACCGTGATCGGCTATCCGCTTGCCAAACTGATTCTTGGATAGGTCGATGGACTGGCGCGGCCGGTTCTCGTGCGGCGGTTACTGTTCGTCAGGCAGCAGGTTCAGCCATTCGTCGTCGGAACCGTCGATCAGGTCGTCGAACAGATAGGAGCCGAGGTAGCGCTCGCCCGTATCGGGCAGCATCACCAGCAACACTGAGCCCGGCTCGGCGCGCTCGGCCACTTTCAGGGCCGCGGCCAGCGTGGCACCGGCCGAGATGCCCGTGAATATGCCTTCCTCACGCGCCAGCCGGCGTGCGGTGGCCTTGCCTTCCTCGTCGGTGACCGGCACCAGCTCATCGAATACCTGCGGGTTCAGCACATCAGGCACGAAATCCGGCGTCCAGCCCTGGATCTTGTGCGGACGCCATGCCTTGCCGCCGAGCAGTGACGCTTCGGCCGGTTCCGTTGCAACGATACGCACGTCCGGCCGCGCCAGCTTGATGACTTCACCGGCGCCCGTCAGTGTGCCACCCGTGCCCCAGCCGGTGACCCAGAAGTCCAGCCGCCGCGCGGCAAAGTCGCTGAGGATTTCCGGGCCCGTGGTCTGTCGATGAAACGCCGGGTTGGCGGGGTTCTCGAACTGCCGCGCCAGAAACCATCCGTGACGTTCGGCCAGCGCCTTCGCGGCGCGCACCATGCCCGTGCCGCGTTCCGCCGCCGGTGTCAGCAGCACCCTGGCACCCAGCGCGCGCATGATCTTGCGGCGTTCAACGGAGAACGTCTCGACCATCGTCGCCACGAACGGATAGCCCTTCGCGGCGCACACCATCGCCAGCGCGATGCCGGTGTTGCCCGACGTGGCTTCCACAACCGTCTGGCCGGGACGGATTACGCCGCGCTTCTCGGCATCATTGATGATGGCCAGTGCGAGGCGGTCCTTGACCGAGCCCATCGGATTGAAGAACTCCAGCTTGACGTAGATGGTGACGTGTTCGGGGGCGATGTGGTTGAGGCGGACCACCGGCGTGTTGCCAATGGTGTCGAGGATGCTGTCGTAGATCACTGCGTGCTTCCGTTGGTCGTCTCGGTGTTGGTGTCGCGTGCGCCGTCGGCCATCACGAGTCGCTCCGGCGCGAACCAGCCGAAGCGCTCGGCGCAGCGCGTGGTATCCCCCACCAGCAGCAGCGCCGGTGAGCCAATGACCTCAGTCTCGCATGCGGCCGGCAGCGTCGCCAGCGTGGCGCGCACGACCCGCTGCTCTGGCAGCGTGCCATTCTCGATCACGGCCACCGGAGTCCGCGGGTCATGACCGAGTCGTATCAGCTCGGCACAGATCACGGGGTAGCCGGCCACGCCCATGTACACCGCCAGTGTCTGGCCGCTGCGGAAATTGGCAAGATCGGCGCGTCGGTGCGCGTCGATCTCCGTGTGTCCGGTGGCGAGCATCACCGTGCGTGCAACGCCGCGCAGCGTGAGCGGAATGCCTGCATAGGCGGCGCAGCCTTCGACGGCCGAGACGCCCGGCACCACCTGAAACGGCAGGCCCGCATCCACCAGCGCCTGCAGCTCTTCACCTGCGCGTCCGAAGACCATGGGGTCGCCACCTTTCAGCCGGCACACGCGTCTGCCTTCAGCCACCAGACGCACCAGCAGCTGGTTGATCTGTTCCTGGGTGACGGTGTGTCTGCCGGGCGATTTGCCAACCGGGATCAGTTCACCATCCTTGCGTGCGTACTGCAGCAGCTGCGGGTTGACCAGACGGTCGTACAGCACGACATCGGCCTGCGCGAGCAGCTGGCGACCGCGCAGCGTGATCAGATCCGGACTTCCGGGGCCGGCACCAACCAGCCAGGCCTCGCCGGCGCGCGCCCTGTCGTTACCGTGCCAGTGGCTCAGCGCGTCCGCCAGCGAATCCGCGGCGGCTTCGTCGCGGCCGGCATACACCTGTTCGGCCGTGGTACCGGAAAATATCTGCTGCCAGAAGCGCTGCCGTTCGCCGGTGTCCGGGATGGACTGTTTGACACGCTCGCGCCAGCGGCCCGCCAGTGCCCCAAGTCGTCCCACCCGTGTCGGCAGCAGGGTTTCGATCACGCCCTTGATCCAGCGCGCCAGCACCGGCGCATTGCCGCCGCTGCCGATGGCAATCGTGATCGGGGCGCGGTCGATGATGGCCGGCATGATGAAACTGCACAGCGCCGGCTGATCCACCACATTGCACAGGCGCCTGGCGGCTTCGGCAGCCCGTGCCACGCGGGCGTTGACGTCGTGGTCGTCGGTGGCCGCCACCACCAGCCAGCAGGCCTGCAGTGACTGATCGGTAAACCTGGCCAGCTCCACCACGATCTCCCGGGATCGCGCGCGTGCGGCCAGTTCATCGCAGAGCTCGGGGGCGATCACCGTGACCGATGCGCCGGCATCCAGCAGCAGTTTGACCCGCCGCGCCGCCACATGCCCGCCGCCGACCACCAGGCACTGCCGCTGCTTCAAGTCAGCGAATATGGGTAGATGCTGCATCTGTTAATCCGCGATCCCTGCCGATTGCCCTGCCAGAAGGACGATACCCGGCCGCTTCCCGCAGGACCAAGAGTATGTGTTTCTGCCCTTATCCTGTTTGAGTATATGGGGCGGCGAAGGCCGGCGCCGCATGGTTGACAGCCCATGTGACAAATGGTTATATGACTATCGGGCCGCTGCCTCGGATAACGGGGACGCGGCCTTTTGGTTTGCGATTTTGTCCGGTACCGGGGTGAGGCGGGGAATCGAACGGCCACCGTGGAGCGGCCAGTGCCGCCAGGGAGACCGCATTGACGCTGAAGCAGCTCAAGTATCTGGTCGGGATCGTCGACAGCGGCCTGAATATCACGTCCGCGGCGGAGCGGCTGTATACCAGTCAGCCGGGGATCAGCAAGCAGCTCAAACAGCTCGAGGCCGAGCTGGGGGTGCAGCTGTTCACCCGCAAGGGCAAGAGTCTTGCCGCGATTACGCCCGCCGGCCGCGAAGTCATTGCGCGCGCACGCAAGATACTGCGTGAAGTCGAGAACATCAGCAGTCTGGCCAGTGACCTCACCGCCGAGCAGGACGGCATGCTGTCCATCGCCACCACGCATACCCAGGCGCGCTACGTGCTGCCGGAGGTGATCCGCGCATTCCGCGAGCGCTACCCGAAGGTGGATCTGGAACTGCATCAGGGCACGTCGGAGCAGATCGCCGAGTTGATCAACACCAACAAGGTGGATTTCGCGATCGCCACCGGTGCGCGGCAGCTGTTCCCGCACCTCAACGTGCTGCCCATCTATCACTGGCATCGCATCGCACTGGTACCGAAGGATCATCCGCTGGGGCGCGACGGCAAGGCGCTGGACCTGAAGACGCTGGCCGACTATCCGCTGGTGACCTATGTGTTCAGTCTCACCGGGGAGTCGTCATTCAAACGCGCGTTCCGCGAACAGGGCCTGGAACCGCGTGTGGTATTCACCGCTCGCGATGCCGACATCATCAAGACTTATGTGCGCATGGGCATGGGTGTCGGCGTCATCGCGTCGATGGCCTATGAGTGTCAGGATCGCGAAGACCTGCGCGCCATCGACGCCAGGGGCCTGTTCCCGCAGGTGACGACCTGGCTGGGCTTCCCGCGCGACATGGTACTGCGCAGCTTCATGGTGGACTTCATCCACCTGTTCGCACCGCACTATTCACCGCGACTGATCCGCGAAGCCGCGGCGCTGCCGGCACAGGAGCAGATCGATGAACTGCTGAGCGGCATCGTGCTGCCCGAGCGGGGCGGTTGTGATCAGGACGAAGCGGCGGCGGCGTAATGCCCGGTCAGGCCTGGCGAAGTGGAGCGCCAACGGCGCCTGCCGGTGGCGCTCACGTCTAAAGATCAGCCAGATTGATCTCGTGAATGCCGCACTCGCGTTTCAGACCGAAGAAGCGGGTCTGATCCAGCGTGCTGACCTCATGGATGGGCCGCGTGCTGTGATGATCGCCGATCGATACATACCCTTTCTCCCACAGCGGGTGATAGGGCAGATCATGCTTGCGCAGATACTTGTAGATGTCGCGGTCCGTCCAGTCGGCCAGCGGATGCACTTTCCAGCGTCCGCCCGACCAGTCGAGGAACGGGATGCCGGCACGGCTTTCGCTCTGGTTGCGCCGCAGACCGGCGAACCAGGTGCTGACGCCGAGCTCGCGCAGCGCGCGACGCAGCGGTTCCACCTTGTTTTCCTCGTTGTAGGCGTTCAGGCCCTGAAGGCCCTGGCGCCAGCGCTGCCCGTAACGCGCTTCCTGCCACGCCGGTGACTTTTCGGCACGATAGACCTTGAGGTTGAGCTTCAGCCTGTCCGTGAGCTCGTCGATGAAGCTGTAGGTCTCCGGAAACAGGTATCCGGTGTCGACCAGGACGATGGGAATGTCCGGATCCACCTGCGTGACCAGATGCAGCGACACGGCTGCCTGGGCACCGAAACTTGAGGTGAGTACATGATTGCCGGGCAGGTTCTCGAACGCCCACTCGATGCGCTGGCGCGGCGCCAGTTCAGCGAAGCGTCGATTGCAGTGTTCCAGTGCCACGTTGCGGCTGGCTTCCTCGTCGTAGGCGCCGGTATCGATGAGTCCGTTGTCATCGGTGGCCAGGGATGAGGGGGCATCCGCAACCGCATGTTCAGCGTAAGCGTTCGCTGTCAGGCGTTGTTCTACTGCGCTGGCTCGTGCACTCATGATCGTCTTCCGTGCTGCTCAGTGACCGTTTCGGCAAGGGCCGATACGGTTCCCGGCGAATCCGGGTCTCTAAGGTACGGATGACGCTTATAAACAGGAACGTCTAAGTTCTTATTCCGGTATAGCTAAAGCGAATAAGCGAGGATGTCGGAGGCGACCTGCTGGGCTGATTCCATCGCTCCTTCCATGCCACGGCTCGATACGCCCAGGTGCTCACCACAGAAGTATATGCGATCCAGCGGCTTACCCATGGCAGGGGCCCAGCGGTGCACTTCGCCGGGGCGGAACCAGGCCCAGCCGCCGCCGGCCCAGGGATCGCGGCCCCAGGACTGCATGCCGAGCAGCGCCAGCTGGCCACGCGCGGCCGGCCGCACCGCCTCGATGGCGGCGATCACCGCTTTGCCTGCGTCGGCGGGGGCCATTGCGTCCAGTCGCATGGCGTTGGCGCCCATGGCCCAGGCGGTCAGGCTGGTGATCTCGTCCGGGTCATCGCCATTGCGCGAGGCGGCCACCATGCCGGCCACCGAATCGGTGAACAGGCTGGGCGCGTAGCCGTCCTGTTCCCAGAATGCGGTTCGCGGTCTGAGATACACCTGTGTAATCGGCTGCGAAGCCAGCCCGGCGATGGCTTCGGCCTGCGCGCCGGCCGGTGTCGGTGACAGCGCAACCCGGCGCAGCGCGCCGAACGGCAGGGCGCAGATCACATGGTCGGCGCGGTGGCGATCGCCGTTGACGCAGGTGACGGTAACACCGCCGGACGCCGACGCGATGGCGCGCACCGGGCTGGCCACACGCACGTCACCGCGCAGCGCCGCGGCCATTGCTTCGGGAATGCGTTCCACGCCATCGCGGGCCGTATAGCCGACCACACCCTCCGGTGCGTAGCTGCGCTGCTGCTTCGAGAAAGCGGCGCGATACAGCAGCTGAAGTGCGGACACATCCGCTGCGCTGGTGCCGAAGCTGGGATTGATGTCGTAGCCGACGGCGATGGCGCGGTCGTCCATGCCCCTGTCACGCAGCCAGTCGCGCACCGGAACGTCGAGACTGGCGTACGCCGGATCCAGCCACGCCTGTGGCGAGGGCAGCGGGTTGTCGCGCGCACCGAGCACGCGAGCGCAGGTCCACGGCATCAGTGTGCGGTCGGTATCGGAGAACGGGTTGGCCGGATGCGTCGGCCACTCCGACTGGCGGATCAGCGTGTTGCCCAGTGCCAGATCCTGTTCGCGAAAGAACCGCAGCAGTGCGGTGACATCCATCAGTGCCACGCCGTAGTGTTCAGCCGCGCCGATCACCCGCCGGTAGCCGGCGCCGATGTAGGTGCCGCCGGCTTCGCGCGGCCCGCCGGGCTGGCTCATCGAACGCACCCGTCCACCAACGCGCTGCTGTGCCTCCAGAACCCGTACCGTGCAGCCGCCGGCCTCGAGCTGCAGTGCGGCGGCCAGTCCGGCGAGTCCGGCGCCGACGACGATGACGTCGTGCCTGTCCATGTCAGGCCGCGGCATCGGCACCGCACAGCGACGGTTTCGCCGGCATCGGTCTGCCGGACAGGCAGCAGTCCGGGGGGCAGCGGTCGTGGCTGGGGCCGAGTGTGCCCAGTACCGCGCGTTCGGGGTGTGGACTCATGCGTTCCACGATCAGATCCCGCACCATGTCGATGTAGGCAGGATGGGTGCCCACGGTTTCGGCACGCAGAAAACCGATGCCGGCATCGCGTGCCACGGTGGCGGCATCAACGTCCAGATCCAGAACCACTTCCAGATGGTCGCAGACGAATCCCACCGGCGCGACAATGACATCCTCTGCACCGGACTCGGCCAGCGCCCTGATCGCATCGCAGACATCCGGCCCCAGCCAGGATTCACGTCCGTAGGAGGCGTTGTTGCTCTGGAATACCAGCTGCCAGCGCTGATGCTCGATGGCATCGCCGATCAGCTGGCAGGTTTCCAGCAACTGCGACTGATAGCGCGCATGGCGCGCCATGGAGTCAGGCAGCGAATGCGCGCTGAACAGGATCGTGACGGCGTTGCGTCGATCAGCCGGCAGGGTGTTGAGCGCATCGGCGCAGCGTGAGGCGTTGGCTTCGATGAAGCGCGGGTGATTGAAACCCAGGCGCAGCTTGTCCAGTACCGGTGGTGAATCCAGTCCCTCGACCGCCTGGTGGAGGTCTTCACGGTATTTACGGCAACCGCTGTAGGAGCTGAACAGGCTGGTGACGAATACCAGCGCGCGTCGTACGCCGTCCTGCTGCATTCGCGCCAGCGTATCTGCCAGCATCGGATGCCAGTTGCGATTACCCCAGTAGACCGGCAGGGCGGGGCCGTGCGCATCCAGCTCGCGGCGCAGCGCGTCGATGAACGCGCGTGTCTGGCCGTTGATCGGCGAGATGCCGCCGAAATCGTAGTAGCGCTGTGCGATGCGCTGCTGCGTTTCCGGTTTTACCGGCAGGCCGCGCAGCACATTGTCGAGAAACGGCATCACATCCTCGGGGCCTTCCGGTCCACCGAAGGAGACGACCAGCAGTGCGTCGTAGTCGTGGGCCTCGTCGTCGTACAGCGCGAGCGGTGTGCTCATCGATGCTCCGTCCTTGTGGTTCGCCGGCCGATCAGCCTGCGCTCTGCCAGGCGACGCGGCCGATGAAGAACGGCCCCAGACTGGTCAGGTACTGCGCGGTCTGTTCCGTGCGGCGCATCTCCTGTACCACCGCCGACAGTGGATGCAGCGCCGGACCGACCAGGCCGACGACGAAGTCGTTGTCATTGCGATCCAGTCCGTGGCAGGCGAGGCGTATGTCGCCGGCGTGACCACCGATGCCGTAGCGTTTGGCCAGCGTGCCGTGCTCGGCAAGGATGCGGCGCTGATGGTCTTCGGGGAGTGTCTGGAAACGCTTGGAGCGTTGCAGCGGATACCACACCGCCCAGCGGAAATCGGGGTTCACCAGCTTCTGTACCGGTTTCACCAGCAGCGTGTCTTCCAGGTCGCTTTCATAGCCGATCGAATAGCTGCGGCCGAGCATGTCGAACTCGGGCTTGTGCCGCATCGCGGTGAACGGCGGGCGATTGAACAGCGCGCGCAGCTCGCTGACGAAGAATTCGGGATCTTCGCTGACAACCATCACGCCGATGCCTGACGGGTCGTTGGCATCCAGATACAGGGCGCCTGGTACGTTCGCAGCCGTGAGACGGTCAATGGCCTCTGTCGGATCGCTGCAGTCGCCGAAGGCGGTGAACTTCATGAACAGGCGCCGGTTCAGGGAGATCGGCTCGCCACGGAGCATGCCCTTTTCGCTCAGGTCCAGCGGCCGCGGGCCGTTCGGAGTGTGTTCGGCTGATGTGGTATCGGATGCGCTCATCGTCTCTCCTGTTGGTTGCCACTCAGGTTCGTCACCGTTCAGCTGCCGGCGGTCTCGGCGTGCACGGTCTCTATCAGCGCCTCGACGCTGGCGATCGGTGTCTGCGGAAGAATGCCGTGACCCAGGTTCACGATATGACCGCGGCGATGTATGGATGACAGCAATGCCCGTGTGGCGCTGCGGGTCGTTTCGGGGCCGGCCAGCAGCACGGCGGGATCGAGGTTGCCCTGCACCGCCCGCTGCGGATGACGCTGCCTGAACGCAGGCAGATCCACGCGCCAGTCCACCGCCAGCACTTCGGCGGGCAGCGCGGCGTAGGCCTCCACCAGATGCGGCGCATTCTGGAGAAACAGGATGCGCGGAATGCCCGCTTCGCCGGCGCGTACCAGCAGCGACTGAAGGTGCGGCCGGATCAGTCGGTTCCAGTCGGCCAGCGACAGCAGTCCCGCCCAGGAGTCGAATATCTGGATTGCGTCGGCGCCGGCTTTGGCCTGCATCAGCAGATACTGCGCCATCAGATCCGACAGTCGCGTCAGCAGCCTATCCAGCAGCTCGGGCTCGGCCGCGGCGAATCTGCGCAGCGTTGGAAACTCCTTCACACCGCGTCCCTCGACCAGGTAGGCGGCCAGCGTCCACGGTGCACCGCAGAAACCCAGCAGCGCCACGTGTTCAGGCAGGGCACGACGGGTCAGTGCCAGCGCCTTGATGACTTCGGGCGCGACATCCTGTGGTGCCGGGGTGGCCAATGCCTCGATGGCCCTGCGATCGCGCAGCGGATTGGCCACCACCGGACCGGGGTCGAAATCGAACTCCACGCCCAGTGCCGGCAGCGGACTCATGATGTCGGCGAACACGATGGCCGCATCCAGCGCAAAGCGCCGGATGGGCATCAGCGTCACCTCGGTGGCCAGTTCGGCATCACCGGCCAGCGCCTTGAAGCTGTGCTGTTCGCGCAGTGCGCGGTACTCGGGCAGATAGCGGCCGGCCTGACGCATGATCCACAGCGGCCTGCGCCCGGTGTCTTCGCAGCGTATCGTGCGCAGCAGCAGTCGGTGTGCGCCGGCACTACTCATGCGACTCTCCTTCAGTGTGATCGTCCTCGTCGCTGGCGGTCTGCGGCTCGAGCGTGAACCGGTAGCCGACCCCTCGCACGGTGTGAAAATGCTGCGGCTGCTCCGGGTTGCGCTCGAAGCGCCGGCGCAGCCGTACGATGAAATTGTCGATGGTGCGCGTGGACGGGAACACCTCGTAGCCCCACGCGCGATCCAGTATTTCCTCGCGCGTGACGATCCCGCCCTGCTGTTCGACCAGTACTTTCAGGATCATCGCCTCCTTCTGCGTGAGCGCATGCTCACTGCCATCCCAGGCATGAGCGCGAAAGCTGCCGAAGTCGACTTCGTTGTCGCCGAACAGCAGCCTGCGCGCGCTGGTGAGATACCAGCTCCTGCGACGCAGGATCGCGGCAATGCGCAGCAGCAGTTCCCTGAGGTGGAACGGTTTGCTCAGGTAGTCGTCGCCGCCGGCTTCCAGGCCGCGTATGCGGTCCTCGGCTTCGTCCTTCACGGTGAGGAACAGCACCGGCGTCTGCTGACCTTCGCGGCGCAGGGTCGCGCACAGTTCGATGCCATCCATGCGCGGCATCATCACATCCAGCACGATCAGGTCGAACTCGCTGCCGCGCGCCTGCTCCAGGCCCTCGATGCCATCGTGCGCGACCACGGTCCGATAGCCCTCGGCTTGCAGATTCTCACTGATGCCTTCGGCCAGATGCGCTTCGTCGTCGACGACCAGTATGCGGGCGGGTGAATTCATGACAGGCGCCACGTTACCGATACCGTCGCCCCCCGGCCAGCACCATCGCTACGGGCCGCCGGTGTCGCGCCAGACAGTTCGGCGAGGCGCTTCACGATATAAAGACCCAGGCCGGTGCCCGGCGTGGTGCGGCGCAGTTCATCACCCAGGCGGTGAAACTTCTCGAAGATCATCGCCGCGTCGTCGGGGGCGAAGCCGATGCCGTCATCGATCACTTCCAGTGTCAGCGACCCGCTGGTGTGTCGCACGCGCACCACGATGCATTTGCCGCTGCCGGCCACGCAGGCCTTGATCGCATTGTCGATCAAGTTGCGCAGAATCGTCGCCAGTGCTTCGGGGTCGGCGGATACAGTGGTGCCTTCGGCGATGTCGGTGCTGATGGCGATGCTATTGAGACTTGCGGTGTCGCGAATCTCATCGATGACGCGGGTGGCGATGTCGGCCACGCGTGTGGGTTGCGGCGCCAGTGTTTGACGTCCTTCTTCCAGCCGAGCGGTGTCGAGCAGGTTGTCGACCATGCGCAGCAGGCGGTTGCCGTCTTCGAGGATGCGCTGGCCCAGGCGCCTGCTGTCCGGGTCGGCGGAACGCAGCAGCAGCGTTTCGGCGGACAGGCGCATGCTGGCCAGCGGACTCTTGAATTCATGCGACACGGCGGCAAGAAAGTTCTGCTGGCGGCGACGCAGTTCCCTGTCGTGCTGCAATGTGCGGGTCAGCACCGCCATGCCGCCGAGCAGCACGACGAGAAAGAATCCGGCTTCCCAGACGAAACGGTTGGTGCGCCGGGCGGTGTCGTTGCCGATGGCCTGCAGCGCATCGTCACGGACCGTCGCCGCGCCGGTGACCGGATCGATCCGCAGATGCGGCAGCAGCGCCGCCGCTTCCTCCGCGTCCGCGCCGGCCGCCAGTGCGTTGACCGCGGCCGCTTCGGCATGGAACAGCGATGTGAGCCGGGATTCCACCTCACCGAAGTACGGGACGTGATCGGCCAGCCACCAGCCCACGGTCACGATGGACAGTGCAAGCAGCGCAAGGAATCCGACCTGCAGACCTCGCGTCGGGTCACGGCGCAGCGGCATGGCTGTCTCCGGTTTCGTGCAATGTGCCCAGCACCTGCTCCAGCGTGTGTGCCAGACGCTCCAGATCCCGCGGCTGATGTGCGAGCGAGACGAAGCCCACTTCATAGGCGGATGGCGCGATCGCAATGCCGCGATCGAGCAATCCGTGAAACACGCTGGCGTAGAAAGCCGATGCGCGCTGATCGAGCGCCTCGGCATTGCGTGGCGGCTGATCGGCGAACCAGGCAATCCAGAAGATGGAGCCGATGCGGCACAGCTTTGCCGGCACGGGACTGGCCCTGAGCGCGTCGTTCAGGTGCTGCTCGAGCGTCGCGCCGTACTGTTCCAGCCGTCGCCAGCCGTCCATCTCCTTAAGGATGCGCAGCGTTGCGAGTCCCGCGCTCATCGCTGCCGGATTGCCCGACAGCGTACCGGCCTGATAGACACCGCCCTCCGGCGCCAGTTCGCTCATCAGTTCCCGCGATGCCGCGAAGGCGCCTACCGGCATACCGCCACCGATGATCTTGCCGAACGTCGCAAGGTCGGGCTGTATTCCGTAGTGCGCCGCCGCACCACCGGGGCCGAGGCGGAAGCCACTGATCACTTCATCGAAGATCAGCAGCGCGCCGGCGTCGGAACAGTGCTGCCGGAGCGCCTGAAGGTATTCCGTGCGTTGCAGCAGCAGGCCGTTGTTGGCCGGTACCGGTTCGATGATCACGGCGGCGATGCGATCGCCCTCGGCGGCGAACAGCTCGCCGAGCGCCAGTTCATCATCCAGCGGCAGCACACGCGTCAGCGCGGCGAAGTCCGCGGGCACCCCGGCGGACGAAGGCTGGCCGAAGGTGGCAAGGCCCGAGCCGGCCGCGACCAGCAGGTGATCGGCGTGTCCGTGGTAGCAGCCGGCGAATTTCACGATCAGATCGCGTCCGGTGGCGCCGCGTGCGAGACGTATCGCGCTCATTACCGCTTCGGTGCCCGATGACACAAACCGCACCTGATCGATGCCGGGGTAGGCGGCGACGACCTCCTCGGCCAGCTCGATCTCCGGCATGCTGGGCGCACCGAAGGAACTGCCGCGGCGGCACGCATGTTCCAGCGCCAGCACCACCTTGGGATGGGCGTGACCGAGGATCAGCGGGCCCCATGAGCCGACGAAGTCCAGATAGGTGTTGCCGTCGACGTCGACGACATTGGCGCCCTGTGCGGAGCGGATCACCAGCGGTGTGCCGCCGACCGCGCCGAACGCGCGTACCGGCGAGCTGACGCCACCGGGCATGACTTTTGCGGCACGCTGAAAACATTCTCCCGACCGCGTCCTGGAATACGGGTTTGCCGTCATCGAAGCCATCCTCCGGCCAGTGCGTCGCGTGCGTGATAGGTGATGATGATGGAAGCGCCGGCACGTTTGATCGCGATCAGGTTCTCGTGCACCACGGCGGCTTCGTCCAGCCAGCCGTTCGCGGCAGCGGCCTTCACGGCCGAATATTCGCCCGAAACGTTGTAGGCGGCGAGTGGCAGTGGCGAAACCTCGCGCACGGCGCGGATCACGTCCAGATACGCGAGCGCGGGTTTCACCATCAGCATGTCGGCGCCTTCCTGCTCATCCAGTTCGGCTTCGCGCAGCGCTTCGAGCACGTTGCGGCAGTCCATCTGATAGCTGCGCCGGTCGCCCTTCGCCGGCGCGGAGTCCGCCGCGTCGCGGAACGGCCCGTAGTAAGCGGATGCATATTTCACCGAGTACGACAGCAGCGCGACCTCGTCGAAGCCGTTGTGATCCAGGGCATCGCGAATCGCGGCGACGCGGCCGTCCATCATGTCGGACGGTGCCACCACGTCGGCGCCGGCGCGCGCATGGCTCAGCGCCGTGGCCGCCAGCGGCGGCAGCGATGCGTCATTGACCACGCCGCCATCGTCGATCACGCCGCAGTGGCCGTGATCGGTGTAGGCGCACAGACACACGTCGGTCATGACGATCAGTTCGTCGCCGAAGGCGCGTTTCAGTTCGCTGACCCCCTGCTGTACCGCACCGTCGGCCGCGGCCGCGGCCGCGGCGTCGCCGGATTTCGCACCGGCAGGCGGCTGCCCGAACAGCAGCACATTACGAATACCCAGCTTCAGATCCGACTCCACCTGCCTGAGCAGATCCTGAATGCCCATCTGCGAGATGCCAGGCATGGAAGCAATAGCCTGGCAGGCGTCGCTGGCCGGCAGCACGAAATGCGGCATCACGAGTTCGCTGGCGCTGACGCGCGTCTCGGCGGTCAGTTCGCGCAGCAGGCGGGTGCGGCGCAGCCGGCGCGGCCGAACGCGTTCGGGCAGCGTGATGTTCAGGTCTTCCATTGCATGGCCTCCAGTAAACCTTCAAGACTGGGCTCGCGCGCCTCACGCGTCACCGTCAGCCCTGCCGCGCGCGCCCGACTGCTCGTTGACGGACCGATAGTGAACAGCGCCACGGCACCGTCCATGTCCACCTGGTTGACGAATCCGGTCACCGCGGAGGGGCTGGCGAGGAACACATTATCCGCGCCCAGCGACGACAGTGCGCGTCTGGGCCGGCGCGGCGGCGCCGGTATCGTGCGATAAACCGCCAACCGCGTCACCTGCGCACCGGCTTCGCGCAGCCGCTGCTCCAGCACATCGCCTGCGTTCTCGGCCAGCACCAGAAGAATGCGTGTGCTGGCGGACACGCCGGCCCGGTCAATCAGCGTGTCGGCCAGTGCGGCAGCGGTGCCGCCTCGAGATGCGCCGATGTCGTCGGCCGACACCAGGTCCACGCGGCCGAGCCGGGCCGTGCACGCCGCCGCGGTTGTGTTGCCCACTGCTGCGATACGGGCCCGGCCCGACGCCGCGTCGGCGTGCCCGCGGCCGGTCGGCCCAGCCTGGCCGGCACCCGCGCTGGCCACTGCGTTCGCAAGCGCCGTCACGCCGCGTCGCGACGTGAATACGATCCAGTCGCTGTCGGCGGCATGACGGTTCAGCTGCGCGTGCAGGGTCGGTGAATCGAGCCACTGCACGTCGATGCATGGTAGCGTGACTGAATCGATACCGTGATCGGCCAGCCGCGCCGCCCATTCTTCGCAGTCCTCGCGGCTGCGGGTCAGCAGCACGCGCGCACGGTGAGTGGCATCGGCATGCTCGCGCGCGTGGTCGTGAGTGTTTGAAACGGACGTCATGCAGTCGGGCTTCGCATCAGCCGATCACCGGCGACGCAGGGTGAGCGTCGCGTGACAACACCGCGAAGGCGCGTCGTGCCAGCTGGTCCGCCTCGTCGTCGACCACGGTTGCATGCAGCAGTTCGGCATTGCGCTCCAGCAGTACGGTCAGGCGCCATGCCGCTTCATCCGGCTCGCAGAATGCGCCGAAGGCGGTGTCGCAACCGCCCTCGGCCAGCGCCAGCGCGACGCGCTCGGCACTGACCGCCACGCGGGTATCGTGATGATCGAGACTGCGCAGCAGCTGCGTGGTCGCGCCGTCGTCGGCGCGGCATTGCAGTGCCAGTGCGCCCTGCGCCGGTGCGGTGACGAACTCGCGCGGCTCGAGGCGGATGCAGGTGGCGTTTTTCAGCAGCGGCGCCAGTTCGCCCTTTGGGCCGCCGAGACGATTCACGCCGGCCGCGGCCAGCAGGATGGCGTCAAAGTCGCCGTCGGCGAGGCGCTTCAGGCGAGTTGGCACATTGCCGCGCAGCGGCCGCACGTTCAGGTCCGGACGCAGATGACGCAGCCAGGCGCCGCGGCGCGCGGATGCCGTGCCCACGGTGGCGCCGGGCCTGAGCGCCAGTCCGTGGTCACCGCTGCAGGCGGCGGGAGCGGCAAGCAGCAGGTCGGCCGGGTCTTCGCGTTCGGGCACAGCGGCGACAACCAGTCCGTCCGGTGAGCTGGTGGGCAGGTCCTTGTATGAATGCACGGCAAGATCGATATCGCCGGCGAGCAGGGCCTGTTCGATCTCACGCACGAATATGCCCTGGGCACCGATGGAACCGAAGGTGTCCTGCTGATTGCGGTCGCCGGCCGTGCGTATGACATGCAGTTCGGCGCTGTGACCGAGGTCGATGATGCGCCGCAGTATCCTGCCCGACTGCGTGCGCGCGAGCGCCGAACCGCGTGTGCCGATCCGCAGCGTCATGACGCGGTACCGAGGTAGCCCGAATCGGCACCCGCGCCCGCATCCGCATCGGCCGCCGCATCCACGGCGGATGCCTGCGCGATCGCGCCGCGCAGCTCATCGGCGAACTCCGGTTCCAGCTCGCTCAGGAAGGCTTCGATCGATCCGTCCGGCCCCGCGTGCATCAGGCCGCGCAGTCCCATGCAGGGAATATGCGCGAAGCGTCGCGCCAGCACCTCGCTCCAGCGCCGGATCGCCTCGCTCTCTTCAGGACCGAGGCCGGCGAGTTCCTTCTTCAGAAGCCTGTCCATGCCTTCCAGTGCTGTCTGACGATAACGGCGTTGCAATGTGCCCAGCAGCGGCCCGAAGTAGCGCTCCGTGAACTGCGCGCGCAGCCGCAGCAGCGCGTCGTCCACCTGTTCACGCGCGGGCGCGGCCTGCAGGAGTCGCGCGTCGCGGTTGTGCTGCGCCGCGCTCACGATCTCGTTCATGCCGATGCGGGTGATGCCGAGTTGCCCGCAGGCTGTCGGATCCACGTCCGCCGGCACAGCCATGTCGATGATCAGAGGCGCTTCACCGGAAGCGGTGTGCGCGGCAACGCGTTCCAGTGCGCTGCCGGTCAGCACCACGTCCGGCGCGCCGGTGGCGCTGAGCAGGGCTTCCACCGGCGGCGGACTGCGCAGGAATTCGTCCAGCGCCATGTGCCGCGCGCCGTGCTCTGAGGCGGCCTCGGCCGCGCGCGCCGCGGTGCGATTTACGAACAGCAGATCGGCACCGTGCCGCACCAGCGAGCGTGCCGCCCGGACTGTCATCGGTGAGACGCCAAGCAGTGCGACGGCGCCGGGCGTGCGCAGAATCCGCTCACGGATGTGATCGACGGCGATCTCGGCCAGCGAGACGCGTCCTTCGCCCAGTCGGGTCTCACCGCGTACGCGGGCGGCCAGCTGCAGTGCCACCTCGAATGTCAGCTCCAGTGCGGGGCCGGACAGCCCGAGCCTGCGCGCCTGCGCGCGGCAGGCGCGCACCTGGCCGACAATCTCCACTTCGCCCATGCAGGCCGAGTCAAGACCGGCGGCAGTCATGAAAAGATGTTCGGCCGCGCCTTCACCCGCCCAGGCGCGCAGCCGTCGTGGCGCTTCGCCCGGCGCCGCGCGCCGGCCGGTGAGCAGCTGGAACGCCGCGCCGCGCAGATCGCTGGCCGGTGTATCGGCGGCGAACGCAAACAGCAGCTCGATGCGATTGCAGGTCGCCAGATAGGCCAGTTCGGCCAGCCCGTGCGTGCGCGCGAATGCGGCCAGTCGTTCGGCGGCGCGGTCATCGGGCAGCGCGAATCCGGCCAGCGATTCCGCGCTCCCCTGCCGCCAGGAGACACCGATCAGTCCGAGTTTTTCCAGCAATTCAAGCGACTCCTGGCTGCGAACGCCAGCGGTAATGGATAGCAGAGCCGGATCGTGGTTGTGTCACGGGGGTGTCACGACCTCTGCGCGCCGGTCCGGAAGGCCGTCGTTACGATGTCGGTCATCTGCGCGCGCGCGGCGCGCAGGGTGCTGGCCAATGCAAGCTGGTTGCGGGCGCGCGCCAGATTGTGGGTGCTGGCGCTGTCGTAGCGCGTGGGGTCCCAGCCGAAGTAGCGCTCGTTCAGTGCGTCGGCGCAGAAGCGTGCGGCCAGCTCCAGGGTGATGGTGAACGCCGCATCGACAATCGCGTGGACTTCGTCCGCGGTGAGCAGGCCGTCGGCCGCCCGTGCATAGCCCTGCATCGCCGCCTCGAACAGCGGCAGTGACAGGGCCGCCTCGGCGGCATCCTCGGGCGAGGGGCTGCACCACGAACGGATCGCATCGCCCAGTTCCAGCGCCACCGGCATGCGCGACAGCGTGTCCAGGTCGATCAGACACAGGGCACGGTCGGTGTCCGCTGCGAACATGATGTTGGAGACTTTCGGGTCGCCGTGCACGACACGATCCGGCGCGGGCGGCAGTTGTGGCCGTGCGTTGCCCAGCATCAGCAGCTCGTTGGCCAGTGGCCGTATCCGGGCCGTATGGCGGTGATCGGCATGGGCCGTGAGCGCGCGTTCCAGCGTAAGCAGATGCGCGGCGGTGTCGTGAACGCCCAGGCGGGCATTATGAAACGGTGCCTCGTAGTCGCACAGCGCGCGGTGAAAGCGCGCCAGTACACCACCGGCTTCACGGGCCTGCCGGGGTGTTGCCAGCGCGTCGCAGGTTCGGCCGGGCATGCGGGTCAGCACGCGCCACACCACGCCGTCGACTTCCAGCCACAGCCGCCCGTCCGTCGTCGGGACCAGTCGCGGCGTCAGCTGTCCCCGGTCAGCCAGACGGGCGGTGACGGCGGCGATGTCATCGTTGATTGCCGCCGGGAATATCGGATTGACGCGCTGCAGCACGCGCTGTGCGCCATCGCGGTCGGTGGCGTACCAGCTGAGGTTGATCAGGCCCGAGCCCGCCGGATTCAGGGCGTGCGGGAGCAGGCCGAATGCCGCCAGTACCGCCGGGGGGGGAGTCACGGGTGTTGCGGTGGAGCCAGACATGGCGCGGATCATACCTGTGTGCAACCGAGAGTAGTCTGAGGTAATGTCGGATTCATGATCTTGGCTGCCGGCTGAACCGCAGCCGGCGCAGAGGAGGATGCCATGCGAACGGAATGGCTGATCGGGCGTCTGGTTGGTGTGGTGACGGTCGGCGCGATCCTCGCCACTGCGCCAGGCACGCTCCATGCCCAGCGCGGAGAGTCACCGCGTGACCCGGGCCAACATGATTTCGACAGCAGTCCCGAAGACTGCGTGCGTACCGACCGCATCCGGAGAACCGAGGTGATGGACAACACGTCCATTCTCTTTCATATGCGCGGCGGCGCGGTCTATCTCAACGTGATGCCGCATACCTGTCCGGGACTGGCGCGCGAGCAGCGCTTCGCCTATCAGGTGAACAACCGCCGCCTGTGTCACGTGGATACCGTCACCGTGCTCGATGGGGCCGGCGTTGGCCTGCGCGGTGGTGCCACCTGCCGACTCGGAAAATTCTATCCGCTGTCGCGGGAACAGGTTGAGGAGTTGAAGCACGGCCCCGACATGCAGATCGAAATCGTGGCGGTGCCCGCGCCCGCCAGATCGTCTGGCGATGCGGATTCCGACGGCGGCAATGCAGACGGTGCCCGCGACATCGAATCCGCGGCGGACAGCGACGACTGAGGCGCGGCTGCCGGTCGCGGTCGTCGCCTGGCCGCCGGCCGACCGCGGCTGGTGGAGACTATGGCAGCGCGAACGGCAGTGCCGATCCGTTGATCGTTACCGCGCCGTTGTGGATGCGCAGTTCCGCGCGGTAGTTGTCGCCATCCTCTTCGATCAGGCCCTGTGAGGCCAGCACCAGCAGGATCAGGTGCGCCTGCGCTTCCGCCATCGCGTCGATCTCATCTTCGCGGATCGGTCGGCCAGCCGACTGCGCAGCGCGGATCTGTGTTCTTGAAACGTCCGCCGCCACCGCTTCCACCAGCGACTTCGGAAGGCTGGCTTCAGCGCTGGCGTCGAGGACGCCCAGCAGCAGCATCACGTCACCCGGGTCCGTCAGCCGCCTGTCCGCAACGCGACTGCCGTCCACCGCGATCCGGGCTTTGGCAGTCATCGTTTCGCCGTCGACCTCGACCGTGAGCGGATCGACCACAACGCTGGGCCCGCCCGAGAGCAGCTCGCGCACCAACGGTTCGATGCGCGTGATGGCGGCGGCTTCTGGCAGTGCGCCGGTGGCCATCTGCTCGGCCGTTGCCGCCAGGCGCTGCCAGGCATCGAGATCGAGGTTGTCCACCTGCAGGCGCAGGTCGGCCGAACGCAGCAGCCTCTCGTCACGCCAGGCGAAGCTGTCGAAGGTGACGCGGACTTCGCTGCTCAGCGTCTGCGACGTCCGATCCAGGGTGTTCGTGCCACCAAAGCGCAGCTGACGCCCATCCAGCATCGGCGCAGGCCCCAGCAGCGGCCCTGACACCGACACGCCCGAAAGCAGCAGTTCGGCGGGGCCAAGAATCACATGGCGACTCATGAGTGTGTTGTCGCCCTCGAAGCGCAGACCATCGATGTCCAGGCGGACCAGGGCGGCATCGAGCACCAGCGAATCCAGGGCAAGCCGGGACGAAACTCGCGCGCCATCGAGACGGCCGTCCAGTGTCGCGCCCGAAAACCTTATCTGTACGAGTGCGACGGAGGTATCCAGCGGCGGAATCACCGCCTCGAAGTCGATGCCGCCACCAAAGCCCGCGCGCGCGTGAAAGTCGAACAGGTAGGGGATGCCGAGCGTGGCCGTGCGCGACGCCACCCGCGGATCGTCCGCGTCGCTGGTGGCATGAATCGCCGAGGTGCCCAGATGCGGACCACGACTGAATGTCACCGGACCATGGGCAATGCGTACGGCCACCGCTAGCGGTTCGTCGAGCAGCGTGTGCAGGTAGGGGAGCTCGAGCAGCGTGTGCAGGTAGGCGAGCGCCTGCGTGGTCGGATCCGATGTCGCGGGCGGCTGCTGCATGGGCGTGGCGGGGGCGGCGATGTGCAGTCTGACGTCGCTGGCGAACCAGCCTCTGCGGTAGTCGGTGATGGTGACCTGCAGCGTGCCGGTGTCGTTCAGCTCGCCGACCCGCGCATCCACCTGGCGTGCGGTGAACAGGCCGAACACACCGGGCAATGCCAGGACAGCCAGGATGAGGATCAGAACGACGACGCCGATCTTTTTCATGATGTCGATCCCTGTGCCTGTAGCAGAGCCGTGAGCATGCGGCTGTACAGGGCGGTTTCGTGGGCGGCGAATTCGCCGGCCATGGTGTCGCTCAGATCGCCGGAATCATCGAGTCGGCCGGCCACCTCATGCAGATGGTTACGCTCCTCGCCAAGTATCCGCTTCAGCGAAAGCGGGTGGTTCCTCGCGCGCAGCGCCTCCTGATACAGCCCGTAGAACCACAGCGCACGGAACTCGACGATCATCGACATGTACAGGTACGTGGCCCGCTCGCCGTGCCGGCGGGCCAGCCTGCGCAGCATTGTTGCTTCCAGCCGCTGAAAATACATGCGCGCCGCGGCCGGCGCCAGCAGGTCCGCGTCGGCGTACGCCATTGCCTGTCCCGCCGCCTTTTCCGCCTGGCGCTTCATGAAGAAGGCATGATGGGCTTCCTCAGCGATGTGGCGCAGGGTGGGCTGGTCCATCGCACTGCCCGTCTGGGTGGCCACGATCTTGCGGCTGCCCATATGTTCCAGCAGCGACAGGGTATTCAGCAGCCGCGCGTGCAGCCTGGCATCGCCGATGGCGTGTTCCAGCAGGGAGCGCGTACGCGGCACCTGAGATTGGTTGTCTTCGTCGAAGCGCGCCAGCGCGCTGTCCAGCCAGGATTCCATTTCGTGTAGGATACACCGGTCCGCCACGCCATACGCGCCCGTAGCTCAGCTGGATAGAGCATCAGGCTTCGAACCTGAGGGTCGGGAGTTCGAATCTCTCCGGGCGCGCCAATCCCCAAAACAACGCAGACCACCGTATACCGCCAGAGACCGCATTGGTATGCGGTTTTCTGGTCGCAAAGACGTATTCGCTATTGGTCTCCCGCGGCCTGCATCGGGCCTCAGTGGGTCGCAGCCAAGTCACACGGAAAGCAAAACTTTGAGGGGCCTTCTTTTCCGACAAGCAGTCCTAACGCAAGTTGCCCTTCTAACTCGAGAATCTCTCCAGCCAGGACCTTGGGTCCGAATGAAGTCTGGTGCCTGAAGGTTCGGCGAGCTGAGGGACCCGTTGCTTGGTCGCGGGAATTCTTCCGTGGTGAGATATTTACCGCCGCTAGAGAATAGAAACGCTCTGCCATTTAGGAATGAAATCCACTGCGTCGAGTACTTCGCGGTAGTCAGGGCCGGTGGGACAGACGCTGGGCGACGAAGCATAAAATCCCTCCAGGGTTGTGCTTTTGACAACTCACTGCACCGCCAATAGGCTTGTGTTTGACGAAGAGGTGCGTTCGTTTTTCCTAGCCCCTCGAAGTAGCGAGTAGTCGCTGCGCTCAGCGTCGAGGCGGAGGCCCCCTGCGATGTCAACCAATGCCGACGGCAAGGCTCAACAGGCCGGTGACAGCGCGTCGCTAGAGGTGGTCGCCCGCGTCGGGTTGATCGCGTATGGCGTTGTCCACCTCTTGATCGGCTGGCTGGCGTTGCAGATTGCGTGGGGCGAGTCGGCCAGCGATAGCGCCGACGTTTCCGGGGCGCTGAGAACACTGGCTGATGAGCCCTTTGGCAAGATCCTGCTGGGGCTGGTTGCGGTCGGGCTGGTGGCGCTCGCGCTCTGGCAGGCCAGTGAAGCCATCTGGCGCTATCGTAACCGTGAAGGTGCCGAGCGGGTGCGCAAGCAGCTCACCAGCGGGGCCAAGGCCGTGTTCTACGCTGCGCTGGGAGTCAGCGCAGCTTCGGTCGCGCTCGGCTTGGGATTGTGGGACTCGCAGTCCCAGCAGCAAACCACTTCTGGCGTGCTGGCATGGCCCGCCGGGCGGGTGATCGTCGTGGTCACGGGGCTGATCATCATCGGCGTCGGCGTGGCTGGGGTAGTCAAGGGCGTGAAGAAATCTTTCAGCGAGGAGATCGACGCTTCGTCGATGGCCCCAGTTGCCCAGAAGGGCGTGGCGCGATTGGGCCAAGTCGGATACATCGCCAAGGGGGTGGCCCTGGGCGTGGTGGGGGGGCTGCTCAGCTATGCTGCGCTGATCTTCGAGCCGCAGAAGGCGTCGGGGCTGGACGGCGCGTTGCATGCGATCATGGCGCAGACGTTCGGGAGGTTTCTGCTCACGGCGGTGGCGCTTGGATTCGTCGCTTTCGGCCTGTTCGCGTTACTGCAGTCACGATATCGCCGGATGTAACCTACCTGCACCGAGTGCACGGACGCCCTGGTTCAGCACGTCGGGAGCGGGCGCGCGGTCCCGACCTGCACATCATCGCCGCTTCGGGCTTCGGGATGAAATAGGGATTCTGGATCCAGATGTTCGCCTCGGCTTGATCACGCAGATGGTACAAACCGCCGCGTGCAACCGACACCATCCGGTAGATCAGCAACTGCGCCGCTGAATGCTATTGAGCCTGGATCGGTTGTCTTCAAATCGAATCTATATGACGGATAGACTGATTGGAAACATGCTCGGCCTCAGCCCCGCTGACGTCACGAAGGCAACAAATGTGCCTCCCGGCGCCGATTCCACTGAGGTCCAGCCCGATCCACTCGCATCTCCTTCGATAGCGACGTTGTCGATCAGGCGTTGGATTGCAGATACCAATAATTGATATATATTGGTACCGAAGGAGGTGGCAGCTTATGGCAAAGAACACCAGCATTTCCCTCGGCGATCATTTCGAGGGGTTCATCAGCCGCCAAATCGAGAGTGGACGCTACGGCTCGGCCAGCGAGGTCGTTCGGGCCAGTTTGCGCTTGCTCGAAGAGCATGAAGACAGAATCGGAACGGTTCGACAGGCGCTTATCGATGGCGAGAATAGTGGTGACGCCGGCGAGCTGGATATGAAGGACATCAAGCGCAAGGCGCGACGCCGCGTGAAAGCGTCTTGACGCGAGAAATCCGCAAACATGCGCTCGCAGAAAGCGACCTCATCGATATCTGGGAATACACCTTTCACGAGTGGGACGCAGCCCAGGCCGATAAGTACCTGGACGAACTCGATGACGGCATCAAGGAACTTGCGGATAACCCCGAGATGGGTGCGAAACGCGACTACGTGCGCGAGGGCTACCGCGTCCTGTTCATCAACAGCCACGCGGTCTATTACAACGTTGCCGCGTCCGCTATACATATCATCCGTGTGCTTCATGGCCAGATGGACCCCGGGAGGCATCTATAGCGCTTAATGGCCGATAGGTCCGCGTATCCTGTTCAGACAGGCATGCCAGTCGGCGAGCGTGTCCAAGAGAGTTCGAAGTTTGTCCTCCCGGGCGCGCCAGCTTCCATTGGTGTCTCGTCCGTTCCACCAAGGTCTTACTCGAATGCGAGCGGGCCGATCACCAGAGCCAGCAGCGACCGAGTGATAATTCCTCGGCGCGTAGCTTTTGAGCTACAGCAGCCGACGTGGAAGTCCGCCGATACCAGGCGGCAGAAGGCCGGGTGCCCGGATCGTTCGCCAACGCTTTCCGAGAAAGGCAACGCGCGTCTGGATACGCTGGCCGCCATCTTTGCGGCTTTCGGTCTCCTGCCATAGCGCAACCACGCCATAGACTAGAGGAGATTCGACATTTCCTGTGGAAATGTCGTGGTATTCGACAGATATGAATAGATTTCGACGGCCGGCACTGATAGTGTATTTTTCGACAGAATAGGTATCTTCGATCGTTTTTCGACGTTAGCAAGGAATTTTCGACCGTGGCTATTGATTTGCCAGTCATCACCGCCTTTCAGGACTATGCCGTGCCCGGGGAGTCCCGGCTGACCGGATGGGCGGCTCTTGTCCAGGCCCTTGCAATCAATGCGCCCGTCCGCAGGCCGAGCTGCGTCTCGGACCGGCACGTGCGCGGCAGTCGCCGCGAGGAGGCCGGTTGGCAGGTCTTCGACAAGAGGTACTGGCCGGGCGAGGAACTCGCAGACCACCTCAGCTTCGCTATCCGGCACGAGGATTTCGATCCGCTCATTCTCAAGCGGGCTTTTGATGCCGTCGACCCCGCCGAGATCGAAAAACTCGTGCAGGCGGCGCCGACCGGCGCGCCCGCCCGCCGCCTCTGGTTCCTGTATGAGTCGATGACCGGACGCATGCTTGATCTACCCGACGCACCGAATGTCGCCGCCGTCGATCTGCTCGACGCAGATACCTACTTTACAGCGACGCCCGTGCTTTCGCGGCGACACCGGGTTCGGGACAACCTGCTCGGCTCAGGTCGGTACTGCCCGGTCATTCGCAGGACGGACGCGCTGCGCGGCTATGTCGACCGTACCCTCGCAGAGAAGGCCCGCGAAACGATTGGTCGCACGGGTGGCCATCTCGTTGCGCGCGCGGCCAGCTTCCTGCTCCTCGCCGACAGTCGCGCGAGCTTTGAAATTGAGGGCGAACGAGCGCCCCGCAACCGGCTCGAGCGTTGGGGGCGAGCCGTGCTCCAGGCCGGACGCAACGAGCTCACGCTCGATGAGATCGTGCGTCTGCACCACGTCCTGATCGAAGATATGCGCTTCATCAAGCCGGGCTTGCGGCCTGACGGCATCTTCCTGGGCGAGCGCGACCATAATGGCGATCCGCTACCGGAATTCATCGGCGCAAGGCCAGAGGATCTGTCCGAGCTTCTGGAGGGCCTATTGGATGCCAACACGCGGATGGCAGAGTCTGAACTCGATGCGGTCTTACAGGCTGCGGCGACGGCGTTTGGATTCGTCTATATCCATCCCTTGCAGGATGGAAACGGACGTTTGCATCGCTGCCTGATCCACCATGTCCTGGCCGAGCGCAAGTTCACGCCGACCGGGATTGTGTTTCCAGTCTCATCGGTCATGTTGGACTGGATCGAAGATTACCGCGCAACGCTGCAGGACCATTCCGGTCGCCTCATGCCGTATATCGACTGGCGTGCAACTCCGAGCCGCAATGTGAAAGTGTTAAATGACACGGCTGACCTGTATCGCTATTTCGACTGCACGCGCGCAGCCGAATTTCTTTACGCCTGCGTGCTGAGAACCGTCGAAGAAGATCTGCCGCGCGAAATCGACTACTTGCGCCGCCACGACGATGCCATGCGCGCGATCATGGATACCGTGGAGGTGCCTGACCGTCTTGCCGAAAATCTCATCATGTTCATACGTCAGAACCATGGGTCATTGCCGAAAAGGCGCCGCGAAAAGGAATTCAAGGAGCTGACAGACGACGAAGTGACGACGCTCGAAGATATCGTCCGGGAAAGCTTTGCGGGTTTTGAGTACGCCAAAGCAGAACAAGCGTGAGTTCGCCGCACCAGAATCAAATCAGCCGCCTGGCAAAGGAAGGCTTCGTTTTTCAATAGGAATGGCCCAACAGGGAGCTCGATGGGCTCGTCACGCTCGAAACGAGCGGCGAAATGCGCATACTTCCGATCTGGCGTAAGGTCTCGAAGGACGAGGTGGTGCGCTACAGTGCCCCGCTCGCCGACAAAGTTGCCCTCAATACTTCACTCAAGGGCGCTGCCGAGATCGCCGATGACCTCATGACTTTGCTCCATTAGGGAACTGGGGGCGCAGTCATCGCGATAGTTCGTTCGACCTTTCTCTGTAGATGGCTGCCTTCACCTGGCCAGATGAACCCTGGAAGCACGTGGCCCGTTCAAGGCAAACGTTCCACTCAGCCAGCGTCTCCAGGAGAGAGTTCGAAGTTTGTCCTCCCGGGCGCGCCAGCTTCCATTGGGTCTATGGTGGTCCACCATAGTCGTCTACGGCGTCAGCGTGTCGCCGCGCCGCGCTCCGGGAGGATGCGAAACTTCCGGCGCCCAACCATACGATACGTTTCGAAGTCGTCGTGATCGATGGTCACAATGTCGGCAAGCTTGAGTTTCGAGCCCGCGTGCACAAGGGTAGCGTCCGCGAAATCCATCGGCCGGTCGTCGTAGCGCTTCATCAAGGACTGAAGGTCCGGCAGGTCTGCATTGTCCAGGGCGATAACGGTGATAGCGCCGCTGCGCAACAGTTGCCACGCTGCGTCATTGTCGCGTTTGCTCGTCCCCAGAAGGTGAAAGAATTCCGCCAGCACCGCGCCGGTCGTACCCAGCGGAAGACGTGCCCGGTCGAAAGCGGCGGCGCATGCCGTGTGCCACTTGTCATCGCGATCGAGCAGGGCCACCAATGCGCCCGTATCGATCAGGCCGCGCGGCTGCACCTAACCCCGCTTCTTCTGTCGGGCTGCGAGCTTCGCACGAAGGCTTGCGCGTGATTGCTCGGCGCGTTCGGGATCTCCGCCCGCAATGCTGCCGATGGCGGGGGCGGCCGCCTGTCGGAGCTTTTGTTGCAGCGCTTCCTCGTTCTCCAGGTCCGCTTGCTCACTGAGCCATTGGTCGACGGCTTCATCGAGCAGCTCGGACACAGCGCGACTTCGCTTGCGCGCGATATCTTCCAGAGCGGCCTTTCGTTCGCTTTTCAGGCGCCAGCTGTAGACTTCTGTTTTCATGCACCACACTGTAATACACGTCATTTCTCCCGGCAAGAGCTACCGGATCGCGGCTGGTCGACGGGCGGCGTCGCAAGGCAGGCATTCCAGTCAGCCAGCGTATCCAGCAGGGAGTTCGAAGTTTGTCCTCCCGGGCGCGCCAGTTTCACCGAGGCACCCACCCGTTCCCGGCTTTCCACTGCTGGGCGAGCATCGTGGGGCGTGCACCGGAGATACCGATTGTCTTCAGTAGCAGAGCGCCTTTCAGAACGACGGTTTGCGCATGTTCCGACTTCGAGATCCGATACAGGAACCGCTCGATGGCGTACTGTTGAAGCACCTGTTGAAAGGGAGCCCCGCGCGACTTCGAATGACTGCGCAGCCTCGCAAGTACGGAGGCAACGACGTTTTTCGTTTCGTTCCGGCTCACTCGATTGCCTGCAGATACGGTGACATAGGCGTTTCAACGCGAAGCAGTCGCGCGTAGCGCAGCAGGTCCCGATTCTGTACGCGCTTCCGTTGCCGCGCCAGGCGCAGCGCTTCGAGGGCGACATCCAGCCCGTCTTTAAAGGTTTTCGGATCGAAGCGGTACACGGTCACGGGGATCGACAGCACCACTAGACATCAAATAGTGTGATTATTATCCGGACCCGCCTCTCGGTTGGGCTTGTTACCCTAAGGTCCAACGGCGTTTTCCAACGTCTTGCCCCATTGCGCCAGCTGGAGTGTTCTACGACGATCGGTGGGAGCCATTTACGGAAGGCTGTACCACGAGCCGCGGCCCGCGCCGTGTGGTTCGATGTGGCCGGCTTTTGTCAGCGCTTTCAGATGATCCTTGACCGTGTTGCGGTTTGCCCCCGTCACCTTTACTACCTCGGCGACAGTGACGCGCCCGTGCTCGCGGCACAGTTCCAGAATCTGTACGGAGAGTTCTGGCAGGTCACCCAGGATCAGGCGCTCGCGCTCGATCTTCTTCTCGAGCCGCGCCTTCTGCTGTTGTAGCGCGCGAAGGAAGAAGGTCAGCCACGGCTGCCAGTCGGGTGCTTTCGTGCGCAGCGTACCCTGCGTCTGCCGCAGGCTCAGATAGTACGCATCCTTGCTCTGTTCGATGACACTTTCGAGTGAACTGTAAGGCACGTAGCTGTACTCCGCGCGCATCAACAGCAGCGTTGTCAGGATGCGCGAAAGCCGTCCGTTGCCATCCTGGAACGGGTGAATCGCGAGAAAGACAACGATGAAAACTGCGATGATGATCAGCTTGTGCAGATCGCCACTCTCAAAATTTTCTGTCGTCCACTCGACGAGTTCGGTCATCAGGCGAGGCGTATCGAACGGTGTTGCCGTGGCGAAGACAACGCCAAGATCTTCGCCATTCGGGCCGAAGGCCTCGACATGATTATCATGGGTCTTGTACTCGCCGCGATGACGTTCGTCTTTGGACGAGTACTGCAGCAGGTGGCGGTGAAGTTGCTTGATGTGGTTTTCGGTCAGCGCGATTTCCTTGAAGTGCGCAAACACTGTTTCCATCGTTTCCGCATATCCGGCGACTTCCTCTTCGTCGCGTGAGGCGAGTTCCTTGACCTCGAGGCCGGTCAGCAATGCTTCGACTTCTCCGTCGGAGAGTCTTGCGCCTTCGATTCGGGTTGAGGAGCCGATGCTTTCGATGGTCGCAACGCGGCGCAGGGCGGTCAGGCGCTCGGGCGAGATCCGGCCTATCGCCGTCCACGCCCCCTTGAATTCGTCGACCTCTGCGATCAGCTTGAGGATCGCTGTCGTGATCGATAGCGTGTCTGTCTGGATGCCGCCACCCATTGTGACCTCCAATTCCATCCATTTCGAGGGTGGCACAGAGACATCCATTTGTCCATCCATATCCATCCAATTCAAGGCTGCCCCGAGGGTCCCGGAGCGCGAGTTTCCCGGGTGATCCGACGCGGGAATTCAGGCGTTCCTCAGGGCGATGCCCGGTCGACCGTGTCGACTGCTCGAGGAAGGTATTCCACCAGGCCAGCGTATCCAGCAGGGAGTTCGAACTTTGTCCTTCCGGGCGCGCCAGCTTGCGTTGGTGTCCAGGGTGGTCCGCTGACGTCCCCGCCCGGTTTTGCGAGCGTGTTGGCTATCGGCCCTGGTTCCGCCGCGTGGTCAACGTCGCCTGGTGTACCTTGAAGGCCGCAACCACCACGGGTTTCGCCCATTCGGGTGTTGTGCGCAGGAGTTCGTCCAGGCTCGGCGGTGCGACGATTGTCCGATCCTTCATGCGCATCACGCGTCGCGCCTGTGGGCGCCCGTCAGCGGTTTCCTCGGAGTTGTCGAACAGATGTACTTCGGCTACGACTTCGAGGAGGGTGATGAGATTGCGGAGACTCGGCGCGTAGCGCGCCCGAATCTTCGCCTCGGGGATGTCGTGACCACCGCGGGCGACGCGCGCCCGGACGCGCTGAATGTGCAGCGCCGGGGAGGCGAGGCCGACGTACCAGATGCACACTTCGAGACCCGCCACCGCCGCACGGTGAAGCTCACGGGCGATACTCTCCCCGCCGAGTGTGGTCTCGAACGTGAAGCTCTCGCCTCGGTCGATCGCGCGCCGAAGCGCATCGTAACCCTCCTTCCAGCTCTGTGCGTTGGCCTTTGTGAGTTCGAGTCCTGCCGCCACGAGTTCGCGCGTGCGCGCGTCCGGGTTGTAGTAGGCGCCGCCGGCGCGGGCAATGAATTCTCCGGCAATCGAGCTCTTGCCGGCGCCGTTCGTGCCGGCGGCGACGAAGATCCGCCCACGCTCAGTCACGCGGGGCGACGGCCCGATTGATCTCTTCGTCCGACGCAACGAGGAGCCGATCCGTCGCGCTGCGCGAACGCTGCGATTGCATTCGCGCGTAGAGCTTGTCGAATTCTTTGCGCAGCGCGTCCAGGCGCGCCTCATCCGGTGTGCGGTTCCGGGCCAGGAGTGACTGATAATCGTCGACGGCGAGCACCACCGCCTGGTAGCGGCCACGCTTCTCGATGAAGACCGGCCCCGCTTCCGCCGCCTTCAACACCTCTCCGAACCGGTTCTTGGCTTGAGTTGCGGGGATCGAGCGCTCGCCACGCGCCGCCGCCTGTTCGCGGCTAGCAGGTGGTGTGGCTCGCGAGGCGGCGCGGGCCTCGCCGGTTTTACGTTTCAGACGGCGCTTTGCCATGACGCGCTCCGTGGCCGAACTGCCCGCTATATTAGCTAATTCGATACGGACTAGCTACTAAGAAGGGCGGGTGCGGCGGATGAGCCTCAGTGCAGTTGCTCCAGCTCGCGAGGGCTTCGAGCAGACAATTCGAAGTTTGTCCTGTCGGGAGCGCCGACTCCACTGAGGTCCAACCCGATCCACTCGCATCTCCTTCGATAGCGACGCTGTCGATCAGGCGCTGAATGGCAGTTACCAGTAATTGACATATAGTGGTACCGAAGGAGGTGGCAGCGTATGGCTGGGAATACCAGCATGTCCCTCGGCGATCATTTCGAGGGGTTCATCAGCCGGCCAATCGAGAGTGGACGCTACGGCTCGGCCAGCGAGGTTGTTCGGGCGAGTTTGCGCGTACTCGAAGAGCATGCGCAAAGAATCGGCGCGGTTCGACCCTTGAGGACCGCTGCCTGAGTGAGGTGCGCGGGTCTGTCGGTGAAGTGAGCTTGAGGTGCCGGAGTGACACACGAGGCGGAAATCATCGTCGTCTACGACAGGCAATGTCCGGTATGCGAGTATTATTGCAGCATCGTGCGAATCAGGGAGTCTGCGGGTCGCCTCGTGCTGATCGATGCGCGCGATGGCGGTCCGGTTATGGAGGAGATTAACGCCAGAGGTCTGAGTATCGACCAGGGGATGGTGGTGAAGGTGGGGAGTGAGCTCTATTACGGCGCCGATGCAATACACGCTCTTGCGCTCATGAGTACGAAAAAGGGCTTCTTCAATCGATTCGCTTATTGGTGTTTCCGTTCCCGTGCTGTATCCGGAGTCCTTTATCCGGTATTGAAAGCGTGCCGCAATGGGCTTCTGAAAATTCTCGGCAGGACCAAGGTCAACAATCTCGGGATCAGCGGAAATGATCGCTTCTGAACGCGCCTCGCATCGGGCATCTGCTGTCCGGGCTTGCACTTCCCGAGGTCTCAGCACTTGCCTGGCATGACCGCTCCGGGCCATCCGTCGTTCCGTGAGGCCTTCCTCTACTGGCTGAAGCTCGGCTTCATCAGTTTTGGCGGCCCGGCCGGACAGATCTCGATGATGCATCAGGAGCTGGTGGAGCGGCGCCGCTGGATCTCGGAGCGGCGTTTTCTGCACGCGCTCAACTACTGCATGGTGCTGCCAGGTCCGGAGGCGCAGCAGCTCGCGATCTACATCGGTTGGCTGCTGCATCGTACGTGGGGCGGCGTGGTCGCCGGTGCGCTGTTCGTGCTGCCATCGTTGTTCATTCTCTCGCTGCTTACCTTTATCTATCTGGCCTATGGTGATCTGACCCTGGTTCAGGGCGTTTTCTACGGCATCAAGCCGGCTGTGGTCGCGATCGTCATCGTGGCGGCGTGGCGCATCGGCTCGCGCACGCTGAAGAATCAGGTGATGTGGGCACTGGCCGCCACGGCGTTCATCGCGATCTTCGCCTTCGGCGTGCCTTTCCCGTTCATCGTCGTGGGCGCGGCGCTGCTCGGGGTGCTGGGCGGCAGACTGATGCCCGACAAATTCCGCATTGGTGGTGATCATGGCGGCGACGGCAGGCGGTACGGTGCCGCGGTCGTCGACGATGACACGCGTGGGCCGCATACGGTGTACAGCCACGCCCGGCTGGTGAGGTTGCTGGTGGTGGGTGGCCTGCTGTGGGCCGGTGCGATGTGGCTGCTGCCATCGGGTACGCTGACCGACACTGCCAGCTTCTTTACCAGGGCGGCACTGGTCACGTTTGGCGGTGCCTACGCCGTGCTGCCTTACGTATACCAGGGCGGTGTCGAGAATTACGGCTGGCTGACAGGCACGCAGATGATCGACGGTCTGGCGCTGGGCGAGAGCACACCGGGTCCGCTGATCATGATCGTTGCCTTTGTCGGTTTCGTTGGCGCATGGACGCTACAGATCTTTGGTGCGGAGAACCTGTTTCTTGCCGGCTTCGTTGGCGCCTCGGTGGCGACCTTCTTCACGTTCCTGCCGTCGTTCCTGTTCATTCTCGCCGGCGGCCCGCTGGTCGAATCCACCCATGGCGACCTGAAGTTTACCGCGCCGCTGTCGGCGATCACCGCCGCGGTGGTGGGCGTGATTCTGAATCTCGCGGTTTTCTTCTCGTGGCACGTGATGTGGCCGGATGCCACTGCCGCAGCGCCGTTCGCCGGCGACTTTCAGTGGCTCCAGGCCATTGTTGCTGTTGCCGCGTTCGTTGCGCTGTGGAAATTCCGGCAGGACATTCTGCGCGTGCTCGGTGTGTGCGCGCTGCTGGGGCTTGGTTACGGCTTCCTCGGGTTTCTGTAGCAGCTGGCGCCGACAGTTGACGCCCGATGCGGATGCGTCTGCCGACAAGGAAACCGGATAGCGTTTGTCCGGATGGCGTTGTGATGTCGCCATGGCACGCTCCCCGCAACAGCCAGCCTGATTCGCATGGGCCGATCACGGCATTTGTGTTTGTCCGATATGATGCCCCGCATGCCGCTGGTCTTCCTGCCAACCCGAAATGAATTCTTCATCTGGGACGAAGAACCGTGCGCCACCGGCGCGGCAGTGATTCATGAGCTTCTGGAAACTGGCGCTCCTGCGCTGGCGACAGTGATCGCACCGGCACGCAGCGGCCACGTTGAGGGACGCGCGCTGCCGTTGTTGCCGACACTGACACACCTGGCCGCACAGCCACTGGCCGATCTGGCCAGACTGCCGGCCTCGGTGGCGTCCTGGGCGCATGCCAGCCAGCTGGCGCTGGATCTGGCGAGCCGCGAACGTAAGGTGCCCACTGTCGTGCGTCATGAGGGACGGGTGCTTGCCCGCTGGGGTGCGGCCCTGGCAGCGGACGAGGATCGCGCCCGCGTGGCCGCGATTGCACGCAGCATGTCGCCGGCGGCACACGCAGTACCCGCGCCCGGCAGCAGAGGGCGCAGGGTCTGGACACCGGAGGCGCTGCTGCGCCGTTTCCTCGACGCCGCCATGGATACGCTGGTGCGTAGTGTCGTCACGACGGACAGCGCGGCGGACGCGCAGTTCGACACCGACAGCTTCGCTGAACGCACGTTGCTGGACGATCTGGACGGATGGAGCCGCCCTGCGTTCGGGCTGCATGATCGCCTGCGCATCTGCTTTCGTCTCGAACTGCCCGCGGCCGATCACGGCGACTTTCTGCTGGTCTATCTGTTGCAGGCACCCGACGATCCCAGTCTGATCGTGCCAGCGTCCGAAGTCTGGCGCGGTGCGTCAGGCCACCTGCATGGGCTGGGTGCTGCGTTTCACAACCCGCGGCAGTGGCTGCTGGAGGCGTTGGGTCGCGCTGCACGATTGTTCGCACCGATCGCGCAGAGCCTGAACGAGGCCTGTCCGGCGCAGCTGACGCTGGATGCCGCGGACAGCTGGCACTTTCTGAACGAAGGCGCGGCCGCGCTGGGCGAGGCCGGGTTTCGCGTGATTCTGCCGGCGGAACTGACGGCCTGCGGTCAGCGGCGCCTGCGTCTGCGAATGCGCATCAGTCAGGTCACGCAGGTGGCGGGTGCGGTGGCCGGTGCCGGTGGTTTCAACCTGGACGAGTCTCTGGCTTTCGACTGGGAGGCCGCGCTCGGCGACCAGCCGGTAACGGCGAGTGAACTTGCGCTGCTCGCGAAGTACAAAATGCCGCTGGTTCGTCATCGTGGTCAATGGATCGCGATGGATCCGCACGATCTGGATGACATCCGGCGTTATCTGAAGATCGGCGGCGGACAACTGCCGGCTGTGGATGCACTCGTCGCCGCGCTGACTGGCGAGACGCGTCGTGACGGCATGCCGGTTGAAGTGGTCGCAAGCGGTGGCTTCGCGGAACTGCTGAACCGGTTGCGCGACACCGATGCGGTCACCGGCATCGCGCCGCGCGCACTGCATGGCACGCTGCGTCCCTACCAGGCACGAGGGTTGGCGTGGCTGGCAACCATGGGTCGTCTGGGACTGGGTGCCTGTCTTGCCGACGACATGGGACTGGGCAAGACCGTGCAGCTGATTGCATTTCTGCTGTACCGCATGGAGCTGACGCCGGACGACCACCGGCCTGCGCTGCTGGTGGCGCCGACGTCGGTGATCGGCAACTGGGAGCGGGAGATCGCGCGCTTTGCCCCTTCGTTGTCCAGTGTCGCGCACTATGGTCCGGACCGGGCACGCGACGCGGCCACCATCGCGCGCGGCGCCGGCACGCTGGTGCTGACCAGCTACGGCCTGCTGCGCCGCGATGCCGGACTGCTGGCCGATGTGGAGTGGTCGACCGTGACGCTGGACGAAGCGCAGAACATCAAGAACGCCGCGTCTGCGACGGCGAAGGCCGCCCGAGGCCTGCGTGCCGCGCATCGGTTCGCGTTGACCGGTACGCCGGTCGAGAATCGCCTTGCCGAACTGTGGTCGATACTCGAATTCGCGAATCCCGGTCTGCTGGGTCCGCTGGAAGCGTTTCTGCGCGAGTATGCGGTGCCGATCGAACGCTACGGCAACGAGCACGCCGCAGACAGACTGAAGCGGCTTGTCTCGCCGTTTCTGCTGCGGCGTTTGAAGAGCGATCCGAAGATCATCCGCGATCTGCCGCCGAAGCAGGAAATGAACGTGATCTGCACGCTGACGCGCGAACAGGCTTCGCTGTATCAGGCCGTGGTGGATGATGAGCTGCGCAGAATCGAGGATGTCGAAGGCATCGAGCGCAGTGGCCGTGTGGTCGCACTGCTCACGTTCCTGAAGCAGATCTGCAACCATCCGGCGCAGTACCTGGGTGAATCCGGGCCGCTGCGCGGTCGTTCCGGCAAACTCGAGCGTATCACCGCGATGCTGGAAGAAGTTGTCGCCAGCGGCGATCGCGCATTGATTTTTACGCAGTACACGGCGATGGGTGAGCGCCTGAAAGCGCACCTTGCCGGCATGCTCGGAATCGAAGTTGCGTTTCTGCACGGTGGCACGTCGCGCCGGGCGCGCGACGAGATGGTCAGGCGCTTTCAGGAAGATGCGGACGGGCCACAGCTGTTCGTGCTGTCGGTGAAGGCGGGCGGTACCGGGTTGAATCTCACTGCTGCGAATCACGTGTTTCATTTCGATCGCTGGTGGAATCCGGCCGTCGAGGACCAGGCCACCGATCGCGCGTATCGCATTGGACAGAAGCGCAATGTGCAGGTGTACAAGATGGTCTGTGCCGGCACGATCGAGGAAAAGGTGGATGCGCTGATCGCGCAGAAGCGCGGCCTGGCGGCACGCATCGTCGGCAGCGGTGAACGATGGATCACCGAGCTTGGCAACCGTGAGCTGCGCGAGCTGATTTCACTGTCGGCGCAGGCGATCGTGGACGACGAAGCACCCACGCGGCGCCCGTTACGGCCGGCATCGGGATGTCGCGTCTGAGCGACGCCGCGCAAGGTTACTGCACCGTCCCCTTGTGCTGGAACGTCGCGCGATCGGCCGACAGCACCGTGACGTCGAGACGATCGCTGTCGCGCAGTACGGTCATCGGTATCGATGCGCCGGCACTGCCCATGCGCCAGATGCGCCGATACATGTTCGCCAGGCCGCGCACCGGTTCGCCGCCCACGCCAAGGATGAGATCTCCAGGTTTCAGTCCGGCCTGATCGGCGGGGCAGTGTCGATACACGCCAACGATCATCAGATCGTCGCTGTCTTCGTGCACGAGCATACCCAGCCACGGTCGCGGCGGTTCGGCACGCCGTCCGTGGACGCAGATCTCATCCACCACGGGCAGCAGCAGCTCGATGGGCACGAACATGTTGACGGTGGTTTGAGTGCCGTTGAGATCGAACCCCTGGATCACCAGGGAACCCAGACCGCAGAGACGGCCGTGGCGATCCACCAGCGCCGCGCCCGACCAGTTGTCGTGCGGCGGAATCGTGAACACGGCTTCGTCGAGCAGATATTCCCAGCGGCCGGCGAAGGGCTGTTTCGCCGCGACGCTGGCGGTGAGCACCGCTTCTGTGCCGCTGGCGGCGATCTGCACCGTGTCTCCGACAGCCAGATCCGCTGCATGGCCGGGGTCGGCAACCGGGCCGTCCAGCGGCAGGGTTGGGCGAACCAGCGCAAAGCCGCTGTCATGGTCGCTGCCCACGACGACACCGGGCACCGTGCGGTCCGGGTCGCTCAGCCACACGGTTTCCGCCTCGTGCACCACGTAGCCGATGGTGGCCACCAGGCCGTCTTCGCGAATCCGCACACCGTGGCCGTTGCGCTCCGTGCCCAACAGCCCGGCACTCATCGCATCCCGGGGGATCTCGGTCCTGATCGCGACCATTGCGCGCAGGGTATCGACGTTGGGTCGGCCGCGTCTGCTCATGCGTGCCATGGTAGCGGTCGAGCCCCCGGGGCGCGAGCCGGGAACCGCGCCGGGGCGGCCATGTCATAATCGGTTCACCCGCGGTCACACGAGCGGAGCATCCGGTAGCACTGTGAAGTATGTATGGGCTTTGGCCGCCATTGCGGCGCTGGGCGCCGGCGCGGCATGGGTGTATCTCGCCGGCGGCCAGGGCGATGCTCCCGCCGGCGCGTCCGCAACGGCTCCGGGGGGTGGTTTCGGGGCCTCCGCGGCGCCGCTGGTGGCTGTTGCGCCCGTGGGAACGCAGCGGTTCACAGATACCGTGGAGGCGATCGGCACCGCGCAGGCCAACGAGTCGATCACGCTGTTCGCCAAGGTCACCGACACGGTACGCCGTGTCGACTTCGAGGATGGCGACTTCGCTGACCAGGGCACTATCCTGATTCAGCTGACGAATCAGGAAGAAGAAGCGATGCTGGCCGAGGCGCAGGCCAACCTGGACGATGCGTTGAACCAGCTGCGCCGGCTCGAAGATCTCACGTCGCGCGGGCTTGCCCCGGTGTCGGATCTGGACGTCGCGCGTTCGCGCGCGGCGGCGTCGGAAGCGCGATTGAACACGGTCGTTGCGCGGCTGGCCGATCGGCTGATCCAGGCGCCTTTCAGCGGCGTGCTCGGTTTCAGGCAGGTCAGCCCGGGCACGCTGGTCACGCCCAGCACGCCGATCACCACGCTCGACGACATATCCATCATCAAGCTCGATTTCACGGTGCCGGAGCTGTTTCTCGATGCGCTGCGACCCGGCGCCGGGGTGGTGGCCCGCAGTGCCAGTTATCCGGGTCGCGACTTCGTCGGTACGGTGCGGACGGTTGGTTCTCGTGTAGATCCCGTGACCCGTGCCCTGCAGGTGCGTGCACACCTGCCCAACGATGACGTGCTGCTGCGACCGGGCATGCTGCTGACGTTGACGGTGACGATGGCCGAACGTGTGGCGCTGACGGTCCCAGAGAACTCGGTGTTCCAGGTGGCCAGTCGTGCCTATGTCTATCAGATCGACGACGACCGTGTGGCGCGCCAGACCGAGATCCGCACCGGTGCGCGGCGACCGGGCGAGGTCGAGGTGCTGGATGGTCTGAGCGAAGGCGACCTCATCGTGACCGAAGGTATCGTCAAGCTGCGCGACGGTCTGCGCGTACGATTCGACGACGAGGGACTGGCGCTGCGGGGTTCGCACTGATGGCCGTTTGCCATGTGGCTGTCTGATCTTTCCGTCAAGCGCCCGGTCTTTGCGACCGTGCTGTGTCTGATGCTGGTGGCGCTGGGGCTGCTGTCGTTCCGCGAGCTGACGGTGCGCGAATACCCGGACGTGGTGCCGCCGGTGGTGCAGGTGCAGATCGGCTATCCGGGCGCATCGTCCGACATCGTCGAGAGTCGCATCACGCAGATCATCGAGGGTGAACTCAGCGGCATCGAGGGTGTGCGTCTGATCCGTTCCACGAGCCGCAACGGCGCCTCGCAGGTTACCGTGGAATTCAATCTGGACCGCGATCTTGACGAGGCCACGAACGATGTGCGCGACCGCGTCTCGCGCGTGGTACGTCGCCTGCCGGACGATGCCGATCCGCCTTCGGTGTCGAAGTCCGATTCCGATTCATCGCCCATCATGTATCTCACGCTGTCCAGCGACAGCATGGATCTGATGGAACTCACCGACTACATGAACCGATACATCCTCGACAGGTTCGCGGTGCTGCCGGGTGTATCGCAGATCCAGAGTTTCGGCGGCGGCGGGCCGTCGATGCGTATCTGGCTCGACAGACTGGCGCTGGCGGCACGCGGCCTTACGGTGACCGATGTCGAAGCGGCGTTGCGCGCCGAGAACCTCGAGCTGCCGGCGGGGCGCATCGAGTCGCAGGCGCGCGACTTCCAGGTGCGGGTCGCGCGCAGCTACCAGACCGCCGAACAGTTCCGTCGACTGGTGATCGCGCAGGGGGAGGACGGCCATCTGATCAGGCTGGGTGAGATCGCCGACGTCGATGTTGCGCCTCGTGAGCTGAACCGCATCTTCCGCACCAACGCCGCAACCACCACCGGATTCGGCGTGATCAAGCAGTCCACGGCGAATACCGTGGAGGTGCTCGACGGCGTGGTGCGTGAAGTCGAACGGGTGAATGCCGATCTGCCCGCCGGCATGTCGCTGAATACCAGTGGCGACGACTCGGCCTTCATTCGTGCCGCGATCAGTGCCGTGTACTGGACGATCGGCATCACGACCACACTGGTGGGCCTCGTGATACTGCTGTTCCTGGGCAGCCTGCGCGCGATGGTGATTCCGCTGGTCACGATACCCGTGTGCCTGATTTCCGCGTTCATCGCGCTCGCGGCCTTCGGCTTCTCGATCAATCTCGTGACGCTGCTGGCGCTGGTGCTGTGCATCGGACTGGTGGTCGACGACTCCATCGTCGTGCTCGAGAACGCGCACCGGCGCATCGAGGACGGCGAGCCGCCGCTGCTCGCCGCCTACAACGGCACGCGCCAGGTGGCCTTCGCCGTGATCGCCACCACCGTGGTGCTGGTGTCGGTGTTTACGCCGATCGCGTTTCTGAGCGACAGCATCGGCCGCATCTTCGCCGAACTGGGTGTGACGATTGCCGCGGCGGTGATTTTCTCCAGCGTGCTGGCGCTGTCGCTGGCGCCGATGCTGTGTTCCAAGCTGCTGCGGCCGAGTGAGCGCGAGAGCCGCGCCGCGCAGGTACTGGATCGGTTCTTCCGCCGGCTGTCAGGCCGCTATCAGCGCGTGCTGGCGTTCACGCTGCGTGCGCCATGGATTGCCGTGCTCGTGAGCGTTGGTCTTGCCGGTGGCGCCTATGGGCTGCTCAACGTCATCCCGCAGGAATACGCGCCGGTGGAGGATCAGGGCAGTTTCAACGGCATCATGCAGGCGCCCGAGGGTGTTGCCTTCGAGCACATGCTGGCGCAGGCGATGATGGTGGAAGACGCGCTGGTGCCGTACGTGGAATCCGGCCTGATCCAGCGCGGCGTGATCGCCGTGCCGGGCTGGGGTAATCGCGGTGCGGGCATCGTCAATATCACGATGCGTCCGTGGAATGAGCGCACGATGGGTACCGGGGAGCTGATGCAGCGGCTGGGCGCGGAGTGGGAAGAGATTGCCGACATACGCGTCACCACGTTCATGCGTTCGGGCATCGGTGGCAGTGGCGGCGGGTCGCCGGTGCAGCTGGTCATTGGCGGCCCGAACTACGAGGAACTGGCACGCTGGCGCGACATCGTGATCGAGCGCGCCTCGGAGAATCCGGGGCTTCAGCGTCTGGACTCGGATCTGCGCGAAACCCAGCCGCAGGTGCTGGTGCGGGTGGATTCGGATCGTGCCGCCAGTCTCGGCGTATCGGCGCGCAGCATCGGTCAGGCATTGCAGGCCATGATGACCGAGCGTCAGGTCACCACCTACGTGGTGGACGGGGAGGAATACGACGTCATCCTCCAGGCCAGGCCCGATCAGCGCGCCACCCATTCCGATCTCAGCAATATCTTCGTGCGTTCCGACCGCACCGGGCAGCTGATTCCGCTGTCGAATCTCGTGCAGCTGGAAGAAATCGCTGGCCCCGCCCAGCTGATCCGGCACAACCGCACGCGCGCCGTCACGATCAGTGCGAACCTCGCACCCGGTTACGCATTGGGTGACGCGCTGGACTATCTGGAGAACATCGTGCGCACCGAACTGCCGGCCACCGCGCAGATCGACTACAGCGGCGAGTCGCTCGAATACCGCGACGCATCCGGCGCCCTGCTGTTCACGTTCGCGATTGCGCTGTTCGTGGTGTTCCTCGTGCTGGCCGCGCAGTTCGAGAGCTTCGTGCATCCGCTGGTGATCATGATGACGGTGCCGCTGGCGGTGGCAGGGGGCCTGCTGGGCCTGCATTTCACAGGCAACACGCTGAACATCTACAGCCAGATCGGCATCATCATGCTGGTGGGCATCGCCGCCAAGAACGGCGTGCTGATCGTCGAATTCATCAACCAGATGCGTGATCGCGGCATGGCCTTCGACGAGGCGATACTGGAGGCATCACGCATCCGCTTCCGCCCGGTGATCATGACCGCGATGTGCACGCTGATGGGTGCGGTGCCGCTGATCCTGGCCACCGGCCCGGGTGCCGTGAGTCGCACCACGCTGGGCATTGTGATCTTCTTCGGCGTGAGCCTGGCCACGATCCTGACGCTGTTCATCGTGCCGGCCTTTTATCAGCTGCTGGCGCGTGGCACCGGTTCGCCGAACGCGGTGGCGCAGCGCCTGGAGACAATGAAAGGGCAGCACGAAGGCACCGCCAGCTCCGGCGTCACCGCCGGGTAGAAGCGATCTGTCGCTCCATTTCCTGGTGCGCCGCTTCGTAGAACGGCTGACCCTGGAACTGCGCAAGCCAGCGCTGTGCTTCATCCGGATCGGTGCGTGCATACGGACCGGCCACAGCGACGATCCACCGGTCGCGGAGGGCCGCCGGAATGCGTTCCGCGTAGCTGGCCGCCCGTACCGGATCGCGGTTGGCCATGTTCGCGGCCGCCACACCCAGCGTGTCCGGATGCACGTCGGTGCGCGTCTGCAGCCATGCCATCGCACCATCCGGATGCTGTTGCAGCCAGATGTTCATCAGGTTGGCCAGCATGACCCTGTCACGAACGCTGACGCGTTCGACCAGTGCCGTGGCCAGCCTCGTTGTCTGTGCCGGGTCCTGAATCACCGATTGCAACACCGCGTTCTGGATCATTGCGCTTTCGCTGGTGACGTCCTGCCCCAGCAGGTCGAGCGCGCGCAGTGGATCGGACTGCGCAACGCCCGCGGCCACCATCATGCGCGTGGCGGGTGAGTCCGGCGCGATGTCATCAACCCAGGCTATTGCACCTTCCGGGTCGTGCCGCGCCATGGTCATGGCGACCATCGACATGAGTGCATCACGTTCCCGTCCGGAAGGCATGGATTGAATGCGCTGCCTTGCCGCCTCCGGTTCGTGTTCGGCCAGTGCCGTCAACGCGTTCATGCGAATACCCGCGGCCTCTGCGGCGGGCATTCTGTCGGCGGCCGCGAGCAGCATCCGCGGATCGGCGATCGCCAGGCGAGCGATGGCGTCGACGGTTTCCTGCGCCGGCCGCGCCTGTGCACCGGATTCCAACTGCGCAAGCACGGCGGAGGGATCCAGTCTCGACCATTCCCGCCAGACCTGTCGGCGGAACGCTGTCTGCGCGTCGGTCGGCAGCAGCGTGGCCTGCGCCAGCGCGCGCAGCGGGTCGATCCCGGCCCATTTCGCTGCAATCTGCGCAGCGGCCTGTTCCTGGAGTGTGCCTGTCAGCCCCAGCATTTCATGGAACGCGCTGTCCGGGTCCGTGGCGGCAATGTACGCCAGCCGCGCGACGCGAAACGCATCGCGCTCCCTTGCCGGCAGCGCGGCAGCGATGCTGTCGCCGGTTCGTGTGTCGTGACCCAGCACGTCCAGCAGGCCGATGGCGGCGGCACGGCGTTCCGCCGGATCGTCCATGGACTGCAAATCGGCGAGCGCCGCCTGTGCATCGTCCGCGGCCAGCAGCTGATGTGCCGTGACGGCGAAACGCGTTTCAGCAGTGGACGTCTGCGTGTTCTGCGTCGTTTGTGGCGCGGCCTCGCCGGCACGCTGAACGGCGGATTCGTCGGCCGGTGCGCGCAGCAGCCAGACGGCTGCACCACCAACCAGCGCGCCCATCGCCAGCAGGGTGATCGATCGGATGATCATCGCATTCTCCCTAGCGCGTCGTCTGGAATTGCGGACCGGCCGGCAATGGCGTGGTGACCGGCATCGCCCCGCCCCTGGCCAGCTGTGCGTCCGTACGCTGGCGCAGGCCCGGATCGGTGATGTAGGTGTCGATCAGTTCGCGCGCGGCGGGCATGTCGATGGCTGCCAGGCTCAGCGCCAGGCTGCTTGCCACCTGCTGACGGGTCGCATCGGAACTGAAGCGGTCGAACAGCGCACGATTGAACTGAGGGCTGCCCAGGGTGCCGCCGAGATGCCCCCCCAGCGCGTGATCGCGCATGTCGCCGGAGGGCAGATCGAGCACCCATCGCTCGGCTGCCGCGGCATCCTGACGGGACCACACCGTGGCAATGAGAGTTGTGGTTTGCGGATTCTCGGTATTGGCCGCAAGGCGGGCGATGGCCGCGGGATCTGTCGTGACCAGCCGGCGGAACACGTCCGTCGCGCTCGCGCCGTAACCGGACTCGGGGCGGTGTTGCTGAAGAAAGCTGATTGCGCCGTGAGGGTCGGTGACCGAGATCGCCTCGGCCATATTGGCGATCCATACGGAACGCGCCTCGCCGGCGGGCAGTCGATCGATGGTATTCGTGGCCAGCGCCGGTTCCTGAGTGGCCACCCGTTGCGCCAATGACCGCAGGCCGGTGGCGCCGATGGCATCAAGATTCGCGATCGCCCAGTCGATGGCGTTCTCTGGCTGGTGTTGAGCCCACACCATCGCGCCGGCCGCGGCTCTGGAACGCAGTGTGGCATCGCCGGATGCGACGAGGCGGTCGAGCAGGTAGGCGACGTTGGCGGGATCGGCGTTCACCGCCTGGAACAGCGTCCCCGCGGTCAGTGCCTGCGCATAGTCGATGCCGGGTCTGGCCGCGCTCTGGACTTCAGCCAGTACGATGTCGAGTGCATCGTTGAAACGCCGTGCCGCGATGCCCGCCACCACGCCATTGACCGCCTGCTGCGAGGGCGGGTCTTGCGAATGGGCCCAGGCAAGCGCCGCACCCGCATCCTGTTGCGCATAGGCAGCGCCGATCGATGCCATCAGCTGTTCGCGATCACGCCCGGGTGCGATGCCTTCCATATGTGCCAGCGCGGCATGGACATCCGTCTCGGCAAGCGCAGTCAGCGCGGCGCTCTGCGTCGCGTGGCGCAGTTGCGGGGGGAACTCCTCGGCCAGCGCCAGCATGCGCTGGGGATCGGCGGCGGCGATGGTGCGCAGGGTGCGTCCGTCAGGCTGATACAGGCGCATGTCCGATGCTTCCAGGTACGTCATTGCGGCCAGTGGATCCTCCTCGGCCCAGACCTGCAGGATGGCAGTCACGTAGGCCGAGCGCAGGTCGGCGCCCGAGATATCGGCGGCCATCGCCAGTGCGGTCCGCACATCGGCGCGCGCCGCGGCCGCGGCTACTTCCGGCAGCAGCACGTTCAGCATCTGCATCGAGCCATGTTCGAGCATGGCGGGTATCGCGCTCGGGTCACGCGCGGCGCGGCGCTTCATCGCATCGATCCGGAATCCGCTGCGTTCGACGGGCAACAGGTGTGCGGCCACGGTCTGGATGGCGTCGTCGTCGTCGCCGTAAACATCGAGCAGCGCCAGCGCAACGGCACGACGCAGCGCGGGCGGGGTCACGCGGTCAAGGTCGGTGAGCACGGCTTCATGGTCGTCACGTATCCGGATGCGGTACAGGCGCTCGAGGGTACGGGTGTCCATGGGCAGCGTTTCGGCCATGTCGATCGCCTGCCGCGGGTCGAGTTCGGTGAGGCGGTCCAGCAGCAGATTGAGTTGCAGGGTGCGTCGGAACGAGTCGGGTTCGGCTGCGGTCCGCTCGATTTCGGCGAGCAGGGACGGCGTGTCGGTGAGTGCCGCCGCCCGTTCGCTGACGGCGAGCAGGTGCGCCGCTGTTGAACCGGGTGTCGTGGCTGCCGGATCCGGCACGGCCGCCGTTTCGACCGCGGTTTCGGTTGCCGCGCCCGCCCGCGACGCTGGTGCGGTTGATGACGGTGGACTGAATGTGAAGTAGATGACCGTTGCGCCCAGCACGGCGCCCACGGCGGCGATCGATGCTTCCCGCTTCATGAACAGTCCCCCTGAGGTTCTCTCTTGCAGGAGAGTCTAGCATTCTTCCGGGGTGTGATTTTCAGATGGTCCTGTAGGCGGGGTAATGCGCTGCGCGACAATTTCACGTGGATCCAGGTCGTTCCCCTTGGGGCAACTGACGGAGCACACTCTCACCCGTTCTTTAGCGACGCCGAAGAGTATCATCGCGGTTTGGGATGTCATGGAGACCAAGATCCGGTCACTGAACAGGACCTTGTGATCTTTAACATTCAGAATCAATGTTTTGGAAGCGGAGATGTCGCGTGGACGGACCTGACCGGGTTGCCTCTCTACTTGCGCGTCTCATTGGGAAATCAGGTAAAGAGGATGAACCCGGATGGTGATGTGTACCCGACAGTGACGAACGATCCAGTCTGCATAGTGCCTGATGACGATTGAAGAGCACTTCCAAGCGAGGTGGTTGTATGAATCGGTGGAGAATCCGCTTCGCCATGGCGTTGGCGACGAGTGTCTGGTCCGCGGTATCTGGTGCCCAGGATCTTGCATGTGCTGCTTCCGATGCCCAATGTCTGGAGCGGCAGCGCGTGACAGCCTGTCCTGTTTCTCCATCAGGCCGGGAGAGTTGTTTGGAGTCCCCGATAGGGGATCCGTAAACCCCTCGCCTTTAGGCGATGGATGAGTCGGCTGAGTTAAGCTGAGGGGATGGAGGATTACAAACGCGGATCGCATTCGGTCTGGGATTGCAAATACCACCTGGTGTGGACGACGAAGTACCGGTATCAGGTGCTGGGCGGGGATGTCGGGCAGAGGTGCCGGGAGCTGCTTCGGGAGATTGCGCGGAGCAAGGAGATGGTGATTTACGCGGGGTCGATCAACCGCGACCACGTGCACATGTTGATCGGGATTCCGCCGCAGTTATCGGTGTCGAAGGCGGTGCAGTATCTGAAGGGGAAGAGTTCGCACAAGCTGCTGACGGAGTATCGATCGCTGAGAAAGCGGTACTGGGGTCAGCATTTGTGGGCGCGCGGCTACTGGGTGGCGACGAGCGGGAACGTGACGGATGAAGTCTGGAAAGAGTACATCAAGAACCAGCAGCCGCCGGAGCCGGACGATGAGTTTCACGTGGTGTAGTCGGCCGCATGGTCGACAAATCCGGCTTTCAGCCGTAATCCGAAGCCACCGGCTTTAGCCGGTGGAGTATTCACCGTGGATCGATGCACTGGCAACGCGTCCGGATGCGACCATTCGGGAATTGCGACTAGCTGCTGCATCAGCATACGTGTCACTTTCGAGGATTGCTGTGGATGAGGGCGAGTCTGATGAATTCAGGCATTTCGCGAGGACTATCTATCGGGAACTGGTCGAGCGAAATCCCGCAGATGAACGTGCTTTGTTGGGATTGAGCAATGTCGAGAGAAACCTGGTTGGCCGGATCGCTCGGCTTCGTGATCTTGCCGACGTCAGTCCACATAACCCTCGAGCACTCGAGTCTCTGGGGCTCGCGATCGGCACAACACGTGAACCCGCCGATCTGATCGAAGGCGCCGGCTTCCTGGAACGGGCGTACGCCTTGCAACGTGGCAACAAGAAATGGAACGTTGCGGCAGATGTTATGCGGATGTATGACCAGGCCGGCGCAACGGCGCTTGCCGACGAGTTTTCCGACATAGTGCGCGCGGATTTTGAGCTCGACATGATGATGGACTATCTGCTTCGACCGGCTTCCCTGGACCGGGAACGCACTGACGAGATACTGCAGGCGATCTGTTACAACGCGGCGCTGACGGTTTTCGGTCCTGACCATTGCATCGAGGGCATCCAGGCAGTAGTCAGGCGCGCGACCACTGACGCCAGCGGACCCGGTATGGAGATGTTACTGGCTGAAACGGCGGTCAACGCCATGACGACTGTGATGATGCATGAGTGGCGGATGGCGCCGGAGACCAGAGGTAGGTTCACGTCATGGGTGGAGCCGCTTCTCGAATCGGATCAGGCTACGGCGTCCGTCTTCGTGGCGTACGCAAGGCTTACGACGGATAGAGCGGATCGCCTGTTGGCCATGCAGAATGCCGCGCGGCTTGATCGTGACGACGGCGAGATCCGTTTCGGGCTCGCGTTGGCCTACGTTGACCTGGAGCGATGGCGTGAAGCGGCGGAAGAGCTCCGCGTCGCGCGAGAGTTGCTTCCACCTTCACGCCATGAAGACATCGACAGGTGGCTTCGTGTGACAGGGCAATCGGCTGTCTACCCGGATGGCGACGAATGACCAGCGACACATGACGGATAGACTGTGCGCCAGCATGAGCCCTGGAATGAAGGTGGAAGGTCCGCCACTGTCGCCAACGGCGCCATCAGCGTCGCAGGATCGCCCACCAGCGCGCGATGTTCAGCAGGCTCTGCAATGCGCCGGCCACGTAGGTGAGCGCGGCAGCGGTAAGCAGCCGGTGGGCACGCGGCCGGTCTTCGGGCCTGAGAATGCCGCGCTGGTGCATCAGTGGCAGCGCCCGCCGGAAGCTGGCATCGAACTCGGTGGGCAGCGTGAGCGCATGCACGGCAATGCCGGAACCGAGGGTGGTGAGTCCGCCAAGGAAGGTCAGCATGGCCACGGTGGGTGAGCGCGTTACCGCGCCGGTGAAGGGTGCCGCCATCAGCAGCCCGGCACCGACCTTTTCGATGGGACCCACCCAGCGCACCAGACGCGTGCGCCAGCGCAATGGCGCAAAGGCACCGGCATCCTGGATCGCGTGCCCGACTTCGTGCGCCGCGATCGTGATCGCCGTCAGCGAACGTCCTTCATAGTTGTCGCGCGACAGGCGTACGGCTTTCTGCAGTGGATCGTAGTGATCGCCCCGTTCGGTGGTTTCGGTCGTGACGTGGTGTAGCGACAGGCTGTCCAGCAGTTCGCGGGCGAGCTGACCGCCGGTTCTGGAATAGCGATCGGCGGGCAGGCTGTAGCGCTTCATGACTGCCCGTACCCACAGGCCCGGCCCGATGATCAGCGCCAGCAGCAGCGCGATGATTATCAATACATGCATGGTTGGAACTTTGTCGGCACAATAAAGCCTACTCGTCTGCCTGGCCGAGCCGGCCCAAGGATACATCTCGCGATGCGTCGATTCAGTGAATCCCTGCCAATACTGTTGCTGCGCGCGCGCGAAGTCGCGGTGGCGAGATTCCGGCCCATTCTCTACGAATACGGGATCACCGAACAGCAGTGGCGCACGCTGCGGGCCCTGGATGAGCTGGGCGAGCTGACCGGCGCCGTGCTGGCGCACGAGGCGGCGGTGCTGGCCCCAAGCATGACACGAATCCTGCGCCGCCTGTCCGAAGACGGCCTGATACGCGTCGCCCGCTCACGGCGCGATCAGCGCGAGCTGAAGGTGAAGATTTCGCCGCGCGGGCGCCGTCTCGTCGATCGCATCGGTCCGCTCATGGAGCGCGAGTACGCATCGATCTGCGAACAGCTCGGCGAGGAACAGCTGGAAGCACTGCATTCCGGATTGCGGGAGTTGATTGCGCTCGGCAGGCGCTGATCTTGTCGTTCCGGCAAACCCTGCTGATTCCGTTTCTGGGTGCGCTGGCGGCATTGGGTCCGCTGGCCTCCGATCTGTATGTGCCTTCGCTGTCGCTGGTGGCCAGCGGGCTTGGCGTCAGCAGCGGATCCGTGCAACTGACCATGAGTGCGGTGCTGATCGGATTCTCGCTGGGCAGCCTCGTGTACGGACCGCTGTCGGACAAGTTCGGACGCAAGCCGGTGCTGTGCGTCGGGCTGGTGATCTACATCGTGGCCAGTGCGGCCGCAGCCATGGCTGCTTCGCTGCCATGGCTGGTGGCGCTGCGTGTGCTGCAGGGATTCGGTGCGTCGTCCGGCATGGTGCTGGCGCGGGCGCTGATCCTGGACCGCTGGACAGGGAATGAGGCATCGCGCGCCATGTCGTGGGTGCAGATGTTCGCCTTCTTCACGCCGGTGATTGCGCCGGTGGCTGGCGGCTACCTGGCCGGTCTTGGCCACTGGCCGCTGGTATTCCAGGTGCATGCCGCGGCGGGGCTGGCGTGTTTCGTCGTTACGCTGACACTGCTGCCGCGAGTGCGGCGCACGCGGAACATCAGCGTGCTCCAGGCGCTGTCGGCCTATGGCCCGATCCTGAGTGACAGGCAGACCATCGGTTACATGGCTTTCTCCGGGCTGGCCTTTGCCGGTGTCATCGCGTTCGTGACCAATTCGTCGTTCGTGCTGGTCGACTACTTCGGACTGACGCCGCAGCTGTTCGGCTACTGCTTCGCGATCGTCATGCTGGGCGCTTCCGCGGGCGCCTACCTGAACGGCCGGCTGGTGGTACGCATCGGGATTTCGCGCCTGCTGTCGCTGGGTTCGGTGCTGTTGGGGATCGGCGGCGTGACCTTTCTGATCGTCGCGCTGTTGGACGGTGGCGTGCTGGCGGTCATGACGGCGTGCTTCATCTACATATCAGGATTGGGCTTTGTGCTGTCGAACGTGATGGCACGCACCCTGAGCCGCTATCCGGGACGATTCGGGGCGGCGTCCGCCGTGCTCAGTGTCAATCAGTTCGTCGTCGGCGCGGTTGCGGCTGCCCTGCTCAGCCTGGTGGAGACACCCGGCACGATGCCGCTGGCGACCACGATGGCCATTGCCGGCGCAGGGGCCGCCGGCATCTGGTGGTTGCTGCTCCGGGACTGAGGTCAGCGCACCTCCACGGAGATTTTCCGCGGCTTTGCGTGTTCGTGCCGCGGTATCGTCAGCGTCAGCAGGCCGTTGCTCAGCGTGGCGTTGATCTGCTGCGGATCGAGCTCATTGCTGAGCGCGAACTCACGTACGTAGCGCGGCGTGCGGAACTCCGCATAGGCCACCCTCATCTCGGACGGTGTATCCAGTGTCGCATCGGCTTCAATGCGCAGCACCTTGTCTTCCACCGAGATGTTCAGATCCTGCTGGCTGACGCCCGGCAGATCGGCATACAGGGTGATGCCCTGTTCGTTTTCCATGACGTCCACGGCGGGGCGGAGCGTCGGTACCGCGGATGCGGCATCGGTTCCGGCATCCCTGCGTGTGTCGGCGGCTGTTGTCTGGCTGGTTGTATCCATGTTGCGCTCCTTGAATTCACTTCACTTCGATACGCCGCACACGGGCTTCCTGACGGCGGGCAAAGCTCACATGCAGGATGCCGTTGCGATACTCGGCGCGGCAGTTTTCCGGGTCGACCTCATCGGGGAGACTGATCGCCCGCGTGAATGCGCCGGAGAAACGTTCACGCAGATAGGCGCGACCTTCGCCGGCGTCAGCCGGACGTTCGCCGCTGACGGTGAGGACATGGTCTTCCACGGAGACATCCAGTTTCTCGGGGTCCATCCCCGGTGCAAGCACGTACACGTCCACGGACTCCGGGCCGACACCCACGTTGACTGCCGGAAACGTGCCCCGGGCCGGTGCCCGGATGCTCGCCGGGCCGAACGATGACTCGAACAGATTGCTCATTTCGCGGCGCAGCTGGTCGAACGGATCGAACCACGCGCCGGGTCGGCTTGTCAGGCTGGCCATTTCGGCTTCCTCCATTGGTCCATCGGGTGACTGTTGATGCATTTGTGGGGACAGACCCGAACGGATTCAAGGCGGATTGAACGAATCGACGCGCGTTGCGGTAGCATTGACGGCGTTCTGAAGATCATGAAAAAGGTGCTGTTTCCACATGATGAAATGGTGGGATGACTACCAGCTGACACAGCGGACCTGGGCACGGTGGCGGATCGGGCCGCTGGAGTTCTACGCCCAGCCGCGCGGGCGTGAGTGGCTGTTCGCGTCCAAGTGCGTGGGCACGGCGCTGGAATCGACGCTGGAAGTCGAGCCCGCCGTCGACTACGAACCCGATCCGGATGTCTACACCACTTCGCGCTATATCGTGGGCAGCGATTTCGGCCGGCTGAAGCTGGGCCCGCGACTGCCGGACCGGCCGGTGATCTTCCAGCCGGAACGCCCGCTGTTCGTGCTGGCCGGCCAGGAGGTGGTGCTGTTCGTCACGACAGTGGTGTGGGTGACGGCGTCCAGCGACGACGACCGTACTCTCCTCGAGGTGCCGGTGCAGCGGCCGTCGGATACCTGGTTCGGCCCCAATACCATGGAAGGCGAACTGTGCTACTCGAGCCGCACCAGCGCGCGCACCGATCGCTCCGCTTTGACAATCATGCCGCACCGGGCCGCGACGCCGGTCGAAATCCGCAATCACGGCTCGGACACCCTGCGCGTGGAACAGCTGCGTGTGCCGCTGCCGGCGCTGGCGCTCTATCATGATGAGCGTCATCTGCTATGGACCGATGCCGTGCTGTTCGTACGTGAGCATCATGAAAGTCAGGCTGCGCTGACGATTCCCAGAACCAGCATGCTGTTGCCCGAGCCGCGGACGCAACTGGCCGCGCCGCGGGCACCGATCGCAGCCGGAACCATCGTTCAGGCGTTCAGCAGGCTGCTGCGCTGATGGAGCCGTTCTCCGAATTCCTGTCGGGGATCGACTTTGCCGCGTGGGCGCGTGCGATCGCCATTCTGTCGGTCGGACTGATCCTTGCCCGCCTGCTTTCAAAGGCCCTGTCGCGGATCGTGCTCGGACCCATGGGTGCGCATACGGCAACCACGCTGCGTCGTTTTACGCTGTATGTGTTCAGCGCGATCATCGTCATGGCGGCGCTGCGCGAAGTGGGCTTCGGGTTCGGCGTGCTGCTCGGCGCCGCGGGCGTTCTGACCATCGCACTGGGTTTCGCGTCGCAGACATCGGCATCGAATCTGGTCAGCGGCCTGTTTCTGGTGGCCGAGAAGCCGTTCACGCTCGGCGACATCATCAAAGTGGGGCAGACCACCGGCGAGGTGTTGTCCATCGACCTGCTGTCGGTGAAGCTGCGCACGTTCGAGAATCTGTTCGTACGCATACCCAATGAGATGCTGATCAAAAGCGAGATCGTCAACATGACGCGCTTCCCGATCCGTCGCGTGGACCTGCAAGTGGGCGTGGCCTATAAGGAAGACATCGGCCGGGTCCACAAGCTGCTGCTGGACGTGGCCGACGACTATGAACTGTGTCTGAACCAGCCCAGGCCGATCGTGATTTTCCAGAGCTTCGGCGATTCGTCGGTGAACCTGCAGCTGTCGGCGTGGTCTACACGTGCCAACTTCCTCGAATTGCGCAACCGGCTGCCGGAGCGGATCAAGTTGGCTTTCGATGAGGCAGGTATCGAGATCCCCTTTCCACACCGTACGCTGTTCGCAGGTTCATCGGATGTGCCTTTTCCGGTCACCGTGGTGGACGGCCGCGATGCCGATCATCGGCAGGACGGGGCGGATTCGTTCAGGGATTGACAGCGCGGTTGCCGAAGCAGCAGCCGGGGTGCGGCTGGATCAGGCGGTGCGGCAGCCAGGATCGACAGGAACGGTGTGGAGGACCCACACGCGTTTCGCACCCGGGAATACAGTCAGGGATGCACCAGTCCAGTTACATACCGCGTCAAGCCCGCCGGAGCCGCGTCGCCAGCGTTCTGCTGGGCGGTCTGGCGCTGCTCGGCGGGGCGGGGGCCGGTGCGCAGCTCAGCATCACCGGCGTCGAGGATGAACTGCTCGCCAATGTCCGCCTCCACCTGAATCTTGATCGGGAAGCCTGCACCGCTGCCGCCTGGCGTATAACCCAGCGGTACCAGGCCGCGCCGCGACAGATCCGTCAGGCACTTGAGGCATTCGGCTACTATCACGCCGGCATTGATTCGTCGCTGGAGTTCGACGAGGACTGCTGGGCAGCGGAATTCGTCATCGAGCCGGGCGAGCCGGTGCGCATCAGAACCCTGGATGTCCGGCTGTCCGACGAAGCCGGGCAGGAGACCAGGTTCGAGGAGGCGGTGCGGGACAGCGGGCTGTCGCCCGGACGTCCACTGCATCACGGCCTCTATGAGCAACTCAAGCGTCGCCTGCTGTCGATCGCCGAAGACCGCGGCTACGTCGATGCGCGATTCTCCGCGCAGCGAATCGACATCCATCCGGACGAGCTGGCGGCGGATGTGGTGCTGCATTTCGAGTCGGGGGAGCGCTATCGTTTCGGAGAGATCGCCGTCGAACAGGACGTCCTTGATGACCGGCTGCTCAGGGCGTATCTGGGCTTCGAGGAAGGCGATTATTTCGAACAGCGTCGATTGACTTCGCTGTACGTTGCCCTGGTCGAGAGCGGTTATTTCGACACCGTCGATGTGCGCACGCAATCGCCGGACCCGGACGCACGCACGGTACCGGTCGTTCTGATGCTGACGCCATCGCGCCCCCGACTGATCACCTACGGTCTGGGTTACTCCAGCGATACCGGTCCGAGGCTGCGCTTCGGCCGCGACAACCGGCGCTACAACGAACGCGGCCATCAGTTCGGTCTGACGTCGCAGCTGTCGCCGGTGATCTCGGAAGTGATCGTCAACTACCGGTTTCCGTTCGGTGATCCGCGCACCGAATGGGTCAGCTTCGACGGTGGAGTGCGCCACGAAGACACCGATACCTCTGTCAGCGACAGGCTGCAGTTCGGTGTGCGTCGCGTGATTGAATTGCCGCGCAGCTGGACCCGCACACAGCGCGTCAGCCTGCTGTTCGAGGACTTCCGGGTGGGCGAGCAGCAGGGCCGTTCGCGTCTGCTGATGCCCGGTATGGAGTGGTTCCGCCTGCGGACCGACGATCAGCTGCGGCCTCGCAACGGGTCGCGTCTGGATTTCGAAATCCGTGCGGCCGCGGATGAACTGGGGTCCGACACCAGTTTCGTGCAGGGCATCCTGCGCGGCAAACTGATCCGGTCCCTGCCGTCGCGCGCGCGAATTCTGCTGCGCGGCAGCCTCGGCCTGACATGGAAGGACGCCATCGAGGATCTGCCGCCGTCGGTCCGGTTCTTCGCCGGTGGTGACACCAGTGTGCGCGGCTATCGTTACGACTCGCTGGGACCGGAGAATGAGCAGGGCGAGATCATCGGCGGCAGCGGTCTGCTGGTCGGCAGCGTGGAGTATGAACATCCGATCACCGAACGCTGGTCGTTGGCGACGTTCGTCGATTCCGGCAATGCCTTTCGCAGCGCCGGGTTCCGGGTGCGAACCGGCGCGGGCATCGGCGTGCGCTGGCAGTCGCCGCTGGGACCTGTGCGCATCGATGTGGCCAGCCCGCTGGATGATCCGAACGTCCGCTATCGATGGCACATCACGCTGGGGCCCGACCTGTGAGGTGGCTCAGGTGGCTGGTGGTGCTGATGGCCGTCGTGCTGCTGGTGGCCGGCGCGGTGGCCGGCGCACTGGCGTGGCTGGCGGCCACGGAACGCGGTGCGGTGTGGCTGGCTGCCCAGGTGTCACAGCGCACGGCCGGTATCGACATCACCGGCGTGCGCGGAACGCTGTGGCATGGACTGACAGTCGACGAGCTCGTCACGCAGGTGGCCGGTCACCGCATCGAGGTGCGCGCTGCCACGGTCGCACTGGAGAAGCGCGAGTTGCGCCATCGCCGACTGTCACTGGCAACACTGATGGCGGCCGAAGTGGTCTATACGCGAACGCCCCGGCTCATTGGCGATCCCGCCGCTCCGGCCGCGCCCGCCACGCAGACACCACCCGTTCAGGTCGGGCAGGAAGCCTTGTCTGACGATGTGCTCACATGGCCCGGGCGCCGCCCGATCACCATCGACATGCACGATGTCCACGTGCGGCAGTTGCGTGTGAACAACGGTGAACAGTCACTGCTGTTCGAGGAATCGCGGGCCGCGCTGACACTGTCCGGCGCGACACTGGCCGTTCACCGGCTGGAAACAACCACCGCGAACCTGTACATCGACATCGCGGGTGAACTGACGGTCACCGATCGGCCCGCGATCACCGCGCGGTGGTCGTGGCAGGGTGAGTTCGGTGAGCGCGAATGGGCTGGCGAGGGCAGCCTGTCCGGTGTCTGGCCGGAGCTGCTGGTGTCGCACGACCTGACCCTGCCGTTTCAGGTTGCCATGGAAGGGGATGTGTCGCTGGCCGCCGATGTGGCCGGCAGCGTGGCACTGAGCTGGACCGATCTGGTTGTGGATGGCTATGAATGGATTGCCAGTCCCCAAGGCCAGCTGAACCTCTCCGGCGTCTGGCCGGCGTTTGATTTCGACGGCACGGCGGAGCTGATCGTCGAGGGCGAACCGCTGCGCACGCGGTTCGACGGGTCGGGCACGCCTGATTCCCTGCAGGTGGCGGTATTGGAGATGGCCGGCGAGCCCGGAACAGCGACATTCTCCGGGGAGCTTGCACCGCCGTCGCTGAGCTGGGATCTCCAGTTCGAGGTGACGGACTTCAACCCCGCCACGCGCTTCGCCGCCTGGCCGGGCCGGCTGGACATCAGCGCACACACGGCCGGCGAGCTGCGCCCGGAACCACGGTGGACCCTCTCCGATGTCGTATTGACCGGCGAGCTTCGCGACCATCCGTTCCGCGCAACGGGCGGCATCACACACGCGCCCGGACGCTGGGCGCTGGATGATCTGCGGATCCAGTCCGGCGCCAACCGGCTCTCGTTGCATGGCGTCTATGCCGAGCAGCTGGATCTGGAGCTGGTCGCTCAGGTGGAGGATCTGGCCACGCTGTGGCCGGAGGTGTCCGGCGCGGTATCCGGTCAGGTGCGGGTGTTCGGCACGCGTGCCGACCCGCAGGCCCAGGGCAGGGTGGTTGCCTCGGACATCAGCCATGGCGATTTCAGTGTCGGACATCTGGTGGCGGTGAGTGCCGTGGACGGGCGTTCGGACACGTCGGTGGAACTCGCGGTGGACGCCGAGTCGCTGCGCTACGCCGGTCGGATTGTGGATCAGGCCAGTGTGCAACTGAGCGGCAGCGCCGGCTCGCATCAGATCGTCATGGCAGCTGGTGCCGGCGACTGGTCGGCACGGATGGCCGCCTCCGGCGTGCTCGCCGATTCGGCCTGGCAGGGTCGGATCGATTCGCTGGTGATGGACCAGGAGCAGCTTGGGCAATGGCGGATGCAGCAGTCCACGCGGATGGCGTTGGCCCGTGACCGCATCCGTGTCGAGGCGGTGTGTGTGGTGCAGGAGGGTGCCTCGCTGTGCGGGGAAGTGGTGCTGGAAGGCGCCACCACCGATCGTGTGCGGCTTACCGCGGACAACTTCAATGTGCGTGCGCTCACGCCTTTCTTCCCGGAGGGCTTCTCCGCCGACGGCGTTTACGATGGACGACTGGATATGACGGGCACCACCGGCAGATTCGACGGCGGATTCAGCGTGAGCTCGCCGTCGACGGCCTTCGATATCCGGATGGCCGGTCAGCCCGTGTTCGCGTCCAGCATCGAGGACATCAACGTGGATCTCGCCCTGCGCGGCGACGAGCTGCGGTTGCGCGCCGGGTTCAGCGGCTACGACACCGGTGTGGTGAATATCAGGCTGGACACCGACAATGTCCGCGACGCCGATCCGCTGGTGGACATGCAGATCGATCTGCTGTGGCCGGATCTTGCCTTTCTGGCTCTGCTCAGCCCCGATGTCGCTGATGTGGAGGGCGCACTGGCTGTGCGACTGTCCGCCACCGGACTGTCCAGCGCGCCGGATGTGGAGGCCGTTGCGGAGCTGGAAGGTGGTGCAATGGGTGTGCCCGCGCTCGGCCTGATGGTTCGTGATATCGGCGCACGCGCGACCAGTACCGATGGCAGTTTCCTGAACTTCGAGGCGGCGGGCACGATCGGTGACAGGGAAGTCAGCGTTACCGGCACGACGGAACTCAACTATCGCGAAAGCTTTCCGACAACTCTGACGTTGCGCGGTGACTCCGTGCCCGCCGTGCAGCTGCCGGAGGCCGAGATTTACGTATCGCCGGACCTCACCGCCGAGGTGCGGTTGCCGGACATCAATGTCCGCGGCGCGGTGCTGGTGCCACGGGCACGCATCGCGCTGCAGGAACTGCCGGCCCAGGCGGTGTCGCCGTCGGCCGATGCGGTGGTGCATGGTGTGGAACAGCCCGACCCCACCCATCCGCTACAGGTGCGAGGTGCGCTGAATCTGACGCTGGGCGACGACGTGCGCTATACGGGCATGAATCTGGATACGCGTGTCACCGGCGACCTGAGACTGACCTACCAGTCGGGCCGGCCAGCCAGTGCGACGGGCGTGGTGACCATGAACGGCACTTACAATGCCTATGGGCAGTTGCTGGAGCTGGAGCGCGGGGAACTGATTTTCGCAGGATCGCTGCTTGAGCCGGCTCTGGATGTTCGTGCGGTGCGGACGATCAACGCGACCACGGTCGGGGTGCACCTGATCGGGCCGCTGCAGTCGCCGGAAACACGGGTGGTCTCCAGTCCGGCGATGAGCGAGGCCGATGCGCTGGCTTACCTGCTGTTCGGACGTCCGGTGACAGGTGCGCGCGGTGAAGAAACCGCGACGCTGCAGAGCGCGGCCATTGCGATGGGCCTGCAGCAGGCGCTGCCGGTGGTGCAGCGGATAGGTGAAGCCATCGGGTTCGATGAGTTCACCGTCCAGACCACCGACGTCGACGACGGCGCACTCATGGCCGGGAAATACCTGAGTCAGAACATCTACATCCGCTATACCTATGGCCTGTTCAACGGCATTGGCGGTCTGCTGCTGCGGTTCCGCATCAACGACCGCCTGAGCCTGGAAACGCGCTCCGCCGAGCACAAATCGATGGACCTGCTGTACACCGTGGAACGCGACTGAGAAACGGCCGGCGGTGGCGCATCCGGCGGATGTGAGCCATGGCGTTGCCCATGTCATCCCGCGGGCTGATAATCGGGCCATCGTCGGGGGTATGGATGCCCATGAACAGAACCACGTTTTCGCTGCAGGTTTCGCCTCGTATTCCACCCGCGCTGGACCGTCTCGTCGACCTGACGTCCAATTTCCTGTTCGCCTGGCAGCCGGAAATCCCGCAGCTGCTGAGTCGGCTTGACCCGGTGCTGTGGCGCAAGACGGGAGGCAACCCCGCATTGTTCCTGCGCTGCGTGGATCAGGGCATCGTGGAACGGGCGGCCGAAGATGACGGGTTCATCAGCGCCTATCGCAAGGCGCTCACGGAATTCGACGCCTATCTGGAGCAGCGCCAGGTGGCCTATCGACCCGCCGGGCTGGAATCGGACGATCTGATCGCGTACTTCTGCGCCGAGTACGGGTTTCATGAGTGCTTCCCCATCTATTCCGGCGGACTGGGCGTGCTGGCCGGAGACCACTGCAAGGCAGCCAGCGACATGCGGCTGCCGTTCGTCGCCGTGGGACTGCTGTACGGGCAGGGGTATTTTCAACAGCAGATCGACCGTCACGGCAATCAGATTCCAGGCTACCCGCGAGTGGAGGCGCAGTACACGCCGATGCAGGCCGCGCTGAACGCCGCCAGCGAGGAAGTCCTGGTGCCGGTGCCGCTGGCCGATCGCGTTGTGATGGCGAAGGTCTGGCGCGCCAACGTCGGCCGGGTGCCGATCCTGCTGCTGGATACGGATGTCGAGCAGAACGATGCGCCCGACCGGGCCATCACGCACCAGCTGTATGGCGGCGATCGCAGTCTGCGGCTGCTCCAGGAGGCGGTACTGGGCATAGGCGGTGTGCGTGCGTTGCGGGCCACCGGCCTGAAGCCCGCGGTCTGGCATATCAACGAAGGTCACGCGGCCTTCATCGTGTTCGAACGGGTGCGTGAACTGATGCTGGAGGGGCTGACCTTTCCCGCCGCGCTGGAAGCTTCGCGCGCCAATACGGTGTTCACCACCCATACACCGGTTTCGGCCGGACACGACATCTTTCCCGCCGACGATGTGCTGCGCCACTTTTCCACCTACCTGGCAGAACTGGGCCTGAGCGAAACCGATCTGCTCGATCTGGGTCGCGAGCCGCGCAATGGCGACTTCAACATGACGCGACTGGCGATTCGCGGTGCGGCCACAGTGAATGGTGTCAGCCGGATACACGGTCGCGTGTCATCCGAACTGTGCGCCGACAGCTGGCCGGAAGTACCGCCCCTGGAGAACCCGGTGGGTTTCGTGACCAACGGGGTGCATGTCCCTACGTTCATGCGCCAGGCCTGGGTTGAACTGCTGTCGCGCTATCTCGGACCGTCGTGGCGCCAGCAGCTGATGGATCGCACCCTGATGGAGCGCATTCTTGAGGTGCCGGACGAGTGGTTCTGGTACACCAATCAGCGCGTGAAAACACAGATGCTGGAAGTGCTGCGTGTGTTGCTGTCGCGTCAGCATGCACGCAACCGCCTCAGCGAGGCGCACATACAGAGGCTGTTGCGGTATGTGGATCCGGACGATCCGAATGTGCTCACCGTCGGATTCGCCAGACGCTTCGCCACCTACAAGCGTTCAACGCTGCTGCTCACTGATCTGGAATGGCTGGAAGCGCTGGTGGCGAACGAGGAGCGGCCGGTGCTGTTCGTGTTCGCCGGCAAGGCGCATCCGGCCGACGAACCGGGCCAGCACATGATGCGTGAGCTGCACCGGATATCGAACCAGGCACCGTTCGTCGGCCGGATTCTGCTGCTCGAAGGCTACGATCTGGGCATCTCCAGGCTGCTGACATCGGGTGTGGACGTGTGGCTGAACACGCCCGTGCATCCGTTCGAGGCCAGCGGTACGTCGGGCATGAAGGCGGCCATCAACGGCACGGTGAACCTCAGTGTGCTGGATGGCTGGTGGGCGGAAGCCTACGACGGCTCCAACGGCTGGGGCATTCCGCCGTCGGTGGACGACCAGGGCGCGGTGGAGCGTGACCGCCAGGATGCCGCGACGCTGTATGAAATCCTCCAGGACGATGTCATTCCGCTGTACTACGATCGCGACGACAAGCTCGGCTACTCGCCACGCTGGGTGTCGGTGTGCAAGCGGTCGATGGCGTCGGTACTGCCGCATTTCAACAGTGAGCGCGTGATTCACGACTATGCGCGTTCGTTCTATGCGCCAGCCGCCCGGCAGGGACGCGTGTTGAGCGACAACGGCCACGCCCTGGCGAAGGCGCTCGCTGAATGGAAGAGCACGGTGCGTGAACGCTGGTCCGGCGTTCAGCTGCACAGCGTGACGCCCGGTCCGACGGCCGTTGCGCTCGATGAGCCGGCCGTGATGGAGGTGGACGTGGCGCTCAACGGACTGCGGCCGGACGACGTGCGTGTGGAGTGCGTGGTTCGCAAGGAGATGTGCTCGGAACTCACGGTGCCGGTGAAGGGCTACGCCGACAGTCGGCGCAGCGCCAACGGTGTGACCTACGTGGGCGATGAGGCCGTGCAGCTGGCGCCATTCGAGCCGGTCGAAGCGGTTCGCGACGATGTCTTCCGCTATCGGCTCAGGCTGGAGCCGCCGTGGGCCGGACGGCTTGTCTACGAGATTCGCGCCGTGCCCAGCCATCCGCGGTTGTCGCATCCTCACGAGCTGGGCCTGATGCGCTGGCTTTGACCGCGATGAACGGAGGTCTGAAGCGGCGCCGCGGACAGCGATTCCCACCGGGCGCGACCGATACCGGCCGCGGCGTCAATTTCTCGATTTTCAGCCGCAATGCGGAGCGCGTGGAGCTGCTGCTGTTTCACGACGCGGACGATGGGCAGCCGTTCGAGGTGCTGGAACTCGATCCGCACGACAATCGGACGTTCTTTTTCTGGCATGTCTTCGTTGCCGGCGCACGGCCCGGCATGTTCTACAGCTGGCGGGTACATGGCCCGGTTGACCGGGCAGCCGGTTTTCGTTTCGATGGCAGCCGCGAGCTGCTGGACCCGTGGGCGAGGGAAGTCAGCACCATGCGCTGGGACCGGCGCGCGGCCGAGCGCGGCGATCCGGAGGCCGCGCTGCGGGCCCGCATCGTCGCTCGCGACGACTACGACTGGGAAGGCGATACGCCACTGCGCCGGTCGCTCGGGGATGCCGTCATCTATGAGCTGCATGTCGGAGGCTTCACGCGTCACCCGTCGGGTGGCGTGGCGGCGCCCGGCACCTACAGCGGCATCATCGAGAAGATCCCCTACCTGAAGTCACTGGGGATCACCGATGTGGAGCTACTGCCTGTCATGGCCTTCGATGAGCAGGATGTACCGGAGTCCGTTGCCACCCGCGGGCTGGGCAACTACTGGGGCTACAGCCCTTACGGATTCTTTGCGCCACACCCTGGCTACGCGGTGTCCGGGGACGCGCGCAGCGAGTTTCGCGACATGGTGAAGGCGCTGCATCGTGCCGGCATCGGCGTGATACTGGACGTGGTGCTGAATCACACGGCCGAGGGGAATGGTCACGGCCCGGTCATCAGCTTCAAGGGCATTGGCAACGAGTTCTTCTATCACCTGGATCCCGAGGACCGCAGCCTGTATCGCGACTTCACCGGCTGCGGCAATACGATCAACTGCAATCATCCGCTGGTTGCCCGCTATCTGCTGCAGTGTCTGGAGTTCTGGGTGCGGGATATGCACGTCGACGGATTCCGCCTCGACCTGGCCAGCGTACTGTCGCGCGGTGAGGACGGTGAGCCGATGTATCACGCGCCGGTGCTGTGGAACATCGAGTTCTCGGATGTATTGCAGTGGACCACACTGATCGCCGAGGCCTGGGACGCGGCCGGCCTGTATCAGGTGGGCGATTTCCCGGGCTTTCGCTGGTCGGAGTGGAACGGGCGCTATCGGGATGTGGTGCGCCGCTTCCTGCGTGGCGATGCCGGCATGACCGGCGAACTGGCCACCCGCATTGCCGGCAGCAGCGATTTCTACGCCGACAGCGGCCGTACGCCGGCCAACGGCATCAACTTCGTCACCTGTCACGACGGATTCACACTGTGGGATCTCGTCAGCTACAACGACAAGTACAACGAAGCCAATGGCGAAGACAATCGCGACGGCACCAACGATCACTGGAGCTGGAATTCCGGGGCGGAGGGAGAGGTCGACGACGAGTCCGTCAATGCCCTGCGCGGCCGCCGGGCGCGCAATTTCGTCGCGCTGCTGATGCTCAGTCAGGGCGTGCCGATGCTGCAGGCCGGCGACGAAGTACTGCGCACGCAGCGCGGCAACAACAACGCCTACTGTCAGGACAACGACATCGCCTGGTTCGACTGGTCGCATGTTGAGCGTCATGCCGGCATGCTGCGCTTCACAGCGGGCATGATTGCGCTTCGACGGCGTCATCCGTCGCTGCGCAGAACCCGGTTCATACAGGAAAAACCATCCGATGGGGACGTGCCCGGCATTGTCTGGTATGGCGATACGCTGGCCCCACCGGACTGGGACGATCCTGAAAGCCGGGTGCTGTGCTTTACCGTATCCGGCATGCAGCCCGATGAACCGGCGCTGCATGTCATGATCAACGTGTCTGACGAGACGAGGTCGCTGCCGCTGCCGCCGCTTGCCGAACGGGACTGGTGTCGGATCGTCGATACCTCGCGGCCATCGCCCGATGACCTGATCGAACCCGACGCGGCCGACGTGCTCGCTGAGGCGACGTTCGAACTGCCGCCACACGCCGTTGCGGTGTTCGAAACCCGTTGAGGCGGGCGCCAGGCGTTCGGCTACCGCGGCAGCAGCACGATGCCGGCGAGTGGCGGCAGTGTGAGTTCGATGGAGCATGGATAACCCATGCACGGCACCTGCTGAACCGCGAGCGGATGCGGGTTGCCGACGTCGGTGCCGCCGTAGTAGCGCGAGTCGGAATTGAATACCTCGCGATACGCCGATGCACCTTCCGGCACGCCGACGCGATAGGAGCGTCGTGGCACCGGTGTGGCATTCAGGATCACCACCGCATGCGCGTCGCCATCCCGTCGCAGAAAACTCAGCACCGAATTTTCACGGTCGTCCCACGACAGCCAGGCGAAGCCGTCACCTTCGGTGTCGCGCCGGTGCAGTGCCGCGTGCCGACGATACAGGCCGTTCAGATCGCGGACCAGGTGGTGGATGCCGGCGTGGCGCGCATCGGTCATGAGGTCGAAGGGCAGGCTCTGGTGGTGATTCCACTCCCACGGCTGGGCGAACTCCTGCCCCATGAACAGCAGCTTCTTGCCGGGGAAGGTCCACTGGAAGGTGTACAGCAGACGCAGGTTCGCGAAGCGCTGCCACTCGTCGCCGGGCATTTTGCCGAGCAGTGAGCCCTTGCCGTGCACCACCTCATCGTGCGACAGCGGCAGCATGAAGTTCTCGCTGAACGCATAGATGGGGCCGAACGTGATCAGATCGTGATGGAAGCGACGGTGTACGGGATCCTTGTGAACGTAGAGCAGCGTGTCGTGCATCCAGCCCATGTTCCACTTGAATGTGAATCCCAGTCCGCCATCGTAGGTGGGACGCGATACCCCGGGCCACGCAGTGGATTCCTCAGCCACGGTGATGCTGCCCGGCGCGACTGCATGGGTGAGCTGGTTCAGGGCCTTGAGAAACGCCACCGCCTCCAGGTTCTCATTGCCGCCAAAGACATTCGGCGCCCATTGGCCGTGGCGTCGTGAGTAGTCCAGATACAGCATCGATGCGACCGCGTCGACGCGCAGGCCATCGAAGTGAAATTCCTCCAGCCAGTAACGGGCGCTGGACAGCAGAAAGCTCCGCACTTCGTTGCGGCCATAGTCGAACACCAGTGTGTCCCAGTCCGGATGCTCACCCTTGAGCGGGTCGGCATATTCATACAGCGGGGTGCCATCGAACCTGGCCAGCGCGAACTCATCGCGCGGAAAGTGTCCCGGCACCCAGTCCAGCAGCACACCCAGGCCCATGCCGTGCAGTTCGTCCACCAGCGCGCGCAGATCGTCCGGCGCGCCGAAGCGGCTGGTCGGCGCGAAGTATCCGGTGCTCTGATAGCCCCAGGAGTCGTCGAACGGGTGCTCGACGATCGGCATCAGTTCGACGTGTGTGAAGCCAAGGTCACGTGCGTAGCGTCCGAGCTCGGCACCGATTTCGCGGTAGTTGAGGAACGCTCCGTTGGCGCCACGCCGCCATGAGCCGGGGTGTACTTCGTAGACCGATATCGGCTCGCGCAGCCAGTCGGTGTGCTCGCGCTGCTCCATCCATGGCCGGTCATTCCACGTCCAGGCGTTCGCTCCGGTGGTGATCGATGCGGTGGATGGCCGCAGTTCACAGCGGCGTGCATAGGGGTCGCCTTTCACCAGCAGTGCACCGGTATCGCGATTGCGCAGCTCGAACTTGTACAGCTCGCCCGCACCCAGGCCGGGAATGAACAGCTCCCAGACACCGGAGTTGCCACGAACCGTCATCGGATGGCAGCGGCCATCCCAGCGATTGAAATTGCCGACAACGCTGGCCCGCTCGGCGTTCGGTGCCCACACGGCGAAAAGGATACCGTCGACGCCGGCCACCTCTGCGGGCCGTGCGCCAAGCAGTTCCCAGGCGCGGCTGTGCTCACCGCGTCCGAAGGATTCCAGCGCCTGTTCACTGAGCTGGAGCGGCAGCGAATAGGCGTCGGTCTGTTCGGTGACAATACCGTCGGCGGTCCAGCGATAGCGGAAGGGCGGTGTGATGCTGCCGGCGGGACCTGTCCACTCAAACAGATCGGTTCCGGCCAGCCGCGTCATCGGGCGCGACGGCCCCATCAGTTCAACGTGCTGCGCATGCGGGATGAAGATGCGCACGCGCTGCCCGGCGGGTGTGTCGTGAAGTCCCAGCACCCGGCGCGGGTCGTGCAGACGCGCTTCGAGCAGACGCCGGATGTCGGGGTCGACCTGCTGCGCGGGCGTGCGGGGTTTGTCGGTGCTCTGGTTCACAGGGTGTATCCGGTCTGTTGGGCGTGCGCGAACAATTTCATGCGGGTGACGTATACTCGAGGGAACATCGGCCTAGCGGAAAGCCAGACAGTGCGACTGAAATCTTCCGGCCGGGTGGTCAGCCAGCTGACACGTGATTCAATGGCCGTCATCATGGCAGGTGGGCGCGGACAGCGCCTCCAGCAACTGACCGATCATCGGGCAAAGCCCGCCATTCCGTTCGGCGGCAAGTACAGAATCATCGATTTTTCGCTGTCCAACTGCGTGAATTCCGGAATCAGGCAGATTCTGATCCTGACGCAGTATAAGGCGCACTCTCTGATTCAGCATGTGCAGCGTGGCTGGGGCTATCTGCGTGGTGAGTTCGGTGAGTTCATCGACATTGTGCCGGCGCAGCAGCAGCATGGCGAACAATGGTATCGCGGCACGGCTGACGCCCTCTATCAGAATCTTGACATCATCGCCCAGCACAATCCCGAAACCGTGCTCGTTCTGGCCGGCGATCACGTCTACAAAATGGACTACGGGCCGATGATCGCCTTTCACAAGGACAACAACGCCGATGTCACCGTAGGTGGTGTTCAGGTGCCGGTGAACGAGGCTCACGAGTTCGGGGTCATGAGCGTGGATGACGACAGCCGCGTGACTTCGTTCGACGAGAAACCCGCGAAGCCGCAGTCCATGCCCGGTCGCGAGGGAATCGCACTGGTCTCAATGGGAATCTACGTGTTCGAGGTCGATCTGCTGATGGCCGAACTCGAGCGGGACGGGCGGGATCCGGCGTCCGCGCATGATTTCGGAAAGAACATCATTCCCCAGGCACTGAATACCCATCGGGTGTTCGCCTATCCGTTCGAGGACGTGAAGACGAAGGCACAGGCCTACTGGCGCGATGTCGGTACCGTGGATGCCTACTACAGCGCCAACATGGAGCTGATCCATGTCACGCCCGAACTCAATCTGTATGACGACGCCTGGCCGATCTGGACCTATCAGGAGCACGTGCCCAGCGCCAAGTTCGTACTCGATGACGAAGGGCGCCGCGGCACGGCAATCAATTCCATGGTGGCCGGCGGATGCATCGTCTCCGGTGCCTCGGTACGCGAATCGGTGCTGTTCTTCGGTGTGACGGTGGACGAGGGGTCCGAGGTGTTTCGTTCCGTCGTGCTGCCGAACGTGATGATAGGCCGCAGCTGTCGCATCAGGAATGCGATCATCGACGAGGGCTGCAGGATTCCTCACGGCATGGTGATCGGCCACGATGCGGCGGCCGACCGACAGCGTTTCACGGTGAGCGACAGCGGCGTGGTACTGGTCACACGCAATATGCTGTGAAACCATGAGTCGCATGCCGAACGATGCTTCAGCGGTGTTGTGGTCCGCCGGACCGCATGGTCCCGATCATCGATGACTGACTGGTTACCCGGCCGCCGCGCCGGCGTGCTGTTGCACGTGACATCGCTGCCCGCTGAACGCGGCCGCGGCGTGCTGGGTGCACAGGCGCATCGGTTCGTGGACTTTCTCGCAGCCGGGGGGTTCGGTGTCTGGCAGACGCTGCCGCTGGTCCCACCGGACGATGTTGGCTCGCCGTACTGTGCCCGCTCATCCGACGCGGGCAATGTGGCCCTGATCGATACGCAGACGCTGCGCGAGGACGCGCAGCTGCCTTCCGACATGGACTTCGACGCCGTTGTGGCGGCGCCGCTGGACGCGTTCCGGTCGTTCAGTTCGCGGGCGACTGCCAGCCAGATGGCGGCTTTCGCAGGCTATCTGCGTCGCGAACGCCGCTGGCTGCTGCCGTATGCCCTGCACGGCGTGTGCTCGCAGCGGTTCGCGCATGCCCCATGGTGGCTGTGGCCGGCCTCGCTGCGCCGCGCGGAGCGGCCGGCACTGCGCGAGGCGTATGCGCGGCAGCGCCAGTCCTGCCGCGCGCTGGCTTTCCAGCAGTACCTGTTCACCCTGCAGTGGCGTGCACTGCGAGCGTATGCGAACAGCCGTGGCGTGAAGCTGTTCGGTGATCTGCCGTTCTACCTGGATCGCAACAGCGCTGAAGTGTGGTGGAGCCGATCACTGTTCAGGGTGGACCGCGACGGACAACCGGACGCCGTAGCCGGTGTGCCACCGGACTACTTCGCGCGGGACGGTCAGTTGTGGGGCAACCCGCTGTACGACTGGGATGCCATGGCTGGCGACGGCTATGCATGGTGGGTGGAGCGTATCCGCCGTCAGCTGCAGCGCTTCGACCTGCTGCGCATCGATCATTTCCGTGCTTTCGATTCCTATTGGGCGGTGCCCGCCGACGCAGACACCGCGCGCAGTGGCGAGTGGCTTGCCGGGCCCGGCGACGCACTGCTGAACCGGCTGCGTGAGGTGCTTGGCACGATGCCGCTGGTTGCCGAGGATCTGGGCATCATCACTGATGAAGTGCGTGCGCTGCGCGACCGCCATGCGCTGCCTGGCATGGTGGTGTTGCAGTTCGGCTTCGACGGTTCGCACGACAATCCGCATGCACCATCGAACCATCCACGCAATGCAGTGGCTTATACCGGTACGCATGACAACGACACGACGCTGGGCTGGTACCTTTCACTCGACGACGACACGCGTTCACGGGTGGCCGCCATGCTCGGGCAGTCGCCTCCCGACATGCCCGCCGCGCTGATCGAAGCCGCCTTCGCCTCAGCGGCCAGACTGGCGGTGATTCCAATGCAGGATCTGCTGGGTCTGGGTTCGGAGGCGCGCATGAACACGCCGGGCACGGTGGATCGCAACTGGCAGTGGCGGTTCGCCTGGAGTGACGTCGGCGATGATCTCGCCACCCAGTGCAGGGCCAGGGCCGCGCGCCATCAACGGCTGGATGATGCCTCGGCGTAGATGCGTTCGTACTCGTGCACCTGCCGCGCCCACGAGAAGTCCGCGTGCATCGCATTGCGCATGATCCGCATCCTTGATGCGGGATCGGCATGCCAGCGCAGCGCGTCGCGGATCGCGTCCGCAAGCGCCTGGCTGCTGTAGGGACCGAACACGGCGCCGTTGCCCTGTCCGCTGACGGGGTCGAAAGGCACGACCGTATCGGCCAGGCCGCCGGTACGGCGCACCACCGGAATCGTGCCGTACTTCATGGCGTACAGCTGTGTCAGTCCGCAGGGTTCGTAGCGTGACGGAACCAGCAGCAGATCGCTGCCGGCGAAGATCAGGTGGGCCAGCGTTTCGTCATAGCCTTCCACGAATCCGACGCGACCCGGCCATGCCCTGGCAATGTCGGCCAGCCGCGCGACGACGTCACCGTCGCCCGTGCCGAGCAGCGCGAACTGCGCATCGCTGTGTTCGAGCAGTTCGGGCAGCGCATCGGCGACAAGCTCGATGCCCTTCTGGTAGGTGATGCGGCTGACCAGGCCAACCACTGCCTGGCGGCTGCTCGCCAGTTCCATGCGTTGACGCAGCGCGGTCGTGGCATCGCGCTTCGGCGCCGGATCGCCGGCGTCGTAGGCGTGTGGAATGTGCGGGTCGCTGGCCGGATTCCAGTGGCTGTAGTCGACGCCGTTGAGAATGCCGTGCAGGTCCGCGGCGCGTTCGCTGAGCACGTCTTCCAGGCCCATGCCGAACTCCGGGGACTGCACCTCGTGTGCATAGGTTGGACTTACGGTTGTCAGGCTGCGGGCTGCGCGTATGCCGGTGCGCAGGAAGTTCACCGTGTGTTCGCCGTCACGATCGTCGCGAATCAGGGCACGCAGGCGCTCGTAGCGTTCATCGCCCAGTACGTGGATGCCGAAAACGCCCTGATAGCCGACATTGTGCAGCGACAGGACGACGGCGGGTCCGTCGCCGGCGGCGGTCCCGCGGCTTTTCAGCAGAGCCGGTACCAGCGCGGCATGCCAGTCGTGGCAGTGAACCACGTCCGGAGCGAACTCCGATTCGGACGCGAGCCCCGCGGCGGCTTCGCTGAGTGCAATGAAGCGTGCGGCGTCGCGATCATCGCCGGTATAGATGGCGGCATCGTCGTACAGCCGAGGCGTATCGTACAGCCGGATCTCAGGTTCATCGTGCTGCCGCGGCAGCACATGGAATGTGCCTGCTGTCGTCTGTCCCGTCGCGGCGGACGCGGCGAGGTTGCGCAGATGCGCATAGCAGGGGAGGACGACGCATACCTGATGACCGTTGGCGACCAGCGCGCGACTCAGTCCGGCGACGGCATCCGCCAGTCCGCCGGTTTTGGCCAGCGGAGCGTACTCCGCGGTGACCATCAGGATACGCATCGGAACTGCTCGGGGCCGAAGTGCTGGTGTCGGGACGGCTGGCTGTACCGGAGCAGGCGCGGCGCTCAGCCGCGCTGCTCCGGTGCAGCGTACGAGCGTTCCGTTGGCCCGGTGTAGATCTGCCGGGGCCTGTCGATGCGTGCGTCGGAGCTGATTCTGGCTTCGCGCCAGTGGGCGATCCAGCCCGGCAGCCGGCCAATGGCAAACATGACGGTGAACATGTTGGTCGGAATGCCGATGGCCCGCATGATGATGCCGGAGTAGTAGTCGACGTTGGGGTACAGCTTGCGCGAGACGAAGTATTCATCGCGTAGCGCCACTTCTTCCAGCTGCATCGCCAGCTCCAGCGACGGATCGTCGATGCCGCGCTGTTTCAGCAGTGCGTGGCAGGCTTCCTTGATGATGCGCGCCCGTGGATCGAAATTCTTGTACACACGGTGGCCGAAACCCATCAGCCTTGCCCCGGAGTCCCGATCCTTCACCTGGTCGATGAACTTCTGCAGCGGCGTGCCGCTCTGGTGGAGCCGGGTGAGCATGTCAATGACCGCGACATTGGCGCCACCGTGCAACGGTCCCCAGAGCGCACAGACGCCTGCCGCCACCGACGCATACAGATTGGCCTGCGACGATCCGACCATGCGCACCGTGGAGGTGGAGCAGTTCTGCTCGTGATCGGCGTGCAGTATCAGCAGTTTGTCCAGTGCCTGCACGACCACATCATCCGGTTCGTAGAGCCGGTGAGGATTGGAGAACATCATGTGCAGAAAGTTGGCCGTATAACGCAGGTCCGCGCGCGGGTAGTTCAGCGGTTTGCCGGTGGACTTGCGATAGCTGGCCGCGGCGATGGTGCGCACCTTGCTCATCAGGCGCGCGGCGGGCTCCATGAAGTGTTCATTGTCTTCCGGCTGCATGAAGACCGGCTGGAAGCAGCCGACGGCGTTGATCATGGCAGACAGTATGGCCATCGGCGGCGCGTTGGCCGGAAAGCCGTCGAAGTGATGCAGCATGTCCTCGTGGATGAACTCGTGATCCACGAGCATCCGGCGAAACTCGGCAAGCTGTTCGGCCGTGGGCAGTTCGCCGAAGACCAGCAGATACGAGGTCTCGACGAACGTGGAATGTCGCGCCAGTTCCTCGACCGGGTAGCCCCGGTATCTGAGTATGCCGCGCTCACCGTCGATGAAGGTGATGGCGCTGCGGCAGGAGCCGGTGTTTGCGTAACCCTTGTCGAGCGTGATCAGCCCGGTTTGTGCCCGCAGGTCGGAAATGTCGATGGCGGACTCGTTCTCCGTGCCCGTGACCATCGGCAGGTCCACGCTGTGTCCGTCGTATGAAAGTTTTGCGCTGTTGGTCATGGTGTTCTCCGCAGGAAGGTGCATTCTACGATGTCGCTGAGGTGATGCGTTGTGAGCCTGCGTGCATTCGGGCTGTTCCGCTGGAGGCAGACGGCCCAGGGCCTGCCGCTGCCCCTCGGGGGCGGAATCATAAATGCATGATATTTAAAGAACTATTCCTGTTGACTGTTGCGCTGGACGGCCTATAGTGGCCGAGCCCTGAAGCAGTTGCAGGGCGAATGCGAGTCCGCCGCGATGCGGAAGGCTGTCGAGGAGAGACCAGCATGCGCAGGCCAAAGCAAGAAGCAGGCCACGATTTTGATGACACCGGGCTGTTCAGTGACGATCAGTTTCAGGCCACCGGGTTCATCGACGACATGGAAGGCGTGATAGCCGTTGGCAAGTCCGGCGACGACCGTCCGGCGCGGCAGCGCTTGGAAGAGCGTCGCGAAGAGCAATGGCTGCGGCAGCAGCTTTCGGACTGGGATGACCTTGACGGTGGTGATGCCGGCACGGATCAGGACTGGCAGGAAGACTTCGAGCCGCGCGTCTGAACCGTTGCCGCGCGCCATCCGTCGCCGGTTGTGGTCGCCACGTCCGTTGGGCGCCATGTTGTCCGCGCCTCACCCGGCCAGGCTTGTGATCCGTACGTCACGGTGAGAACCTTGGCTGAAGACAGCCCTGCCCCCGGTTCAATGACCGTACCACCGGATACATCGACTGGTGCCGACCATCAGCCCGGCGATCGCGAGGGTCGGATGGGCATGGGATTCGTGCTGGAACCGCAGCCCGATGATGTCACCTGTGGTCCCGCCTGCCTGCACGGGGTGTACCGCTACTACGGCGACGATGTCCCGCTGTCTGAGCTGGTGGCCGACATCAGCATGCTGGATGAAGGCGGTACGCTCGACGTTTTCCTCGCCAACCACGCACTGCGGCGCGGCTACCGGGCAACCCTCTACACGTACAACCTGACGCTGTTCGATCCCACCTGGTTCGTATTGCCGCCGCGCGAGATCTCACAGCGCCTGGCCGCCCAGGCCGAGCACAAGAACGACAACCGACTCAGGCTGGCCACCAGCGGATACCAGCAGTTCCTGGAACTGGGCGGGCGTCTGCTGTTCGAGGATCTGGAGCCGGCGCTGATACGCCGTTTCCTCAATCGCGACAGACCGGTCATTACCGGCCTGAGCGCCACCTACCTGTACAGGGCGGTGCGCGATCTGCCCGACACCAACAAGAGCGACGACGTACGCGGAGAGCCGGTAGGGCATTTCGTTGTGCTGACCGGGTATGATCGCGAATCAAGGGAAGTGTCGGTGGCCGATCCCTACAAGGGTAATCCGCTGGCCGGTTCAGGCTACTATGCCGTCAGCGTGCATCGGCTGATCGGTGCCGTCCTGTTGGGTATCGCCACCTACGACGCCAATCTGCTGATCATCGAACCGAAAACGACACGTTGAATGACAGCCGTCGAACACACTTCCGCCCGGCGCGCCGGTTGAGGGGTCAGCGATGACACAGCTGATCGTCGTTGATCATCCCGAGCACTGGCCGCTGAAAATCCGCTCCGCCGAAGTCGTCAGCGCGGACGACTATCTGCGCAACCCGCGTTTCAGCGAACGGCGCCGAATGCGCGTCTACAACCTGTGCGATTCCTATCGCTACCAGAGTGTCGGCTACTACGTGTCGCTGCTGGCCGCGGCGCGCGGTCACCGCATGCTGCCCGGCGTAACCACCATGCAGGACATGAAGTCCCGCTCGCTTTTTCGGCCGGCTGACGACATCGATGAGCTGATTCAGAAGTCGCTGGACGACATTGTCTCGCGGCGTTTCGAGCTGTCGATCTATTTCGGCCGAAATCTCGCCGAGCGGCACGCGAAACTCAGCCATGCGCTGTTCAATCTGTTTCCGGTGCCGCTGATGCGCGCCACCTTCCAGAAAGGAACGCGGTGGCGGCTGGCCAGCCTGACGCCGATTCCGGTTGGCGATCTGCCATCCAGCCATCGCAGTTTCCTGCGTCAGGTGATCGAAGACCACTTCGCGCGCCGCGGGCCCGCCGGCAGGTCGGGCCGAACGATACAGTACGAGCACGACCTGGCGATGCTGGTGAACGACAGCGAACGCTCGCCGCCGTCCAATCGCGAGGCGTTGAAGCGCTTCGACCGCGCCGCCCGCGCGCAGGGTTTCGACGTGCAGTACCTGGACCGCGACGACTACGGCAGCCTGGCGGAATTCGATGCACTGTTCATCCGCGAGACCACCAGTGTCAATCATCACACCTACCGCTTCGCCAGCCGGGCACGCAATGAGGGTCTGGTCGTGATCGACGATCCCGAGTCCATCATCCGCTGCGGCAACAAGGTGTATCTGGCTGAACTGGCGAAACGGATGAATCTGGCGATACCGCCGACCATGATCGTCGGCAGCCCGCGTCCCGACGAGATCATCGACAGTCTCGGTCTGCCCTGCGTACTCAAGCAGCCGGACAGCGCGTTTTCGGAAGGCGTATTCCGAGCCGACAGCCGGGATACATTGTCGAGCGGATTACAGCGGCTGCTGGCACGCAGCGATCTGGTTGTCGTGCAGTCGTTTCTGCCTACCGAGTTCGACTGGCGGATCGGCATACTCGATCGCGAGCCTCTGTTCGCCTGCCGCTATTTCATGGCCGACGGACACTGGCAGATCTATGAGCATGGCAACCAGCGCAAGCGCGCAAAGGAAGGTGACTGGGAGACGCTGGCGATCGACGACGCACCGCGGGACGTGGTCGGTCTTGCCCTGAAGGCGGCCAATGCGATCGGCGACGGCTTCTACGGCGTCGATATCAAGACGGTGAACGGACAGCCGGTGCTGATCGAAGTCAACGACAATCCCAACGTGGATGCCGGCGTCGAGGACCAGGTTCTCGGCGATGCGCTGTACGAACGCGTGATGAAGGTCTTCCGCGCCAGGGTCGATGGCGGAAAGCAGTCAAGAAATGCCGGCTGAGTCCTCGGTCGACGTGCGGCGTGGTGCGGTGAGCGGGCCGGCAGGGCTGTTCGAGCTCTATGGCGTCGAACTCGAATACATGATCGTCGCCGCCGATACGCTGGACGTGAGGCCGGTGGCCGACGATCTGCTGATCGCCGCTGCCGGGGAACTCACGGACGAATTCGAAAACGGCGCGATCGCCTGGAACAACGAGCTTGCGCTGCACGTCATCGAATTCAAGTGCAACGGCCCGAGGCCGGCTCTGAAGGGACTGGCAGCCGAGTTCCACGCCAATGTGGTGCTGGCCAACCGGCTGCTGGCCGACGAAGGTCTGATGCTGATGCCGTCGGCCATGCATCCGTGGATGGATCCGGCGCGCGACCTCAAACTGTGGCCGCACGGCACACGCGAGATCTACGCCACATTCGATCGTATATTCAGCTGCCGGGGGCACGGCTGGGCCAACCTGCAGAGCACCCATCTCAACCTGCCATTCTCCAACGACGACGAATTCGCGCGCCTGCATGCCGCGATACGGTTTCTGATGCCCGTGCTGCCGGGGCTGTGCGCCAGTTCGCCGTTGATGGACGGCGTGCGCACTGGCCTGATGGACAACCGCCTGGCGGTCTACAGGAACAACTGCGCGCGCATTCCGTCGGTGACCGGTGACGTCGTGCCTGAACCTGTTGGCAGCATGCAGGAATATCACGATCGGGTGCTGGCACGCATCTACCAGGACATGGCGCCGTACGATCGCGATGGTGTGCTGCGCCACGAGTGGGTCAACGCCCGCGGTGCGATCGCGCGCTTCGATCGCATGGCGATCGAGATTCGCGTGCTCGATATCCAGGAGTGTCCGGCGGCGGATCTGGCACGCATCGCGGTGATCAGTTCGGTTCTGAAATCGCTGTGTGAGTCCGCCTGGGCCGAAGCCGGTTCCCTCAACACCTTCGCAACGGCGGATCTCGCGCGGCTGCTGGAGCTGTCGATTCGCGACGCGGAACGCGCGGAGATCGGGCGGCGGGATTACCTTGCCGCGCTGGGCATCGGCGCCGGTGGCATGACCGTGCATCGGGTATGGGAGCGGCTGATCGATCACGCGGCGCAGCAGGGTGTGCTCGACCATGAGGCCGGTCGTATGGCGGAGCTGTATCTGCGCGAGGGATCGCTGTCGACCCGCATCGTCAGGACACTGGGCTGGACAGCAGACCGAACAGCCATGGGCAGGGTATATCGTGGACTATGTGAATCACTGGCGGGCGATGAGGGATACTCGTCGCCCGCTGACACTGATCGTCAGCTGTGAGCACGGCGGTAGCCATGTGCCGGCGCGTTACGCGTCGGCATTCGCCGGTGCCGGGAAAGTGCTGGCTACGCATCGCGGCTACGACGCCGGCGCAGCCGACGTCGCACTGCGACTGGCCGCGCTGTCGCCGGTGCCGGCACAGATCGCGTATACGACGCGGCTGCTGGTGGACCTCAATCGCTCCCTGCACCATCGCATGCTGTTCTCGCGCTATACCTGCAATCTCGGCGACGAGGAGAAATCGCACATCCTGCGCGAGCACTACCTGCCGTACCGGGAAGCGGTCACTGCCCATGTGGATGCGGCGATAGCCGCGGGATCACAGGTGCTGCATCTGTCATCGCACAGCTTCACGCCGGTGCTGAACGGCGAACGCCGCAATGCCGATTTCGGCCTGCTCTACGATCCCGCGCGCCGGCGTGAGCAACGGTTCGCCGCGGCCTGGCGCAACGAGCTGCTGGCGGCGATGCCATCGCTGAAGGTGCGCCGCAACTACCCGTATCGCGGGGTGGCGGACGGGTTCGTTACCGCCCTGCGCGACCGCTTCGACAAACGCGACTACATCGGCCTGGAACTGGAAGTGAACCAGCGGCTGGTAACAGGGGACGACTGGTCGTCGCGGGTCGACGGCATCGTCGGTACGGTGCAGCGGCTGATTGGCTGATTGGCGGCCGCCGATCGATCGAACGGGCGGATCGACTGAGCCGCGCCAGGCCGTCAGTTGGCCGTGAGGCGCTCCAGCAGCGCGATGGTGTCGTCGTGCGGTTCCGGCGGCGAGTCCAGGAACGCGGCCTCGAAACTGCCGCGGGCGATGTCCAGCGGCGTGCGACGCTGCGCATCGGCGAACGTGAAGTCCGCGCCGTGCTCATGCAGGGCGACCAGTACCGGATTCCACCCCATCTGTGCCGCGCCATGCGCCGCGGTGCGACCATTGTCGGCACGTGCATTGACGTCGGCACCGGCCGCCACGAGCAGTTCGACGGCGGTTACGCTGTCTTCGACGGTGCGGAACACGCCACGCGACGGCCGGTTGCCGTAGCCCAGGCCGGCGGCAGCCATCAGCGGTGTCACGCCGGCGGCGTTCGGCAGATCCACCAGCGGCTCATGCGCCAGCAACAGACGGATCGCTGCCACGTCCGCGGACTGCGCGGCGCGCAGCAGCGGCGTGGCGCCGGTGACGAGCAGCGGGTCCGCGCCACGATCGAATGGCACGTGACGGTAGGGCGGGCGCAGCTTGAGCTGCAGGTTCGGGTTGGCGCCGGCCGCGAGCAGCATTGCAACGATGTCCATCGGCGTGGTGGCGTCGTCGGACGGGATGTCGTTGCGGCCGCCGTCGCGCTGACCCAGCGGCGGCAGGGTGTGCATGTCCACGGCGTTGTACAGCGGCGACCTGCCGAAGAAATCCCAGCGATCCACATCGGCGCCGGCCTCGATCAGGAACGCGGCGAAGTCGAAATTCAGATTGATCAGCGCCAGATTCAGCGGCGACACCCTTTCGGGATCCGACAGGTTGATGTCCGCGCCGCCGGCCAGCAGCTCGCGGGCGCATGGGATGCATCCTTCGCGGGCCGCGTATAGCAGCGGCGTGAACCCGCCCCGGTTCATGTCCTTGGGCCGGGGTTCGGCGGTGACCCTGCGCTGCCAGTCATGTATCGCACCACGCGCATTCACATCGGCGCCGTGATCAAGCAGCAGGGCGATCATCGCCGGCTGGCTCTGAGCGGCGGCCCACATCAGCGCCGATTGCCCGCCCCAGTTCTCGCGCGCGTTCACATCGGCACCGGCCTCGATCAGCAACCTCGCCGCATCGACGTTGCCGGTGCGCGCGACAGCCATCAGGGCGGTCTGGCGTTCCGGCGTCGGCGAATCCGGGTTGGCACCCGCCGCCAGCAGCAGTCGGATCACGTCGGTGTGGCCGGTGATCGCCGCTTCGGACATCGCGGTCACGCCATAGTCGTTGCGCGGCGCGACGTCGGCACCGGCTTCCAGCAGGGCGGCAACCACGTCCGCCTTGCCATACCAGGCTGCCCACATCAGCGCGGTGGTGCCGTCCACCTCGGCGGCGTTCACCGACGCCCCTTCACCGATCAGCGCCAGCGCGTGCTGTGACTGCCGCTGCTTGACGGCATCGACCAGTGCCGGCGTGCCACGCAATCCATTCGCCAACGCCTGGTTCTGGGGCAGCAGCGTCAGCGCAGAAGCCGCCACCAGGCACAGGGCGGCTATCGCGTAACCTGCGGCATGAATTCCGGCATGACTTCCGGGACGGCCTGGCATCAGATCAAACCTCCGCGAACGGTGCGGTGCTGTCGCCTATGGATTCCACCGCAATCCCGGCACGATCGAACATCGTCAGCAGCAGATTGGAAAACGGCGTATTGCGCGGATAGACAAGATGCTGACCACCACGCAGACGACCGTGCGCCCGCCCGACGATGGCCGCCGGCAGCGGGTCCTGATTGTGGATGTCGCTGTCGCTCATGTTGCTGCCGTACAGCAGCATGGAGTGGTCGAGCACGGTGCCGTCGCCGTCGGGCATAGCGGCAAGCCGGTCGACAAAGTTGGCGAACAGCTCGGTGTGATAGCGCTGAATCGCGGCCAGCTTGTCCAGATCGGCGGGATTGCGGCCGTGATGCGACAGCGGATGAAACGCTTCCGCAATGCCCAGGTTGTTGTAGGTGCGCATGCTGATTTCGCGCGCCATATGGAAGGTGGCAACGCGTGTGATGTCGGCCTGGAAGGACAGCGCCATGAGGTCGAACATCAGTCGCAGATGCGGATCGAAGTCGTTGGGCACACCGATCGGTGCCTCGGGAATGTCCAGTGACGAGAAGTCCTGGTTCATCATGTTGTCGACCCGGCGTTCGACTTCGCGCAGCGAATCGAGATAGTCATCGAGCATCGTTTGGTCCGGTGCGCCAAGTTCGCGCCGGAAGCGCTGCGTCTGCTGCTGGACACGATCGAGGATGCTGCCCTGCTCGGCAACGATCATGCGTCGCTCTTCGTCGGTGTCGCCCTGGCCGAACAGGCGGTAGAACAGCGTGCGCGGATTGTTCTCCATCGGCAGCGGCTGCGTGGGCGTACGCCAGGACAGCGGCCCGCCGCGGCCTTCCGTGGTGATCTCCAGTGAGGGCAGCGGTGTTTCCTGGCCGATGTGCCGTGCCGCGATCTGATCGGCCGTGACACCGGCGTCGGTCCATTTGCCGGCATCCGGAGGCGCGCAGCAGCTCAGCCATGTGCGCTCGACGATGCCGTGCGGGTCGGCGCTTTCCGCGGGCCGGTTGCGCATGCCTGACACAATGGTCAGGTGCGAGCGATGACGTTCCAGCGGCGTGAGAATCTCCGACATCTGGAAGTCGGTGCCTTCACTGGCCGGCGACCAGCGGTTCATCACCGCGCCGTGCGGAAAGAATACGAAGGCCATGCGCAGCGGCGCATCGGCCGCGGTGTTCGCGAACACTCTGCCGGCCGGCACCATGGCATCGAGCAGCGGCAGGGCAATCGCTGCGCCCGCACCACGCAGTACCGTGCGACGGGAGACGGATTTCTTCGTGATGAACATGGCTGTATCCTCGTCTTCAGGGAGCGGTTGCGTCCGGGGCGGTGGCGGCGGTCAGCGTGCCCGGGGGCGTGCCTTGCGTGCGTCGCAGTGTGAATGGCGCGCTTTCGACGATCCCCAGGACCAGTGCCGAGAACCGGTAGTCTTCGCCCGCGGCCTCGCGCACGATGCCGCGCACCACCGGCATGTCGTGATGCGTGAGTTCACGGCCGAGAGCATAGGTCATCAGTCTTTCGGTGAGTGTCTGCACGAACTGATCGGGCTGGCGCAGCAGCGCTTCGCGCAGATCGTCGGGGCCGTTGATCTGCGTGCCGTCGGGCAGCTCGCCGCTGGCATCCACTGGCACCCCGGCGAATCGGTCACGGTCGCGCCACAGGCCCACCGCATCGAAGTTTTCCAGTGCGAATCCGAGCGGATCCATCACGCCGTGGCAGGAGAAGCAGGAGGGGTCCTGGCTGTGCCGCGCCATCAGTTCGCGCACGGTGAGCATGTCGCGGCCGGCGATGCCGCTGTCCTGCAATGCTTCCACGTCGGGTAGCGGCGGCGCCGGCGGTGTGCCGAGGATGTTCTCCAGTATGTAGGCGCCGCGCAGCACCGGGGCGGTGCGATTCGGATACGACGACGCCATCAGCACGGCACCCTTGCCCAGGAGTCCGCGACGGGCGGAGTGCGACAGCTGCACGCGACGGAAATGCTCGCCCCTGACGCCCCGTTCGCCGTACATCAGCGCCAGCGGCTCGTTGAGATAGGAATGGTCGGCCGACAGCAGTTCGACCACATTGCGATCCTCGCGAAAGATGCTGTCGACGAACAGGATGATTTCCTGCATGTAATGCGATCTCGGATCGCCGGCGCCGGACGCATAGGGGAATATCGCGCTGTCGGGGTTCACCTCGCTGAGGTGATCCAGGTGCAGCCACTGGCGCGCGAAACCGTCGGCCAGTGTGAGTGCGCGCGGATCGGCGATCATTCGGCGTACCTGCCGCTCGCGTACCGCGGGGTCGCCGAGCCGGCCGGCGATCGCAAGATCAAGCAGCTCGTCGTCCGGCAGCGAGCTCCACAGGAAGAACGACAGCCGCGAAGCCAGCTCCAGGTCGTCGATCCGGTAGCTGCCGTCGGCGTTGAGCGTTTCGGGGATGCGCTCGGCCCGATACAGAAAGTACGGGCTGGCCAGAAGCCCTGTGAGGCCGGAGCGGACACCTTCCTCGAAGCCGCCGCGAGCGGCGCCGTCTTCGTAGTACGCCATCAGCTCGGCGATGTCGGCGTCGTTCACCGGGCGTCGATAGGCCTGGCGCGCGAGACGGCTGAACAGGGTCATCGCGCAGGCCCGCTGTTCGTCGGCTGCGTCGCCGGCCGTATCCGCGGGGGGGTGGTCGGTCGTTTCCGGATGCGCCGTTTCCGGATAGCAGGTGAAGATGCGCTCGCGTGTCGGCGTATTGCCGAGCCCTTCGCTGGCGAACGGTCCGCTGATCTCGAACGACTGCACGCGCAGTACCCGGTCCTGGCCACCGCCGGGAATGAACGGACGCAGCCGGTCGTCGGACTCGGCCAGTGTGCGGCGCACGAAGGTGACGCCCACCTGCTGCGGACCGGAAGGCGCATGGAAGCGGATGTTCTTCAGTCGCCGGTTGATGGCGTCAACGGCCGGGTCCTGGTCCTGATCGATGGCGCGCATGTCGTCTTCGCCACCGATCGTGGTCTGGAAGATGCGTTCACCGTTCAGCGTGACGATCAGGTCGTTCTCGAACTCCATGTTGTAGACCCACAGCGCCTGGGCCATGTCGGCAATGTTCAGCAGGTATTCGCCGGCGGCCGGAAAGTCGTGCTCCACCAGCGCGCCGCCGCGGGTGCCCAGCGGCAGTCCGGGTACGTGATTCTGCTGCGTGCCGGCACGTACGTTGTAGGTGCGGCTGCCAGGTCGTGGTTCGTGGCGGCCCACGGCCTGCACGGCGATGCTGCGGGCGGCGCCCACATACTGCTCGAGAAACGACGGTGATACCTGCAATACGGAGGCGATGTTGTCGAATCCACCGGCGCTGTCGTCCTGCGGCAGCAGCTCGGCCACGTTCACCCGCATGCCGAGCAGGTCGCGTATGGCGTTCGCGTATTCGCGGCGATTGAGTCGATGCAGGGCGATGCGCCCGGGATGCGGGTCGGCGGCCGCGGCCGCGTCCAGGCCGTCTTCCAGCCAGCTGATCAGCTGGCGCAGGGTGTCGTCGGGGAGCTGCGGATTGCCCGGCGGCGGCATCAGGCGGCCGCGCAGTTTGCGCACCACTTCCTCCAGCGTTGCGGCATGGGCGCCGGGGTGTGCCAGGTCCAGCCGTTCCAGTGACAGCTCGCCGGCCCGTTCGGCCTGGTTGTGGCAGTCCAGGCAGTAGCGCCCTATGGTCGCCGAATGGCTGGCGATGACTTCCTCGGGCGTTGAAGCACCGCTGCAGCCGAGTACGGCGCCGGTACCCAGCACCAGCGTTGCCGTCATGGCGGCACGCATGACAGCACCGGCGTCATGGAAAACAGGACGCGGGCCGATATCTGCGATGGCGATGGCTGCTCCCCCTTGTGGTCTGTAATGGCGCAATGCGGACGCAGACCTGCCCGCTAGCCGTCAGGCCTGGCGGACCGCCCGATTGTAACCGTCTCGTGACAGGCTTTCACGAATTTGGCGAAAGTCCCGCCGGACGCCGATATTGGCCTGATCCGGTTGATCTGATGCACACTACGGGCCGTAGCTGTCGCGGCCTGCGGCAGCCTGTGAAACCGGGGGCACCATGCGCGCAGGTCGCAGGACGGTATTGAAATCCTTGCTGGGTGGTGTGGCGGCCGTGACGCTGCCGGCCGGGTCCGCGCGGCTGTTCGCGCAGCCGGGCGGCGGATCACCCGCCAACGAAGCGATCGATGCGACCCCGCTGCGGGATGGCCTCTGGCTGCTGCGTGGCGCCGGTGTCAACAGCGTCGCGCTGACCGGCGCCGATGGCGTGCTGCTGGTTGACGGTGGCGTCGCATCGCACTCGGCCGCGTTGCTGGAAGCGGTGCGCGCGCTGCCGCAGAGCGGCCCGGTGCACACGCTGATCAATACGCACTGGCATCCGGAGCAGACCGGGGCGAACGGCCTGCTGGGGCGGGAGGGCACGCGCATCGTGGCCCATGAGAACACCCGGCTGTGGCTGACCACCGATATCACCCGACCATGGGAGACCACTACCCACGACCCGCTGCCCGGGACCGCGCTTCCCAACCACACCTTCTACCGCAGCGAATCATTCCTGCTCGGCAGGGAAACGGTGGAGTGTTTCCACCTGCGCCAGGCACACACCGATGGCGACATCGGCGTGCGCTTCCGTGAAGCCAACGTGCTGCTCACCGGTGATGTCGCATCCGGCGGGGGCTGGCCGTTTCTCGACTGGTGGACCGGCGGCTGGATTGGCGGTTTGTCGGAAGGCGCGCAGACCCTGCTCAGCCATGCCGATGACGACACCATCATCGTACCGGCGCAGGGAGCGCTGCTGACCCGCGCCGACCTGCAGTATCAGCGCCAGGCCTATCAGGCGCTGTCGATGCGGTTGCGCCAGATGCTCAATCGCGGCCTGAGTCCCGACGAAGCGGTGGCCGCACAGCCGGCACGCGAGTTCGTCGAGCGCCTCGGGCCGGCGGACGACTTCGTGCGGCTGGCGTTTCAGTCGCTGTGGGGACACCTGTCACCGGATGCGTGATCGGTGCGATGTCCGGTCAGCGTCGTTCACAGCCACGCTGCTTGCGACTTTGAGCGCCTTGCAGGATCATGCCGGCCCACCAACGTGACTGGAGATCGCAGCTGATGAGTATGGACCCGGCCAATCGCGCGGAGCTGACGATCGCGGTGTTCGTTGACTTCGAGAATCTTGCGCTGGGCGCCGAGCAGAGCAAGAAGGGACGCTTCCAGATGGATCTGGTGCTGAAGCGGCTCCTCGAACGGGGACGCATCGTGTTCAAGCGCGCCTACTGTGACTGGAGCCGATTCCAGAAATTCACGCGCGAGTTTCACCTGCACGGATTCGAGATGGTCGACATCCCGCGCTCGAATGTCAGCGGCAAGAACAGCGCCGACATCCGCATGGTGGTTGATGCGCTGGACCTGTGTTACTCCAAGACCCACATCGACACCTTCGCGCTGCTCACCGGCGACAGCGACTTCTCGCCGCTGGTGTCCAAGCTCAAGGAGAACGACAAGCGCGTGCTGGCCTGCGGGGTGCGCAGCTCCACGTCCGATCTGCTGGCATCCAATTGCGATGAGTTCATTTTCTACGATGACCTGATCAGGGTGTCGGAGCGTCCCAGAACCCGCGGGACCAAGGGGCAGTCGGCGAAACAGCAGGAAGTATTCGATCGTCTGGCCGAAACGGTGGAGGCACTGGAGGCGGATTACGACCCGATCTGGGGGTCGCTGGTGAAACAGACCGTCAAGCGCGTGTACCCGGGCTTCAACGAAAGCTACTACGGTTATCGGAATTTTTCGGAGCTGCTGGAAGACGCCGGCCGGCACGGCGTCATCAAACTGGAGCTGGATGAGACGCGCGGCAACTACAAGGTGAGTTCGGCGGCGAATTCAGCGGTGGGTTCGGCCGGCACGTCCTGACGCCCGGCCGTGATCGGATCGCCTGGCGGTTCTCCTTCCTTCAACCGGCGCCACAGGTCGCCCGGGTCGTCGCTGAACACCAGGTCTTCGCGGCCGCTGATCACCATCCAGTAGCCACGCGCAATCTCCCGTTCCAGTGCGCCAGGCTCCCAGGCGGCATGCCCGGCGTAAAGCCGCAGCAGGCTGGCGTCCCACGCGGGCGATTCCAGATCGGCGACAGGTGGCTCCAGATCGGCGAGGATTTCCAGTTCCGTGGTCACGAAGATGTCGCCGATCAACGGCCGCGCGCCGCGCCGGCCGAGCTCGGTGCTGCGGATCAGCATCACCACCGTCGACGGCAGCATCGGCCCGCCACGGTAAACATTGCCCGAAAAGTCCGCGAAATCAGCCAGCTGCGGGAACACTTCGTCGGCCGGCACGTGCGTGGGCCGATTGATCATGACGCCGAATGAGCCCTGCTCGCCGTGTTCGATCATCAGCACCACGGTTTCGGAGAAAGCGGGATCGTCCAGCGATGGCGTGGCGATCAGCATGCGCCCGGCCGACGGCGCCTGAGCCCAGGCGGAAGCCGAGACGGCCGCGGACGCGGTCACGAACAGGGCCATCGAACAGAGCAGTTTCATGGCAGTGCGCATCGCCGCATCATACCGCCTTCGCTATCGTGTTGGGTGACGGTATCATCGCGTCCGCCCGTCGCAGCCTGTCCGGGGCAGTCCCGGCGCGCCCGATCCGACCAACCGCAGCAGGCCAGCCTCCGTATGACCGCCATCGATCCGCAATCGTCTCCGCCCGCCGCATCGGGCTACCGCATGCCCGCCGAGTGGGCGCGCCATCGCGCCACCTGGATTTCGTGGCCGCACAATCGTGATACCTGGCCCGGCCTGTTCGACCAGGTGGAACCGGCCATGGTTCGTCTGGCCGCCGCCATCGCAGCCAGTGAACCGCTGTATGTGAATGTGCTCAGCGAAGCGCATCGCCGTCATGTGGCGGCGCTGCTGGACCCCGTGGTGGCTCCGGAGCGGCTGCAGCTCCACATTGTTCCCACCAACGACGCCTGGGCCAGGGATCATGGTGCGATCTTCGTAACCCGCGATGATCCGGTGCAGCCAATGCTGGCACTGGATTTCGAGTACAACGCCTGGGGTGGCAAGTACCCGCCGTTCGATCTGGACCGGCAGGTGGGCAGGGCGATGGCGAACATTCTCGGCGTGCCGCGCGCCCCTTACAGCGCGGTGCTGGAAGGCGGCTCCATTGACGTCAATGGCGAGGGTGCGGTGCTGACCACCGAACAGTGCCTGCTGAACCCGAACCGCAATCCGACGCTGGGCCGCGATGCGATCGAGCAGCTGCTGCGCGATGCGCTGGGCGTCACGCAGGTGATCTGGCTGGGCGAGGGCATCGTCGGTGACGACACCGATGGCCATATCGACGATCTGACGCGCTTCGTTGCGCCGGATGTGGTGGTGACCGTGGTGGAGCCGCGGCGCGACGATCCCAACCATGCCCCGCTGGCCGCCAATCGCGCGTTTCTCGAACAGGTGCGGCTGCTCGACGGACGCCGGCTCACGGTGCTGGAGCTGCCGATGCCGGCGCCTGTCTGCAATGCCGGTGAGCGTCTGCCGGCCAGCTATGCCAACTTCCATGTCACCAACGAGGCTGTGCTGCTGCCGGTGTTCGGCTGCGCGGCCGACGATGTGGCCGCCGGCATCCTGGCGGACTGCTTCCCGGGGCGGCGTGTGGAGCGGGTGGACTGCCGCGTGCTGGTGGCCGGACTGGGCGCGATCCACTGCCTTACCCAGCAGGTGCCCGAGGTGACGTAGGCCGACGGCCGCGCGCCACCGGGGCAGCCGCCTGCTGGCTGTTGCGCCCGGGCATCCTACTTTCGTGCCGGTGACTATTGTCGGCCGGGTTCCGATTACCTACTCTGTGCACCTTCCCGCCGGCCGTCCGCGCGCCGGGCAATCCAAGAGGCTACCCGATGGGCGCAATTTCCGATTTCATTCGTCATCATTATCGTCATTTCAATGCGGCATCATTGCGCGATGCCGCTGACGGCTATGTGCGTCACCTGGACACCGGTGGGCAGATGCTGGTCACGCTGGCCGGAGCGATGAGCACCGCCGAGCTGGGGCTGTCGCTGGCGGAGATGATTCGTCGTGGCAAGGTGCATGCGATCAGCTGCACCGGCGCGAATCTCGAAGAGGATGTCTTCAATCTCGTTGCGCATGAACACTACGTGCGCATACCGCACTACCGGCATCTGTCGCCGGAGCAGGAAGAAGCGTTGCTGGAACAGAATCTCAATCGCGTGACCGATACCTGCATACCGGAGCATGAGGCCATGCGCCGCATCGAGAAGGCCGTGCTGGAAGAATGGCAGGCAGCGGACCGAAGCGGGGAGCGGCTGTTCCCGCATGAATTCCTGTACCGGGTTCTGCTCAGCGGCAAGCTGGAAAGCGCCTATCAGATCGATCCCGAGGACAGCTGGCTGCTGGCCGCCGCCGAGGCGCGGCTGCCCATGTTCGTGCCCGGCTGGGAAGACTCGACGCTGGGCAACTTTTTCGCCGCACACTGCATTGCCGGCCGGGTCGGGAATCCGCTGACAACCCGTTCGGGCATCGAATACATGATGGAACTGGCGGAATGGTACCGCGGCACCAGTGCGCGGCAGTCCATCGGCTTTTTCCAGATCGGCGGAGGGATTGCCGGCGACTTCCCGATCTGCGTCGTGCCGATGCTCGAACAGGATCTGGAATACGAAGACGTGCCGCGCTGGGGGTACTTCTGTCAGATCAGCGATTCCACCACCAGCTACGGCTCCTACTCCGGTGCCGTGCCCAACGAGAAGATCACCTGGGGCAAGCTGTCTGCCGATACCCCGAAGTTCGTGATCGAATCCGATGCGACCATCGTCGCGCCCCTTGTTTTCGCCTACGTGCTGGGAGACTGAAGATGTCTGTACAGGCATGCGATCTGCCGGCCCCGGATGCCGGCACGAGCTGGTCCGCTGAGGACTCCACGGCGCTGTACCGTGTCGAGACCTGGGGAGAGCCCTACTTCGTCGTCAATGATGAGGGGCAGGTCGCAGTGCGCGCGCTGGATGCCCAGGACACCACCATGGCCATCCCCGCCATCGTCGCCGAGTTGCGCAGGCGGGGTGTGCAGATGCCCGTGCTGCTGCGATTCCAGGACATCCTCTCCGCACAGGTGCGGCGCATCAACGAGGCCTTCGGTGAGGCCATTGCCGAGGCCGGCTATGACAACGTCTACCGCGGCATCTACCCGATCAAGGTCAATCAGCTGCACGAAGTGGTCGACGAGCTGCTCGACGCCGGACGTGCCTACGGCATGGGCCTGGAGTGCGGTTCGAAGGCCGAGCTGATCGCGACGCTGCCGCATGTGAACGGCGAAACGCTGCTGGTGTGCAACGGCGTCAAGGACCGGACGATGCTGACGCTGATGATGTCGGCGCAGCGTCTGGGCCAGAATGTGGTGCCGGTGGTGGAAAAGTATTCGGAGTTCGTCGACATCAACATGCTCGCCGACCGCGAAGGCTTCGAGCCGGTCATGGGTGTGCGGGTGCGGCTGGCGACGCGCGGCTCGGGCCGCTGGTCGGAGTCGTCGGGCAGCAATTCGAAGTTTGGATTGCGCGTGGCCGAGGTCGTGCGCATGGTCGGCGAGCTCGAGCGCAGCGGGCGCCGCGACAAGCTGGTGCTGCTGCACTGCCACATCGGCAGTCAGGTGGCCGACATCCAGGTGCTCAAGCAGGCGATCAAGGAAGTGTCGCAGATCTATTCGGCGCTGGTGCAGCGCGGTGTGGGGTTGAAGTATCTGGATGTGGGCGGCGGTCTGGGCGTGAACTACTGCAAGGGACAGCTCGGCGAACATGCTGGCATCAACTACAGCCTGCAGGAGTACGCCAACGCGGTCGTCTTTACCGTGAAGGAAGTCTGCGAGGCGAACGATGTGCCTGTGCCGGTGATCGTCACCGAAAGCGGGCGCGCACTGACCGCGCACCACTCGGTGCTGATCGTGCCGGTGCTGGGCGCGCATCCGAAGGATGATGTGTCGCAGCCCATCGAGGTGGACGAAGAGGCCGAGGAACCGGTGCAGGCGCTGGCGCGTATCGTCGAGTACCTGCCCGAAACCGTGGATGCCGCCGAACTGAACGAGGCGCTGCACGATGCCAACGAACGCCTGGAAGACGTGCGCAATCTGTTCACGCTTGGATATCTGTCGCTGGAGCATCGCGCACTGGCCGAGCGGTTGTACTGGCGCGTGTGCACGACGCTGCTCGAAGCCCTGCGGCGCAATCCGGATGCCGCGGAGAGCGAGGAGCTGAATCAGCTCGAAGTGCTGCTCACCGATCAGTATCTGTGTGACTTCTCGGTCTTTCAGTCCATGCTCGATCACTGGGCAATCGGACAGCCGTTCCCGATCATGCCGATCGAGCGTCTGAACGAGCAGCCCACGCGGCGCGCCGTGCTGGTGGATCTCACCTGCGATTCCGACGGCAAGGTCAGCCACTATGTGTGCGCTCACGGTGACGGACGCTTTCTGCCGGTGCATTCGCTGACGCCCGGCGAGCCGTACTACCTGGGTTTCTTTCTGATGGGCGCCTATGAGGACATCGTCGGCGATGCCCACAACCTGTTCGGACGGGTATCCGAGGCGCATATCTATGCCGACGCCGAGGAGTCCGGCAATTTCTGGATCGAGAAGGTGATCCCGGGCACCGCGGTACAGGACATGCTGGCTCAGGTGCAGTACTTCCCCAACGACCTGCACCGACGCATGAACGAGCTGGTTCGCGGCAAGATCCAGGCGGGCGTCGTGCGCCCGTCGCAGGGCATGGAGATCCTCGATCAGTACATGGCCTGCTTTCCGAAGAACACCTACTGCGATCCGTCCAACATGGAACGCGACGCGTAGCTCGCAGGGACGCAAGACGATGAGGAAGTCAACTCGTGCGCCACTGACCGTTGCGCTGGTACAGATGTCCATGGACGAGGCGCCGGAGCGCAATCTTGCCCATGCCCTCGACATGGTGAGGGACGCGGCCGCGCAGGGCGCGAAGCTGATCTGTCTGCCCGAGCTCTTCACCAGCCGCTATTTCTGTCAGACCGAGGACGCGAATCACTTCACGCTGGCGGAGTCGATTCCAGGTCCGAGCAGCGAGGCCGTTGCACAACTCGGCCGCGAACTGGATGTGACGGTGGTGGCCAGCCTGTTCGAACGGCGTGCGCCGGGGCTGTTCCACAACACCGCGGCGGTGCTGGATGGTGCGCGCGGCTACATCGGCAAGTATCGCAAGATGCACATCCCTGATGATCCGCGCTACTACGAGAAGTATTACTTCACGCCCGGCGACCTTGGCTTTGGTTCATTCGCGACCGCGGCGTGCCGGCTGGGCGTGCTCGTCTGCTGGGATCAGTGGTATCCGGAAGCCGCACGGCTGACCGCGATGAGTGGCGCCGACGTGCTCGTGTATCCGACCGCAATCGGCTGGCATCCGGAAGAGCGGTCATCGCTGGGCGAGCGTCAGCATGATGCGTGGGAAACGATGCAGCGGGCGCATGCCATCGCCAACGGCTGCTTCGTGCTGGCCGTGAACCGCACCGGATTCGAACCTGATCCGGCCAGCGATGGCGGCATCGAGTTCTGGGGACAGAGCTTCATCGCCGCGCCGGACGGACGCGTGATCGTTCGCGCGCCGGCGGACCGCGAAGCCATCATCGTCGAGCAGATCGATTTCGCGGACATCGAGACGGTTCGTGTGGGCTGGCCGTTTTTCCGCGACCGCCGCATCGATGCCTACGGTGAATTGACGAGCCGCTTCATCGACCCCGACCGGGAGTAATCATCAACGCGGTGCGTGTGGTGTCGTCGTCAACGGCGGGCTGCCGCGTGGGCTCCCCATTCTTCGGGGACGGCGGAAGAGCGTCCATGCGCCTCGGCCGCGGCCATCCATGGC
>JBJHBT010000014.1:0-102819 GCA_050485645.1 Gammaproteobacteria bacterium | reverse complement strand
TTCAGGAACTGAAAGCAACGACGCAAAAGCACCTGCGTTCAATACAGCGATCGCGACGACGGGTGAAGAATTACTTCAAGCATCCGAGCATCCGCTATGCGTCCTGAAATTTCAGTTACAAAGACGCTATGCTAACGCCACCAGCATCCGCATAAAGAAATCCAGCTGGTCAAGGGACACTCATTAGTTCACCGCATCTCCCAAACGGGCGGCGGCTGATAACCATTCGTTACGATGTGTGCGTTATTGCTAAGCGTCCACGTAGCCTGCCCCGATGCAAAACCGACGTTGTTTGTATTACCGGGAGCCACCGTTCTATTGCCCGTCGCGGTGAGGTTTGTCGTTCTTGGATAAGGGGTCACGATCACCCCCCCGCTTCCTGCTGTTAACGGATACGCATAGTTGTCGATGTACCACAGACCGTTAAGAGGGTAAGCACTTGGGTTGTCCCAGTCGCGTCCCTCTGTCCTGAAGGGATTGTTGCCTTCAATCTGGTTCCGCGCAAAGTACCCGTTGGTCTGCGACTCCTCAAAACGTAGCACCACGTTTTGCAAAGCTCGGAACCTGGAATCCATAAACACAGTATTTGTGTGACTATCTCCCCACCACCTCATTGCCCAACCGTTGTTTGTCCCCTCTGGGCGATTGCTGATAATCTCGGAGTTCGCAACTATAAAATTGCTGATATTCCCGGTAGCGCCACCAGTCACCGCTGCGGTTATGGACGAACTCAAAAGCAACAACCTTGAGTTATTAGTAACTGCATAAAATGCTGAGTCAGCGGCATTCAACACCAGCCCCACAATGCGAACGTCTTGTGAGCCGCTTACGTTCAGACCCCACTGGCCAGTCGTTGCAAGAACTGCATTCTCCAGAGTCACAGACGAGGCATTAGAAAAAGAAAACGTCGACACCGAAAAATTCGCACCCGGCTGGAACACGATGTGTTTGTTGTTACCACCAATAGTGATGCCATCGAAGCTGTAGCTACCCGGCGCAATAATCGTCCTGCGACCATTCACCGCTAGAGATGCCATTATTTCCGCCTCAGTCGTGCAGACAGCCTCGCTCGTAATAACGGGCTCCGCGGGAAGTAAGACGTTGAACGGCACCACAGCAAGGGCGGCGGCCAAGTCGTAATTATCTTCGACAAGTGCTGGCGGCCTAGGCGGAGATTGCGCATCGACCGGCAAGCAGTGCGCTAGCAATGCAAATGTTAGAAACGTTAATGACACTTTGTTCCAGTTCACGGCAAACCCTCCGCTGCCAATGGCACCTAACTTTTCAGCGCAACGCACGAACGATATGCGCACTAGCAGCACCCCTAATGTGCATGCTCGTGTTATGGCGCCTGCGAAAACACCGACCAAGTCACAGTTTATGCGTTATGTCGCGTCGAACGGAACAGCCGGGCTCTCCGTTCGCGAACCTCCGGCGAATATGTCGCTGACTTGTTCATAACCTCTTCGACCTGCGAGCAGACCGGTACTACTCAGAGCAAAAGCGCCGGCCTTTCGCGGCCGGAAATTCGCAAGGTGCTCCCGCGGCCACTAGCAGGTTATATTTGCGAAGTGTATCGAGGTATCAATACACAGAGTATCATGCTCGCCTAGGTCAAGTGCCCAGGAGTATGGATCTAATCACACTCTACCCAACATCGGCATGACAACTTGGCTGCGTTTCCTCAGAGCCGGTCACTACTATCCCGAAAGAGCCGATCAACAAACCCACAACTTATTGATCCTGCATGACAAATGGTATATCCAAGGGCACAATCGACTTGAGCCCGCTCTGCTTCCATGGATGCTCAGGAGATGGAGGTACCCGGAAACTACGACAGGATGATTCGGGAACCCAAACTGAAGATCCTCGCTGCCCAAGTTCGGCAATCGCTGGCTGGCGTATAGCTTCACCGAGGCTCCCTGGTCATTAGCCGCATCCGCATTAGCAGATCTGTTTCCGAAACCAAGGGCACTCCAGCGCTGTGCCAGAGGATACCGCCTATCTTAAAGGGGTCAATTTCAGGTCTGACATCCGGCGGATATCGACTATAACAACGATCAAGACATCAATTGTTAACTCCTCGTGACATCGTCTCTTAGAAAGCTCGTTCTGCGGGGGTCGACCTGGACCGTCCTCGGTGCAGGGGCCGGCAATGTTCTGCGTCTGATCAGCAATCTGATTCTGACCCGCATGCTGTTCCCGGAAGCATTCGGACTGATGGCTCTCGTCTGGATGGTGCTGTTTGCCTTGGAGATGCTGTCGGACGTGGGCCTTGGACCCGCCATCATTCGGGAGCCACGGGGAGAGGACCCTCAGTTTCTGAAAACTGTATGGACGCTGCAGGTAACTCGCGGCGTCATACTGACGCTACTCGCGGTTGGCCTCGCCTATCCTGTCAGCACCATGTACGGCGAAGCCGAACTTCTGCATCTCATCCAGGTTGCGGCAGTCATTGGCTTGCTCAGCGGCTTCATTTCACTGGCCCGTTACGTAGAGCAGCGCAATCTGCGCCTGATGGGAATCACCCTACTCGAATTTGGGTCGCAGATTGTCTCGTTGATCGTTGTCGTAGTGTGGGCAACACTTGACCCCACTGTTTGGGCGCTCTTGGGTGGTGCCATCGTCGGAAGACTTGTCTACCTTCTCGGTAGTCATATGTGTCTTCCCGCCGTCCCACATGGCTTCGCATGGGATCCACACGCAATTTCCCGCCTGATCGACTTCGGCAAATGGATTTTTCCCGCGAGCATCCTGTCGTTTTTCGCCACCCAAGGCGACCGCCTACTCATCGGGTACTACCTTCCCCTGGAGATCCTCGGGGTTTATAGCATCGCCATACTACTAACAGAGGCCGGAACCGGCCTGATATCCCGCCTCAGCTTCGGCGTCGCGTTCCCTGCGTACGGACAAGTGCATCGGGAGGACCCAGCCAGACTGAAAACTGTATCGAAACGCTTACGCGCCAAATTGGATATCTTCATTGTCCTGCCCGCAGCACTACTCTTTGCGTTGGGCGACCCCGTCATCCGACTTCTATATGACCCGCGCTACCACGACGCAGGCTGGATGCTTCAACTACTCGCGCTCAAGATAATCATGACCGTCCCCCTCTCGAACACGGAGGCCATGCTGATCGCTTCAGGACGCCCAAAGTACGCCCTTTGGCTCACCGCCGGACGCACAGCGTGGATACTTTGCGGGATCCCAATCGCATGGCATCTATGGGGCCTACCCGGCGTAGTCGCCACCGTCGCATTGAGCGAACTGCCAGTAGCTGCGGTGCTATCCTACGGGTCAGTTAGGAGCGGTTACTTCTCCATCTCAACAGAAGTCCGCACAATCGGCTTCGCCATCCTTGGCGGCATTGGCGGATTTCTGTTAGCAATGACACTCCAGAGTTTTGTCAACATTTGAGGCACCACCTTGGAGACCAGCAATACAACCTGAAGCCGCTAGGCACCACCGGATCACCGTGCTCCACCCACTGACCGCGTTTTATGGACTCAAGCAAAAAGATCTCCCTCGTGAACCCTACTCGTCGCTCTCTATCCGTTGCCTTGGCTGCCCCAGAGTGGCCACCAGGCATCTCGCACAATGGCATCGTCGCCTCACTGTCTAAACTGGCCCCTTCGCTAAAAAGTCAGGGTACACAGGTGTCTATCCTAGCGGAGTCACTATGTGGGGGCTTCAACGCGGACAATCTGGAACCAGATGTCCTTGACATCTCGCACGCTCCCAGACGATTTTTCCAACAAGGCTTAGGCGGAAAACTCGCTAACCGTATTTCGCCAGGTGCAACATTCGCGCGCTCGCGTGCCGCATCATTAGCCCATGCACTACGCCACTCCTTGCCAACTCCCGTGGATCTTGTCGAACTGGAAGAATCGTTTGGCACCAGCTATTTCCTTCAACGCCAGACCCGGATACCAGTGATTCTTCGGCTTCACGGGCCTGTCTTTCTAACCGGAAAAGCTATGGGCGTTCCAAATGATCGGCACTTTCGAGAGCGCGTCGCACTTGAAGGAAAAGCTTTCAAGGCCGCGCCCGCTGTTTCTGCACCCTCGAATTCCGCTCTCCAGGAAACTACTGCTTACTATCAGTATTGCCCAAAACTTACGCGTGTAATCCCAAACGCTCAACCATTGTTGCCTGCTCCCGAACGCTGGCACCCGATCAAACATACCCGTCATTCACTCGTACTAATTGGTCGGTTTGATCGCGTGAAGGGAGCTGATCTGGCGATAGATGCATTCCAACAGATTGCGCGAGAATACCGTCAAGCTACCCTCACCATTGTCGGTCCCGACAACGGTATCTGGACGAACGACGGCAATCTGGAGAAATTTGACACATACGTCTCAAAGCGTGTATCCGACGAATCCACCGCGCGCAGAATCAAACATCTCGGTTCTTTACCCGCAGAGAACGTCTCGGCTCTTCGCCAACGTGCCGCACTAATACTCGTATGCTCGCGCTACGAAACCTTTTCCAATGCATTGGTTGAAGCAATGGCTCAAGCTTGCCCAGTTGTAAGCTCTGACGCCGGCGGCATGAGGGATATCGCCCAACACAAGTGCAACGCACTAGTCTTTCCTTCCGGCTCCGCGTCCGCACTTGCCGACTGTATTCGCCAGGCCCTCGACAACCCCCGACTAATGGCGAAGCTCGCCGACAATGCGCTATCGCACTGCGCTTCTGCCTTTTCGCCCGACAGGGTGGCCGCCGACACTCTGAACTTTTATCACGAAGCTTTAGACTTATTACGCAGCTGATCCGTTCGGTTCTACCGCGACCGACTCCCGCTTCTCTACGTGTCTGGGCTTGACTTGATAGCGCTCAGGCCTCGTCTCTGCCGCGATCAGCCCCAAAAGAACTACACCCAGCAGGCTCACATAGGAGGTCATGCTTGTAGTCGCAATGAGGAAGAGGTAACCGATTGTTACCGTTAACAACAGCGAACAACGAGTTCTCGCAGCCGTGCCCGCCTCGATTCTCGTCGCTAGGCGCATGAGACCAAGCAGAAACGCCCCTATATAACACAGCAATGTCAAGACTCCGTATTCCAGCGCTATCTGCAGGTAGCTGTTGACGATATCTATCATTTGCTGGCCTTGAATCAACGGCAGGAAGCGGGGATGAGAAATAAAGTCCGTGTCACCGAACATAGGCTTATCTCTTATTTGCTCCAATGCGGTCGCTATCAAGCGCTGCCTGTATTCGAGGTTGAACGGATCAGCAAATCTGCTGAAGTCCATCCTGAGCACGAGATCGATCACTATCGAATGCGCGGCGGCGATTGAACCGGCTAAGAGGGCAATCGCTCGCGAGTCTACTAATTTTAGCAGGAGCATGATAACCAGCATCAAGGGCAAGCTCATTATCGCTGCTCTCGCACCGCTCGACAGCACACCGAGGAACAAAACACCATAGACAATAAGACGGAATATAGCCCCTGATTTCACGATCGTCGGAAAATGCAATAGAACCAGTATTCCTGTCGCGCAGACAAACCCAAACAGACCAGTAGCTAACGTAGTATTCGCTCTGACCAAACCAAAGCGTGACTCAACGCCCATAGGATAGTGGAAGTAGAAGAAATCCCATCTGACGAGTTGAATAAACACGTTAGCGGCGGCCAATAGGATGGCAACAATGAGTAGCGCCTCCCAAACACTTCTCCGAACGTTAGAGTCCTCGGCAATGTTGCGGAACGCCAGAAAAGGCACTAAAAGCCATGCAGTGGTAACTACACCGCGCCGTAGCCCTTCGGTCCCTGATACACCGCGAAAATCTAGAATAAAGACCAAAAAGACGAAACCCAGGAACAGCGTGTCGACAAAGCTAATTGGCCTTATCGCACGTCCAGTCAGTGGCACCAGGAAACGGGCTACCAGAATCATCCATAAAGACAAATCGATCAAATAGTTCAAGCCTGGAAAAGGCACTCGATAAATGTAGAAGGTAGGGAAGAGCAATACTGACACCACGAAGAATGCTCGACGCATTTCGATCTCTTTGGGCGCCAGAACAAACGCAACGGTCGCTGCAAAGGCAATATATCCAAATCCCTCCCCAAGGTAGGGGGCAGATGCTGCCGTGATCCCCAGAAACAGCAGCGCACGCTTTCCCAACGGCGCCAACACTGTTGTGCCGCGAAGCAAATAAAATCCGAGGGCCGCGGACAAAACCGCGAGAAGTGATGCGGCTAATGAAGCCGGAAGCCCAAGACCCATACGTTACTCACATGTCGTCGGACAAACTCAACACAGACGGCGCGGTGACCCGTTACTGTCTTCAAGCGACGGTCGTTTCTTGAAGAATCGCTCGATATTACATGACACCAACACGCCGGGCAGCGAAGCCTGCACAGGTTATCGACAACACCTATGTCTAGCCGACGCCGAGTGTCTAGCACTAGGCGTACGTTGTCCTCTACTTTCAAGTGGGAGGCGTGAACTTCCCAAGAAGCACTGCGATCGTATCCCCCAGGATTTTCGCCTTTGACCGAAATCCACCGATTTTCGTTGGTGCCGGTTGGTCGCACGGATAACTTCGGCGTACCGGTACGTGACCAACTCTTAATCCGATTTGCCCGGCTCGAGCGGTGAGGTAGAAAAGCAGTTCGTAATCTTGAAAAACGGGCCTAAATGGCTGCACACGTTGATCCAGCAGATAACGTGCCGAGTATGCTCGGTAGCCGTTGGTCGTATCGGTAAACCAACTTCTACCTGCGAGACTGAGCAACGGCGCATGAATCAGGCGATTGGCAACTGCGCGCTCTATTGGGGTGTTCTCCGCAGAACCGCCGGGGAGGTAACGTGACCCTTGAATGTAGTCGTATCCTTCATCAAGTTTGCCAACGAAATCCGCCACTGCTTCTACATTGTCTTTGCCGTTACCGTCGATCGTCACGACTCCAGAGTAGTCTTCCATGAGGCACCATGAATACGCCACTCTGAGTTGGGCGCTGAGTCGACCGACACCTGTCTTGATAAGTAGCGCACGGACACCGACAGATTTCAAAAAACCCGATTCGAGCGACCCATCCGTGGATCCTCCGTCAGCGATGACCACATCAACGGGCAGATGAGCCGCAGCAGTACGCGATAACTGGGCACGAATACGTTGCCCTTCATTTATGACAGGCACAACCAAGGCGTAACGATGCCGACGTTCCTGGAAAACGAACGATTCGTACGAAGGAACGTGCCATCCGGTAGTGTCTATTGGAGAGGAAGTGCTCATTTTACGCCGTTTGAGGTGGGGACATATGCAGAATTTCCCGTGGCGCGGAAAACGACGCATTTCGAGAGAAAATAGTTGGCCACAAAGGAGGCCGCGGTGGCGGCCATGAGTACTGGCAATTCATAACCTTCTGGACCTCCGATAATCCAAGTCAGCATGACAACGCCCGAAATGCGCACCGTAAGCACTGCGGCCAGAACAATCACATAGAGCGTCATACGACGGAGGGAAAACACTCCTTGACCGGTCCGAAACGTCCACATGCCGTGCAGCAGGTAATTCACGAGGGCGCCACACCCAAAGCCCACAGCTGCCGCTGCAGGAAGGGACACAGAGAAGACTACGGCAAGCACCCAGGCTACGGCGAGATCGACGATCAATCCAAGGACCGTCACTGTGCCAAACCGAGCCAGTTCCAAGCACTTCTGGAAGGGCATCACGAGGCGTTTTCTCGCGAAAACACGTACCGATCATTGGCCGACAGAAACGCTGCGTCGGTCGTTCGCACGAGCTCAAAAAGATCGTAAATATTGTCTATCTTACCGCCCAGGACCGATACCACTCGAGAGTCGGAAGGTCTCCGTTGATAAAGGATGGGGCGACCATCGTCGAACTCATTCTTCAGCAGTAGAGTCTTGATCTCGTACATAGAGCGGATCCACTTCGCACTGTCAAGGCTTGGAACAAAGCGTCGGGCATCTTGGATCATGTAGGGGAAACGGCTTTCTGTCTTCGACGAACGAAGGATCTCGTAGGCCGACTCCGAACACGTTTCATCGGTCCAACTACGGTGAGGGGTGTAGCGGACATGGGTCAACGAATAGCGATTTTCGGAGGGAAACGGCATGACCGAGAAAAATGGTCCGTCCATGACGGTAATGCCATAGCCCTTCAGTTCCTCTGGAGGCCTTACCAAAGCTATCTCTGTGAGTTCGTACTTCAATCTGGCCTCAGGAAGCCCCGCAGCGCGAAGAATTTGGTTAGTCTGACCGTAGGTTACATTGAAGCCAAAACGGGCACGAATAAAGTCTCCAGCGGAGAGCGTGGCAACCAGCTCACCACCAGGTTCTTCTTGCAATAAGGCTACCGACGTGCCTAAACGCACATCGACACCGCTCGACTCCAAACGTCGCGTCAAATGATCACGTAACACAGAGAAATCAAAGGCATATTCTGTGCAGGCAAACACGGCCTCCACCATACCCTGGTCGAACAGAGCCGATTGAGATGGAGTGGCGGGCGCAATAGGAGCTCCCATTTCAATGAACATCCTAAAAAAGCGCTTCGCACCCACACGGGATCGGTGCCGTGCGATCGCGTAGAGCATCTGAAAATCATCGATCACCGCATCGGGAAAGTCGGCAGCGAACCGGCGATGCAGCGCCAAAGATTTCACGGCGGTGAGCACATTGCGTGGATAGTGAAAGCCAGTATGAACCCGTGCCTGGTTCACGCGCGAAGCACGTTCCATCAGTCGCGGACCCGCTTCTACTAGCGTTACTCGTGCCGAAATGGAACGTAGAAAGAGCGCCAGACAGCACCCATAGAACCCTCCTCCGATCACGAGGTAATCACAGCGGCTCATAAACCGGAATCGTTTCCCCGGACGGCGCCGTCCCGGGACTGGATTTGCGGTGAATTCCCAGTGGCAATCTCCACATTAAGTTCGCGCAGCGCCGTGCCAAAAAGGTCCGTCGCACTTCGCTCACCAATAATGTCATCCACCCGGCGATCACGCAGCGTGTCAAGTATGCTCTGAAGGCCAATGGAGAGACCAAAAATCGCAACTCCCAGAAATCCGCTAGTTAGGCTGATGACCAGAGTGGTCGTGAACCAACCGGGCTGAACCTCGGGGAGAAACAGCCAGACCGCCACAGCGTATAGGGCAAGGACACCAGCAAAAAAAACCACCACTAGCGAAAAAAGCGCCACCGCACTGAGAACCATGGGAGCGGAACTGACCAGCAGTCGCTGTATAAGACTGAAGCGGCGCCCAATATCCCTCATGGATCTGGTAGCACCGGCACTAGACGCCTGCCGGCGAAGGACTGGTAGTGCTTGATCCGAGGGAGGAAAGCGGAGCGCCAACTCTCGATCCGGATGTGAAAGAAGCTGGTTGAGCAGGGTTCTCGGCCACAACGCGGTCAACATATCCTCGGCGCTAACTCGAAATCCCGCGCTCCGACCTAACGTCCGTAGAATCGGCGTCAACAGGCTCTTACTACGCCTGGAGCCAATCACAATCGAGTCTTCGTCCGCTGCAGTCTGGATCATGCCAATCACATCCAGATACGCAAGCTCCTCCGAAGCGCACAATGCGACAATATCCCCAATTGCCTCCGAGGCAATAGCCACACGCCTTCGATAGAATGGCGTAGCTCGGCGAAAGGTCAGAATTCGGACATTGGCGATCCGCGCGAGAATTGAATCATAATCGTCGTCACTTTCCTCAGATACTGCTATCAGAATTTCCGAATATCGAAAGGCGGCGGCAAGCTCGTCAGCTAATGGCTCGAGTCGTCTCAAGAGAGTGGCTGCATCTGCGTCGTCTGCCAAGCAGACAGAGACGAACACATCGTCGCGGGGCGGGGGAACGGGACTCATCAGGTCGTGCCTTCTTCGAACAGCTGAACGGCGTGCTTAAGCCGAGCAAGAGCAATTTCCAATGCGTCGAGTTTACGCTCGGGTACTGGCTTCATCTCGATCGAATACCAGCGCTGGTAACCAACCGCGGACATCGCACGAAGAACCCTTTCGGCCTGACTAGAATCGGCCGGCGCTAGTGCCAGACCAGGCTCGCTGAAATGTACGTGACTGATTTTCTTCGCTTGTTGGGAAGCAAACGTCGGTAAACTCTCGAATTCCCCGTTCAGATGCATAGCCCCCACGTCCAGAGTCATTTGGATGGCCGGGTGATCTACCCGGCCTACAAAGATTGCCGTCTCCTGCGCGTCATTAAGAAAATTCGTGCCATACGCCTTGGGGTTGAACTCCATACCCAAGACAGTTCCCTCGGCGGCGGCCACATCACCGAGCCGACGAAACACGTTCACCGCAATATTTTCTGCTTCTTCCCGACCCATGCTTCCCGGGATCATACGCTGACCTGGTGACCCGAAGACTAGATTCGGAATACCCAACAGACCGGCTAAGCGGATGGCGCGCATCATTGCCTGCTCAAAACACTCTCGTTCTGAGCGATCTCCGAAAAGTGCCACGCGCTCGACTCCAAAGAGCAGCGATTGCATCGATACAAGTTCCAGCCCGGCAGCCCGCATTGGAGCCAGCGCCGCCTCGCACTCAGCGATAGTCGGTTCAAAGGCGTCTTTGGCATCGTGTAGAAAAAGACCTGGAGCAATCTCCAGGCCGTGGATGCCATGCGCCCGAAGTATGTCGTAGGCTTGATCCCGATGCTCGGGTGCCCATGCGATATTGGAGACCGCAAGCTTCATGATCGGGTTATCCTTTCTTTCTCGCAGATTTGAACGATTCGGGGCAGCACCGATATCGCTTCTTCGATATACCCGATGTCCATCTCCCACAACGCGCTGTGACGCGTCCGCATATTCTCGCAATGCACTCGAGCCTTGCTTGCCGGCATAGTTCGCTGTGTGATCGCCCAGTGTACGTCGGCGGCGTTCAAAGGTTCCGGAGCGAGGTGAATAACGTCCAACCCAGCGTGTGTACAAAGGTTGATGTCCGCCCAAAGCCGCGTAATGTCATAGTACTGAAACCGACTGTCGGGGTGAGTGAATTGGACGGCCGACAAGCCTGCTTCGACGACAGCGGTATCGAGCGCGGCCCGAAGACCGGAGCGTTCTAACGCCATGCGATCCACGACATACATGCCCAAACGCGAACTCCAAACGTAAACCGCTGGAACCGTATCATGCAGCGCAGGGGAAAGACCGTGAACGAGTCGTCGGTAGGCATCTTCATTCAACATGGTCGGCATGGGATTGAGGATATCGAATAGAAAATTCTTCTTGAGCCCTTCACCGAACAGCGCGGGTAGCCTGACAATCAAGCAGTCCGCAAAACGCCCCTGGCAATACACCTCGAGTTGCCGCCTATGCCTCCCGTACGCGAGATCCCTCTGAAACGCCGCCGTCGACTCATCATGCCCTCCGTCAAAGTCCTCGAGCACCGCGATCGAGGAAATTAAAACGAACCGCTGTGTGCAGATGCGGCCTAGCTGGGAAATCAACCCCGCCACACGTTCCTTGTCAAGATCTGGAAATCGGTTTGCCTCGAACATCGATCCCGGTGCTGCTGCGCAAACAACCGTCTGGTAGTCCTGTAACCCCGCTTCGAAGATGTTGCGGCTGTTAAACTTTGCTTCGAAGTGATGCTGCCTACAAAGGTGACCACCCACGAAGCCTGTATTTCCAATCAGTGCATCCATCTATTCTCGTCCCTCGTAATTTCAACGCTTCTGCAACACTGATGTGTATCGCGTCCTTCTCTTCCCCTACTGAGCACCGTCCTGATCGGTTTGACCTGGCGACAGTAGACAAAACATAGATTTAACGGTATCTGTATTCGGTACGGCGATCCTTACCATACGATTTTCTGCCATCGTGACACCAAGATGACCCCGCTCCCGCTCCGCCCGCTTCTTGAACTCTTTCCGTATCGGGCCATCTCGTTACCTCTCTGCCCCGCAAGGGTACCGTTACAGAGAGGCGGCAACTATCCTGACGCAGGGGACTCCTCGGCTCGATCGGTGACGTCCCGCCGGCAGAGCACAAACAGGCGTATGATCGCCCCAACGACAGTCAAGCTCCCCCAAAAGAAGGAGCCCTAGAGTGAACGTAATCTTGTTTGTCTTGTATGGCGAAAATCGAGAGTACCATCTCGAACTTACCTATAGTGTGCTGTCGGCGTGGCGCTTTCTGAGAAGCGGCGACAACAATACTCGAATTGTCCTCTTCGCAGATCGACCAAATCTGAGGCCGGATTTGCCAGTAGAGTGCGTTGAAATATCGAAAGATACTCTAACTCAGTGGCGCTTAGGAGGGCGTTATAGCCACGCCATACAAGTATACGCGTTGCATCATGCGCTGGAGCGATTCCGAGACAAGGTGATTCTCGTAGATACAGACACCTACTTTAAGGCTCACCCAAAGTTGCTCTTTGACAGGATAAGCTCCGGACGAGCCGTCATGCATAAAGACGAAGGGCCATTAGGTTCGTCGCCGGATAGACTGGTATTCGAGGAGTTGGTTGCAAAATGTACCGGCGATCTTGGTGGCTATCCTGTTTCAATGACGACCCGTATGTTCAACGGCGGCGTTGTTGGTCTTAGTCCATCGGACAAAGAGCATCTAGCTGACGTTAAACGGTGTATGGAAGAGGTGCTCGACACTCATCCGGTATTTACCGCGGTGCAACTCGCCGCCTCTGTGGTGCTACAGAGCACGCTCCAGTTGTCGTTTGCCGATGATGTAATCCGACATTACTGGGGGGCATCTCGGCCGTACGTACACTATCAAATTGAACGAATGTTTCCCGATTTCGAAAAGGCATCCCAGCAAGCGATGGAAGGTCACTTCCAAATTGTCCGCGATGTGCCCCCGCGGCGGGTATCTCATCGAATCGCCGCCCGGCTTAAGCGTTGGCGCAGATCGGCCAATGGAGCGTACGAGTATGCCTACTTGGCATATCGCAGCGCTTTAGAAGAAGAGGGCCAACCCGCCTATTCGAATATGTGGGCCAAAATTGCGCTCAATTTGCTCCAATTCGGCGCGTTTGGCAGTAAGGATGATGTCCGAGAAGACTTTAGAGAGTTCGGTGCAGGCGAGCTGGACCGTCATTTGTGGATGACCGACAAGGTGCGCAAGCAGTGGCAGGAGTATTGGAAAGCTCTGGACTAGTGTCGTGAGTCAGAAGTTCTCCTCCGGCCTAGGATTTCTCTGGACACCCCGTAAGCTCCCCTGAATAGTAAACCACCCATGGGCAGAGATTCTTGGCAGAATTTGGCTAGGAGGACCCATGAAAAAGTCGAAATACAGCGGCACGCAGATCGTGGCGGTCTTGAAGGCGCCTGCGGCGTAAGGCTCGGCCGGTGCGCCTTGCGGCCACGCCCGTCGGTCGCGCCGATGTCCTGTTGATGAAGATAGTAACGCACAGCGAGCTCGTGCACGCCGGGCAGTCGGTCGACGGCGCGGTTGCTATGCCCGCGCCCGGCAGAGGATATTGTGGTCATGCGAGCCTCCGAATCGAGTCTGATCGCCATCGCGCTGCCTCCCGTGCCGGGAGGCCGGTGTCTCAGGCGGCGGCCGGAAAGTCTGCGACACGTGTACGCACGACTTGGGTGTCTCCTTGGCTCGATGATCGGGTGTCCTACTACAACAACGAGCAGTGGCTCGTCCAGCGTCATGGCCACCGGACACCGGCACAGGCGCGGTACAGCGCAATTTCGACGCTGCAGACATAGCTCTGGCGACATGGTCAGTCCGTTAACTGCAACACACTGCCCAGAAACCCCTTGACCGGTACACGGCCAATCAATACCCATGCCACCTAACTCACTGGAAATTCGAAAGAGCCAGTTTCATACCGCCCGTAATTTTTTAGAGAACGACATGTTAAGTAATATTGTCCGCTCCGTCACTCCACCTAGGTTGATGATCCTGGCTCTTGTCGTATTCTTCGGCGCCATACAGCTGTACTTTTGGACCAACCGCAGCATTTGGATTGATGAAATCTCACAGCTGCTCAACTACCCATTGGACAGCCGTGCGCAAGCCTTTGGTCCCTTGCCTGTGGCACAGCAAGCGGCGCCGCCGCTGTTCAACCTACTATTTCACGCCATCTCCGAACTTTCGATTCGCACGTTGCGCATTGTCATGATCGCGCTGACACTTGGTGGCATTCTGGTCGCACTACTTGGCGCTTTCGGGAGGCGCCCGCTGCCGATCGCCGCGGGACTGTTTGTACTGCTGTCTCACGAGCCCTTCCTAATCAACGCATCCATGTTGAAATTCTACGCCTTCGATATCGTCGGTTTCGCGATTTTCGCCGCCTGGATCTACGCCAAGGACCGGAGTGACGCCTTCAACTCACGCGATGTCGCCATCCTTCTGGTCGGATTGCTTATCGGCGTTTCCACCATTGTCGGTGCCTGCGTCGTGGTGACGGTGTTCCTTTTCATGCGTCTCGCACAGAGGCAGCTTGGCGGGCACGAGATCGCGCTTGGCGGCTTGGTGGCAGTTATAGCCCTCGGCTATTACCTCCAGATCAGTCATGCGACTGAAATCCAGTTAACCGCCTTCCCCGACGCCTATGGAAGTCAGGGGATGGCTGCGGTGGTGGCATTCTTCGATGCCGCACTAGAACTCTTTCAGAGAAGAGGTGCGGCCGTCTTGCTGGTTCTATCTACTGTCGCCCTGGCCGCGTTATTTTTTTTGCGCGCGCGCGCGCGGTCTCGACTTGCGGGATTGACACTGTTTGGAGTAGCCATCTCTTTAACCTTTTTGGGGCTGGCGGCAATCGGCAAGTATCCGGCCGTAAGTTCGCGCCATCTGGTATGGATGCTGGGGATCTTCGCCGTGCTGACCGCCGCCGTGATCGACTGCCTATCGCGGCCCGAAACTCACAGCCGGCGCGCGTTCGCCATCGGAGGCCTGACTCTGCTGACATTTGTATTCGCCGGCACTGGGTTGCGCGTGGTAACAAAATGGCCGCCACAAATTGTCGAGGGTGCCAGCGACCAGTTGGTCTCAACCCTGGCCGCGCTACCCCCGTCGCATGTGGTGCACTATTTTGGGTCTTTTCGGTTGATCCCGCTGATGATCGAACGGGGGGCGCTGATCACGCATCATTCCTATGTGCCAACCCTGTCGACCCAGAGTGGCGCAATAGATCCGTCCTATTTTGGCGCCGAGTGGAATCACATGGACGATGATCTCTTTTCAAAACGAATCGAGGACATGTTGCGAAACGACTCGCTGGGCTGGGCCAAGATGTACGTCATTTCACGGATGCGCGGCGACTTTCGCCCGCTGGCGCGCTTTGTACTCGATGCTGCACCGACAGATGGCACCACCTTCTACATAACCTCTATTCACGCATCTTGGCCCGGTCTGCCGGGAGAGGCCGCCTTTGGACTTCGTCAAGTCCTTCATGATCGATCTTGCGAATACGTACCCTTTGCAACTTTTGACACCCTTCTTAGCCCAGGCTACATCCTGCAGGTCAGATGCCCTCAAAATTCCTGACAGACACTTGTCAGCAAGAAGGGTCGGCCATTGCGGCCTGACTCAACCAATACGGTCTCCTGAAAATCCGAGGCGATTCATAATGCATAGTCAAAGCAGTGATTGGCGATCCTGGCGTACCTTCGGGCTCGCACTCATCCTTGGGATCACTCTTCTGCACATACTGTGGCTGCTGTCCGTCGACTATACAGCGGGCGGCAACAGCTGGAAGCAGGGCGATTGGCTAATCAACAGCCTTGGCTCACCAGCGAGGAGAGGGATCTTCGGGTCAGCTTTGCTACGACTTTCGGATCTTCTCGGAACGAGTCCCTTACTCCTCCTCATCCTGCTGCAAGGCGTTGTTGTAACGCTAATTTTCGTTGTCGTTGGAACCGCCACTCTGACGCTCGGGACTCCGCAAAAAGTATTCTTGCTGCTGATCTCACCCGGTTTCGTTGTGTTCTTCTGGTTCAACGATCCACAGGGGGCGGTTCGCAAGGAAATCCTCGTTTACCTAGCCTTCTTGCCGCTCATAGTCGCAGCCATGAGGGGCCGCGGCAGTCTGATTTGCTGCGTTCTCTCCATGCTCGCGTACGCCATGGCGGTCGCATCGCATGAGGGCAACGTCTTCTTCCTCCCATTCCTTTGGGTGGCGATGTGGTTGGTCCTGCCGGGCAACGCAAGCATTGCTCTTCGCGTTGCGATCATCGTCATTCCTGGTCTGCTGGCGCTCGCGGGAGGACTCTATGCGGTCGCCAACATCCACGTTCCGGATCCAGGAGTGATCTGCGCCCAGATAGTGCAGCGCGGCCTGGACCCCCAGATATGCGGCGGCGCAATCGACTACCTCGGGAGCCCTCCTGAGCAGGCGCGGATGCATCCAGGGCGGCTACTTTCGGAGCACTTCCGGAGTTACCTACTCGTATACATGGTGTGTCTGCTCGGGTTCCGTGTGCTGCTGCAGGGCAGTCGGCGGCTCGAGTTGGGAGGCCTCGCGGTCGTCGCGTCAGGCCTTGCATTCTTTCCTTTATACATTCTTGCCGGAGACTACGGGCGGTGGCTGAACTTTCACGTGAGCTCATTGGTCTTCGTCACCCTGATCGCGCTACTCAAGTTTCGACCGTCGTGGCTATACGAGCGACCCAATCGCCTGGACTACGCCTGCGTGCTCGCTCTAAGTCTTGTGATTGGCATCTCGCATTCGCCCGGCGAACTGATCGACGGCTTTCTGGCGACCATTGCACGCGGGGTTTACCACACGATCTTCTGAATCAAGCAGCCTTCCGACACGTCCACCAAAGGGGACTTCTGCTAGCGACGTAAACCGAGAAGGCCCAGTACCCTGTCTTTCAGGCGTATCGGCGGAACGTACTCGGCGTCGTTGACAAAGAGCACGCTGTCGCCCGATGCACGATCCGCCTGCACCATTTGTCGTGCCCATGCTGCTGACACCTCGGGATCGAGGCCGGTAAAGTCGCTCATTCGAGTCTTGAGATGGCCAGGTACCCACTCATGAATCTGGATATTGAGGCCCAGGTCTCTTATATCCGCGGCGACAGCCTTGGATAGGGCATGCAGCCCTCCCTTTGAGACCGAATAAGCGGAGGATTTAGGTAGAGGGCCGCCGTCAGCGAACGATCCGACATTATAGATCCGACCGTAACCACGCTCGATCATCGAAGGCAGGACAGCGCGGGTGCAATATGCTGGCCCGAGTAGGTTTATCGCTACGGCGTTCGCCCAGTCCGCTACGCGGGCATCCAGGAAGTCCTCGCGGGGATATACAGCTGCGTTGTTGAAAAGGATGTCGACCCTCTGGAGGTCAGCAAGCGCGGTCTTGAAAACACGCTCGACCTGTGGCCATTCGGACACATCGACGCGGTACCAGCGGAACCGGTCTGCGACAGCCGGCGAAGTCAGTCCATCAGGAGGCTGATCTGCACGGCCGAAGCCTGCGACCTGAAACCCAGCGTCGAGAAACGTCCGGACCAATGCTTGCCCCAGGCCACCTGCCGCACCGGTCACTGCCACGACCCGCTCGCCAGACATCTCTTTTTTTAATCGCACGACTCCGACCTCCTTTCACGACGAAGCAGTCATCTCACGGCCACACGCGTCTCGTTGCGAGTGGGTTTTCTGACTGATGACATCGGCTACGCGGAGTGCATTCGCGGCAATGGTCAGACTGGGGTTCGTGCCGGCGCTCGAAGGAAAGAACGAGGCGTCCACGATGTGCAAGTTTTCCAGCCCGTGCGCTCTGTTGTTCCGATTCAGTACGCTCTCCCGCGGATCTTCGCCGAACCTACATGTGCCAGAAGCATGTGGGTAATCGATCTTATATGCCGGGGATAGCACGAAAACTGATTTTTCACCCAGGGCATTTTTCAGGAGCTTCCGGAACAACTCGATCCTCATGCGGAGTTCATCCGAGAACTGATATTCCATAACAACATTAGCGGGATCGTCCGGGTCTGGATACACCCGGTTATGCTCGTAAGGCAGGTCTTCCAGAATGCTGGCCCATATTGGGGCGCCCGAAAAGCCGTTCAGGCGGCAGAAGCCCTCAGCGCCGATACGCAACAGCGGGCTCATCAGTTTTCGCCACCATACGGGTACAGGTCTGGACAGTAAGCTCCACCATGCCGCAGTCGATTCTGATGAGTCTCGAAGATACCGGACGATTGAGCCCGCGCTCAGGCTCACACCCAACATCTGAAAAGTCCCCAGCTTCTGCTCTCCTGCAACGTAGAAGTCGTTCAAAGCCAGTGACTTGCGCGGCCCCACTATGCCGCCCCCCCCAGAGCCGCGTAAGGCGATGAAATCCCCGGCGTGGAACATCAGGTTCCGGCCTACGAGCCCGGACACGTTTGCCAGGCCCGTCGGCCAGTATCGCGAGGCAGATTTTAGGAGCAAGACCGGGGTCGATAGAGCACCTGCAGCGAGTACCACGTCCTCCGCTTGCAAGGTAAACGCCTGACCCCCACGCCTACAGTGAACGGCCGTCACACGGGATTCGTCTGACTCCAGACGAACCACCTCGCAATCCGCCATGATACGCGCCCCATGCTGCATCAAGGCGGGAACCAGGCAAACCCATGCCGAGTCACTCTTGCACCGTCGCGCGCACACACTCGTCGGACAGCCATCGCATCCGGGAACCCCCTTGAAGCCAGCGTGTACCCGATACGGATGCAAGCCCTTTGCCTGCAACGATCGTTGCAGCTCTTCGTCCGTCGCGGATATCGGGAAAGGCTCACTTAGGACAGAAGCCCCTCCTTGGAACAGGGGGTCTTGTGTGCCCCTGACGCCGAACAGGGTCTCGGCCTGCTCGTAGTAGGGGCAGAGCTCATCGTAAGTAATCGGCCATGTATCCGGAAGCGAAGAGTATTCGGCAGACGGAAAGTTCGCTCGCGGCGCGAAATCGACGGGCGAAAACCGCTCAAGACCTGCGGCATAGTTGATGGTGGACCCCCCCGTTCCGCACCCGATGGGAAGCGAGAAATCCAGGTTCCCGATATTGCTGACCAGTCGCGCCCGGTGAGGCCAGCTGCCATAACCGGCTGCATCATCCCCTGATCTGGTGTTCGGGAACCGGGCGCCAAGACCGTGGACAAGCTCTGAATCACGCAGGCCATCAGGCGCACCCTCCAGCTCCGCGTGAATGAAGGGCCCCTTTTCCAGGAACAGCACCCTGCGCCCTGCCTTAGCCAGCTGGTACCCCGCCGTGGCACCACCCATGCCGGTACCAATGACAATGACATCGAAAACTTGACGCGTGACGTCCAAGGGGAGGGTCAGCCGCACCGGAAAGGCATCAATCTTGGCCCAATACTTTTTTCAGTCTTCGCTTGAAGCTTTGCAGCGATCGGTGGGTTCTGTCTTGCACCCGCTCCAGCGACATAAGCATGTTACGGCTGAAACGTTCCGCAGGCCTCGTGCGAAACACGGTGCTGTGTGCGGTACCGTCCCAATTTGGCGGAGCCTCGCGCGTGTAGTAATACCCGGCGAATGACTTCCTCACCATGCCTTCGGGTGCCGTGACCGGCGTAACGCCATGAAAACTGAACTCGCTGGTCTGGAAAACTACGCAGCGGTTGAATTTCGGTACGAAGGACTGGCCACAGCGGCTCACATCCTTGTCCCATAGCTCGATCGCGCCGCCCCAACCAGGGTGCCACTCGGGGTTGAGGTATACTAGGATATTGAGCCGCCGGTGCAGCTTGCGATGCTCCAGGTAGTTGAAGTCGACGTGCACATCCAACCGGCCACCCGAACCCGTGAGATGCATACCTGCACCAGCGAGTTCCTCGTCGACAAGGAGCTGCGAGATGCCGGTAATGCGCTCGAGGGCCTCCAACCAAGCACGGCTCGACAGTTCAGCAGCCAACCGCTTTACTGGCGCCGGAAAACGGGCGTAGTCAGTAATCTGGACCTTCAAACGCTCATTGACTTTGGAAAACTCGCTCCCTATGCCACGAGCTTCGGCATAAGTCGGATAGGCTGCAGCGACGCTGGCAGCGAATTCCGGCTCCAGAAAATCCTCGATGCAGAAAAAAGGAAACGGGGTACCGCTTTCGAATTGCTGTTTCAGCAATTCGACATCCAGCGGCCTGATCACACTGCCGGTCACTTGAGAGCCCTCGGTCGACACTGCCCACCTGCCTGCTGGTCGAATCAATCTTTGGCCCAGACACTATCCAGCACTACCTTGGCAGTCAAGGTAGTGATCGCCAATATCTTGATCCAATAAGTTATTCAGAGAAACTGCGCACAACAGCACAGTAACCCGAGTCGTCTATCCGTTGCTTCACCCCCGAAAGCATCGGCCGGGAGCACCAGAATCTTGAATGTCATTGTAACAGGAGGACCCAGCTTCATCGGCTCGGCTATGCCTGCTCCGACAGCCCTCCCGCGCCCCGTGCCCTGCCCGGTAGAGCGCCAGCCGGGGGCACAGGTATCATGGCAACCAGGACACACGGCCAGGCGCGGGCAATCCGCAGCGTCTGGAACACGCCGAAAGTTACCGCACCGCTAGGGGGAGATGACCTGTGCGCAAGGTCACATTGAGCCAATGACCGGCTCGGCTAACATTGCTGGATGGCAGTCAGCTCACACGGCGATCCCGTCCGGCCCGCCCACGCGGTACCGGCGCGGGCCGGACTGACGTTGTCCGCCGACGGCAACCGTCCCGCGACCACCGAGGCCAGCAGTCCGGAGTGGCTGGTATCCGAGGTCTGGTCAGAAGTGCTTGGCACCAACAACGCTCACGCCGCGGCCGACTTTCTCGCGCAGGGCGGCGATTCACTGCTAGCCATGCGGCTGCTCTCCCGCATCAACGAGCGTTCTGGCCTGTCGCTGCCGCCAACTACAGTACTGCAGACCCCCAGGCTCGATGCGCTGACGGCACGGGTCCGGGACGCGCTGGCGCACCGCAGGGTGTCCCGCCACAGAGTCGACGGTCACACTGCCAACGGCACCACCCCCGGGCAGCCAGCGACACTGTCGTTCTCGGAAGAACGCATGTGGTTCATGCATGAGCTGGCGCCGCAGAGCATCGCCTACAACATCGGCCAGGCGCTGCGACTGCGGGGTCGGCTGGACGTGGCCGCGCTACGCCATGCTCTGGACCAGGTGGTGGCACGTCACGAGGCGTTGCGCACCACGTTCGTGCGCAGCGCAAGCGGCGCTAAAGCGGTGGTCAGCAAACACCTGGATGCCGATTTCAGCGACCTGGACATCCGCACCGGCGGCGCGGCAGTCGATCCAGAACGGGTGCGCCGCCGGCTGGGCGCCTTCGTGCGCCGCCCGTTCGATCTCACCCGCCACCCGCTGCTGCGGGTGGCGTTGTTTCGAATCGGCCCCGACGACGCAGTGCTGCTCACCAGCATGCACCACATCATCGGCGACCAGTGGTCCTTCGACGTCTTCGCGCGGGACCTGGCGGACGCCTACAACGCCCGGCGCGCAGGCAACCTGGCCGGGCCTTCCTCGCTGCAGCCGGGCTACCGGCAGTACGCGCAATGGCACCGGCGCTGGTTCCTCAAGCAGCGCCACGCCGTGGAACTCGAATACTGGCGGGAGCGCCTGGCGGACCTGGAACCGACAACCCTTGCCGTCGACCGGCCACGTCCGCCTCAACAAAGCTTCCGCGGCGCCAGGCTGCGCCTGGCGCTGCCCGCGCAGGACACCGCCGCCCTCACCGCCGTCGCCGGCCGCTATCGCAGCACACTGGCGGCGGTGCTGCTGACGGCGCTGTTCGTGCTCCTGCACCGCTACACCGGCAACCAAGACATCGCCATTGGCATGCCGGTGGCTAACCGCCAGCACCCCGGGGCCGAGCCGCTGATCGGCACGCTGGTGAACACACTGGTGCTGCGCGCGGACCTTACCGGCGAGCCCGACTTCGCCACCCTGCTCACGCGCGTGCGTGAGGGCCTTCACGATGCGCTGGCGCACCAGGACGCGCCCTTCGAACTGCTGGTGCAGGAGCTGAATCTCACCCGCGACCCCGGGCGCCCCCCGCTGTTCGGCGTGATGTTCAATATGCTGAACACGCCGCTGGGGGAGCTGCGCTTCGACGGCCTTGAGTGGTCGCGGTTCGAGTTCGACCGCGGCGCCGCGCAGTTCGATCTGACCCTGCACGTGGACACCGAACACGACCGGTCGGTGGTATTCGAGTACGCCACCGACCTATTCACCAGAGACACCGTCCGGCGGCTGGCGAACCACTGGCAGCGGCTGCTGCGCGCCATCATCGATGGAGAGCACCAGCGCCCGATCGCCCACTTGCCGATGCTGTCCGGCGACGAACTGGAGCTGCTGGAGCGCTGGGGGCGGGGACCGTCAACGGCACTACCTGCCGAAACACTGGCAGCCCTGCTGGGCCCAGCCTTGCGGCAGCACGCCGGATCCGGCGCACTGAGCTGCGGTAACAGCCGAATGACGTACGCGGACCTGGACCGGGCGGCGCAGGGGCTTGCCGAAGTGCTCAGGGCGCGTGGTATCGGCCGCGGACAGCGGGTGGGCCTGTGCGTACAGCGCTCGATCGCACTGGTGGTCGCGCAGCTGGCGGTGATGCGCGCAGGCGCCGCCTGGGTGCCGCTGGACCCGACGTGGCCGCGCGAACGTCTGGATTACATGTTGGAGGACGCCGGGCTGGAACTAGTGCTCACCGATTCGGGTTCGCGCGCTGCGCTCGCGCGGCAAGCGCAGAGCACACTGGAGCTGGACGCGAACGGCTTGCCGACCCAAGGCGCGCAGAACTCGGGCGAACCGCAGACATGGAGCACTGCTCTGGACGCCGGTCCGGAAGATCCTGCTTATGTGATCTACACCTCCGGCTCCACCGGTCGACCGAAAGGCGTGGTAGTGCCGCAGCGCGCCGTAGTGAACTTCCTCTGTAGCATGACTGAAAGGCCGGGACTCGCTGCCGGAGACCGGCTGCTCGCGGTCACCACGCCGAGCTTCGACATCTCGGTGCTGGAGCTGTTGCTGCCGCTTGCCACGGGTGCCGAAACCGTCATCGCCGAAACCGCAGACGTGACCGACGGGCGTGCGCTGACGCGACTGCTCAACAGCCACGAGATCACCCTGATGCAGGCCACGCCGTCGACCTGGCACTTGTTGCTGGAGACCGGCTGGCCGGGACGGCGCAGCCTGCGCGCGCTGGTCGGCGGCGAGACGCTGTCGCCGGAACTCGGCTCGCGGCTGCTCGCGCGCTGCGCCGAAGTCTGGAACATGTACGGTCCCACCGAGACCACGGTCTGGTCGAGCTGCTGGCGGGTCAGCGAACCGCTGAGCACCGGAGTCTCGCTGGGCGCACCCGTCGCCAACACGATCATTCGCATCCTCGATGAACGACTGCGCCCCTGCCCCATCGGCGTTCCGGGCGAAATCTGTATTGGTGGTGCCGGTCTGGCCAGCGGCTACCTGCATCGGGCCGAACTCACCGCCGAACGCTTCGTCACAAACCCCGCCGACCCGGAAGAGCCGCTGTACCGGACCGGCGACCGCGGACGCTGGCGTCACGACGGACGGCTGGAGCACTTCGGCCGGCTGGACTTCCAGGTAAAGGTGCGTGGCCACCGCATCGAACCTGGTGAGATCGAAGCGCAGCTGCTCGCGCACCCGGAACTCGCCGGCGCGGTGGTCACCACCGCGAACGACGGCGATGAAAGCCGGCTGCTGGCCTACGTAGCCCCGTGGAACCGCATGCCGGGCAGCGACGCGCTACGGCACCACCTCGGCCAGTGGTTGCCGGACTACATGATTCCGCAGCAGTTCGTGGAACTTGACGCGATCCCACTGCTGCCGAACGGCAAGGTGGACCGGCAACGGCTGCCGGCCGCCTCGGCGCATCAGCCGCGAGGCGTGCAGGCAGTACCGCCGCGCACCGACTTGGAACACGCGCTGTGGCGCATCTGGCAGAACACGCTGAGCGTCAGCGGATTCGGTGTCTACGACAACTTCTTCGACCTCGGCGGTCATTCGATGCTGGCCGTGCGCGTCGTCGACCGTATCCGCGAGGAACTCGGGCACCGCTGCTCGCTGCCGACGCTGTTCCGCCACCCCACCGTCGCGACCCTGGCCGATGCCCTGCTTTCATCGCAGACGGCAGCGGGAGAATCGCTGGTGCCTCTGCAACCGCTGGGCGAACTGCCTCCGCTGTTCTGCATCTGCGGCATCCACCTCTACCAGGCGCTGGCCGACTGTTTCGCACCGCGGCGGCCGGTCTACGGCGTCTTCGTCGCCGAGGAGATGCACTTCGTACAGGATCCGCGGAACAATCTGCAAGCGCCTGGCGTGAAACGGCTCGCGGCAGCCTACCTGCGCACGATACGTGCCCGCAGGCCGCAGGGCCCCTATCACCTCATCGGCTTTTCGTTCGGCGGCATCATTGCCTATGAGATGGCCCAGCAGCTCTGCAGCCAGGGGCAGAGCGTGGAACTACTGTGCGTACTCGACAGCGACCTGCCGGGCGAGGCGCGCTACGGTCTGGGCTGGCGGTTCCGCCAGATCCTGCGCCGGTTTCGGCGGCACATCAGTCCGGGGACTGCCAGTACGCCTGACGATGCAAGTACCGGCGGCGATGACGACGAAACGATAGCCGATCGCAGTACCGGCTATCTTGCGGCAATGCGCCACTACCGCGCCGCACCCTATGACGGTCTGGCACTGTTCATCGAAGCCACCGACGCTGGCGACGATACGAGCTGGGGCTGGAACCGGCTTGCGAACCGTCTGCGGATTCACAGGGTCTCGGCCACGCATCTGGGCCTGCTGCAGACACCGGCCGTCGACGAGGTTGCGCAACTGATCGGCAGCACGCTCGACGCTGCTGGACCCGCGTCACACAAAAGCGGCTCGTAACCCGTCAGAATGTACAATTCGACTGCGTGACCGAAGCCTCTCCATTCTCGGCCGCTGGCCATGCATCGAGAGCACAGTCAACGGTCGCCGATCAACGCTGCCGGACAACATGAACCAATCCATCGTCTTCAAGAAAAACCTCTCCGTCGCGTTGGTCCGTGTACTTCAGAACACACTGCCGGGCGTGGTGGTGGCTGGTTGTCTGTGCCTGCTCGTCTTGGCTACCGGAATAGACTTCGACCGCCTGTACGCCATGCTGGCCGCCACCTCAGCGTTGCTCGCACTGCTGCTGCTGCGCCGTACGTCCATCGACGGGCTGTCCGTGCAGGAACCACGCACCGAAATCGGCATGGACATCCTGATCCGCTGGATGCTGATTCTCGGCGTGCTGCTGGGACTGGGTTACATCGGCGGGTTCTCAGACCACTTCGCCCGCCGTGTGATCATCCCGTGGATGTTCGTTACACCGCTGCTGCTGCTGTGGCTGGCACTGGGGTTGCGCCATCTGATGCGCCGTGTGGTGCTGTCGCAGGAGAATTTGCGCACCGCCATCGTCGTTGGGGCGAATGACCCCGGCCTCACACTGGCACGGCGCCTCGCCGAAAACCCCGAACTCTGCACACGCGTGCAGGGTTTCTTCGACGATCGCAGCACCGAAAGGCTGGGCCTGGGGGATCAGTTTTCGCTGCTCGGCCGGCTGAACGACGTAGCCGACTACGCCCGCAGCCACGGCATCGACGTCATCTATGTGGCGCTGCCGATTCGCCACATCAAGCGCGTGGCGGATCTGCTCGACGAACTTCGCGACTCCACGGTGTCGCTGTACTACGTGCCCGACGTATTCGTCTTTGATCTGATCCAGTCGCGCACCACCGACATTCGCGGCGTGCCGGTGGTCGCGCTGTGTGAAACCCCGTTCTTCGGCTTTCGCGGTGCGCTCAAGCGCATGACCGACCTGATCTTCACGCTGATCATCATGATTCCGGCGCTGCCGGTGATGGTGGTTGTCGCAATCCTGATCAAGATCACGTCACGCGGCCCGGCGATATTCCGCCAGCGCCGCTACGGCCTGGACGGCCGCGAGATCACGGTTTACAAGTTCCGCAGCATGTACGTCACCCAGGACGGTCCGCATGTGCCGCAGGCGCAGCGGGACGATCCGCGCATCACACCGCTGGGGCGGATTCTGCGCCGCAGCTCGCTGGACGAGCTGCCGCAGCTGTTCAATGTGCTGCAGGGCCGCATGAGTCTGGTGGGTCCGCGTCCCCACGCAGTGGCCCACAACGAGCAGTACCGCAAGCTGATCAAGGGCTACATGCTGCGCCACAAGGTGCTGCCCGGCCTCACGGGCCTCGCCCAGGTGAACGGCTGCCGCGGTGAAACGAGCGAGCTGTCGCAGATGGAAGCACGCGTGAATTATGATCTGGACTACCTGCGCCACTGGTCGCCGGTGATGGACGTGAAGATTCTTTTCCGTACCGCGATACAGGTGTTCCGCGACACCAAGGCGTACTGACCGCGTCCCTGCTGACTGTGCGCCGCGGACTGTGCGTCTGCTGATCGCGCGGGCGGCCAGGCAGCCGGCAGCCCCTTCAGAGGCCATCAGGCCATCAGGCCACGCAGTCCGCCACCAAGTACCTCGAACGCGAACACAAGCACAAAGACGCCCACCAGCGCGGTGCAGCCGAACATGAACGAAATGATTTCGGCGCGGCGCCGCACCCGGTGCCGCGCCTGCCACGTGCGGCTGACGATGCCAGCCACCGGCAATCCGGTGACTTCGCGCAGCGTGCGCGGATCGGTGAACACCGGCTTCACCTGCGACAGCAGGAAGGCCGCACCCCCACCGCCGCCGAATCCCGCCATCAACACGAACAGGATCATGATCGCGCGTGGCGGTGATGCCGGCTCCGGCGGCGCGGTCGGCGGATCGATCAGCTGGAACTCGATCTGGTCCGTTTCCGAAGCTTCGCGCGTCAGTCGCTCGGTCTGCAGGCTGCGGACCAGGTTCTGACGCTGGGCCGTCAAGGCGTCGTAGTCGCGATCCAGCTGCGCGGCCTGCCGCTCGATTTCAGGAATCTCCTCGACCATGGAGCGCAGACGGTCTACCCGCGCCTGACGCCGATCCCTGTCGATCATCAGCGACGCAATGTCAACTTCAACCTCGTTGAGATGGATCCGCATCTGCTGGTAAACGGGGTTGTTGCTGGCGACTGCCGCGCCGCCTTCCCGTGCCGCGATCTGATCTTCCCGCTGCCTGTACAACCGTTCCAGTACCTCGCGCGTAGCGATCACGTCGTGGTGCTGATCCGTGTATCTCAGCAGCAGATCTTCGAGGCCGGCTTCGTGATCCCGGATACGCGCTTCGAGGCTGCCCGGCGCGGGCTCGCCGGTTGCGGTCACCGCCGGCGCCAGGGCGCGTTCGCCGGCCAGCTGCTCCATCAGCCGCGCACGCCGCGCCTCGGCCTGTGCCAGCAGCTGCTGGGTATCATCCAGCTGTGCAACCGCCGCCTGGAGGCGCTCCACGTAGCCGCCTTCGGAGCCCGGCAGCAGTTCGGCATGCTCGCGTCGAAAGTCCGCCCGCCGCTGCTCGATTTCCGCCAGCTCCTCCGTGACTTCCTCGATCTGCCGCTCAAGAAACGCCCGGGAACGGTCCGAGCCTTCGCGACGCCGCCCCAGCGTGTCTTCCATGAACGCATTGACGACGGTATCGACAACGGCCAGCGCCACGCCGCGCTCGGTATCGCGGTAGCGGATCGTATACATGTTGTCCCGCACCCGCCCGCGCGGGTCACCGACGACGATCAGCTCTATCTGGTGACGCAGCGCGGCTGCCAGCGCTTCGGCATCCTCCGGTCGCTCGACACGGTTGCGCAGACCCGTGGAATTGACTACGTGCAGCAGCTGTTCGCGACCCATCATCGATTCGCGCACGAAATTCAGCTGCGACTCGAGATCCGGCTCGATGATCTGGTCACGCAGGATCTGCCGCAGCTCCGAGGTCGTATCCACATACACCCGCGCACTGGCCTCGTACTGGTCGGGCATCATGGCCACCACGGCCCAGCCGCCCAGGGCGATCAGCCACGCGGCGGCCAGCGCCAGCCAGCGGAAACGCCAGGCGCTGCGCACCTGGGTCAGCAGATAAGCGATCTGTTCCTGCATTGGACTATCTTACGTCAGCGCCTTCGCGCAGTTCCATCGACCGGGCCGCAAACAGCACGCCCACCATCAGCACCATGAACAGCCCCCAGCCGAAGCTGTGGTGCTCAACCACGATCAGGTAGTGACGCATGTCCGTCACGTGGCCGATCACGATCAGCGCATACACCCGCACCCAGTTCGCAAACAGCGAAACCGCCGCCGCCAGTACCAGCAGCTTCAGGCGGGCGGACCAGCCGCGCAGATACATCAGCGCATAGAACCCGGCCAGCGCGGTGCCGGTCATGAGGTAGTTCAGGCCACTGCATCCGGACGCGATCTCGAACACGCCGGCGGGGATATGCACCACATTGCCCTCCATATACGCCGGCGGGCCGGTCCACGCCACGACCTGTGTCACGACCGCGGTCGTGAGCTCCTGGAGCAGGCCGTTGAACACCCACCAGTGGGGCATCGCGAAGTACAGGAACAGCACCGGCCACAGCAGCCGCAGCATCACCGTGCGCCCGCCCACCAGCGCGATGCCCGCCAGCAGCAGGAGCGGCAGCAGGGCCAGGCGGGTGGTGTTGACACCCATGAACTGCATCGCCGCCAGCAGCGCCAGGATCACCACCAGCGGCACGGCCGCCAGCCAGTCCGGCCCGGCATGTGGCGTTGCCCGGTGCTTGCCGTCGGTGTCGATGCCGCCGGCGGCGGACGGAGGCCCGACTTGTCGGGCAGGTGCCGCCCGCGCAGGCCCCGCCTGCGCTGCAGCGCGCCAGTGTTTCCACGCCATCCACACACTCAGCGCCAGCACCAGATAGCCGTGCTCGAAATGCCCGTACAACTCGGTCCAGTTGAAATGCAGCACGGCCAGCATGTCGGCCAGGCCCACGGCGAACGCGCCGGCCAGCACCAGCACCGCAAGCAGCAGGCGCATCACGTCGCTGCCCTGTCGGCCACGTCGGCAGCCACGGGACCCGCCGCCGTGCCGGCCGCCGGAATCACCAGCCGCAGCGTGGTGCCCTGCCCCACGCGGCTTTCCACGTCCACCCGCCCGCCGAGGCTGTGCACGTACTCGCGGATCTGATACGCGCCGATGCCCATGCCGGACGCGCCCTTGGTGGTATCGAACGGCCGGAACAGCCGGTGGCGGACAAACGCTTCATCCATGCCCGTGCCATCGTCCTCCACCTCGATGACAGCGTTGCCCTCGTCGCGGCGCGCGCGCACCGCAACCCGGCCGCTCGCACTGGTGGCGTCCTGGGCGTTACGCACCGCGTGGGTGAGCACCATGGCCAGTTTGTCACGATCGGCCTGAACCTCCACAAGCCCATCGATCTGCAACGCAGGCACCGGCGCCTGCAGGGCGGCGTCGGCCACCACTTCCTCCAGCACCGACGTCAGGCTGATACGGCTGTTCTCCGATTCCGCGGTACCGCTTTTCAGGATCTCGAGCAGCTTGCGCATGCGCGTGACGCCGCGCTGCACGGTGCCGATCATGTCGTCGATGAAGTCCGGGTTGTCCTTGAACCGTGGCGCGTTGCGCACGATCAGCGCCTGCTGCGCGATCAGGTTTTTCAGATCATGCATCAGGAAGGCGGTCATGCGATTGAACGCCTCGAACTGACGCGTCTCGGCCAGCCGCTCCTGCATCAGTTCCTGCTGCACGAACACGGCCATCTGCCGGCCCACGGTCTTCAGCAGGTCGTGGTCCTCGAAATTCAGCGGGCCGAGTCCCGCCAGCCTGTCGAGCCGCGCAAAGCCGAGCAGACGGTCTTCATGGCGCATCGGCACAATCACCGACGCCGGCGGCAGGTCTTCAGCGGGAACGTCACGCAGCGCATGCGAGTAGCGGCCGGGGTCGCGTTCATACTCGGCGGTGTCCACGATCCAGTTGGTCTCATCGAGGAAGCGCACCAGGCCGTGTGTCGAGTCGTACACCGACAGGTTGCCAGGCCCCAGTGCCGCCATCGATTCGTACGGCATGCCGGGGCCGCGGCTGATCCACAACTGCCCGGATGCGCTGTGCAGGATGTTGGCCAGCGCCTTCAGCGCCCGCTGCGGCGCGCTGCCGCCATCCCGGTCCGACAACGTCGCGATCAGACGCAGCCACTCGTCGCGATAGTCGTACTTGTAGCGATAGAAGTGTTTCGACAGCAGCACGCGCAGCCGGGCGCGCAGATTGGACGACGAAAAAATGTAGATCAGGATGAGCACGGCTGCCGCAAAGAACACGATCTGCAGCACCGGCCCCCAGACGCCGCCGCTCAGCCGGATCAGATAGCCACCGAGGGCCATGGCCAGCAGGTAGAGGCCGGCGCCGACCAGCGTGGCTGAGTGGAAGGCCATCCGCCGCGACACGCGCAGATCCGGTGTCAGCGCCGGATGACGCTTGGCGCCAATCAGCAGCGGCACGATGAGCACGGCGTTCACCAGCCCGCGGCTGGACCACAGCGCGGCATCCAGATGATTCAGCAGCAGCGCGTGCGAGTAGATGAACAGGTCGAAGACGAACAGGCCGCCGGTGGCAATGCACAGCGGCTTGAGGATGTGGCGTTCATGCGCATCGGCGTTGCGGTACACCTGTTCCACGGCGAACAGACCCAGCAGCGCGAGCAGCAGCAGCGAAACCACGCCGACGGACATCGGATCCAGATCCAGCCCCAGCAGCGGATTCGCCGTCAGCAGCAGCACGGTGAGCACCGCCACCGCCGGCAGCCAGCGGCGCGGCGTGCTCCAGCCCGACACCGGTATCAGACTGGCCAGGAATATCAGCCAGACGGCCGAACGCAGCGCGTCCAGCGGCCACACCCAGGGGCCCAGGGCGGGGCTCTCGATCGCCACCAGCACCAGCAGGATCGACGCCCATACGGCACTGCCGGCACAGGCCAGCAGCAACCCGAGGTGTTGACGGTTACGCGGCTGGTGCAGCGCCAGCAGCACCGTGAGCAGCACGAACCCGAGCGCGGCCAGCGCGTAGCTGATGGAGGTGACGGTGATCGGCATCAGGAAGTCAACAGCGGCAGGTTGCGCCGCCGGCCCACACCGGCCGCGGCGAGCGCGTTGGCCACGGCGGGGGCAACCGGCGGCACGCCCACTTCGCCCAGTCCACCGGGCGGATCGGCGCCGGGAATGAGCTCCACCGTGATGTCGGGCGTTTCGTCGATGCGCAGCAGACGGTAGTCGTCGTAGTTGCCTTCGACGACGGCGCCGTCACGCAGCGTCAGGCGCCCATGCAGCGCCGCGGTGAGGCCGAAGACGATGCCGCCTTCGATCTGCGCGATGGCGCCATCCGGCTGTATGGCAATACCGCAGTCCACGGCGGCCCAGACACGCGGCACGCGTACCGGGGTGCCGGCACCGGCCTCGACTTCCACCTCGACGACCAGCGCGATGTGGCTGTCGAAACACGATACGGCCGCCAGACCCAACGCCCGGGGGAGCGCGCGGGCGGGGGCGCCGGCAGGGGCGGCACCGCTTCGCGCTTCCGCCCGCGCGCGCCAGCCGGACAGTTCGGCCACCCGTTCCAGGCAGTGCGCCAGGCGATGGCCATCGGGCAGCAGGCGCAGGCGGTAGTCCAGCGGATCGTGATTCGCGGCCGCGGCCAGTTCGTCGACGAAGCTTTCGATCGCGAACGTGGTGTAGGAATATCCGACCGACCGCCAGATGGCCGTGCGCAGCGGTGACGTGACGCCAGCCCATTCGATGCGCCGCGCGCCGGTGTGGTACGGCAGATCGTCCGTGCCCATCAGCGCATTCCAGTTCACGTCGCCGGGGCGCGGCAGGCCGGTCACCGCGCTCACCACGCGGTGCCGCCAGGCGACCGGCAGTCCGGTATCGTCCAGCGCCGCATGCAGCCGCTGGGCCGCGGCATCGCGATACAGGCCGTGGCGCATGTCGTCCTCGCGCGTCCACACCGTCTGCACCGGCTGGCCGCTCCGCGCCGCCACGGCAACGGCCTCGGCCACGAAGTCGGACACGGCGCGGCGGCCAAAGCCGCCACCGAGCGCCGTGGTATGGACGGTGACACGGTGCAGCGGCAGGCCGGCCACGTCGGCCGCGACCCGTCGTGCGTCGTCGGGCACCTGGGTCGGCGCCCAGACCTCGCAGCGGCCATCGCTGACGCGGGCAACGCAGTTCATCGGTTCCATCGGCGCATGGGCGAGAAACGGCACTTCATAATCGGCGGCCAGCGTGGCGCCACTGGTGAGCGCATCGATCACGCCGCCATCATCGCGCGCCACTTCGGCGTCCACCGCCCGCAGCCGGTCGCGCAGTCTGGCGCTGAAGTCGGTATCAGAGATCGCGCTGCCCTGCGGCGCCTGCCAGCGCGCGCGCAGCGCGTCGCGGCCGCGGATCGCGGCATGGGTGTGGCGCGCCAGCACGGCCACGCCGCCGCCGGCCGCGCTTTCCAGACGGATCACGTCGATGACGTCGGGCACGGCGCGGGCATCAGCGTCGTCGACATCGAGCAACGCCGATCCGGCGACCGGCGCGCGGGCCAGCGCGGCGAACCGCATGTCGGGCAGGCGCACGTCGAGCCCGAACGTGGTGCGGCCGGTGACCTTGTCGGGGATGTCGCGGCGGGCGATGGGCTGGCCGATCAGGCGGAATTCGGCAGGCTGCTTGAGCGCCGGCCGCAGCGGTGCGCGTTCGCTGGCCGCGGCGTCGGCGAGTTCGCCGTAGCCAAGCGCGCGACCGCTGTCGTCGTGCAGCACCTGGCCGTTGTCGGTGCGGCAGCTGCGCGCGGACACGCCCCAGTGCCGGGCGGCAGCGGCGACCAGCATGCGGCGCGCGGTGGCGCCGGCACGGCGCAGGTCGGTCCATTGCGAACGGATACTGGCGCTGGCCAGGGTTGCCATGGGGCCGTAGTCGAAGCCGTCGCCGGCCACGGCCTGCTCGATGCGCACCCGGCTCCAGTCCGCGTCCAGTTCCTCGGCAATGATCAGCGGCAGCGCCGTGGACACGCCCTGCCCCATTTCTGAACGATTCAGCCAGATGACGACCTCGCCATCGGGTTGTACCTGCAGGTAGACGCTGGGTGAGAAGCCGGCGCCGCGTTCCACGGCGAGGCGGTAGCGACGATTGCGCCAGCGTCCGCTGACCAGCCACAGGCCGCTGGCACCGGCCACCACCGCCGCGCCTCCGGCGCCGACCAGCAGCGCACGCCGTGTGATTTTCGTTACCGCCATGTCAGCGTTCGGCCGCGCGGGCCACGGCACGGCGAATACGCGTATAGGTGCCGCAGCGGCACAGGTTGCCGCGCATTGCATCGCTGATCTGCGCTTCCGTGGGCTGCGGAGTACGCGCCAGCAGCGCGGCCGCGCTCATGATCTGCCCGCTCTGGCAGTAGCCGCACTGCGGCACCTGCAGTTCCACCCACGCCTGCTGCAGCGGATGCGAGCCGTCGTCGGACAGCCCTTCAATGGTGGTGATGTCGCGGCCTTCCACACTCTGCACCGGCAGCACGCAGCTGCGCACCGCATTACCGTCCATATGGATCGTGCAGGCGCCACAGATCGCGCGTCCGCAGCCGTACTTCGTGCCCGTCAGCCCCAGCAGGTCACGCAGCACCCACAGCAGCGGCATGTCGCCCGGCGCTTCCACCGACAACAGCTCACCATTCAGCCGAAACGAAATCGTCATGCGCGGACCATACAAGATTCTGTCAGGAAAATTGACAGTTCGCTCGGCATCCCGGCCGAACCAAATCTCAATTCATTGTTTTTATTCACCAAAAGTGATCGGCATGAATTGTGCATCATGACGTTGTGCCCGGCTCTGTCGTGCACGGGACAATGGCTTCACTATTTCTCATTCTTCATCTTTGCAGGCGCATTCGAAATGAACATCAGGATTCTCCAGGGCATCACGGCCACGGCACTGCTGAGCTTCGCCCTGGCCACCGCCCACGCCGCACCGGTCAGCATCACCTGCAACGAGCCCGGTGATGGCCGGCTGGCCACCCTCGGCTTCGACGACAGCCAGGGCACGATGGCCTGCGGCCCGGCCGGCACCACCAACCGGCAGCCCAGCGGTCAGTACTGGCAGGATGCCGGCTACCACGAAATCGACAAGGTCGAGGACGGTAACGGCATCGGTTCGCTGCTGACGATCACGGGCCTGGGCGGCACGTCCGGCACGTTCGCGATCGACCCGGCTGCATTCGACATTCCTGGCCTGCACATCGTCTTCAAGTTCGGCTGGGGCCGCACCGATCCGGACTGGATCAGCTTCCAGCTCAACCCGAACAGCGACGGTGTCTGGGAAGGCCGCTGGGAAGTGACTGGCCGTCAGGCGCTGTCGCATGTTGCGCTGGTTCCAGAGCCCACCACGCTGTTGCTGCTCGGCGCCGGCCTGCTGGGCCTCGGACTGGTGCGTCGCTGGCGCCGATTCGGTCCAGTGCGCACGGGCGGTCTGACCGCGTAAACCCGGCCCGATCGCCCGATCACACCTTTTCCGGCCTGCGCGCACCACGCCGCGCCGCCATGGCCTGGCGCCGCATCGCGGCCCGGTCGCGACTGGCCTGTAGGGTTTCGCCACCGGAACCATCGGCCAGATACTCGCTGAGCGAGCGCACCGTGGGAAAGCGGAACAGATCGGTGATCGCCAGCGGACGGCCAAGTTCCTCACTGAGCCGTCGATGCACTTTCACGGCGAGCAGCGAGTGGCCACCGAGGTCGAAGAAGTTTTCTTCCAGGCCGATGGCGTCGAGCATCAGCGCTTCCTGCCAGACGCTCAGCACGCGCGCTTCCAGTTCGCTGGCCGGCGGGCCGGTCTCGGCCGTGTCGTCGGCGCGCTTGCCCGTCGCGGCCACCGGCGCCGGCAGCGCCTTGCGATCGATCTTGCGATTCGGGGTCTGCGGAAACTTCTCCAGCGTCACATAGTGCGATGGCACCATGGTGTCGGGCAGCAGCCCGCGCAGATGTTCCCTGAGGGCGCGCCCGTCCACTGCATCGCCCGCGGCGGCGGGAATCAGGTAAGCCACCAGCCGCACGTCGCCCGGGGAATCCTCGCGAGCGATCACCACCGCCTCGCGCACCGACTCGTGCTCGGCCAGCGCCGCCTCGATCTCACCCAGTTCGATGCGGTGACCGCGGATCTTCACCTGATGATCGATGCGGCCGAGAAATTCGAGCACACCGTCGTCGCGCCAGCGTACCAGGTCACCGGTGCGGTACAGGCGTCCGCCACTGGCGCCGGTGCCGATGCCAGTAGCGCTGCCGTTACCGCTCGTGCTACCGAAGCTGTCCGCCACGAAGCGCTCCGCCGTCAGTTCGTCACGCCCCAGGTAGCCGCGCGTGACGCCGGCGCCGCCGATGTACAGCTCGCCAGGCACACCGGGCGGCGTGAGCCGGCCCTGCGCATCCACCACGTACACCGTGGTGTTCGCAATCGGACGCCCGATGGGGATGGCCGTGACACCGGACTCCGTCACCTCGTGCACGGCCGACCAGATCGTGGTCTCTGTGGGGCCATACATGTTCAGCAGCCGGCCGACGCCAGCTTCGCGCAAGGCATCGGCCAGCGACGGCGGCAGCGCCTCGCCACCGACCATCATCACCCTGATCCGCCCCAGCGCGTCGCGCGCCTCGTCATCCTGCACCAGCATGCTGCCCAAAGAAGGCGTGCACTGCAGATGCGTGACATCGAGGCGGCGAATCTGCGACGGCAGGGCTTCGTGATGCGGATCGCGTGCCTGCGTGTCCGCGGCCACCGGCTGCGCGCGTTCGCGTACGTTGTTCAACTGCGCCAGATGGGCGAGCGTGAGGTCTTCGTCGACACCGAAGTCGATCAGGCAGGCAATCTCGTCGATGCCCAGCCCTTTCAGGTCGTCGACGATCTCCAGCGCCCTGTCGACATCACCGAACAGCCCCGACGTTTCGTAGTAGCGTTCGAAGGAGTATTCGAGCAGCCCGTCCATTTCTTCGGGTGTCAGTGAATCCAGATCGACATCAACGCTGGTGGATCCATCCGAACGCTTCTTGAAGGCGGTCCAGCTCTGCGCGAATCCCTTCACCAGACCCAGCGACGATCCCAGGTAGCTCTTCATCGGCTCGCGCACGATGTCGCGCACGGCCTCGGCGTCGTCCCCGATGAAGGTATGCAGCATCAGCGTGACATGGCCGTTACCCTCATGGCCGGCCGCACGCCAGGCTTCGCGATAGATCGCCAGCTTGGTCGCCAGCTCGTCCATGGACTGGCCCAGCAGATGCGTGAGCACGCCAGCGCCCAGTTCGCCCGCGGCGCGGAAGGTGTCCGGCGAACCGGCCGCCGTCAGCCAGATCGGCAGCTCCTTCTGGATCGGTCGCGGCAGGGTCTTCACCGGGTAGCGCTGTTCCTTCGGTCCATCCAGTTCGACTTCCTCACCGCGCCACAGTCTGCGTATGGCATCCATGGTTTCGAACATCACTTCCTTGCGCCCGAACGCCTCCGGCTTGAGCACGAAGTCGCGCGGCTGCCAGCCCGACGCGAACGCGATGCCGACGCGCCCGTTCGACAGGTTGTCGGCCACGGCCCATTCCTCGGCCACCCGGGCCGGATGATGCAGCGGACTGACGACGCTGCCGGCGCGCAGCGCCACGCGATTCGTGACCATGGCCAGCGCCGCGCTGGTGAGTGCGGGATTGGGGTACAGGCCGCCGAACGCGTGGAAGTGCCGCTCCGGCGTCCACACGGCCTCGAATCCATGCATATCGGCGAATTTCGCGCCTTCCATCAGCAGCCGATACTTGTCTTCGCCGGCCGTGTCGGCGCTGGAGAAATACATCAGGCTGAACGCGATGGGCTTGTCGGCATGCTGGCCGCGGCGCGCCGCGGCGGACGCCGCCGCACGCTGCTGATCCTCGTGCAGCACCACGCGGAATCCGCGCGCCAGTGTCCAGAACAACTCGAGCACGGAGATGTCGAACGACAGACTGGTCACCGCCAGCCAGGTGCCGGCGCTGCCGCCGGCATCCGGCGCCAGCGGGATTTTCGCGTCCATCGCCGTGAAGAAATTGATCACGTTGCGATGTTCCACCATCACGCCCTTCGGTTTGCCGGTGGAACCGGAGGTGTAGATCACATAGGCCAGATTCGAGGAACTGACATTGGCACGCGGATTGTGTGACGGCCGATCCTGATAAACGGACGGGTCATCCAGCAGCACCGTGCGTGCGCCGTGCGCGGGCAGCACGTGCTCCAGGTTCGACTGCGTCAGCAGTACCGGCGCCGCGGCGTCCTCGATCATGAAGGCCAGACGATCGCGCGGGTACTCCGGATCCAGGGGCAGGTAGCAGCCGCCGGCCTTGTGAATGGCGAGCAGCGCGACGATCAGGTCGGTGCTGCGCGATGCGCACACGCCCACCGGCACATCCGGCCCCACGCCGATACCCATCAGGAAATACGCCAGCTGATTCGCGCGGGTATTCAGATCCGCATAGCTCAGCGGCTGATCACGAAACACAACGGCCGGCGCCTCGGGCGTGCGCCGCACCTGCGCCTCGATCGCCTCGTGAATACAAAGCGCCGACGGATACTCCGTCGCCGTGTCGTTCCATTCCTTCAGCAACCTGTGGCGATCGCCTTCATCGAGCAGGTCCACCTCGGCCAGCGGCGCCTCGGGCCGCGCCGCAAGCCGTGCGAGTACATGCTCGAGGTTGGCCAGCAGACGCCCGGCCAGATCGTCGCTGAAGCGCGGCGTATCGTAGGCCAGCTTCAGCACCATGGCCGGTTCGCCGTAGGCGTACAGCGTCAGCGGATAATTCGTGCGCTCGATGAGACGGAAGGTACGGTTGGCGAACGCCGCACCCTGCGCCTTCATCGACGCATCCAGGGTCGCGTGGTCGTACACGATCAGGCTGTCGAACAGCGACTGACCACCACCGACTTCCGACCAGCCCTGCACCTGCATCAGCGGACTCTGGTCGAACGGACGCACTGCGCGCTCGCTGTCGCGCAGCGCGCGCAGCCAGTCGCCGACCACCGCCGCATCGTCCACCTGCACGCGCACAGGCAGCGTATTGATCAGGCAGCCCACCATACGGTCGGCCCCGTCCGCGCTGCCGCCGCGCCCGGCACGGGTGGCGCCGAACACGACGTCGGCGCTGCTGCTCCAGCGTGCCAGCACGACGGCCCAGGCACCCTGCACCAGGGTATTCAGGGACAGCTCCAGCGCCTGCGCGGTGCTGCGCAGCCGGTCGGTCAGTGCACCATCCAGCACGCGATCCGCGTGACCGCGGCCCTGCGCGGCATCGGCGGCGGCGATGCCCGGCAGCTGAGTGGGTGCGCTGAATCCCGCCAGACGTCCGGTCCAGAACGTCTCGGCGGCGGCAAGATCCTGTGCCGCCACGTGATGGACATGATCGGAGAACGGCGCGGGCGGTTCGGCCTCAAAGGCCTGGCCGCCACGTTCGGCTTCGTACAGCGCGAACAGCTCGGTGAGCACCGTGATGAACGAGCGCCCGTCACAGAGGATGTGATGAAATGTCCACAGCATTTCCCAATGCTGATCGTCGAGCCGCACCACGACCACGCGCATGGCCGGTGCTTCGCCCAGTTCGATGCCGCGATTGCGTTCCTCGTCGAGCAGACGCTCGAGCCCGGCCGTGCGCGTTGCCTCCGGCCGCTGACGCCAGTCCTCCACACGCAGCGACAGGAATGCATCGTCCTCGGCCTGCTGCACCGGCTCCTGCACACCTTCCCAGATGAAGCGTGTGCGCAGCGCCGGATGCCGCGCAATCACCCGGTTCCACGCACTCTGGAAGGCCTCGGTATCCAGCGCTTCACGCAGCGTGCAGACGATCTGCTCAATATCGACGCCGGCATGCCGGTTCGTCAGGTGGTGAAACAGCATCCCCTGCTGGGTGGGCGTGAGGGGGAAGGAGCGGCTGGGGTCATGCGTCATGGTTTCATCCCTGCACCGAAGCGGCACAATCAACGGGTGTGGTTCTGCCGGTGATCACCACCGGGCGTGGCCGATTCGCGATTCGGTGCGGCAAATAAGTCATATCCGGCCGGATTCTGCCGAAGGCTTGTGACGGGCGCTGTGACGACGATCGAAGTTCATTCAACAAGTGACACACGTCGTACCGCGAGACGCGGATTCACAGCAGTTCGCTGATCTGTCGCGCGGCCGCAAGCGGCGACATCTCGCCACGCCGCACCTGTTGTTCCAGCTGCGCGAGCCGGCTTCGCAACCGCTCGTCACCCTTGAGCTGACGCTCGATCAGCTCCATCGTCAGGCGCCTCATCCAGCGCGCATTCTGCCACGCACGTCGATCGGCGAGAACTCCGCCGCCTTCGGCGTAGTCGCGATACTCGCCGATCATCCGCCAGACGGTATCGATGTTGTGGCCGCTCAGCGCCGAACAGGTGAGCACGCGCGGCTGCCAGGCGGCCTCCGCCCGCAGCACCGCCAGCGCACTGCGATAGTGCAGAGCCGTGCGTTCGGCATCGGATTCATGGCCCTTGTCGGCCTTGTTCACCACCAGTGCATCGGCCACCTCGACGATGCCGCGCTTGATGCCCTGCAGTTCATCGCCGCTGTTGGGCTGCAGCAGCACGAGAAAGAAATCCACCATGTCCGCCACGTCGACGCCCGACTGGCCGACGCCCACGGTTTCCACGACCACGATGTCGTAGCCGGCCGCCTCGCACAGCAGCATGCACTCGCGGGTCTTGTGTGCAACGCCACCGGGAGAATCGCCCGCCGGTGACGGGCGGATGAACGCGTGCTCGCTGCGCGACAGCGACGCCATCCGCGTCTTGTCACCAAGGATGCTGCCGCCGCCGCGCGGCGAGCTGGGGTCCACGGCAAGCACCGCTACCCGGTGGCCCTGCTCCAGCAGGTGCAGACCGAACGTTTCGATGAACGTGGACTTGCCGACCCCGGGCGTGCCGGTGATGCCCAGTCGCAGACTGCCACCGGTGTGCGGCAGCAGCGATTCCAGCAGCGCCTCGGCATCGCGGCGATGCGCTTCCAGTTCGCTCTCGACCAGCGTGATCGCGCGCGCCAGCGTACGCCGGTCGCCGCTCGTGAGTGCGTCGGTGCTGATGCCGTGACGGCCCATGTCGGCCTGTGCGTTCCGGTTCACGTGTGGGCCGACAACCGTCAGCGCGACGCGGCCGCTTCCAGCTGCGCCAGCACTTCCAGCGCCGCCGCGGTGATCGGCGTGCCCGGCCCGAACACGGCCCTGACGCCGGCCTGTTTCAGAAACCGCACGTCCTGCGGCGGAATCACGCCGCCAACGACGACGATGATCTCCCCGCTGACCGCTTCGCCGACCTGGCTGACCTGTCCGCCAATCGCGTCGCCGACGCTCCCGGCGACAGTGTCTCCGGCCCGCGCCGCCAGCGCCGCGATCAGTTCGGGCACCAGCACATTGTGGCTGGCCACCTGCGAGGACACACCCACCACGTGCACGTCGTTCTCCACGGCCTGGCGCGCCACCTCGTCGGGCGTGGAAAACATCGGCGAGAGATCGACGTCGAAGCCCAGATCGGCGAAGGCCGATGCAATGACGCGCGCGCCGCGGTCGTGACCGTCCTGACCCATCTTCGCCACCAGCATGCGCGGGCGCCGTCCGCAGCGCTGGCGAAAGGTCTCGATGCCGGCCTGCACGCGCTGCCAGTGCTCATCGTTGCCGTGTGCGCCGCCGTAAACGCCGGACACCGTGTGCACATTCATCGTGTATCGCCCCCAGGCATGTTCCAGTGCGTCGCTCACCTCGCCGACCGTACACCGCACGCGGCACGCCTGCACGGCCAGCTCGAGCAGATTGCCGGTGTCCTGCGCGGCCGCCTGAGACAGTGCCTGAAGCGCCTGCCGCACGGCTGCATCGTCGCGCTCGTCGCGCAGTCGCGCCAGCGAGCGCAGCTGCGCCTCGCGCACCGCGCTGGTGTCGATATCTCGCACGGCCACCTCGGTGTCCTGATCGGGCCGGTAGCGGTTCACGCCGACGATGATTTCCTCGCCACGATCGATGCGCGCCTGGCGCCTTGCCGCGGCTTCCTCGATGCGGCGCTTGGGCAGCCCGGTGTCGATGGCGCTGGCCATGCCGCCGGCGTTCTCCACTTCGTTGATCAGCAGTTGCGCACGCTCGGCGATATCGGCCGTGAGGCGTTCCATGAAATACGATCCGCCCCAGGGATCGATCACATCGCAGATACCGGTTTCATCGCGTATCACCAGCTGCGTGTTGCGTGCGATGCGCGCCGCATGATCGGACGGCAGCGCAATGGCTTCGTCATAGGCATTGGTGTGCAGCGACTGTGTGCCGCCGAACACCGCCGCCATCGCCTCGATGGTGGTGCGCACGATGTTGTTGTAGGGATCCTGCGCGGTCAGCGACCAGCCCGATGTCTGGCAGTGCGTGCGCAGCATCTTCGAGCGATCGCTGGTGGCGCCGAAGCTTTCAACGATGCGCGCCCACAGCAGGCGCGCGGCACGCAGCTTGGCCACTTCCATGTAGAAGTTCATGCCGATGCCGAAGAAGAACGACAGCCGGCCGGCGAAGGCGTCGATGTCCAGCCCCGCGGCCAGCGCGGTGCGGATGTATTCCCTGCCGTTGGCGAGCGTGTAGGCCAGCTCCAGCGCCGGATCCGCGCCGGCTTCCTGCATGTGGTAGCCGGAGATCGAGATGCTGTTGAAGCGCGGCATGTGGTTCGCGCAGTAGGCGATGATGTCGCCGGCGATACGCATGGACGGTGCGGGCGGATAGATGTACGTGTTCCGCACCATGAATTCCTTGAGGATGTCGTTCTGGATCGTGCCCGACAGCTGTGCCGGCGCCACGCCCTGTTCCTCGGCCGCGACGATGAAGCAGGCCATGATCGGCAACGCCGCGCCGCTCATCGTCATCGACACCGAGACCTTGTCCAGCGGTATGCCGGAGAACAGGACGCGCATGTCCTCGACACTGTCGATGGCCACGCCCGCCTTGCCCACATCGCCGGCCACCCGCGGATGATCGGAGTCATAGCCGCGATGCGTGGCCAGGTCGAAGGCCACCGACACACCCTGCATGCCGGCGGCCAGCGACTGACGGTAGAAGGCGTTGGATTCCTCGGCCGTGGAAAAGCCGGCGTACTGGCGGATGGTCCAGGGCCGCCCGGCATACATCGTCGCCTGCGGACCGCGTACGAACGGCGCAACCCCCGGCAGCGAATCGGCGAACGTCAGCCCCTGCAGATCGGCCGACGTGTACAGTGGACGCACCGCAATGCCGGAGGCGTTCTCACGCGTCAGCGACTGCAGCGGTCGATCCTTGAGCTGCTTCTGCGCGGCGGCCTGCCAGGCGGCCAGGTCCGGTGGGGCGTTGCGGTCGCGGCTCATGCCTGCCCGCCGGGCTGGCTGAGCTCGATCAGCACGCCATCGCTGCATTTGGGATGAATGAAGATCACCCGGCAGCCATGGGCGCCGGCCTGTGGCTGGTCGGTGATGAACTGATAGCCGCGTTCGCGCAGCCGCGCCACGTCGGCGTCGATGTCGTTCGTGGTGAAGCACAGGTGGTGCAGACCGCCCGGCCGTTTCTCCAGATACTTCGCGATCGGCCCTTTGCCGTTGAGCGGATGCACCAGCTCGATACGTGCATTGGTCCGCGCGAAGAATGCCGTGCTGGTGGCCGCCTGTTCGACGTCCTCGCGACCGGTGAACTCGAAGCCGAAGTCATCCATGAAGCGGCGTATGGCGCGCTCCAGATCGGGCACCGCGATCGCGATGTGGTCTATTCCGGTGATCATGATCCAGTAATCCAGTCATCCTGGGCTGCGGTGGCGAAAGTATAAGCGTTCGCCCGCACGCAGGACCCGACGTGGTTCCCATCAGAGGCGGTTGGGCGGATCCGGATCGGCCGACAGTGAAACGCTGCACGCCGGTCGATCCAGTGCGACGGCGGCCAGCAGCGACGGGCCGGCGGCCACGTCACCCACAAACCATTGCGCAGGGTCGGCGAGTGCCGCATCGGCCGCATACAGCGCGTTGCCCGCGCATGAATCCGCACTGACCGAAAACGCATGCAACGGTATCGACAGGCCGCCACCCAGCGCTTTGATAAACGCCTCCTTGCGCGTCCACAGCCGCAGGAAGGCGCGGTCGCGTTCGCTGCCGGGCAGGCTCAGCAGTTCGGCGGTCTCGGCTGCGGAGAAATACCGCCGCGCCAGCTGTTCATGATCCTCGATGGGTCGCTGCTTCTCGATGTCCACACCCAGCCGACCATGGTCAGTGACGCCGATCAGCAGTGCGGCTTCGGAGTGCGAGACATTGAATGCGGGACCCTCCTCCAGAAACGGCTTGTCCAGAAACGGCTTGCCGGCGGCGCCGAAGCGAAACGCCAGCATCTCCGGCGCGGTGCCCGTCCACTCCGACAGCACCACGCGAAGCCATGCCCGCGCCACCTTGTAGCGACGCGCCAGGACGGCGCTGCAGAAGCGCTCCGCGCGCTGAAGCTCGCTACAGCTGAGCAGCGAATGCAGCCGCGCATCCGGCGTGTCATCGCGATCCATATCGCATGTGAACAGATGCACGACCGGCGTGGCCGTGGTGCGCGAGGACGCCGCCGGCAACGGCGTGGCGTGGGCTATATCACCGGCGTCCATACGAACGACAGCCGGTAGCGGTTTTCGCTGAAATCACCGAACAGATTGGCATCGCGGCTCACGTACTCATGGCGAAACACCATGTTCCAGGTGCGGCTCAGGCGACGCAGCAGCCCCGCCGTCACGCCCCGCTCGGCGATACTGTCGTCCAGCGCCGTGAAGCGCTCGCGGCCGTAGAACAGAGCCAGTTCCGCCGCGGTACCGCGTGAGAACTGATGTCTGGCGCCGATCGAGCTGCGCCAGCCGTCCCGGTCCAGGCCGGTATCGCTGACAAAGCGCTCGCGCGACCAGTCCGTGCCGGCGGTGTAGGTGGTACGCGGCCGCGTCAGCGAGTAGGTGAAGCCGAAGCGGCTGCGGGTCATCGGATCGCTGCTGGTGGCCACATCGCCGACGCCCGTGCCGCCGGGAAGCACGGCCACATCCAGCAGCTCGTCGCCGGCATCCTCGAAGTCGCGCGACAGTCGCAGTTCCAGGCGGGAACGTGTTGTGAGCAGCCGCAACCAGCTGGCGCTCAGATAGGTGCCGGTCTGTGATTCGCCCTCGCGACGCAGCCGGCTGGCGCCGATGCTGAGTTCGAGCTCGTTGTTCGGCAGGCTGCTGGCGTAGGTGATGTAGCCGAGATGGACTTCGTACTCGGGCGCCAGCGGCGAGTCGAATGACACGCGCCGGCCGGCCGCGGTGACGGCCACATGACGACGCGGATCGAGTGCTCGCAGCAGGCCCAGTTCCGCCGAATGTACGGTGCTGTCAAGCTCATCGCTGCGTTGCCATTCGCGTTCGGTGTAGCGGGCGCTGATCTGCATGGCCAGTCGCGGCGCGAGCGGTGCGCGAAAGTCCGGCCCGGTGGAGAACACATTGAGTCGCTCGCGATTGCCCGGCTCGGCGGCGGAAAACGGATCGCGGCGCACATGACCGATGCGGTTGGCCACGTCCCAGGAGAAGATGTCCGGCACCGCGCGGATCGTCAGGCCGGCCGACAGATCGCCCAGCGTTTCGTTGTCGTAGTCGTCGCTGTCGTAGCGATGGTAGGTGAGGTTGCCGTCGACGAATGCGGACAGGCGCTGGCCCTCCCGCGACAGACCGACATCCAGATCGACGTTGCCGTAAGTAAGACTCTGCGGGTCGCTGTCGGAATCGACGCGACCGATGTTATCGCTGTACTCGGCACCGATGCCGAGCGCGAAACGGCGCTCGATGTCGGTTACCTGTGCGAGGGCCGACGGAGCGCACAGCGCGGCGGCCATCACGGCAGCCAGAACGGCGACGGCGTTGACGGCAACGGTGGCGGTGGCGGTGGCGGTGGCGGCCCGATCGCCGGGCCGGATCACCCGCAGGCCCGCTGCGTCAGGCCGGCGCGATGAATGCGTCTTGATGTGCATACTGGTCACGCGGCGTTCAGCGCGCATCCTGCGATGCGGAGTCGCCGCCATGGCCGGCCTGACCCTGTGCATCGCGTGGCTGGCTGCCGTAGCCATAACCGTAGCCGGCGCCATAGCTGGCGCCGTAACCATAACCCAACGACTCCTGTCCCGACTCCACCTGATTCAGGATCAGGCTCACGGCCTTGTTCTGATCCAGGGCCGACACGGCGCGGCTCACCTGCTCATGTGTGGTGTGCTGCGCCCTCACCACGACGACGATCTGGCCGGCATGCACGGCCAGCGAACCGGCTTCGGTGGTGAGCAGCAGCGGCGGGGAATCGAACAGCACGATGGTGCCGGGCAGGTCGCCAAGTTCTTTCGCCAGCAGAACCATGCGCTGACTGGCCAGCAGCTCCGTGGCCTCGGTGCTCTGGTGTCCGGCCGGCAGAATCGCCAGTCCCGGCACGTCGGTGGGCACGATGCACTGCCTCAGCGACCGTGACGAATCGCCCAGCAGATCCAGCAGCCCCGGTTCGTCGGTGAACCCGAACAGCTGTGTGATATGCGGCTTCGCCACGTCACCATCCACCAGCACCACGCGCCAGTCCTTCTCGCGGGCGATACTGAGGGCGAGATTGATGCAGGTGAAGGTCTTGCCCTCACCGGACATCGCGCTGCTGACCATGATCAGGCGGGCATTGTCCAGGCGCGTCGACGGATCGTCGTTTCCGGCATTGACCAGCAGCGGACGCTTGATCTGACGATACTCTTCCGCCAGCCGGCGCTCATGCGTTTCCGGCGCCATCAGACCGGCGCGTCGCAGCCCCTCATGATCCAGGTGCACGTGATGGCGGGATTCCAACTGCTCGGTCCACGACAGGCTCTCGATGACGGGAAAGGTGTCGGTGTCATCGCCGGCAGGTTCGCGCTCCAGGCCTCGTGGCCGGGCGCGTTCCCGCTCACGCCGCTGCTCTTGCTCCCGTTGGTGCTGCTGCTCGTGCGCCCGTTCGTGCTGCTGCTCACGCTCGGCACGGGCGTGCTCTTCCTGTATGCGCCGCGACACCTTGATCCGGCCCAGCGTGAGATCGGCCGTCTCATCCGGCGTGTCGAGCTCCCTGGCACGCTTGGCTTTCTCCAGCGCTTCGCGAATCCTGCTCATGCGTATCGGCCCCGGGCCCTGAGTGAAGTTGCCATTGGTTCGACTGCTGTTGGTTCGACTGCGATGGGTGCGACGAAGACGCTCAGAAGAACGACCCCGGAATGATCAGAATATCGCCGGGACGCATGGCGATGTTCTGGCCGATGTCGCCACGGTTCAGCAGGTCGTTGAGGCGCACGCGAATCTCCACGTGCTGCCCGGCCGGTCCACGCACGACGCGGGCGCGGTTGCCGGCGGCGTACTCGGTGAGACCACCCACCTCGATCATGACATCCAGCAGCGTCATGCCTTCGCGAAACGACAGCGCCTGCGGAGCCGAAGCCTGGCCGACGACACGGATCTGTTCGTTGAACGTGCCGACGAAGGACTCCACGATCACGTTCACCTGCGGCGTACGGATGAATTCCTCCAGCACCAGCTCGATGTCACGCGCGAGCTGGGTCGGGGTCTTGCCCACGGCCTGCATGTCTTCGACCAGCGGCGTGGATATCCTGCCGTCCGGGCGTACCGGAACAGTGACGGTGAGATCCTCGTTGCGCCACACATAGACGTTCAGCTGGTCACCCGGGCCGATGATGTACCCGGAACTGGCGGCTACGGATGTCGTTGACGACAGATCCATCACCGACGACCCGCTGCCGGCACAGGCCGACAGTACCAGCGACACCACCGCGATCATCAGTGGCCGTATTGCGTATCGCATTGCCATCACCTTCATTATTCCGTTCCAAAATCAGTTGTCCGACGTGACGACGACAGCTCGCATCACGTCGACGAAGTCGACTCTCCAATCCGTCACAGATCCGCAAGCAGTGCCCGTGCACGCTCGTGGACAGCGGATGACCCTGAATCCGCCAGCAGTCGCTCCAGTATGCCGCGGGCTTCGCTGCCGCGCCCGGCCTGAGCCAGCGCGTAAGCATGGTGATACTGGATATCCGGCGCCTCCGGCGCAAGGCCGGCGGCCTCACCCAGACGCGCCAGCGCCGCATCGAGCTCCCCGGCCTGCAGCAGCGCCCAGCCGTAGGTGTCGAGCACCGGGGCCGCACGCGGCGCGAGTCGGTGCGCGCGTTCGGCATAGGCCAGGCCACGCGCGTCATTCTGCCCGATATACATCCACGCCGCGTTGTTCAGTGCAATCACATGTTCCGGCTGCAGTCGCAGCGCACGTTCGTAGGCGGCCAGCGCCGGCCCGGTCTCGTCCCGCGACTGGTGGTGGTCGGCCAGTACCAGCCAGGCCTGGACATCGTCCGGCGAGGCTTCCAGCCATCGACGCAGCATCGCATCCGCATCGCTCATGCCACCGGACCTGCGCGCATGAAAGACCCCGAACGCGGCTTCGAAACCGGGACGCCGCTGGTAGGCGGATTCGAACAGCGCCGCCGCCCGTTCGTAGCCGCCGGTGTCCATCAGGATGCTGGCCTCGAGCAGGAAGCCGGCCGCCATGTCCGGAAAGTCGGCCTGCAGATCCTGAGCGATCCGTCGGGCCGACGCCGTGTTGCCACTGGCCAGTTCCGCCTGCGCCAGTTCGTAACGCGCCGCCGCATTGGACGGTGCCAGTGCGGCGACGCGCAGCAGCGACTCCCGCGCGCCGTCGGCATCGTCCAGTTCACGCTGCACGCGCGCCAGATTGGCCCAGCGGTCCGGGCGACCAGGCTCCAGATCCGCGGCGCGGCGCAGATGCGCCAGCGCCTGCCGCGGCGCATCCATCCGCATGGCCACTTCGGCCGCCAGTGTCAGCGCCTCGCCATTGTCCGGTGCCAGATTCAAAGCGGAACCCACGGCCTGCTCCGCCGCGGCAACATCATCAGCCAGCAGACTCAACTGCGCCACGCCCAGCCATGGCGCCACCTGATCGGGCGCCACCTCGGCGGCCCGGGCGGCGAATGTGGCGGCTTCATCGATGGCCTCACCGGCGAGGGCCACCCGGGCCAGGCCCAGCCACGCACGGTGTTCGTTCGGCGAACCGCGCGTAACGGACTCATACAGGGAACGCGCCCTGGCGTGATCGGCGGCGCTCAGCGCCTGGGCCGCCAGCACCAGCCGCACCGGCGTGAATGCGGGATCGGCCTGGGCGGCGCGTTCGAACATGGCACGCGAAGGTTCGTCTTCGCCCAGCACCTGCAGAAACAGCCCGGCACCCATCAGGTTCGCCGCCGTTTCACCCTGTTCGGCGATGGCCGTGCGGGCCAGCTCGCGCGGACTGCTGTCTTCGCGGTTGGCAGGGTGCGACAGCAATTCACTGGCGAATGCCACGGCGCGTTCCGAGCCCTCGCCCAGCGGTGCGGCGAACAGCTCCGCTGCGTCGTCATGACGACCGCTGGCGATATAGGCCCGCGCCAGCTGCAGACGCACACCGATGTCCGCCGGCGCGGCGGAGCCGGCACGTTCCAGCAGCGCCACCGCCTGCCCCGGATCGCCGGTTTCCAGATGCAGCAGACCGCGCATCGCCAGCGTGCCCGGATCGTTCGCCGCCTCACCCATGCGATCGAGCACGTCCAGCGCCGCTTCGGGCCGACCCTGGCGGCGCCGGGTTTCGGCGAGCAGGCGCATGGCGCCGGCATCGCCCGGCCGCAGTTCCAGCACCGCCAGCAGGTGCTGCTCGGCCTGACCGAAATTGCGTGACGCCAGACTGCTGGCACCGAGCATGGAGCGGATCGCCGGCTCATTCGGCGACTGATTGAGGGCACGCTGAAGGGTGTTCGTGGCATCGCGATATTCGCCGCGCAGAAACAGCGCGGCGCCTTCGGCGAACAGCGCCACCGCGCTGCCGCTGGAGCGCGCGCCTGCCAGCGTTGCGGTGGACGCCAGCGCATCGGCGCGCCCAAGCCGGAACTGCAGCTGTGTCAGCATCAGCAGATTGTTGAGTTCGCCCACCGTGACCGATCCGGTGGCGAAACGCCGCGCCGCCGCAGACAGATCCGCTTCCGCGGCGATGACATTGCGCGCGCGCAGATGCAGATGGCCGCGCAGCTCGTACGCATCGGGGCGCTGCGGGTTGGCGGCGATGGCGCGGTCCGCGATGGCGAACGCAGCATCCGGGTCCAGCCGTGAGGCGGTGAGCCGCGCAAGTCCGAGCAGCGCTTCATAGTGCGATGCATCGATCGCCAGCGCCTGCTGGTAGGCATCGCGTGCCGCTTCGTTGAATCCATCGATGACCAGCACCTGCGCCCAGGCGGTGTGCCAGTCCGCATCGCGCTCACGGTCGGGCAGCGATTCCAGTTCATCAGCGGCGGCGTCGGTACGGCCGGTTTCGGCAAGCGCCAGACCCAACGGAATCGCGAGCTGCTCGACGGTGGCACCCAGTTCGCGTGCCGCTTCCAGTTCGCGGACGGCCTGGGCGGATTCGCCGGTGGCCAGCAGCGTACGCCCGTACAGCAGTCGTGCCTCGAGGTGATCCGGGTTCTGCTGCAGCAGGTTGCGCAGGTCGATCGAGGCCATGGCGTAATCGCCGGCCTGAAAGCCGGCGGCGGCGCGTGCATACCGCTCCGCCGGCCCGTCGGACGAGCAGGCGGCAAGCAGGACGGCCAGGGCGATGGGTAGACAGCCACTAAGACGGGAATTCATCCGACCTTGATACCTGAACAGAGCGCGCCTTGTCCATGACGCAGGCCATGGTTGACGCATGTGGCGCGCCGGCCCGATCCGCCGCCGCGACCGCAGCTGAGGCGGAGGCGCCATCCCCCGACCAGACGCCAGGCCGGACACCAGCTCCGGTGCCGGATCAGGCGCCTGATCGATCCACCGGGTGCGCCGACTCGCCCCGCCCGATCGCGAAATAGCGGATTCCCTGATGGCTGAGCACGCGCGGATCATAGAGATTGCGGCCGTCGAAAATCAGCGGCTGGCGCAGCGTCTGGCGGATCATGTCGAAATCCGGGCTGCGGAACTCGCGCCACTCGGTCACGATGGCCAGCGCATCGGCGCCCTGCAGCGCCTTCTCGGCGCGATCGACCAGCAGCAGATCGTCCCGCTCGCCATAGATGCGTCTGGCTTCGTCACTGGCTACCGGGTCGTAGGCCCGCACCCGCGCGCCGGCCGCCAGCAGCGCGTCGATCAAAACGCGGCTGGACGCCTCACGCATGTCGTCGGTGTTCGGCTTGAACGACAGCCCCCACACCGCGATGACGCGACCGGCCAGCTCACCGTTGAAGCAGCGGTGAATCTTGTCGAACAGCACGGTCTTCTGGCGGTCGTTGACCGCGTTCACGGCATTCAGGATCACGGCGTCGTAGCCATTGTCGTTCGCCGATGCCGACAGCGCCTTCACGTCCTTGGGAAAGCACGAGCCGCCATAGCCGCAACCCGGATAGATGAATTCGTAGCCGATGCGCGGATCCGAGCCGATACCCTTGCGCACCTCTTCTATATCGGCGCCCATGCGCTCGGCGAGGTTGGCCAGTTCATTCATGAAACTGATCTTGGTGGCCAGCATGGCATTGGCCGCGTACTTGGTCAGCTCAGCCGATCGCACGCCCATCACGAACAGCCGATCGTGGTTGCGGTTGAACGGTTCGTAGAGGGTGCGAATCAGTTCGGCGGTGCGCGGGTTTTCGGTGCCCAGGACGATGCGGTCGGGTTTCATGAAGTCTTCGATCGCGGCGCCTTCCTTCAGAAACTCGGGGTTCGACACCACGTCGAATTCCGCCGGTACGCCGCGCTGCTCCAGAACCGAGCGGATCTGGGCCGTGACGCGATCCGCCGTGCCAACCGGGACCGTCGACTTGTTCACGACAATGCGATAGTCGGTGAGGTGCTCGCCGATGGTGCGCGCCACGGCCAGCACATGCTGAAGATCGGCCGATCCGTCCTCGCCGGGCGGCGTGCCCACGGCGATGAACTGGAACAGACCATGCGCCACGCCCGCCGCCGCGTCGGTGGTGAAACTGATGCGGCCGGCGTCGCGGGCCTTGTGCAGGATCTCCTTCAGACCCGGCTCATAGATCGGTACGTCGCCGTTGGTCAGTCGCGCGACCTTGCTCTCATCCACGTCCACGCACATCACGTGGTTGCCGGCATCGGCAAGGCAAGCCCCGGTTACCAGTCCCACATAGCCGGAGCCGTATATCGTCACACGCATGCCCACAGTCCTCCGCAATCAACAGGTCAGTGCGAAATCACCGCCGCAGGCCATCCGTGAGGGCCTGATCCGGAACACGGATTCGCGGCAGGCGCGTAGGCTACTACACGCACTGGTTGCTGACGTGTCTTTTTGTTGCAGAAACGGTTGCAACCCGCAACTGACGCACTTGGGCAGCAAGTGACGCGATCCGGCATCCGTTTCGACGTCTGTCTGCATGTGGCGACATCCGGATTCGTGCCGCCGCGGGCGGGTGAATGTCGATGGACATCGATAAACCGCGGTGAACCGCCATCAACCACTCGACGCGAACAAGCGTCCGCAAGTTGATGACGTGCAACGGTAAGACTCGGCCGGCACCAGTCGCGCAGCTTTTCAGCGCCGGAAAACGGCGCTTGCATGCGCCAATGCGTTAGACATAATAACCGCGTGCATGGATTTGCACGGTCTGTTTCTGGCGACAATCCGTGCCTCCGGCCGCCCATTCGAAAAAACCCAACCATTTGATTTTATTTGTTTTGTTATCTTTGGCACGGTTCTTGGTTGTATTTATAGCATCGTAGGTTGCAACAACCAGTTGCTAGTAAGTCAAACGCATGCAGAATCACGGATGCTGACAAAGGCAAACTCACCGAAAGGTGAAGACGCAAAGCCACCGGTCTACAGGAGCAATCCCACGACAGCGGGGCTACCGGCAAATCTGGCGACGACGGACAGATTCCGACACGCGCCATCCGGCCTTCCACTGCACCACGCAGGTGCAGCCGGATCCGGATCCCACCTTGTCAGCAAAGAGCTCGACGCATTCGTGCGTCGAAGTGCAGTGCGCAGCTGACAGGGTGAGAAACGGATGACGAAACTCGGATTGAATCGCTGGCTCCTTCTCCTTACCGCCTGCCTGTTGATGGCTGGTTGCGGAGACGATAGCGGCGACTCGGGCGGCGGCAGCAACCCGCCTCCCGGTGGCAGCCCGCCGCCGTCGAGTCCGCCGTCGTCGAGTCCGCCGCCAAGCACTCCGCCGCCGTCGAACTCACCGCTGTCGATCAGTGGTTCGCCGGCGCCACAGGTGATGTCCGGTTCCGCGTTCAGTTTCACGCCGACGGTGACGGCGCCCGATGGCGCAACGGTTTCGTTCTCGATCAGCAATCGCCCCGGCTGGGCGCAGTTCAACAACGCCACCGGCCGGCTCAACGGTACGCCCGGCGCAGGCGACCTCGGGACGTACGCCGATATCCGTATCACGGTTGCCGCCGGCGAAGAATCCGTCACGCTGGGACCGTTCAGCATCGCCGTGGTGGCCACGGCCAGCGGATCGGCCACGCTGAGCTGGCTGCCGCCGACCGAACGGGAGGATGGATCGCCGCTGTTCGGTGACCTGGCCGGGTACAACGTGTACTGGGGTACGTCGATGACCAACATGACGAATGTGGACACCATCGCGAACCCGGGCGTGACGACGTATGTCGTGGAACAGCTCGTACCGGCCACCTACTACTTCGCGATCACCGCCTTCGACACATCGGGGCTGGAAAGCGCCAGATCCAATACCGCGTTCAAGACCGTGAACTAGGTTCACGGAGTACTGATTTTTTCTTAACCAGAGTTTCAGGAGTCAATCTCCCGCAGAACTGACAACGCTGATAAAGGCAAACCCACCGAAAGGTGGGGACGCAAAGCCACCGGTCTAAGGGACTGCAGGTTCTAAGACAGCGGGGTTGCCGGCGCAACAGGTCGCCCTTCTTGACGGACCGCCACACGCTCGCGTGCGGTTCGCCGTCACTTCCTGCCTTTATCCGCAAGAACCGCGCAGACGGCCGCAACGCCCGATGTGTTCAGTACGGCCGGAGTCCGCTCAGGAGGAAGGACGGATGACCATTCGCAAATCACGTTTCGCCGGGCTCACAATCGCCCTCGCCCAGTGCCTGCTGCTCGTGGCCTGTGGCGACGACAGCGGTGACAGCAATGCCAGCGCGCAACCACCGTCCAGTCCGCCACCCGCCGTGGCACTGACGATCGTCGGCGAACCGCAGACCACTGTCGAGGAAGGCCTGTGGTACAGCTTCACGCCGGAAGTCGGCGGCGTAAACGGTGACGTGCTGAGTTTCAGCATTCAGAACCGGCCCGCCTGGGCCACGTTCGACGTCAGCTCCGGCGAACTCCAGGGCACACCTGGCACCAGCGACATTGGCACGTACAGCGGCATCGTCATCGCCGCGCAGAACGGCAGCCGCGGCGCCTCCCTCGCGCCGTTCGGCATCGATGTGCTGGCGGCCAAAGACGGATCGGGTTCCGGTGGGGATGGCTCAGGTGGCGACCCTGTGGTTCCCGCCGATCCCGTGATCCCTGCCGACCCGACGGATCCTGTTGACCCGGTTGACCCGGTTGACCCGGTCGATCCTGTTGATCCTGTTGATCCTGTTGATCCTGTTGATCCGGGCGATCCTGTTGATCCGGGCGATCCGGGCGATCCGGGTACACCCGACTATCCGCCACCGACGATCAGCGGCACGCCCCTGGGCGAGGTCATGCACGGCCAGCTGTTCTCGTTCACGCCGTCCGGCAGCAGCGGCTCCGGGCAGACGCTGGAGTATGCCATCAGCAATCGTCCGTCCTGGGCCACCTTCAACCCCCAGACCGGCCGGCTGCGCGGCACGCCCCAGGCCGGCGACCTTGGCGTCTACAACAACATCGTGATCTCGGTCAGTGACGGCCACGGCAGCGCCTCGCTGCCGGCTTTCAGCATTGCCGTGGTGGCGGCGGCCAACGGTCACGCCACCCTGACGTGGCTGCCGCCAACCGAGCGCGAGGATGGCACACCGCTGTCGGGCGGACTGGCGGGCTATCGGATCTACTGGGGCACGTCGCCAGGCAGCTATCCGAACTCGGTGACCATCGACAATCCCGGAATCACCACGTATATGGTGGAGGGGCTGACTCCGAACACGTACTACTTCGTCGCAACCGCGTTCGACAGCAACAACCTCGAGAGCGGCTTTTCGAATATCGGCACGAAGACGGTGCAGTAGACGCGGCAAAGGCGCGGGCGGGAACCGGATGTCAACGATGTTGCCCCCGGTTCCCGCTGCCACTAAACTTGCGTCCCACGGGCGATTAGCTCAGCGGGAGAGCGCTGCCTTCACACGGCAGAGGTCACTGGTTCAATCCCAGTATCGCCCACCAGATTTCTCCGTTACCGTGCCGCGCGAATCCTGACCAGCACCTCGCGCAGCGCACGCTGCCAGTCGAAGACGGATCCGCAGCGCTCCTCCAGCGCCGCACTTGGCGCAAGCACACCGAACAGCGGTCTTGGCGCGGGCGCGCCGAACTCGGCTGTCGTGATCGCATGCACCGGCACCGCCTGCTCGAGCAGGCCGATCTCAACCGCCAGTTCGACGATGCGCTCGGCGAACGCGTGCCAGGTGACGGCCGGACCGCCGGTGGCGTGATACGTCCCGAAAGGCAGCGGCGGTTCGGCGGCTGTCACATCCAGCGCAGCAATCGCCGCGGCCAGATCGCCGGCATGGGTGGGCTGACCATACTGATCGGCGACGATGCGCATCGGCTTGCCGCTGCCCGCCAGACGCAGCACGGTCTTCACGAAATTCGCACCGAACGCGCTGAACACCCAGCTGGTACGCAGTATCCAGTAACGCGGGCACAGTGTACGCACCGCAAGTTCTCCGCCCAGCTTGCTGGCACCGTAGACACCGAGCGGATTCACTGCCGAATCCGGCTGATACGGCTTGTCGGCGCGGCCGTCGAACACGTAATCGGTGGAGACCTGTGTGAACGTTGCGCCCACAGCCGCGGCCGCGCGCGCTGCGACACCGGGTGCCTCGGCATTGAGGCGCCAGGCGGCATCGGCATCGCCCTGCGCAGCGTCCACCGCCGTATAGGCGGCGGCATTGATGACGGCCCGGGGCCGGGTGGACCGCAGGCGATCCTGAAGCACGTGCAGCTGGGCCAGATCCAGGGTGTCACGCCCCCAGAACTGCGCATCGGGCAGCAGCTGGCGCAGGTGCGTGGCGAGCTGACCTGAGGAACCCAGAACGACGATGGTCATGATGGACTCACACACATGTTCATCTGCACGCTCATATACAAGCACATATGCACGCTCACATGTGCACGCTGATGCGCACGGTAACGGACCATCATGACGGCCTCAGGCTTGCCAGCGTCGGCAGCGCCGCATCCTTCGCGGATACGACGGTTTCGATCAGGGGCCACTCGATGCCGATGTCAGGGTCGTTCCAGACCACACCGATTTCGTCATCCGGGTGGTAGAAGTCGGTGCACTTGTATTCGAAGTCGGCGGTTTCCGACAGTACGACGAAGCCGTGCGCGTAGCCGGGCGGAATCCACGCCTGACGGTGATTGCGATCGGACAGCAGCATGCCCACCCATCGGCCGAAGTTCTGCGATGCGGGATTGATGTCGACGGCAACGTCGAACACCTCGCCACGTGCCACACGCACAAGCTTGCCCTGCGGATGATGCCTCTGCGCGTGCAGTCCGCGCAGCACGCCGCGACGCGAACGCGAGTGGTTGTCCTGCACGAACGGCAGATCGATGCCGGCAAGCTCCCGATAGCGTTCGGCCTGGAATGTCTCGACGAAGAAGCCGCGCTCGTCACCGTGCACGGTGGGCTCGATGATCACCACGCCGGGCAGTGCGGTGCGGATCACGTTCATGCATCCAGCTCCAGCAGCTCGCTCAGATAATCGCCATAGCCGCTCTTCCTGAGGGGCTCGGCCAGGCGCAGCAGCTGCTCGTCGCTGATCCAGCCCTGCCGCCAGGCGACCTCCTCAGGACAACCGACCTTGAGTCCCTGGCGCTTCTCCAGCGTCTGGATGAAATGCGATGCCTCGAGCAGCGAGTCGTGCGTGCCGGTATCCAGCCACGCCATGCCGCGCCGCATGCGCTGCACGTCGAGGCGCCCCTGCTGCAGATACATGTTGTTCAGATCGGTGATTTCCAGTTCGCCGCGCGGCGATGGCTGCAGTGACTTCGCGATTCCGGCCACCTGACTGTCGTAGAAATACAGGCCGGTCACCGCGAAACGGCTGCGCGGTTTCGCGGGCTTTTCTTCGATCGAAATCGCACGCCCATCGGCATCGAACTCGACGACACCGAACGCCGTGGGGTTGGACACCGGATAGGCAAACACGGTGGCGTTGTCGGTGTTGGCCGCCGCGGCGCGCAGCTGGCCGGTGAGACCAGTGCCGAAAAACAGGTTGTCGCCGAGAATCAGCGCACTGGGATCATTGCCGATGAATCCGTCGCCAATGATGAAGGCCTGCGCCAGCCCATCCGGACTGGGCTGCACAGCGTGCTCAAGGTTCAACCCCCATTGCGAACCGTCACCGAGCATCTGTTCGAAGCGCGGGCTGTCCTGCGGCGTGGAGATCAGCAGAATGTCACGCATGCCGGCCAGCATCAGCGTGGTCAGCGGGTAGTACACCATGGGCTTGTCGTAGATCGGCAGCAGCTGCTTGCAGGCTGCGAGCGTCACCGGGTGCAGTCGGGTGCCGGAACCTCCGGCAAGGATGATTCCCTTACGCGCCACCGCTGGCACCTCCGGCGCCAATGCGCTCCAGTCGATAGCTGCCATCCAGTACCCGCTGCCACCAGATGCGATTGTCCAGATACCAGTTCACCGTCTTTTCCAGCCCGGTGGCAAAGGTCTCGGCCGGCTGCCAGCCCAGTTCACGCTGGATCCTGCCGGCGTCGATCGCGTAGCGTGTGTCGTGACCGGGCCGATCCGTCACAAACCTGATGAGCGCGGAGACGGAACTGCCCGCGTCGTTGCCCAGTCGCGCATCGAGCAGCCGGCAGATCTCGCGCACCACATCGAGGTTGCGCACTTCGTTGTGTCCACCGATGTTATAGGTTTCGCCGACGCGGCCGCTGGTGAGCACCGTCCACAGTGCATTGGCATGGTCTTCCACATACAGCCAGTCGCGCACCTGCTGACCGTCTCCGTACACCGGCAGCGGTTTGCCGGACAGCGCGTTGAGGATCATGTGTGGAATCAGTTTCTCGGGAAACTGGCAGGGGCCGTAGTTGTTCGAACAGTTGGTGATCAGGATCGGCAGGCCGTAGGTGCGGTGCCAGGCACGCACCAGATGATCGGACGCAGCCTTCGTGGCCGCGTACGGTGAACTGGGCGCATATCGGGTGGTCTCCGTGAACGGCGTACCCTCCGGTCCGAGGTCACCGTAGACCTCGTCCGTGGACACGTGCAGGAAGCGGAACGCCTGCCGGCGGGTTTCGTCGAGGCCGCGCCAGTGATCCAGCGCCGTACGCAGCAGCTCACCGGTGCCCATCACATTGGTATGCAGGAATTCGGTGGGACCGTCGATGGACCGGTCGACATGGCTCTCGGCGGCCAGATGCACGACGGCATCCGGATCGTGGCGCTCGAACAGGGTGCGCAGTGCGTCGCCATCGCAGATGTCCACCTGCTCGAAGGTGTAGCGCGGCGAGTTCTCGATGTCGGCCAGGCTTTCCGGGTTGCCGGCGTAGGTGAGCTTGTCCACATTGACGATGCGGGCATCGCTGGCGCCCAGAAACACGCGTACCGTGCTGGAGCCGATGAAACCGGCGCCGCCGGTGATCAGAATGGTTTTCATGTCGTCCCTGAGGTCGGATCGGTTGAACGTTGTGGTTCGGTTGAGCGGCGGCATGCGCCATACAGGCTGCCGGCGAATTCTACAGTGTGGCGTCGGCCCGCACGACCTGCTGCGAAATACGTCGCAGTCCGCCGACGGCTTAAGGCTTAAGGCTTAAGGCTTAAGGCTTAAGGCTTAAGGCTCACGGCTCACGGCTCACGGCTCACGGCTGCTAGAATCGAGAACATGCTGATCGACTGCCACGTCCACATCAACAATTACGACCCGCACACGCCGAAAGCGCCCGCACAGACAGTGGGCGAACTGTTCGCCGACATGGCCCGCGTCGGTGTCGATCATGCCGTGGTGCTCACATCCTACAAGGTCGGGCCGGAGCGGCCCCATGTGGACGAGGTTATCGAGGTGCTGCACGGTGACCCCCGGGCCACGATCGTGGAAGGCCTGCGTTGGCGCGGCAACGGCGAACGTACCGACCTGTTCCGGCTGGAAGAACGGCTTCGCGACGGGCTGGTGAAGGGCATCAAGCTCTATCCGGGCTACGAAAACTATGCCATCAACGACGCGTCTTTGGAGTCCGTGTTCCACATCGCAGCCAAATACGATGTGCCTGTGATGATCCACACCGGCGACACCTACGCCAAACAGGCGAAGCTGCGCCAGGCGCATCCACTGCTGATCGATGACGTGGCGGTGGATTTTCCGGACGTGAAATTCATCATGTGCCACCTCGGCAACCCCTGGTTTCAGGATGCCGCCGAAGTGCTGTACAAGAACGACAATGTCTACGCCGACATATCCGGACTCACCCTGGGCGACTTTCACTACGAGTTCGAACGCTACATGGTGCAGCGGGTGAAAGACCTGATCATGTACATGGGTGATCCCGGTCGCCAGCTGATGTATGGCACCGACTGGCCACTGGCCGGCATGGGCACCTACCTGCGATTCTTCGACGGACTGGAGCTGCCCGACGATGCCCGGGAGAATATCGCGTGGCGCACGGCGGCGAGGCTGTTCAGGATCGACATGCCGGTGCCGGGCGACGGATGACCGCCGCGCGCCACCCGGAGGAGCGGCGCTGAGGAGCGGCCCGCCGGCCCCGGGGCCGGCGGCGAGGATTCGCGTGATATTGTCAGCGCCCGCCTATTCCGCTGTCGCCAACAGCGCGGCGCCGGAACTGTCGAGTTTCTTTCCAATCACCGTCCATTCCCTGCGACGCCAGACTTCAAGTGTTTGTTTTTAATAAAAAATACGATGTGGCATGGATGTTGCTTGATATGGGGCAACTATCAGGAACCGGGTGCCGCGTCGGGCTTCGCCGCTCGCAGCCGGAACACCAAAGACGGCCGCCCGCAGTGGTCGTCGACAGAGCAAGTCGACAGAATAAAGGGATTGATCGCAATGCCGCACAAGACCACACACAAGACCGCAAAGAGCATTTTCGCCACGCTGACCCTGGCCGTATCGATCGGCGTATGGGCATCGGCCGCACAGGCCGCACCGATCACGATGACCTATCAGGGTTTCGCCGACGGTTTCAGTGCAGGCTCGATTTCCGGCGTACGTAACGTCAACGTCCATGCCGGCCAGTTCCAGTTCGGCGTCAGCGACGACGGCGGTGTCTACTGGGATGACACGCTGCATGCGTTCTGCATCGACGTCACGACCAATCTCGTGACGAACCGTGCGGTCCAGTACGAACTCGTGAACGCCTCCGGCGCGCTGGCCGGATCGCAGCTGTCGCTGCTGAGCCAGCTGTACGACAACCACGGATCGTCGCTGGGCAACGGAACCACCGATGCCGCTTTCCAGCTCGCCGTGTGGGACATCATCTACGACCATGGCGGCGCCCTGGGCCTCGGCAGCGGTGCATTTCGCGCAAACTTCAGCAACACGGTGCAGCAGGCGGCCAACACCATGCTGGCCAGCCTGAGTGGCGGCGCTGACTATGCCAGCTCGGAGTACGAGCTGTTCGTGCTCGAGCCGCACAACCCGCAGTCGAACCAGCGCCTGATCACGGCGCGTCAGGTGCCGGAGCCGGGCACACTGGCGCTGCTGGGTCTCGCCCTGATCGCAATGGCCCTGATCCGTCGCCGACGCACACAGGTTCAGCGGATTCAGACAGCCGCCTGATCCCAAAGCCACTTCACTTCCAGAACAAAGGCCGCACTCGTTGCGGCCTTTTTTTAGGTCTAGGGGTCTAGGGTCGGACCACGAAGCTCGGCCATAACTCCCTAATTTCGCGGATTTCGGCGATTCCAGGGGTGCCGAACTCGCCCTTACACTTCCTTTTCAGCCATCAATATGGCTGGTGTCACCGTTGCCCCGTTGCCCTGTTCGCCCGTCCCGGAATCGCAAATGCCCCGCGCCAATCGTCACTACCTCGCCGGCCACATCTGGCACCTGACGCATCGATGTCACGAGCGGCAGTTCCTGCTCCGGTTTCGAAAGGATCGGCGACGCTGGATCTACTGGCTTTCGGTTGCCCGCAAACGCCATCGCCTGCGAGTTCTCAACTACATCGTCACCTGCAACCACATACACCTGCTCGTCATGGACCGGGGCTATGGGGAGATCGCACGCAGCATGCAGCTCATCGAGGGGCGCACGGGCCAAGAGTACAACAAGCGCAAAGGTCGGCGCGGAGCCTTCTGGGAAGATCGTTACCACGCGACCGCTGTCAGCAGTGATCACCACCTGGCGGCGTGTATGCGGTACATCGACCTCAACATGGTTCGCGCTGGCGTCGTACGCCACCCCGAGCAGTGGCCCGAAAGTGGATACTGCGCGATTCAGCAACCGCGGCAACGCTACCGCACCATCGATATACCTGTGCTAATGCAATTGTTCCAATGTCGTGAGCTGACTGCGCTGCAGGCCTTGCTGCGTGCACAGGTCAACGCTGCTCTGGGGAGTGGCCGTTTGCTGCAGCGCGAGCCGACCTGGACCGAGGCTCTGGCCATCGGCGGCAAGGAGTACGTTGAATCGTTTCGTACGGCACTGGATACCAACGCAGGGCGGCGCAGCGTCGTGGTCACAGAGCACGGCGGTTCGACGTATCACGTTCTGCGGGAAGTAGCGGATCAGTCTTACGGCGCGATTTAGGCGGGATATTCGAACCGTAAGGTGAGGTTCAGAGGTTTGGTGCTGGGGAAAAACGGCACCAAATCATGCACTTTCACTTTCCCGTCGTGGTCCGACCCCGTAAACTCCGGCAATGCTTGAGCGTATCAACAGCGTTGTCTGGGGGCCATTCCTGCTGATCCCGTTGCTGTTGCTGACGGGCATCTATCTCACGTTTATCCTGCGTGGCATTCAGTTTCGACGCCTGGGTTATGCGCTGTGGTACGGACTGATACGCCGTCGCGAGCACGGCGCGGCGGGTGACATCACTCACTACCAGGCGCTCGCCACCGCACTGGCGGCGACCATCGGAGTCGGCAACATCGCCGGTGTCGCCACGGCGATCGTCCTGGGCGGGCCGGGCGCGGTGTTCTGGATGTGGATGACCGGCCTCGTCGGCATGGCCACCAAATACTGCGAGGCGTTTCTCGGTGTGCGTTTCCGCAAGGTGGACGCCAACGGCGAACAGTCGGGCGGCCCGCAGTTCTACCTGAGCGAGGGCATCAAGGGGCCGCTGGGTGTGGGGCTGGCGCTGTTCTTTGCCGTCGCGGCGTCGATCGCGGCATTCGGCATCGGCAACATGGTGCAGGCCAACACGGTAGCCGACGAGGTGAACTCACAATTCGGCGTGCCGCCATGGATCACAGGCCTGATCCTCACGGTGGGCGCCGGCATCGTCATCCTCGGCGGCATCCGTTCCATCGGCAGGTTCACCGCCTTCTTCGTGCCGCTGATGACGGTCATCTACATCCTCGGCGCCACCTATGTGCTTGCCGTGAATATCGAGGGCCTGCCAGGCGCGCTCGCGCTGATCTTCACCGATGCGTTCACGGGCACGGCCGCTACCGGCGGCTTCGCAGGCGCCGGACTCGCCGCGGCCATACGTTTCGGTGTCGCGCGCGGCATCTTTTCCAACGAATCCGGACTTGGCACCGGCGGCATCGCCGCGGCGGCCGCACAGACATCCAACCCGGTTCGACAGGCGCTGGTGTCCATGACACAAACGTTTCTCGACACCCTGGTCGTCGTGTCGTTCACGGCACTGGTCATCATCACCACCGGCGCATGGACATCGGGCGTCACCGGCGCGCCGCTGACATCGCTGGCCTTCTCGACCGGACTGCCGGGCGAATGGGGCGGCATCATCGTCACCCTCAGCGTGGCGTTCTTCGCCTTCTCCACGGTGCTCGGCTGGGCCTACTACGGCGAGCGCAACATGCACCGCCTGTTCGGGCACCGCGCCATCAAGCCCTACCGCCTCGCCTTCGTGCTCGCCATCTTCGTCGGCGCCGTTACGGAGCTGGAGATGGTGTGGACCATCGCCGACATCATGAACGGGCTGATGGCACTGCCCAATCTGATCGGGTTGATTCTGCTGTCGGGGCTTGTGGCACGGGAGACGAAGGCGTACTTCGCGCAGCCGGACTGGCGGAACCAGGGGTAACGGTTCTCGAACAATGCCCCGTCATGGCCCCGTAGCGCCCTTGCGGGCAGAATGAGCGAGCCCCTCGACCACATCCTTGAGGCCCTGCGCCTGCTGGTGTGTCATCACCAGCACCGCATCGTGTGTTTCAACGACCACGTGACCGTCCAGACCCAGCGTCACGACCAGTCGGTCGTTAGCCAACACGTAGCTGTCCCGACAACCCTGAGCAATCACATTGCCGCGAAACACGTTACCGTCACCGTGCCATCATCGCGCAAACGCACGATGGTGCCGATGTGATTGGAACTGTCCTGCGCCTCATGCCCTTCGAGATCGTCGGTGAATCGACGCGATGAGCCGATCGTCGACTAAACGTCCACGGCTGATTGCCGTGGTCCCCTGCGATGGATCATCGCCGGATTTCGCATAACTCAGGTACAGCAGCTGATTGGATTCGAATCGCGGATGCGGCAACACCTCATGCAATCCGCCCTGGCCTGTCGAGCACACCGCCGGCACGCCGGGCACAGAGTCGGCAAGCAGCCGTCCGTCGCGAACGATGCGCAGGCTGCCGCCGCGCTCCGTAACCAGCATGTCGCCGTTCGGCAGAAACGCAATACTCCAAGGGTTGCGCAGGCCCTCGGCCACGGTCACAACGCGTAAGCTCTCGGCAGGTGGGCCAGGAGGCTGGGCGAGTACATCAAGAAACATCAGCGTCGTGACCACGGTCGTGACCACGGTTGACGCCATCATCGCAGTGCATCGATGACCCAGGCGCCTGTCAGGCACTTTCAGATACTTATCTTTCATCGTCGCATCCTGATGCCCGAATGTCAGAAGCGATGATAGCGCGCCACGAAAAAAGTGCCGGACGTCCTTGCGGATGTCCGGCACAGGCCCTGTCAGAACAATGCAAGGGGTTCAATGCATAGTTCATTGGGAACTCGGTATCCGGTTCGGGTGGTGCAACCGGGAGTGATTCACCCCCGGTTGCACCTTCCGGCTGCCCCGTCGTCAGAAGCCCATACGCAACCCCAGCCGGTAGGTGCGACCCATTCCGTTGAAGAAGCGAGTGTTGACACCACCGGTATTGCCGCCTGACCAGAAGTTCGGCTGCTTGTCGAACAGGTTGTCGATGTTCAGCGACACACTGAGATCCGTGAACATCTGAGGTGCTAGACGCGACTGTCCGAAGTTGTAGTTGAACGTCGTGTTCCACGTCGTCCAGCTCGGCATCGTATTGTTGGATATTGTGAAATGGGAATCCGGTGCCCACTTCGGATCGTCCGGCCCCACCCACAATACCGAACCCTGGCCACTGCCGGTGAAGCGCGCCTGCGCCGTGACCGACCATGCATTCCTGCGGTAGGTGCCGAACAGATTCCCCGACCACGAAGGTGTCGGAGAATAGTTTGCAAGCAGTCCACCCGCAAAGAACCCACCAGTCTGTCCAACCACGTTCTGTCGGGCGTCACAACGCGACTCACCCTCGCTGATCCGTACCTGATTGGTGCAGATGCTCTGCTCGATGTTTCGAGTCGCCATCAATCGAACGTTGAAACTCCCTCCGCCGTTCAGGCGTTTGCTGTACATCGCCGAGATGTCGACGCCTCGAGACCAGTACGGCTCCGCGTTCTCGACAGTGTTCGTGACGGACTCGATATTGGAGCGTGGATTGTCCGGCTCGTCGTCGGAGGGCGTACCGAACTCGATCAGACCGCAGTAGAAAGGATCTTCGTACTGAAAGCAGCGGAATATGGTGTAGGGCAGATTGTCCTCGTTCTCCGGATCGCTGCCAAACTGGTACGAGATTCCGCCCTTGACCATCACCTTGTAGTAGTCGACCGAGAACTCAATTCCTCTTGCCCAGCCTCCGGGCGTGAACACCAGGCCGAGAGTCTCGGTAATCGACTCCTCGTTTCTCAGGTTGGGATTTGCTCCGATGATGGTATCCCAGGTATCGCCGTCCTGGTTCACGGTGCGCCATGGGTTGGGCGTAGTGCCGAAACCACCGAAGCCACCGCCACGCATGGTCTGTCGATAAAACAGCTCTCGCGACGAAGGCTGGCGAATGTCTTGCGAGCGGGTCGTCCGTACACGCATCCATCTGGTGGGACTGTATACCCACGAGACCTTGCGGGAATCCGAATAGCGGACAGATTCCTGTCTGTCCTCTATGTCCTCACGGAACGTTTCATTTCTCGAACGGCGGTTCGACACGTTGATCATCATGTACTCTGCGCCGGGCTTACCACGCAGCAACGGGAACTCCAGCTCGGCGAACACGTCTGCCACCTCAGTACCGCCCGTCCACGAATCCCCGTACTGCACGGAAAAGTCCTGGCGACGCACCGGATCCGGATCTCCGCCGGCTATGTTGTCGATGGTGTTGTCGCGATAGTCGATACCACCAGCCATACGGGCCGGCCCCGCCGGGAGGGCATGCCAGAATGCGCCCGAGAACGTGATGGACGCCATCGTATTCGTGGTGTCGGTGAACTCCACGAGGTCGCCCCAAGCGTACGCGATCGCATCCGGCGAAGCCGCAAGACCAAACGGATTGAGCGGCACGCATCCCTCACGCAGCGAATCGACGATCTCGTATGCCCAGTCGGCGATTCCGGTACGCGGGAAGAACAGCGGCGGATTTTCGTCATAGTTAAGACGCGTAGGTATCACGTGCCGCCTGACCAACATCCCCGGACTCGTTCACACGACACACGATTTCACCGGTATTGGCGTCGACGACCGCATCCATCGCCATACCCCAGCGACGATTGGTACGCAGGTTGTTCAACTCCTGGGAGCGATCGGTTATTCCGTAGGACAGGTAGGCGTCGTAGGTCCAGTTGTTCTGGCTGAACAGACCGCCGTTCAGGCTGAGTCTGATCTGGGTCATCTCGGTATTGGTCTTTGTCGAGCCGTGAAGCTGTTCAGACCAGTTCTTGAGTATGTTTGTGCCGCCAGACACGTTGGCACCACCCGCCCAGACACCGTCGGAGAGAAATATGCTGGAATCCACGCTGCATCCGCCTGGGGCAAAGAAGCTGCCGTCTCCCAGCGTTCTGCGCTGGAACAACACTTCCTGGGCAGTTGCACTCAGCTCGGCACGAAACGCATTGTCCATGCCGACACAGTGCGTCTCACGATAACGATTCGGCGCCCGGAACGGATTGACGCCATCATTGCGGTTAAAGGACAGTTCAGTTGTCAGCGATGTGCGGTCGCTGAATGCGTAGATGAAGCGGCCATAGAGGTTGTTGCGCTCCGACCCCTGGCGAAGGGTGCGGCCGTGGTAGTACTGGAGTCCATCGCCACCTATCACCTGTCGGTTCGAACCACCGTAGGCATAGTCACGCATCGAGCCAGTGAGACCGGCCTGATACTCGACCACGTCGGTCCCGTCCGGCGTGAATTCGAGGAAAATGCCGTTCATCGGATCGTCGGGCCGCGCATTGTTGGTGTGTATCGATCCATATGGACTGCTGTGCAGATAGCGCACATTCTCGAACACCTGCCATCGAGAATAGCCCTGCCCCGGCATCAGCGGATTAGGCAATGCAGGCAGCGGGTCATAGTCGCGGGGATCGTTCGACGCACCGAACGGCAACTGGTTGGCGCCACCGGAACCAAGGTCGATGATGTTGAAGCCACGTCCGCACCAGTCACGTGCCGTATGACAGTCGTAGATCGGATCGATCGTCTGATGCTCGAACCCCACCGTGAAGTGCCCGCGATTGTTGAGCAGGCGCGTGCCATTGGCGATGCTGAAGTTGTATTGGCTTCCATCGCCGGCATGGGAGCGGCCGTAACCGGCCTGTAGCCGCGTGCCTTCGATTTCACGATTCAACACGATGTTCACGACACCGGCGATGGCATCCGAACCATAGGTGGCACTCGCCCCGCCGGTTACCGTTTCCATGCGTCCCACCAGAACCGACGGAATCATCGCCAGGTCCACTGCGCCACCATTGGTCGTCTCTGGCAAACGTCGGCCGTCGACCAGTGTCAGCGTGCGCGTACCGAACGCGGTGTTCATTCCGCGCAGGTTGGCCAGCGTTGCACCTACGAAAAACGCGGAATCACTGCCGCCAGTATCCAGCCCATAGGATGCGACGTTGGCAGTCATCTGGTTCATCATCTCGGCCACACTGACGATGCCGAGGGCTTCTATATCTTCCGCCGTCAGCGTAGATATGGCATTCGCCGCCTGAAAATCGCTGCGCCGTATGCGTGTGCCGGTGACGGTGATTTCATCAACATCATCGGCAGACTGGCTTGTGTCGTCTGAAGCGGATTGTGCCCACGCCGACTGCGCCGAACATAGCAGGATCGCCGCGATCGACGACGACAATACGCGCCGACGCACGCCGATCGGGTATTTCGATCTATTCATTAATTTGCCCCCCAGAAATGGAAACTACGAATTTGCCTGATTTATGCGCTGAGGGCGTTATTGTTGGGATAGCACCAACAGCGCAGTTCGCAGAACTTACTGCTTGTGATTGATTATTGCAACATACTTTTTTCCCCAAATGCGCAATCGTTTGCTTCTCTATGTCCATAGCAGCGATACTGTTGATTATCAAGAACATGCAAACGTCACTAATCTTGTTGCCTCTACGCAACTATACGTCTTGCGCATTCTCGCGCATTGAGGTGTCATCTTTGACACTGCCAGGCATATGCGCCGTTGACATCCAGCTGGAGATCTATTCACCTGCTTGCACGCCGGCATCGGGCAGGAGGCGGGTCACCCCCGTCCTCCCACACCACCGGACATGCGGTTCCGCATCCGGCGGTTCATCACAGACTCTGGAGTCGATGCGCGGTACCGAGCACCGGCACCAGCCCCATACCATCAATCCAGGCTTTCGGGAGCGCCGCGTTCATGTGGCTGGCGCCGCTATTCCACCACGGGCCGGGCCCGTTGGTGGCCGAGCGCCACGCACGCTCCGACGTCAGTCCCGCCCGCATCCCGTGCCGGCACGGGCATGGGGGCCGGGGCCGCTTCCACTGGAGCCACAGCACACAGCGCAGGCGCCGTCGCAGCCACCGGACCAGCGCTTCCAGACTCGTCTTGGTCTCGACGAGCCGGAAGTACGCCGCGCAGCCGCGCAGCAGCGGGGTCAGCGCTCCCACGGTCGCCCCAACGCGCTCTTGGCCACATTGACCTTGAGCTTGGGGCGTTCGGCAAGCAACCGCGTCAGGCCAGCGCTCTGCCTGCGGCTTCCTCCAGATCCCCAGTCGCCCGGGACACCCTTGCCGTTCGGCTAACACTTCCCCTTGCCGGGCATGCAGAGGACCTTCACCTCCAAGTGAGTGCGCCCTCCCGGGCGCACAAAGAAAAATGCCGTGCCCCCTTTCGAGAGCACGGCACAAATCGTAGCGATTGGTTCGTTGTAGCGGACTTCCTCGTCAGCCGGGCCCGGAACTCACGCTCCGGGCCCGATAACGTCCGCTTATCCCCCTCAGAACTGCATCGTCAACCCGAGCCGGTAATTGCGGCCCATACCGCTGAAGAAGCGCGTGTTGACACCGCCGATGCCGCCGCCGGACCAGAAGTTCGGCTGCTTGTCGAAGACGTTATCAATACGCAGCGACACGTTCAGATCCGTGAACCGCTCAGGTGCGAATCCTGACTGCCCGAGATTGTAGGAGATCGTGGTGTTCCACGTCGTCCAGCTGGGCATGCGATTCTGCGAGATCGTGAAGTGAGCATCCGGCTCCCAGCGCGGATCATCCGGTCCGACCCAGAACACCGAACCCTGCGCCCGTCCGGTGAACCGCGCCTGAGCGGTAACGGACAGTGCATTGCGGCGATAGGTGCCGAACAGGTTGCCCGACCAAGTCGGCGTCGGCGTGTAATTCGCGCCAAGGCCACCCGCACGAAGTCCACCGGTTTGGCCAACCACGTTGTCGCGCAAACTACAGTTCACTTCATCGACGCTGACACGCTCCGAACTGACACAGATGTTCTGCTCAATCGATCGGGTCCCCATCAATCGCACCGAGAAGCTGCCACGCGCCAGCCGCTTGGTGTACGCCGCTGAAATGTCGAAGCCACGCGACCAGAACGGCTCGGAATTCACCATTGACGTCGTATAACTTTCGATATTGCTACGCGGATTGTCCGGCTCGTCCGGGTGCGGTTCCCCAAACTCGATCAGACTGCAGTAGTACGGATCTTCGAAGTGGAAGCAGCGGAAGACTTCGAATGGCGGAGCGCCGAACGTGAAATCATACTCCCCCTGCTCCGGATCAGATACATTACCATAAGTAATTCCATCCTTAATTTGGATCTTATAGTAATCGAGCGAGAACTGCAGCCCGCGGCCCCAGCCCTGTGGCGCGAACACGAGCCCGAGCGTCTCGGTAATTGACCGCTCGTTACGCAGGTTCGGGTTCGAACCGATGATCATACCGTACTGATCGTTTTGGTCCGGAGCGATATCCGGATCGCGCCACGGATTGGTCTGGAAGCTAAAGAAGCCTCCGCCGGCAATCGACTGCCGGTAGAACAGCTCACGCGTGCTCGGCTGACGAATATCCATGGACCGGGTCGTTCGCAGAGTCAGCCAGTTGATCGGCCGGTAGACGAAGGAGACCTTCTGCGAATCCGTGTAGCGCACAGCTTCCAGCCGCTCCTCTTCATCTTCACGGAACGACTCGGTGCGCGAGCGGCGATGCGAAAGGTTTAGCATCATATACTCAACGCCTGGCCGCCCTCGCAACAGGGGCATGTCAAACTCAGTAAATATGTCGGTCGTTTCGTTCCCGCCTTTCCACGGATCACCGTACTGGGTATTGAAGTCAATGCGTCGGTGCACATTTTCATCGCCACCAGTCCAGTTGTCGGTTTCATCCCGGCGATAGTCAATGCCGCCCGCCATCTGAAACGGCCCGGCGCCTACGCCGTCCCAGATCACACCGGAGAATGACACAGAACCGATCGTGTTCGTGCGCTTGGTGAACTCGATCAGGTCCGACCACGCATAGTCGATCGCTGCCTGTGACGCCGTCATGCCGAACGGATTCAGCGGTGCACAGCCTTCACGCAACGAGTCGACAACCTCCTGGGCATCGCCCGCGTACTGCTCTGTGAAGTAGGCCAGCCACGCTGCCCGATTGGCATCACCAAGCGCGCCCGATTCGTTGATACGGCACACAGCATTGCCTGTTCCGGAGTCGATCACCGAATCCAGTGCCATCTGATAACGACGGTTCGTGCGATTGTTGATCTGAGCCTGATATCGATCAGTCCTTCCCCAAGTCAGGCTCGCGTCATACGTCCAGTTACGGCCGCCGAACAGCCCACCGGACAAGCTGACCACGCCTCTCAGCGTATCGGTTTCGGATTCCGAGAATCCCTCCAGCTGGTCACTCCAGTCCTTGCGCAGCGTTACGCCACGCGCCTGCTCTCCGAACGTGGCACCGGCAAAGGCGAACGATGCAAGGTACTGATAGTGGCTGCCACTGCACTGCGTATCCGAACCACGATCCAGCAGGGCCTGGCGAGCCTGCGCCGTCATGAACTCTTCCTGCGTAAACGCATTGCCGGTCGCGCCTACACCTTCATTGTTCAGCAGGATGCAGTCGTTGCGGAAGAAGAAACCTGGACGCGTCTGCGAGTTTCTCGCCTCATTCCTGCCAAACGACACCTCGGACGTCAGCGACGTGTGATCATTGAAGGCATAGATGAAGCGCGAATACAGATTGTTGCGTTCCGAACCCTGACGCAGCGTGTAACCATGCGTGCGAAGCTTGCCCTCGCCTCCAACCACTCGCCGACCAGCACCCCCGTAGGCGTATTCCCTCCACATCGGGTCCAGGCTTTCCTGATACGGGAGGATGTCGGAACCATCAGGCGTGAACTGCAGGAACACGCCGTTGAACGGGTCGGTTTCCACCTGGTTGTTGGTGTGCAGCGAGCCGTTCGGGTTGCTGTGCAGGAAGCGCACGTTCTCGAAAACCGCATAGCGCGGCAGGCCCATGCCCGGAAGTGCTGGATTGCCGAGCGGCGGCAGCACGTCCCACTGGCGCGGATCGTTGGGATCCGGGGTACCCTGCCCGCCGGCAGCGCCCATATCAACAAAGTCGCGACTGGCAGCGCACCAGTCACGCGCGGTGTGACAGTCCAGAACCGGCTTTCTGTCGTCATGTTCGAAACCGATGGTGAAGTGACCACGTCCGTTCAACAGACGGGTGCCGTTCGCGATGCTGAAGGTGTACTGTTTGCCGTCGCCCGCGTCGAACTGGCCGTAGTCCATACGCACACGGGTGCCTTCGATTTCGCGGTTCAGCACGATGTTGACAACACCGGCCATCGCGTCGGATCCGTAAGTGGCACCAGCGCCGCCGGTCACCGTCTCCATGCGGCCAACCAGCACGGACGGGATCATGCCAAGATCCACCGCGCCGCCGTTGGTCGTGCCAGGCATACGACGGCCATCGACCAGCGTCAATGTGCGCGAAGCGCCCCACGCAGGGTTCATGCCGCGCAGATTGGCGATTGTCGCACCGACAAAGAATGACGAATCACCGCTGGTCTCCAGCGACTCGCTCGCCACGTTCGCGGTCATTTCCATCAGCATGTCGGAGACACTGAGCAGTCCCAGTGCGTCGATGTCTTCGGCAGTTAGCGTCGAGACAGCATTTGGTGAGTCGAAGTCCGTACGGCGAATTCGCGTTCCGGTAACAACGATTTCATCGGTATCGGATGCCGCAGTATCGGTGGTTTGTTGAGCGTATACAGCTGCCTGGCCCGAACACAGCAAGACTGCTGCGATGGCCGACGACAGCGCATGCCGGCGCGCCCCACGTAAGCGTTCTGATATATCCATCAGTATTTAGCCCCCAATCCCTATTTTTTTACGATAAGGACAAGAATTAATGATTGAACCCCCTGCACCCGCCCGCGTTGTTTTTCAGAGTCAGCGGAACAGGGCATTGTGCGAAAAATACATCAATCGATGATAGGGAGCAACAGGTTTGTGTGAATCCCGCTACATATATTGATTCCGCGATACGAAAACCCGGATTCCAGGCAGCCTGCGAGCGTTGCCCTTGGCAGAATTCGTTGTAATTTAGATACAATTGTTGCGTCCAACCCCGGGGCATCCGCCAAAACGCAACAAACGTTGCGAAAACACCTTGACGCAATCGTTGTTTCTCTGCAATCTGACCTCCGCCGCGGCAGCGTATCGCGGAACATACAGCCTGGGGGAAAACCAATGATTGAAGGGGTTTCGCGGTCCACCTGCCTGTTCACAGGCAGCGTAACTATCGTTTGCATCCTGACAATGGCGGCCGGATGTAGCGGCGGCTCCGGCTCGGAGCCCGATGCGATGCCGGCACCACCGCCGACTACACTGGACGCTGAGCTGCTGTCTATCGCCGTGGATCAGTTCGGCCTGACCGGCGATCCGGCCACGCCCAGAGGCCTGACGCAGACCCTCCCGGACGCCGATCCGTTGGTGAAACTCGGACAGTTGCTGTTCTTCTCCCAGACACTTGCAGCCGGATACGACGTCTCCTGCGGCACCTGCCACCACACCGATTTCGGCGGCAGCGACGGCCTGTCCATATCGGTCGGCGTGGTGCCACGCATCGCATCGGCAGTAGGTCCCGGCCGTGAGGTGGACCCGACGCGTGATCTCGACCCCCGAGCGGACGGAGGGCCCAACATGCATCGCAACAGCATCACGACATTCAACGCAGCGCTGTTCGACCGTTCGCTGATGTTCGACGGACGCGTATTCTCACTCGAAGACGAAGCCGTTACCGGCAGTCACGGACAGCTGATCCGCACACCTGAATCCGGGTTACGACCGGACCCTGACCCGCTCAACGGCCTGCTCGAATTCACGATGAAGGGACCAATCGTCAATGACAACGAGATGCGCGGATTCATGTACACCGAGTATCCAACACCGGTGGAGTACCGCAACCACCTCGCACGACGGCTGCGAGGCGAAGTCGACACCGAGTTCAATCCGAAACCCGACGGCCCCGACAACTGGTTGATGCGCTTTCGGGAAGCTTTTGGCATGCCCACAGCCGAGCCGGCTGAAGTCATCGATGTGCTGAATATCCAGCGTGCACTGGCAGCTTACATCAAGTCGAAAACTTTCGTCAATACGCCGTGGAGGGAGTATCTTGAAGGCGATTCATCGGCGCTGTCCGTCGATGCCAAACGCGGCGCCATCCGGTTCTTTACGCCGCTGTCAGAAGGCGGCCTCGGCTGCGCCGTCTGCCATAGTGGCGACCGCTTTACCGACGAGGCTTTCCACAACGTAGCGTTTCCGCAGCTGGGGCGTGGCTTCCTGCTTGTCGACAGAACGGACATGGGCCGGTGGAACATATCCCGTGCTGACGAAGACATGTTCGCGTTCCGCACGCCGAGCCTGCTCAACGTGGCCGAAACCGCCCCCTACGGCCATGCCGGCAGCTTCGCCAGCCTGGAAGACTTGCTGCTTTACCACGCGAATCCGCGTACCGCGGTCGAGATGTACGATTTCTCACTCAACCACCTGGAGCAGTTCTGGCGCAGTGGCGTCACCTTCGATCACGCTGAACCGCACACCCGCGCGGCGATCGAATCACCTACCTTCGCCGAACATCTGTTGCCGCAGCGCAACCTGCGTTTCGGCGAGATTCAGGAGCTGATCGCGTTTTTCAACGCCCTGACCGACCGCTGCGTCGCCGACCACGACTGCATCAGCCAGTGGGCGCCCGGCGAAGATGATGACCCGGACGGTCACACGCTGATCAGGGACACTTCACTGGCGTTCCCGCCGGAAATCGACGCAACCTCGCCGGCGGACTACCCACCATTCATTACAATGGATTTCCCGCCCGTCTCCGAACGCCTGACGTTCGCCGATGTGCAGAATTGTGACAATGGACTGCTGACTGCCTCCAACACCGGTCAGACCGCCTTCATTCGCCGCGATCAGGATGCGTCCTTCGGGCTCAATGACATCCACCGATACCGGCCGCAGACATGGTTCAGCCAGATTCACATCGAGGTCACGATGATCGGTGGCGGCGTATCGGCCGCATATCTGGACGACGACTGCTGGCCGGACCTGATTTACGCCAGCGGCGTTACGGCAGGCATGCGCTTCTATCGGAACGTACTGGGCTCGTGGTTCGAGGCGGCGAACCTGCTGTCCGGACTGTCCGAACCGGAATTCACCGGCGCCGCGATCGCGGACCTCAACGGCAATTATCGCCGCGAACTGATCTTCGGCAACGTCAAGTCCAGTAGTGTGCCCATCCTGGCCGTAGACAACGCCGGCATCTATTCTCCGGTGGCGATGATCCCTATGGTGCGGCCGACGTACGGCATTTCATTCGCCCCACTGGATGCTTCAGGCTACCCTTATCTCTATCTGGCGCACTGGGGCCCCACCATCGGCACCGAAGGCACATCACCCGCACTGTGGCGCAACGACGGAGGCGACCTCACACCATGGGACAATCAGGCACAGACATCGTCTGCGTTTCTTGATCAGCGCTTCAATTTCACGCCCAAATTCGCCGACTTCACCGGCGACGGACAACTCGATCTCGTACTAGCATCGGATTTCCGCACCAGCGCGACACTGCGCAACGCAGGCAACGGCGCGGGAGGGCCACTGTTCATCAATGACACCGACCGCCGAGTCATCACCGACGAGAATGGCATGGGCAGCGCGCTGCTGGACATCAACAATGATGGCAACGTGGAATGGTTCATCACCTCTATTCGTGACACGACGGGCAACGTCAATCCGGAAACCGGCGATCCCGTCGGCAACTGGGGCACCACCGGCAACCGCCTGTATCGCAATGTCAGCACGTCGAACAGGATCATGTTCGAAGACATCACCGAATTGGCCGGTGTCGGGGACGGATACTGGGGCTGGGGTGCCTGCGCCGCGGACTTCAATAACGACGGCTTCATCGATCTGTTTCACGTCAACGGCTTTGGCTATATTCCCGATAACGTGATCAACGGGCCAGCCGCTGAGCTGGCGCAGAGATCCTATGCGGAGATTACCGAAGCAGTATTTCAGAACACGCCACCGCGTCTCTTCATCAACAACGGCAACGGCACGTTCACCGATCAGGCTTCCGCATGGCAGATCGACGCACCTTCGGAAGGACGCGGCGTGATCTGCTTCGACTATGACAGAGACGGTGACATCGACATCGTCGTCTTCGATCATTCCACGGGACTGCAGTTCTTCGAGAACCAGACCGGCAGTGGCCCGGGACGGCGTTTCATCAACATACGCCTGGTGGGCGGAGCACCGAACACCGATGCCATCGGCGCCCGTGTGTACGCAACCGCCAACGTCGGCAACGGCCATGGGGTACAGACCCAGATGCGTCTGAGCGAGGCCAACAGCAATTTCAACAGCCAGAACCTGCCGGACATCCACTTCGGACTGGGCGAAGCCGAGGTTGTCGACGAACTGCGCGTGATATGGCCGAACGGCGACGAGCTGGTCTGCGAAGACGTTGCGGCGAACGACTTCATCGTGCTCGATCAGCGCGACGGAACCACGGCCTGCCCGACTGGATAAGGCCGGATAGCGCAGGGCATGCCGGGCCCGGTTGTGGCCGGATGGAAATGATCGGACTGGCAAGCGCCTAGCCGATCATCCGGTCATCCGGTCATCCGGTCATCCGGCCCGGGACAGCGCCTCGACCACGTCCTTGAGCTTCTGTGCATGCGAATGGGCCATCACGAGCACGGCGTCTTCGGTTTCAACGACGATCTGCTCGTCCAGGCCCAGCGTAACGACCAGCCGACCGCTCGAGAGGACATAGCTGTCACGACAACCTTCGGCGACCACATTGCCGCGCAGCACATTGCCGTCCCCGTCCTTGTCCAGCACTTCGTGCAGCGCGGGCCAGGAACCGATATCGCTCCAACCGGCGTCCAGCGGCACAACCGCTGCATCCGACGTCTTTTCCATCACTGCGTAGTCGATGGAATCGGAAGGTGAGTTCATGAACCCCGGACCGAGTCGCAGAAAATCGCTGTCGGATTCCGCGCCGGTCACGGCATCGGCGCAGGCGCCGACCATCGCCGGCGCATGCCGGGTGAGCTCATCGAGATACGCTCGCGCCGACAGCAGGAACATGCCGCTGTTCCACAAGTACTCCCCGGACAGCAGGTATTGCTTGGCGGTGGCCAGGTCCGGCTTTTCGACGAATCGGTCGAGCAGATGCCAGCCGCCGGGCTGTTCGGCACCGCGCTGTATATACCCGTAGCCGGTTTCCGGGCGTGTCGGTACAACCCCGAAGGTCACCAGACGACCTGCCAACGCCGCATCGACGGCGGCAACGACGGCGGTGGCGAAGGCGGTCGTATCCAGGATCACATGGTCCGCCGGCATCACCAGCAGCAGCGCGTCTCCACCTTCGCCCTGGCTCTGGCCCTGGCCTTGGCCTTGGCCTTGGCCTTGGCCTTCGCGATCGCGCACCGCCATCATCGCCGCTACCGCAACGGCCGGCGCGGTGTTGCGCCCTGCCGGTTCCAGCACGATCCGTCCGCCCGACACGCCGATCCCGCGGAGCTGTTCGGCAACCAGGAACCGGTGCGATTCGTTGCAGATCACCATCGGCGGTGCCACATCCATAGACGCAACATCCAGCGTAGACGCCGCATCCAGCGACACCGCGCGCACCGGACCATCACCGCCCACCGCTTCACGACCTGCGTTGTGCAGCGGCGCGAGGAGCGACCGGATCCGCAGCACCGTGTCCTGCAGCAGGGTGCGATGCGACACCAGCGCCAGCAGCTGTTTGGGTGTCAGCGAACGGGACAGTGGCCACAGACGTGTGCCCGAACCGCCGGACAGAATGACCGGCACGATTGAGTGCGTCACAGGCTACTCCCGGTTGAACCCGTGCGTCATCAATTATCGCGATCAGGCTCGAGCCGGATGACGGCGCCATCGGTGTGGTCAAGTGCGATGTAAACGAACCCATCCGGTCCCTGGCGTACATCGCGAATGCGATACGGGTCACCGAACAGTATCGGCAACCGATCCGTCACGACGCCGTCGTTGATCAGGACCCTTGCCAGCTGGCGGTAGTGGGTGGACATGCCACCCGCAAACAGATCACCGCGCCAGTTGGGGAACGCCTCGCCGGTGTAGAACATGAGTCCCGAGGTTCCGATGGACGGCGTCCAGAATGCCGCCGGCTCTTCCATCCCTTCGCGCTGACGTTCGCGGTGAATTTCCGTACCCGCACCGTAGTTCACGCCGTAGCCGACTACCGGCCACCCGTAGTTGCGCCCAGGCAGAACGAGATTGAGTTCATCGCCACCCTGCGGCCCATGCTCAGTGGACCACAGGTCCCCGGTTTCCGGATGGAAGGCCAATCCTTGCTGATTGCGGTGGCCGTAGCTGTATATCTCGGGCAGCACACCGTCCTGACCCGCGAACGGGTTGTCTTCGGGGACACTGCCGTCATCGTGTAGACGGACGATGGTGCCGATGTGGTTGGAGTTGTCCTGCGCCTCATGGCCTTCCAGGTCGTCGGTGAACCGCCCCATCGTATAGCCGGCAACCCGATCACCGACAGTAAGATAAAGATAGCCGTCGCGATCGAATGCCAGCTTGCCGCCGAAGTGCCCGGGCGTATTGCTCCAGGCCTGCGCGACGAAGATCTCCTCCACATCGACGAGCCGGTCGTTGACGAAACGCCCGCGGCTGATCGCCGTGGTGCCCTGCGACGGATCGTCGCCGGACTTCGCATAACTCAGGTAAAGCAGCTGATTGGACTGGAAATCCGGATGCGGCAGCACTTCGTGAAGCCCGCCCTGTCCGGTCGATCGCACCGCCGGCACACCGGGCACGGGGTCGGCAAGCAGGCGCCCGTCACGAACGATACGCAGATTGCCGCCCCGTTCAGTGACCAGCATGTCGCCGTTGGGCAGGAACGCGATACTCCACGGGTTGCGCAGTCCATCGGCCACGGTAACGACGCGGAAACTTTCGGCGGGCGGGCCCGGCGGCTGGGCGCACACGTGGCTCCAGCCGAATACCGTGAATGCGGCAGCTGCTGCGGCGGCAGCGCGCGAACGAATCCGGTGTGCGTTCCGGGATGGCCGGTGCGTGTTATTCATTGCTGTTCCCCAATAGGCAATCTGACAAAGCATGATAGCGCGCCAACCACACAGAGCACAGCGGCGCGCCACCCTCAGCTGCTGCCACACCGACCTTCGCGATGCGCACAACCCGGCTGCCACCCTAACGACACATCCCGCGAGCCGCCCGAAATGCGTCGAGCAGAAGTCGGCGGCTGCTTGTCGAACAGATTGTCGATCGTCAGCGACAGCGACAGCGACAGGTTCGTGAACCGTTCCGGAGCGAAACGCGGCTGTCCGAAGTCGTAACCGATGGTCGTGTTCCACAGCGTCCAGCTCGGCATTCTGTTCTGCGAGATCGTCCAGCGCGATTCAGGCTCCCAGCGCGGATCATCCGGGCCTACCCAGAACACCGAACCGTAGGCCTCACCCGTGAACCGGGCTGTGCCGTGAACGACAGAGGACCTCTGCGGTACGTTCCGAAAAGGTTGCCGCTCCAGACGGGCGTCGGTGAGTAGTTCACGAAGATGCCGCCGCCATACAGGCCGCCAGTCTGGCCAACCACGTTCTGGCGTGAGTTGCATTGCGTTTCCGTAGGGCTGAGGCGCTCGGTATCGGTACAGATGCTCTGCTCCAGCGAACGGGTCGTACGGACACGCAACCAGTTGGTCGGGCTGTACACCCACGAGAACTTGAAGGAGTCCGAGTAGCGGACCTGCTTCATGTTGTCCTCTTCGATGTCCGACTCGCGGAACGTTTCATTGCGCGAACGACGGTTCGACAGGTTGACCATCATGTACTCGGCGCCGGTACGGCCCCGCAGCAGCGGGATCTCGAACTCCGCGAGGATATCCGCCACCTTGGCGCCACCCCTCCACGGATCACCATACTGCGCGGAAACGTCCTGACGACGGATCCGGCTCGCAAAAAACGGCCGCGACACCCCAAGAGGTGCCGCGGCCGCGGGGGGAGGACAGGATTATCCTGTCCCGATTGCCCATACCGGCTGCTTACCGGCTTTCGACTTCCGACGCGCGCAGGCGCGGTGCAAGCGTCTACCGACCCACCGCCGCCGAGGCATCGCGGCTCCAGGTGGTCTCGGCGAAGTAGTTCGTGATGCCGTCCGGATCGCTGACCCAGACCGTGCGCAGCGCGGCGTTCGGATCCGCGGTCAGCGGCGAATCGATGCGGATGTCGCGCGCCTTCGCCAGTTCGTCCACGCGATCCACGTTCGACACCACGTACTGGATGCCACCGGAGCCGGTGTCGACCGGAAGGTCGGCACCGAAGCTGCGCAGCGAGATGATCGTGCTGCCGTGCCGGAACGAATACTTCGTCGTGCCGAAAATCGTGTCTTCCACCGGCGCCAGTTCCTCCAGGCCCACGAAACCGCGGTAGAACTCGCGGCTGCGCTCGATATCGGTCACCGTCAGACCCACCTCGATCTGCTCGTACACCTCAGCCGATGCACCCGGCACCACCACCAGCTCCACTGCCTGACCATCCGGATCGTTGACATACGCCACAAGCCGATTCGTTCCGGGGAGCGACTGGAAATCCGGCGCCGCATAACCATGCGCCTCGAAACGCGCCTTCACGTCGTACTGGTCGGGGAAGAAGAAGCTCAGCATGCGCAGCCCCGTGGCATCGCTGACGCCACCAGGCTGGTATTGCCGGTTCTGCACCCGCCGCGACAGCTTGAACTCCGAGCCGCCAGCCTGGAAACGCGATACCGCACCATAGGTTTCCAGCTGTTCAAAGCCCAGCACGGGCCCGTAGAACTCGAACAGCGCTTCGGCGTCCACCGCGTGGCGGCGAAACACGTTCATCGAAGGCTGGAACAGCACCGGTGAAACGGTGGATTCCCTGTCGGCGTCGTTGGCCGTCAGCGGCGCGGCCATGCTGACGCAGGCTGCGGCGATGATGGCAGCGGCAATGGCCCGGCCCGAAAACGCCACCCGGCCGGCGGACGATGTGTGAATACTCATGATCACCCTCTCCCCTGTTCTGAAGTCCGGTCAGTGGTACCGGAAAAACGCATGACGGCCAGCCCGGTTACGCCAGCCCTGTTGCAAATGCATCCCTGTGCAGACACGCCCACACCGAAAGCTGCGCCGACGATCCGCGCCGACGGCATCATTCAGGCAATCCGAATACCGACACCGTATTGCCCGCGATCACCGCCACGCGCTGACGGCCATCGGGGTCGAGATAGCTCATCGGGTTGGCGTTCGCATTGGCAGCCACTTCCGTCTCCCACAACAGCTCGCCGCTGGCGGACGAGAAGGCGCGAAAGCGGCGGTCGTTGGTGGCGCCCACGAACACCAGTCCGCCCGCGGTCACGGTCGGACCGGCGCTGCCGGCGTTGCCGACCAGCTGTTTGTCTTCGGGCAGCAGCTCGTTCACGCCGAGCGTGGAAGCCCAGACGATTTCGCCGCGCGCCGGGTCGACCGCCACCAGCCGCGCCCAGGGTGGGCGATAGCACGGCAACGACGGTCCCACCGGCCGACCGGCATCGTCGTAGCCGTTGATCGGCGCACTGAACGATGCGTACGGACCTGGCCCGGAAATGCTGCCGCGGTCGTAAGGCTGCGGCGAATTCTCGGTACCGCGGCCATAGTTACCCCCCGGAACGCGGTCTTCCACCCAGCCGGCCAGCGACGTGTGGTTGGCGTTCACGTACAGGTAGCCGGTATTCCGGTCGACGGCGATGCCGCCCCAGTTCACGCCGCCCGTGCCGCCGGGCAGCTGCACGGTGGAACGGGGCGACCCGTCCGGTGCCTTGTAGAGAAATGATGTAAACGGGCCGGCATTGTAAAACCCGCCACTGCGTTCCATCAGTTCGCGGCAGGCGGCGACGTGAATCTCGCTGGTGTCCCGCGGTGTGACGAGATCGGTTTCCACATCGAAGGCCACGCGCGACAGCGGCCCGGGCCGAACCGGAAAAGGCTGCGTCGGCGAATACCACTCGCCGGGCACATCGCCGATCGGGATCGGACGCTCTTCCACTTCGATCAGCGGCTCACCGGTTTCCCGATCGAGCACGAACAGATAGCTTGTCTTGCCCACATGCGCGAACGCCGGTCGCACTTCGCCATCGGGCATCGTGAAATCGAACAGGGCACCGACGGAACCCATGTCCACGTCCCAGATGTCGTGGCGGATGATCTGGTAGTGCCAGATCTTCTCGCCGGTGATCGCGTCCACGGCAACGATCGAGCCACCGTAGACGTTATCGCCAGGCCGGTCGCCGCCGTAGTAGTTCGGCGAAGGGCTGGAAATGGACATGAACGCGATACCGCGCTCGTCATCCACCGTGGCCGAGAACGCCCACATGTTGGTGCCCGAGCGCTGCTCCCAGCCGTCGCCCCAGGTGTGGTTGTAGTCCTCGTCCGGCAGCGGCACCGTCTGGAATTCCCACAGCTGTTCGCCGGTGCGCACATCGAAGGCGCGCGAGTTGCCGGCCGGCCCCTGCGGCATCTCGCCCACCGCGGCGCCGATGATGGCCGCATGACGGTAGAACGCAGGCACGCCACCGTAGGGCACGCCGACATTCACCGCGCCGTCGCGGCCAAAGCCCGCGGCCGGCTCACCGGTGGCGGTATCCAGCGCCACCATGCGCGCACCACTGGTGAACACGATGCGCGGCGCATGTTCATCATCGCCGGGCCAGTAGGCCACGCCGCGGGTGGAGGCGCGCGCGCCCGGCCCCGGACCACCGGAAGACAGTCGATGCACCCAGATCTCTTCGCCGGAACCGCCGTCGAGCGCGACGACCGTGTCGCCGGCCGGCAGGTACATGACGCCATCCACCACCACCGGTACGGCCGTGGACGCGCCGTTGAGGCTGTAGGTCCACTGCGAGGTGAGTCCGGCGACATTGTCGGCGCTGATCTGCGTCAGCGGTGAGTAGCGGGTGGCGGCGGCATCGCGATTGATCGTCAGCCAGTCACCGTCCGCCATGTGGTCGGCGGATCCACGAGGGTCATCGACAGGGGCGGAATTGCCGGCACCCGTCTGCGCAGCAGCCCCCGACCCCACCAGTGCAAGTGCGCAGACTGTAGCCGCGCTTCTGATTAGTGCTACCATATTGCACACTGTATTCAATTCGCGCGACGTTCACAATACGCAGGCGTTCACAGATACGCGAAACCATACGCTAAAGAGCATAAGAGGGACCAAGAATGAAAGCGAGATGGCAGGGACTGGGACTGGGTGTGCTCACCGTACTGGCGGGCAGCGTCATGGCCGAGACAACCGGTGACGGCAATGCGGCGATCCATGAACGCCTGCGCAATTTCGTTCCGGTAACCGACGAGATGCTGCGCAATCCGGACCCCGCCGACTGGCTGTTGTACAGCCGCACCTACGACGCCCAGCGCTACAGCCCGCTGGATCAGATCAACCGCGACAACGTCGGCAACCTGGAGCGCGTGTGGTCGCACGACCTGCCGATGGGTGTAATCGAAGTGATCCCGCTGGTCTACAACGGCGTGATGTATCTGGCCACACCCGGCGGCCGCGGTAACACCAGTGGCGTGCGCGCCCTGGATGCGACCACCGGCGAACTGCTGTGGGAGTATCAGCCCGAAGGCAATATTTCCTCGCGGCTGAAGTCCATCGCGATCTATCAGGACATGGTCTTCTATACGATTCCCGGCCCTGCCGGCGAGGACGCCCCGGTGATCGCACTGGACGCCGTCACCGGCGAAGTGCGCTGGGAAACCCCGGTGAGCCCCGAGAACCCCACGGCCGGCGTGATCGTCATCGACGGCAAGGTGATATCCGGCCGCACCTGCAATGTCGGCCGCGAACACTGCGCGGTCGTCGCCCACGACGCCATGACCGGCGAGGAAGTGTGGCGCTTCTACCCGACGGCCGCCAGTGGCGAACCCGGCGGCGACACCTGGGGCGACGCAGCGGACACCGACCGCCGCGCATCGGCCTGGGGTCTGCCCGGAACCTATGATCCCGAGCGCCACCTGATTTACTGGGGCATCGCCAACCCGATGCCCAATGCCCGCGCCGATCGTCACGGCGGCGATCATGAAGCCATTCCGCGCCACGCACCGTCGGAGCTGTACAGCAACTCCACCGTGGCCCTGAATCCCGACACCGGCGAGGTGGTGTGGTATTACCAGCATCTGCCCGGCGATGACTGGGACATGGACATCAACCACGAAAAGACGCTGGTCCGCATTCCGATCGAGCCGGACCCCGAACATGTGCGCTGGATCAATCCCGACATCCGGCGCGGCGAAGAGCGCGACGTGGTGATCACCGTCGGTGAAGGCGGCGGCATCTGGGTGAACGATGCCGGCACCGGACAGTTTATCTGGGCGTCGGAGTTCCCGTTCGCCACCGACCATTTCATCCTCGAAGACATCGATGTGCGCACCGGTGTCACCTACATCAACTGGGATCTGGTGCTGAAGGAGCCGGGTGCGCGCAGCGTGATCTGCTACTGGAACACGCGCAGCTACTGGCCCACCGCCTACCATCCGGGCCTGCAGTCGCTGTATGTGCCCTACGTCGACAACTGCCTCGACATGACGCGGTCAGTGCCCGATGGCCCGGGCGAGCGTCGCGGCGGCATCCTGCGTCCCGGCGCCGATGAGGCGAAGTTCGCGGGTTTTGCGCGCATCGACATGCGCACCGGTGAGATCCATCGGCTGTTCGAGGGACGCGCGGCGTCCAACGGCGCGGTGCTGGCCACCGGCGGCGATATCGTATTCCTCGGCGACATCATGCAGGTGCTGCGCGCGTTCGACGCCGACAGCGGCGAGATTCTGTGGGAATCCGAGCCGCTGGGCGCCACCGTGCAGACCAGCACGATCACCTACGCGGTGGATGGGAAGCAGTACATCGCCATCGTCAACGGCGAGAACGTGTTCGGACCTCGCAGCCTGGCGAATTCCGGCGGCATCACGGCACGGCCGACTACAGGTCAGTCTGTGAACGTTTTTGCGCTGCCCGACTGACTTGCACTGATCGGATGGTTGAGCCTTGTCTGCGCTCGCGGACAAGCGCCGTTCATGGCGATCGGCGCCATGAACGGCGCGAAAAAAGTGCCGTGTTACCGTTCGGGAACACGGCACAACGTGTTACCAGCCAGATTGCAGCGTTAAGTCGATCGGGTTCGAGCGTTGTGTGCCCAATACCCACAGACGTCGGCTACGGTTTTAGAAACACGGTCAGAAGCCCATCGTCAGCCCAAGCCGGTAGTTTCGGCCCATGCCGTTGAAGAACCGCGTGTTGACGCCCGCGATGTTGCCGCCGGACCAGAAGTCAGGCTGCTTGTCGAAAACATTGTCAATACGCAGCGACAGGTTCAGATCGCTGAACCGCTCCGGTGCGAACCGGGACTGATTGAAGTTGTAGCTGATCGTGGTGTTCCACGTCGTCCAGCTCGGCATCAGGTTGCGTGAGATGGTGAAGTGGCTGTCCGGCGCCCAGCGCGGATCATCCGGACCCACCCAGAACACCGAGCCCTGGGCCTTGCCGATGAATCTTGCCTGTGCGGTCACCGATAACGCGTTGCGGCGATAGGTGCCGAACAGGTTGCCCGACCAGGTCGGCGTCGGCGTGTAGTTCGAGAACAGTCCACCACCCCGCAGGCCGCCCGTCTGCCCGACCACGTTGTCGCGCAGCGTACAGGTCACTTCATCAATACTGACGCGCTCCGATTCGATACAGACGCTCTGTTCGATCGAACGGGTCGCCATCAGTCGCACCGAGAAGCTTCCGCGGGCCAGCCGCTTGTTGTAGTTGGCCGAGACATCGAATCCACGCGACCAGAAAGGCTCCGAGTTCACCATCGACGTCGTGTAGCTTTCGATATTGCTGCGTGGATTGTCAGGCTCATCCGGATTCGGCTCGCCAAACTCGATCAGGCTGCAATAGAACGGATCTTCGTAGTACCAGCAACGGAAGATCTCGAACGGCACCGTTGGTTGTCCGAATGTCGTTCCGAACAAGTCGATGTTCTCCTGATCAGCCACGTTGCCGTAAGTAATGCCGTCCTTGACCTGAATCTTGTAGTAGTCGATCGAGAACTGCAGCCCCCTTCCCCAGCCCTGGGGCTGGAACACGAACCCGAGTGTTTCGGTGATCGATCGTTCATTACGAAGATTCGGGTTCGAGCCAATGATCGTCGTGTACTGATCCGACTGCATCGGAGAGACCGTTTCGTCGCGCCACGGATTGAGCTGGAACGCGAATGCGCCGCCGCCGGCCAGCGACTGGCGATAGAACAGCTCCCGCGTACTCGGTTGACGGATATCGATCGAGCGCGTGGTTCGCAGCGTCAGCCAGTTGATGGGCCGATAGACCCACGACACCTTCTGCGAGTCCGAGTAGCGCAGCTGTTCCTGCCTTTCCTCGGCATCTTCACGGAAGGACTCGGCGCGCGAACGGCGGTGCGAGATGTTCAGCATCATATAGTCTGCGCCCGACCGGCCGCGAAGCAGGGGAAACTCGAGCTCAGCGAACACGTCAGCGACTTCCGAGCCACCCTTCCACGGGTCCCCGTACTGTGTATTGAAGTCGATTCGACGGTGCACGTTCGCATCCCCGCCAGTCCAGTTGTCGGTCTCGCTTCTGCGATAGTCGATACCACCGGCCATCTGAAACGGACCCGCACCGATGCCGTCCCAGAAGCTGCCTGAGAACGACACCGAACCGATCGTGTTCGTGCTCTTCGTGAACTCGATCAGATCCGACCACGCGTAATCGATGGCATCCTGCGAAGCCGTCAGACCGAACGGATTCAGCGGCGCACAGCTTTCCCGAAGCGAATCGACCACTTCCTGGGCCTGGTCCCCGTACTGTTGCGTGAAATAGCCCTGCCAGGCCTCGCGATTCGCCTCGCCCAGAGCGCCCGATTCGTTGACACGACAGACGGGGAGGCCGGTATTGGAATCGATCACCGAATCCAGTGCCATCTGGTAGCGGCGATTCGTGCGATTGTTGATCTGCGCCTGATAGCGATCGGTCCTGCCGTAGGTAAGACTCGTGTCATAGGTCCAGTTACGGCCACCGAACAGCCCGCCCTGTGCGCTGACCACGGCCCGCAGCGTGTCTGTTTCGGATTCCGAGAAACCTTCCAGCTGATCGCTCCAGTCCTTTCGCAGTACCACGCCGGGCTGTGGCTGCGCACCGAACGTTATACCGAACAGATCGAACGAATCCAGATAGTTGTAGGCACCACCGCGGCATTCGGTAGCCGTACCCCTGTCGATCATCGCCTGACGCGCCTGCGCGGTCATGAACTGCGGGTTCGTGAATGCATTGTCCAGCATCGGATCCGCGGCGCCGATGATGATGCAGTCGTTGCGGAAGAAGAAGCCTGGACGGGTTTGTGAATTACGCGCCTCATTGCGGTTGAATGACAGCTCCGTCGTCACCGACGTATAGTCATTGATTCCGTAGATGAACCGACCATAGACGTTGTTCCGCTCCGACCCCTGGCGCAGCGTGTAGCCGTGCGAACGCAGCTTGCCCTCACCGCCGACCACGCGCGCATTCGCACCGACGTCATACGCATACTCCTTCCACATATCGCCCAGGCTCTCCTGGTATGGAAGGATGTCCGAACCATCGGGCGTGAACTGAAGGAAAACGCCGTTGAACGGATCCCCGGGGACATTATTGTCTGTATGCAGTGAACCGTAGGGATTGCTGTGCAGAAAACGCACGTCCTCGAACACCGCATAGCGCGGAAGCCCCAGGCCCGGAAGTCTCGGATTGCCCAGCAGCGGCAGCTCGTCCCAGGCACGCGGGTCATTGGGAACCGGTGTACCCTGACCGCCGCCGGCGCCATTGTCGACATAGTCGAATCCCCGTCCGCACCAGTCGCGCGCCGTGTGACAGTTCAGAACCGGCTTGCGATCGTCGTGCTCGAAACCGACGGTGAAGTGACCGCGACCGTTCAGGACGCGTGTACCGTTCGCGATGCTGAACGTGTACTGCTTGCCGTCGCCGGCATCGTACTGACCATAGTCCATACGAATGCGCGTGCCTTCGATCTCACGGTTCAGTACGATGTTGACCACACCGGCGATCGCGTCGGATCCGTAGGTCGCGCTCGCGCCGCCCGTCACGGTCTCCATCCGCCCGACCAGGACAGACGGCACCATGCTCAGATCCACCGCGCCACCGTTCGTGGTGCCCGGCATGCGTCGGCCATCCACCAGCGTCAATGTGCGTGACGCACCGAAGGACGGATTCAGGCCGCGCAGGTTGGCCAGTGTCGCACCGACGAAGAACGATGAGTCGCCGCTGGTCTCCAGCGACTCGCTGGCGACGTTTGATGTCATTTCAAGCAGCATGTCAGCCACGCTGAGCAGACCGAGTGCGTCGATGTCTTCGGACGTCAGCGTGGCGACCGCGTTCGGCGAATTGAAGTCGTTACGGCGAATACGTGTGCCGGTCACGACGATTTCATCGGTTTCAGAAGCCTCCGCTTCCGACGCCGCCTGTTGCTGAGCGTACGCGCTGCTCTGGGCCGAACACAGCAGGATTGCCGCTATGGCCGACGACAGTGCACCCCTGCGCACGCCACCCAGGTTTTCTAAGGTTTGCATACCAATTGCCCCCTGAACTGTTTGTGAACGTTTGTTGTTTCGTATGACGGAAGCGCAACAGATCGCCTGTGCCGCCGTCGATCAATGCCTCAGTCAGTTGCCGATCCCCGGACCCGCGTTGCGCCCGGGATCGGCAGTGTTGCGGAAAGTACCGCAACCGTTTGTAAATCGCAATAGAAACGATTGCATTTCGCAACAACACTGGCCCTGCGGCCGAACAACTGGCCGCCATCACGCCACACCTGTCGCGACAGGCATGCCCCGAACACCACTGCCAGGAGTGAACTGATGTTTTTTCGCAACAATCATTACTGTGTCTTGATATCAAGCCCTCTCGTCGGCGAACAAGCGTAAAAGAATGTTGCGGACAGGCATTGACGCAAACGATTGAAGTACGGCAATCTTCAACCAGCCATCGGCAAATATCCGAGCATATGCGATCGTTTGTGTAGCAACTAGGTCGTCTGCAGCCGGAACACCCATAATTGCAATCGTTATTATCAAACAGGGGGCCACGGTGACTCTTCACCTGCTGAAGCTCGCTCGCCTGCGAAAGCTCGGCGCAATCGCACTCGGCGTACTCCTGATCACCGGCTGCGGTGGCAGTGGAGGCGGACCAGATACGTACACGCCGCCCGGGCCGGGAGGCCCATCCAACCCGGATCTGGATCTCAGACTCGTCACACTGGCCGTTGATCAACTCGGCCTGACCGGTGATCCGGCAACGCCGCGAGGCATGACGCAGACCATCCCGGACGATGATCCACTCGTGAAACTGGGTCAGCTGCTGTTCTTCTCCCAGACACTCGCGGCGGGCTACGACATTTCCTGTGGCACCTGCCATCACACTGATTTCGGTGGCAGCGACGGACTCTCCATATCAGTTGGCGTCGTACCAAGGAATGCCGCCGCCGTCGGCCCTGGTCGCGAAGTAGATCCGCAGCGTGACCCGGATCCTCGTGCCGATGGCGGTCCGAACATGCACCGAAACAGCATCACGACATTCAATGCAGCGCTCTTCGATCGCTCGGTGATGCTGGATGGGCGCGTATTCTCACTGGAAGCCAACACGGTGCCAGGCGCCGCCGGGCAGCTGATCCAGACACCGGAATCCGGTCAGCGCCCCGATCCGGAGCCTCTTTCCGGTCTGCTCGAATTCACGATGAAGCTTCCGATCGTCAACGACAACGAAATGCGCGGGTTCATGTATACCGAGTATCCGACGCCCGTTGAATACCGTGAGCATCTCGTGAGGCGTCTGCAAGGCGAGGTGGACACCGAGTACAACCCCAAAGCCGATGGCCCGGAAAACTGGCTGCAGCGCTTTCGGGAAGCCTTCGGCATGCCGACGGCCGAACCGGATGAAGTCATCAGCATGTTGAACATTCAACGTGCGCTGGCAGCCTACATCGCGTCGAAGACTTTCGTCGACACGCCCTGGCGTGATTATCTGAACGGCAGTTCCTCGGCAATCTCTGTCGACGCCAAACGCGGAGCACTCCTGTTTCATACGCCGTTGTCGGAAGGCGGCCTGGGTTGCGCAGCGTGCCATAGTGGCGACCGCTTCTCCGATGAATCCTTCCACAACGTAGGATTCCCGCAGCTCGGCCGCGGCTTTCTGCGTGCGGATCGCACAGACCTGGGCCGGTGGAACATCAGTCGTGCCGACGAAGACATGTTCGCGTTCCGGACACCGAGCCTTCTGAACGTCGCCACAACAGCGCCTTATGGCCACAGTGGCAGCTTCGCGACGCTCGAAGACCTGTTGATGTACCACGCCGATCCGCGAGCGGGTGTCGATATGTTCGATTTTTCGCTCAGCCATCTCGAGCAGTTCTGGCGCATCGGGATCACCTACCAGCACGCCGAGGCTCACACCCGTACATCAATCGAGGAACCGGGCTTCGCTGAACACCTGCTGCCTGCGAGGCAACTGCGCTGGTCGGAGATTCAGGAACTCGTCGCATTTCTGAATACCCTGACCGATCGCTGCGTCGCCGACCACGACTGCATCAGTCAGTGGGCGCCCGGGGAGCACGATGACCCGGATGGTCACACATTGATCAGGGATGAATCTCTGGCGTTTCCGCCTGAGGTCATCTCGACAATGCCGGGCGACTATCCGCCGTTCATCACGATGCAGTTCCCGCCCACCTTCGATCGCCAGACGTTCGCCGACGTGGAAAACTGTGAGAATGGCCTGCTGACCGTTGGAAACACAGGCTTGCCGATGTTCCTGCGGCGCGATGAGGACCCTGCTTTCGGGCTCAATGATCGCCATCGATACAGACCCCAGACCTGGTTCGATCGCATCAATCTGGAGGTGACCATGATCGGTGGTGGCGTGTCCGCCGCCTATCTCACCGACGACTGCTGGCCCGATCTGATATTCACCAGCGGCGTCGTTCCCGGCGTACCACCGGGGATGCGCATCTACCGCAATTCGAACGGCACGATGTTCGAATCCGTGGACATGATCACCGGCCTCATCGAACCAGAGTACACCGGGGCCGCCATCGCCGATCTGAACGGCAATTATCGTCGTGAGCTGATACTGGGAAACATCAAGTCCCATTCCGTGCCGGTGTTGGCCCGTGACGAGGCCGGCTACTATTCACCCGTGGCGTCGTTACCCATGGCTCGTCCAACCTACGGCATTTCGTTCGCCCCGCTGGATGCAACAGGCTATCCGTATCTCTTTCTGGCGCATTGGGGAGCCACACTCGGAACCGACGGAACGTCTCCGGCGCTGTGGCGAAACGACGGCACAACGCTGACACCGTGGGATGTTCAGGCACAAACGTCATCGGCGTTCATAGATCAACGGTTCAACTTCACACCCAGGTTCGCTGACTTCACCGGCAACGGACGGCTGGATCTGGTCATCGCCTCGGATTTCAGGACCAGCGTTACACTGCGCAACATCGGCGACGCGTCAGGCGGTCCGTTGTTTGTCAACGAAACGGTCAGACGGGTGGTTTCGGACGAGAACGGCATGGGCAGCGCGCTGCTGGATATCAACAACGACGGTAATCTGGAATGGTTCGTAACGTCCATATACGACCGGACCGGAAACAAAGACCCGGAAACAGACGAACCGGTTGGCAACTGGGGCATATCGGGCAACCGCCTGTATCGTAACGTGAGCACACACGACCGGATCGCATTCGAGGACATTACCGAGGACACGGGTCTGCGTGACGGACACTGGGGCTGGGGTGCGTGTGCCGCCGATTTCAACAACGACGGGTTTATCGATCTCTTCCACGTCAATGGTTTCGGCTACATACCGGATGATGTCGTCACCAGCAATCGAGCGCGTCTGGCGCAGGAACACTACGACAAGATCACGGAAGAGGTGTTCCAGAACAAACCTCCACGCCTGTTCATCAACAACGGCAACCGCACCTTCGCCGAGGAGGCCACACCCTGGAACATCGATGTCCCGTCCGAAGGGCGCGGTGTCGTGTGCTTCGACTACGACCGCGACGGCGACATCGACATCGTCGTGTTCGATCACTCCACGGGCCTGCAGTTCTTCGAGAACCAGATCGGCAGCGGCCCCGGCAGTCGGTTCCTGAACGTGCGGCTGGTCGGCAACAGCCCGAACACCGACGCGATCGGGGCCAGGATCTACGCGACGGCCAACGTCGGCCACGGCAACGGTGTGCAGACGCAAATGCGTCTCAGCGAAGCAAACAGCAACTTCAACAGCCAGAACCTACCCGACATTCACTTTGGTGTCGGTGAGGCAAGTCTGATAGACGAGCTGCGAGTGGTGTGGCCGAACGGCGACGAACTGGTTTGCGAAGGGATTGCCGCGAATCAGTTCATCGTGATCGATCAGAGAGACGGTGGGATGGCGTGCCCTGCTGGTGGCCAGGTGCCGTAAGCCTCAACATTTGGCGGCATTTTTGTATGCATCGACACCAGATTTACGGCAAATTTGGTGTCGATGTATACAAGAATACTGACGCCACCAGCCTCTTCATGAACATCGACGGCGTTCAGGTGCAGCCGGTTAACGCCTTCGTTCGCCGGCTGCACGCAGGGGAGATTATCGGGTAGGCGGATCAGTGGCCGGCCGCCTTCCTCCGCACCGGTTTATCCATTGGCGCGGCAATGGCATAGTCCACTGTATGCAGGAGATGACGGAAACTGCGGACCCTGCGCGTCGCCGGCTCGCCCCGTACCTCGTCGTACTGGCCGCCGCCCTGCTTTCCGGCTGCGTCGTGCAGGAACGCGGCACGCCCGAAGCCTGCGCGTATGCCGTTGGTCTGGATCTGGATAGCGGCGAGTACGAATCAGCGCTCACACGCCTGGACAGCGCTGAGTGCCGCGCCTCGATGACCGACCATGAGATCGAGATCAATCGCGCCGCCGCGTATCTGGGCATCGCCGAATACGACATAGCCGACCTGCTGCTGATCGTACTGAGCGCCGACGCCGGCGATGACGATGAAGACGCCGACCGGCGCCTGCTGCAGTCGCTCACCGGACTCGGCGCATCTGGCGCCGCGCTGCGTTACGTCACCGAGGCCAATCGCGCCTACGGACGTATGATGACCGCGTTCCCCGATGGCATCGACGAAGCCTGCCGCGAGGAAAACGTTCACCTTCTGTCGCGCCTGCAACGAGACGCCTGTTTTACCAGTGGCCTGTTCGCCTACGCCCGCCTCGCGCGCAGCTTCGATCTGCTGCTGAACAACGCGCTCGACGCCTTTCTCGGGCTGGTGCCGCTGGACTGCAACAACGACCGCAACGCGTCCGGTATCGCCGACGAAGCCGAAATTTCCGCCTGTGCGCTGCATGCCCGCACACGCCTGGACAGCGGCGGTGGCGTCTGTCGCCCGGCCGGCACACGGCAGGGCGTGGAAACAGGCGCCGTGCGCTGGGAACGCATCGCCGGCATCGATCAGGTGCCGTTTTTCGAGAACGGCCAGAACTTCGCCACGCTGCTGCCGATTCGCATCACCGTTGAACCCGGCGGCATCTGTGAAGCCGACCGGACCGCAATGCGTTTTCTGCAGCCCTCGGCGCGTAATCAGGTGATCGTCACCGATGGCCTGTGCGAAACGGAAGTCACCCGGACCTGCAGCGCACCGGACACCGATCAGGGCTGCTGGCCCTGCCCCATCCCGCGGCTGGAAGGACAGGGTGCGATGAGTGTCACCGAAACTCTGCTGTCTGCCGTGAACGTCGAGGCGGAACGATGGCTGGGCGTACTGACAGGCGACGATGCCGATCGAATGAAGGACGAACTGGAAGAGTTGCGCGAGAATCTCTGCGAACCCGCCAATGGCGACCCGGAACTGGAATGCGAAATCACCGACGCCGACAGCGCACGCCTGACACTCGATGCGCTGAAGGAGTATCTGCGCCAATGAACCCGTGGCGCGCAGGCGCGTGTGTCGCGGCACTGGTGAGCACACTCCAGGCGGCGAACGCCACTGGCCTGGAATACACCGATGTGTACAAGGTACCCCGCGTGCTGGCGATGGGCGGCGCCGACGTGGCCGTCGGCGGCCATACCGGCGCGTTGTTCACCAACCCGGCAGGGCTTGCCGGGCTTTCGCCAGGCTGGCACATACAGCCGCTCAATGTGACGGTGGCCAGCTCGCGGCGAACCGAAGCCTTCATACGCCAGCTGGTTGACGCACTGGATATTGAAGAGCTCGATCCGCAGCGTGAGGCGCTGGTGGAGACGCTGCGTGATCATCGTGGCCGCAACCTGCATGGCGAGGCCGTCACCGTGCCTACATTCGCATGGCGCGGGTCCCGGCTCGCCGTCAGCGCCGCCTGGCTGGGAGCCGCCAAGTTCGATGGCCGCACGCATCAGGGATTTGGGCAGGAAGGCTTTCTGGAAGCGGACGGCCGTTCACTCACCGGCCCCGTGGTCGGGGTTGCGTGGCAACAGCAGCGGCTGCGCATCGGCCTGGCGGTGAAGTCACTGCGACGTAATCGCGTCAGTCGCACCTACTCGGTGCGCGAGCTGGTGGAGTTGACACAGGAAGATCGCAGCATTGCCGATGACCGCGAGGCAGGCCGCACAACGGGCTTCGATATCGGGTTCCAATACCTGCTCGCACCTTACGCGGCGGCACAACCGCAGGTGGCCGTCGTCATGCAACAGGTTCCGGGCATGGACTTCGGCGTGGCGGGGCGCATCGAACAAACCGTCACGGCCGGTTTCTCCTTCCGGCCGCAGATTGGCGAGCGCAGCACCAACACCCGAATCAGCGTCGAGTACTTCGACGTGCTGCACCGCCTGCCACAGGACGGCTCCATGCTGAAGCGCGCCCGCGCCGGCGTGGAGTGGTATCCGTGGCGCACGGCACGCTCATCCCTTGCCGTGCGCGGCGGGCTCTACCAGGGCGCGCCCACTGCCGGCGTGGCGTATCGCTGGCGCATCGTACGCGTCGGGCTGACGACCTATGCCGAGGAACAGGGGGCGTATGTTGGTCAGGATAGTGACCGAAGGTATGTGTTCAGCTTTGGGGTCGAAGTGTAAAGAATGTAACGACGGCGAAATCAGTCGCCTACCATTGGGCGTCTGCCGAGGAACAGCTCCGGCCGGCGTACGAGCTGGTAGTACAGCATGCCACACACCACCCAACCCAAAAGCAGCACGCCGTCAGCCACACCGTAGTCGTGCGCCAGAATTCCCACCGAAGCCAGCAGCCCGGCAAGCGCGAGCATAAACACCAGCGTCGCCTGCCGCGACAAGCCGTACAGCTGAAGAGAATGATGCAGGTGCTCGTGGTCCGGCTCGAACGGCGAACGACCTTCGACAACGCGCCGCGCAATGGCGGAAAACAGATCGAAAACCGGCACTGCTATCAGCCATAGGCCCACTACCGGCGCAACAGGCGGACGCACAGCGTCGCCATGACAAAGCGCCACACCGAGCGTCGCAATCGCAAGACCCAGCGCGGTGCTGCCGGCATCACCCATGAACGCACGCACACCACGGTTGAACGAAAATGGCAGATTGAACAGCAGGAAGCCAACAACGACCATCATCAGCAACACGATCAGCGGAAACAGGTCGGAGCCGTAAGTGATGACCGCACCACCACCCAGGGCAATGAGCGACAGGCCCCCGGCCAGGCCATCCATGCCATCCACCATGTTGTAGGCATTTACGACGGTGACAATGAAAAGGACCGTGAAGATCGCGGCGGCGGGACCGAGTGGAAGGTCAAAGAACAGTGGTGACCCCAGGTGAGAAACAATCAGACCGGAACCGAAGACGACCAGCATGGCCGCGCAGGTCTGCGCAACCAGACGAACCGTTGGTGTGAGCTCGTAACGATCGTCAATCGTGCCCACGACAACCAGCAGGTAGATGCTGAGCAGCACCGAATGCCAGAAATCCGGGGTGTTCATCAGGCTGGACCCGAAGCCAAGACCAATCGACATGGCAAGGCCGCCAATCAGCGGCACACGCCCGGTGTGGCGCTTGCGGCCTCCGGGCGTATCGACAAGACCAACCTCCGCAGCCACGGGCCGCAGAACAAACAGGAATACGACTGTGACGACAAGTGCCAGCAGCGCCGCCACAACTGTCATGCGAAACTCCGATTCAAGCTAATCTCCCACGTGTACGTCACTCGGCGCGTCACGCCCTTTCCGCACACGGCCGGGCCGCTCAAGTCCCCACTGCGGCCCAATCGACTCTGATCTTGATATTCAAACAGAGTCTATTACAAAGAAGTGTCAGATAGCTGACACAACAGCTCATTTTTCAGCAACCATCAATGCCCAAGTGACCCGCAAACGGTTGCTTGGCGGCAATGCAATCATACTCTCACAAACTTCCAAGTGGCATCCAAGCGTCGCAAAATAGACACAGCTCAAAAGATGCTGCATGGCTTGCGCACTTTTATAATCTACGGCCCAACGTTATGCAAGAAATCGCCAGATACGGCGGTTGCGCCGTTCCCCGGGGGTCGGCGTTCCCGCGGTTCGGAGCGTGCATCATGATTCGTCGTTCGGATGCTGGCATCGGATCACATGGTAGACGGGAGGCGGTGCGCTAGCCGTGATACTTGTACAAGCCACAGGTAGACTGGCGAGAACAAGTATTGGGGTCGTGGCAGAAAACCGCTAACTAGAAGACCGTCACTGCAGATTCCACCACTACACATGTCAACCAAGGAAAGGATCAATGGATGAGTAGAACTACGCGCAAGGCGCTGCATAAGGTTCGGGAGCTGATTTCACCAGTAACGTCGTTCCTCGACTGGCGTGCGCGAGGATATATTGATCATTCACCCCAATTCGTTAAGCAGTCGGTCCTCAAGATGCGCGGAATACCGAATGCACCATGGATCGAAACCGGCACATACCTCGGCACAACTACTAATTTCTTGGCACGAATAGCACCGCATGTCTACACGATCGAGCCGGAGCCTACGCTATCCGCCAACGCAGAGCATAGGTTCCTCAACAGAAACGTCTCTGTGTTTCAAGGCACGAGCGAGCACGTCCTGCCCAAGCTGATTCCAACGCTAAAAGGGGAATTGAACTTCTGGCTCGATGGCCACTACTCTGCAGGAATAACGTATCGAGGAAATAAGGATTGTCCTATCAAAGATGAGCTTGCGGTCATCGCTGATAGTCTTGATAGTTTCGACGAGCTAGCAATATTCATCGACGATGTCCGCTATTTCTTACACCCCCCTCAAGTATCCACATATCCATCAATCGAGTATCTTGTGGACTGGGCTCGCCAATACACTTTCTCATGGAGAATAGAGCACGACATATTGCTTCTCCACAAGAAAATCAGACCAAACCAACCAAGCCCAACCCTGCCCGATACCCACGAGTAGCGCTGTGCAAGGAAGATCCAGCGCTATTGTGTGCCAGACGTGGGCACGGGCGGTAGGTTAAGCGCACGCTCTCGGCAGGGGCGCGGTAAGCCCGAGGATCGCAAGTTCCGTTTGCTGACGGTTGTTCACGGGAGTGGCGCTGAAAATCCTTGAGCGCTACGCGATCAAGCGCAAAGCTAAGGCATGGAGATCCGCACGCTTCGCGACGCGGTAATCTGAACAGCCATTCTCGGTGGGCATCAGAACCGCAGGCATGACCCGCCACCAGGTGCTGACCTGACGTGGTACGGCCGCATGAAATACGAGGCTGTCAGATTGTTACAATGATACACGCCAACGAGCATCCACCGTCTATCCGTTTATCGACACACAAGCATTCAATCGTTCGACAATCCGTTCGAAACGAAACGGGTCTGGCTGATAGGGTCGAAACACTGTCGACTTTGCCCTCTGGATGTCTTCTATAGCTGGCCCGCGATTGACAAGAACTATTGCCATCCCAGCTTGCTCAAGCCAAGCACCGAGATCTTGCTGGTGCTTGTCGAGCCGCGTAAGGTCCACGACAGCAATGAAACGAAGCCCTCGCTCCAAAGCCCAGAAAGCGGTTCCGGCACCACAATGGCCAACCACAACGTCAATACCACTTACGTTAAGCTCCGCCATATCGAGATAGCGGTGATGCTCCAGATTAGCCCTATCGGACATATCGTTGGGAGACTGAATAACAAAGTTCCACGCAGGGCACTCCTTTGCCATCTCCAGCATTGCTGATTCCAACAACCGAAATCCGGTAGTGCCTGTCAACACGAGCAGTCGCATCACAGGTGCCCCCAGTATTCACAACCCTGCTTTCCAGCCAACACACTATTGCTGTATTGGTAGGCCACAACATCTGCCAATCTCATGTGCCGCAGCAATCGTGTTGTATTTGATATGGAGCGAATGCGCGACCAGCTCTCAATATGGACGACCTCCGCCCGTCCGAATAGTTTAGCCACCAAGCATACAGGAACGGCCAATCCGGGCCCTGTTGAAACTACCAGCTTCGGCTCACATTGCCGGAACACACTCCGCGCCATCCACATAGCGGCGATAAACGCTTTGATAGACCTCCACCTACTTCGCTTGTGATAGTCGACGATACGATCCGCGTAGTAAACACGGTCCTCGTACGGCCACTTCGTTCCACGCTCCAGGACGACTGCGACGCGCGTATCTCCTAATCTCAACTGCGCTCTCAGCCTCAAAAGCTGTTCCCCATGCCCGCCGGCTCCTCCAACGAGCAGTAGAGGGCAAGCTACGTTCGATTCTCTCGACATATAACCTACAATCCCACTAGATCGACCGTCGACTGAACACCGCACCAAAACCATATTGCCTCATTATTCCCATCCATTCCTACACGACCGGCCGCGCGCCTGCTTGTCGCGCAAGGCTACGGAGTCTATTTGCCAACAACTGGTGCACCGTATCGTTGCTATAGGGCGTGACAAAATTGACGCAGCGATTTCTCATCGCGTGCTTCGCAGTAGGTTTCAGGACGATGTAGTTCTCGATGCTACGAGCGAGGGACTCCGGACAACCTGGCAAGCACAGGTAGCCATTGAATCCCGGTCGAATAAGCGATGGAACAGCCCCCACTGAGCAGGCGACTACCGGAATCCCGCAGGCCATTGCCTCAAGCGCCACGAGTCCTAGACTCTCAGGCATACGCGATGGAAATATGAAAAGAGACAACTGACGATAAAACTCGCCCAGCTGATTTTGCTTCAGCTCACCAACATACTCAACAGGCAGCCGAGAGCTCAAACACGACACTAGCGCCATCAACTCTTCAGCATCTGGCCCGCCGCCCGCAACCATCGCGCTGACGTCCAACTCCGGATGCCTTTCCACTATCAATTCAGCGGCAGCCAGGAAGTCTCTCCAGCCCTTATGTTCGATGAGGCGCGATGCAAAACCAAGCCTCAACTGCCGGCCGCCGTACTCCGAGGCAGCGTGACCAGGAAAAAAGGAACGTCTATCGATTCCAGACGAAGGAGACACACAAATGTTTTGATTAGAAATCCTGGCACGAACCCTGCGCTCAAGATAACCGGACGGCACCACGATCATTGCAGCTCGTTGCAAGAGCTTACGGTTGCAACGGAGCATGAAGCGACTCAACCAGTGAGAGCTCATGACATCTGTACCATGAAAGTTGACCACCAGTGGCGATCGAATCAACGAAGAAACGAATGCCAATGGAAACAGAGAAAGTGTAGCAACGTGTACATAGATGACATCTATATCCGACTGCCTTGCTGCCACAACAGCGCGGATGCAATATCGAAGATACTGCCAGATTCTACGGACTCCGCTCGCCTTCTCGTTGATCACCACACGAACGACTTCTATCCCTTCTGCCCGCATGCCGTCTTCCCAATTCTTCACAAATACGCCAAATGAAGGGCACTTTTCTGAAGGGTACACAACAGACAGAAGGAGAACTCTCATGCAGCACCGGCTAAGTAGCCACTGTGCGGTCGATGAGACGATGCCTTTGATTGCCCGCGGTCGATGACAGCCCGACAAGACCCACTGCCATGACAGCGGCAAGCAACGGTGCTGCCATTGCAGAATAGAGCACGTGTCCGGCGAAAACACTTACTCCAATAACGATCACCTGGCAGATTACGGAATACATTCTGCGTGCGTCTCTCGCTGCTTCACGAATCGACAACACCAATACCACGCCAAGCAATCCATACGCTCCCGACACTCCAACGAGCCCATAGCGGAGCAGAAAATCCAAGGGGTCCATTTCCACGTTCGCGGTAACCCTGTACTCTCCGAGCCAGTTAATCCCACTCCCAAACAGTTGCATTATCACGCTGTAGTCATGCAGGAATATATCAATCGCAACTTCAGCCCGAAGATCACGCTGACTGAGAAGCACCGTCAATATCCCGTAGTGACTCACAAAATACTCCACACGCGCCCACAACCCAACGAAATACAGTACGAAGTAAATCGCTGCTGCGAGCACGATGGGCGCTGTGGCCAGAACGAGCACTGTAAGGATGAGCATTCGGAGTGGCACGAACTGACCTTGACGTTTGGATACCAATGCCACACACGGGTAAGACAAGAATAGTATCAGTACTGCTGCTATGCCTGCCTTTATCGCAGTAAGCGAGGCGAGCAACAAAAGCACCATGGAGAAACCAACAAACAAACCAAGCTTGTCTTTTTCAATCAACTCCTGCATTACCAATGCGCCGGAAAGCACTAAAGCCAATGCGAGTTCATTTCCGGCATAGATGTAGCCTTTGGCACCCAGTGTCATTTCACCCTCACCATACGAGGAATATCCGAAGCCAAATGTGCCCAAGATAATGTTAGCCGCTAGCACAAAGAAGCAAATCTTTGCGAACAGAAAGACACGACTCCCAGATGGATCCGACTTAATGTTCCGGAGAAAATAGACGACGAAAACCGGGATACTAAAAAACTTAATGAGCCAATCAATGCCAATGACTGCCGGACGTAAATCACCAACTAGAAAGGCATGCAGCGCCAAGTATGATATGCCGACCGCAGCCAAGAACAGCAAGAGCCTGTAACTTCTGGATAGGACCGTTACCAGGCCGATCAGCATGAATTTATATGGGATAGATATAGACCAGAGTCCGGAACGAAGCAAAATTCCGTTCAGAGTATCTACCAACAGATATCCGAGCAGGAGAAAAAAAATGGCGTCAGACAGATGCAGACCTGGTCGTGCGCGCCAAGCGCAAGGCATTGTCGGCGTGATGCGGTTGGTGAGTGTTTGGCTTATGTTTGAGTACGACACCAGAAGTGAACTGCCCGATTCAAATATCTCTCAAAATCAAGTTGGCACAACGGCCTCGGTGATCTAACCCTGCTATCGAACGAAGAACGAGCGAGCAACCCTTCCACTTTCTCTCCAGAACGGAAATGACAATAGCGCCCGCCAACCCCCCTTTTCACTATCAGCCAGAGTCAATAGATATGTGACCATCACGAAACGTCGGAGCATGAGAGCGCGCATTGAATACTGGTCGATTGCCGGTTCCGTTTTGAGCGTATTCAGCTTTTGAATGTGCCGCGCATATTGGTCGAAACGCACTCCTGATTTTAATACCCGATCGTTAAAGCCAAGACAGTAGTGAACATACGCTTCGTCTCTCGTCAACTGGATACCCAATTTTCGCAGCAGACGCGAAAATATGGAGCTGATCACTTCGAATCGCTCTAACCCAGGCGCTGCCTCCGCAGTTTTCGACGCACTCTTGTCGTGACAGCGATAGTCCAACAGAACCTCCCTGAGGTTTGCAAACTGCGTGAAGTCCATCATACGTTCCCAGAGATCATAATCCTCAGCATGCTTGTACTGCGGTTGATATCGAAAACCGTGTTCTTCAAGAATGCATCTACGAATCATTGCAGTCGGGTGTGCGACTGGCACAGAGAATAGCAATCTCGCACGACAAGCATTATCGCTGGCTGGCAACGCCCACCTCCGATCTATGCTTGGACCAAAGCATCGCGTCGCCGTTCCAAGCACTCCAATGTTCTGGTGCTGATCAAGGAACGTTACCTGGCGAGCCAACCGCTCACGACGGCTGATGTCATCGGCATCCATTCTGCAGATGTACTCCCCTCGTGCGGCGTCAAGACCTACATTCAGACTGGTCGCTACTCCAACATTTACGTCACTCTGAATGACCCTCAGACGGCTATCCCTGCAAGCATAATCGTCCAGAACCACCAAACTATCGTCGGTAGAACCGTCGTCTACAACGATCAATTCGAAGTCACTGAAAGTCTGAGTCAGGATGCTATCAAGCGCCGTACGCACGAACGCTGCGGCATTGAACACCGGCATTACAACCGACACTTTTGGCGCTTTCATAGCCTGACCCAACTGGGAGGGCAGATGTTCGTGGCCGCAGCCTGCCTTACGCCATCAGCGAACCATCTTTTCGGAGCTATCACTATCTTCTTCTCGTTCCGATTCAGCCACCCGCCCCACCAACTGAAAGAACTATTCGCCACAATGTTGTGCTTGCAACAACTCATCAAACGCATATCGTTGTAGCTGGCGTCGTCATCGTTGTGGTCGACGTAAGTGATTGGCACCCCCAGCGCTCCCAGGTTTTTCCGAACCCACGCCATATCATCCGAAAACGCGTAGAATTCCGCACGCTCGAATCTGTCCGCAATGAAGCGGATGGCTCTATCGTAATACTCCAGATCACACGTGCCATGGCGCTGAGCCGCCCGCGTGTTGGTCACATAATCTCCACGGCGGACATGAAGGCTAACCGACATTCCTCTTTCCATCTGCTCAGCAAGAACCGCGTTTCCCCTGTCAATTGGCCGACAATACTTAAAGTCCGAGCGAATCTGATCCCTTATTGGCTCAAAGTAACATTCCGATTGCCAGTAACCCTCGAGGTACGCAGGTCCGCGAAGACGCGCAAACGTCGACCAACAGTAGTTTCTCGGCTCTCGCAGATAGCGCGCTATTCCAAAGCTCATCAGCCATTCCGCTTGAACAATTCTCCGAGCGACACGATGCCTCTGCCACCCCAGGACCGTGCGAATTTCTGATTCAGTCGCGGCAGCAACATCAATACTGAATACCTTTGATAGCTGGTACCCCTGATGAAGGGAATAACGCTCAAAGCCGCGCAGATCCAATTTCAGAGCACTACCGTTCCTGATCGCCAGAGCTCGGCCTGCTGCATACTGGAACATCTGGTTTCCAAGTCCGCCGATAATATGACTGATGATCACTTTTTACCGTACCACCTACCGTCACAACCATAATGCCTGACACTTACCGACTCATTCGAACGCGAAGTGAAGACGTCATTCATCGGCGGCATAGTTAGACTACCCTTACGCGCGGCTTATCAAGGTTTCGCATCTGCGCATTGTCACATGAACGATTTCCAGCAGGAGGCGGCTGTACGTTGTAATCGCTAGCCGACTGCTCTCGAAGCAACGCAGCTAGCGATCAACGTCCTGCTTAACGGCAACACAGTGCCACCCGAAGCAAGCCAGATCCGGTGCCTCTCTATTCGCGCGCACCTTGAAGTAGAACGCACCAAGAGCCGCTAAAATACCCGCTAACGGCCAACTCCAACTACCGAGTGCGCGCTCTACGCGGACCAGTCTCAACATCTCCTGCCGACAGTAAAGAAACCAGTCGCCATTCGGAGTCAGCTCGTCTATCACAAAGCCCTTCGAGGGAAGGTGATGCTCATACCAATACCGACTAAAGCCGGTGCTGAAATGATAAGGTGCAAAATGAACAAGGGACGCAAATGGCGCAGTCAATATCAATCGTCCGCCCGGCTTGAGGAGCCTGGAGAACTCATCCAACACAACTATCGGATCTGTTACATGTTCGAGAACCTCACTGCAGAGAACAGCGTCAAATGAAGCGTCTGGTTCCGGGATCGATGCTATGTCACACACCAAGTCAACCTGACTCGTATCCCATACGCCTTTTTGCAATCCCTTCCCATCCCCAGCACCTTCGTACTCGCAAATGTCCTGAGATACGTAATCAAGATGACGGCAATAACGCCGGTTCGACAACTCACCAGCACCTGCGTCGAGGATCCTCAAGCCCTCCGGAAGAGCTTCCAATACGGACTGTAACCACCGCTGCCGGTTCAACTCGTTGATGTTACTGCTAAACATTTTTCGCATACGCACCGCGTTTTATAAATACAAAGAGAACGAGGCGATATTGGCCCGACGCCAAATCCGCAATATCGGTCTTTGAAAGGGTGATATCTCTACATCCATCGGTGGGAGAGATTTCTTTGATCGACGTGATCACTACTGTCCGACACGTTTCATAACAAATTCAGTTGGTTAGGGTCTGGGGCCGGATTTTCGACGTCCGCCGACTCGATAAGCAGTTGATATAGAGGCACTTTCTCGAACGGCGTGACGCTCA
>JBJHBT010000013.1:0-104336 GCA_050485645.1 Gammaproteobacteria bacterium | reverse complement strand
CATGGAAGTTGCCATCATCGACATCGCTGTAAACCTTGCCTCTTCGTCCGGATCGTTCTCCGCCACCGACATCAGCCATTCGGCGGCCACGTCCGATGTGAACTGCGCCAGCAGGCTGGCGTATCGGGCCGTCGTCAGCGGGCCTCCGCCGGCTCGCGCCCTCTCCACAACCGCTCGCTCGAATTCCTCCTGGTCATCCGCCACATAGACGTACGTGGAGATGGCCGCCTGAATCACGCGCGCGTCTTCGTCGTACAGGAAGGCCTCTACCGACCGTGGATCGATTAATAATCTGGCCTGCTCTGTGTCATCCCAATACAGAGGAGCAACTCTCGTTAACGCGTATATCCTGGTCCTGGGATCTTCTGATCCCATTCCCTCACGGATGAAATCTACTTTGACCGAAATCGGAAGCGTTTCCCAGTAGCTATCCAGACTCAGAGCGTCGCGATATGTGTGCTGAGCATCGGACGACCCGCCAGTGAACATGAAAGTGAGTACCAGGATCGCGCATGTTGTGGGCAGCCGTGATTGATTGTGAATCTTCATATCTTCCACCTCCACTGACGATCACGGCAATTGTTGGTTGCCGCTCGAGAACTGAATTTCCGGGGGCTGTGCCAAGTGCCACGGCGTATAGGTGGGGTGAGGGTCATGACTGTACACCAGCACACCGTTGATTCTCACTTCGTGCATCGGAAAGCCATCATGATCCATTTCAAGCACATAGCTTGCCGGTGAATCCGACCAGGAAATCGTGATCCGGTTCTGCCAGGTGATACCCGGTGAGCCGGATATGCAGCCATTATTCGGATCCCCGGAAAACGTCACTTCCACACTGTTGGGCGTCTGGTCGTCGGTAACGGATACTGTCATGGACCCCATATTTCCTGGCTGTGCCGCACACGTCCAGTCCATGAATACATCCTGGCAGTAGCCATCGAAAACGATCAACTGCCCGCTGCCGTACTGAGGGCAATCCTGACAGTCCTTGCGGTAGCACATCGGCCACGGGCTCAGAAAGTTCATCGGTGGCGCATACCCTACGCTGTTACTACCAAGATTGGACACCGAGCCGACCGTCTTGCTCGCGGTATTGATTACGAAAGACTGGCGGATTCGGTATGTGCCGGTTGGGGAGTATGTGGGCTGGTTGTCACCTTCGAAGAAGGTTCCGGACGACCAGACAGTGCCCGGCAGTCTCACATGATCGAACGGGATGAACATCACGTATTCGACGTGTACCGGACCGGGCGGCGGCGGCGGCGGATAGACAAACGCCCCCTCCGAAGTCTGCCCCAGGAACTGCCAGAACTGGGAAGTGCCGCACGGATACGGGAACCCGGACGGACAGCTGCATTCGAAGTGGTAGTCCAGACAGTAGTACTGGTACTCGTCTACCTGAACGTAGTGGTCGCTCTCCGCCCACCACCAACCCCACCACTGGCCGCCCGCGTTCGGGGGATAATACGAAAAGTACACCTCCGCATGCGTGTCATCGATGCTCTGGCTGTTCTGCACCTGCCACATGCCGGGCGCCAGAAGTCGGGTGTCCACCCTGACGGCGGTATTCTCGGAGCCGTAGCAATAGTACCCACCTTCAATAAGCATCTGGCAGTCGTGCGATTCACCACTCCATCCCAGAATCGTCTGACCGCTGACATTCAAGGTCGTACCGCTGTCGAACAGCCAGGTGTCGGTGGTATGTGCCAGGGATCTGGACGCGGCGAAAGCCAGCAGCAATACGCCTGCTCTGAGTATTCCGAGCGTGAGTTTCCTGAATGCGCTCAGCTTGCGTTGGATAGGGGCGCTCGGGCAGAGAGAGCTGGCGGTTCCCCCCGCGATTTGATGAATCAGCGCACGGAAAGGCGCGGGCAACAGGGCAACAGGGCAACAGGGCAACAGGGCACGGGTCATTTGGCATCTCCCCCGAAAGCAGAAGCCATGGAGTCTGGCTCTTCTGTAGCTTCGTTGTCCTGATATTCCCTGAGTGCGTATTTTCTGTCAAGCACCTTAACTGTGTAAGCTATATTACACTTGAATGCTGATAGCACCGAATCGCGAATTATTCGTTTGATCACGCCGTCTGCCCCGACGTCGCCCTCATCGATTCTGTATCCGGATGCGGCGTGCTACATCGCCTATCTTCAAAGCCTATCTTCAACCGCCGCTCTCCGCTGCCGAGATCCCGCCGGTCCGTTCGGATGTCAGAAACTGACCCTCAGCGTCAGTCCGATACTACATAACACGATGCGATACGCCATCCAGCCCCAATGAACCGGCGCTGGCACGGGACTTGCTTAATCCGATGAACAAGACCAATGAACCGGAAGGGACGTACTGCGATGTCAGTGAGGATTTGTGAAGCACCGCCCGTCGAGGATTCGGATACGGATTTCGTCCGCGTGCAAACCTGCCCCGATCCGCTGGACGACACCGCGACACTGGTCACGATCGAACGCATCGTCGAAATGCCGAGGGGCATACCCGTCAAGGGACCGACGCGACGCGTCAAGGCGCTGGTCAAAGGTCAGCGCATGCCGGCCGATGTCGCCCTGGGCCTGGCGACGCGCTATGCGGAACGCAAGCGCATTCCGGTGGTGTATACCCACGAACTGCGCCGGGAGGACGACAGCGTGGCCGGGGATGTTAACAATGCCCGGGATGCGGACAACCGCTGATCCTTCACACCCCGCTGCCCCCTCACACCCTGAATCACGCCCTCACTCCGACTCGTCACTGAACGCTTCGCCCAGCCCCTGCCAGCGGCGCGCGCTGCCCGATTCCACGTCGAAGAGGTCCAGCACGCGCACGATGGTCTGCTCGACCATTGCATCCAGACTCTCCAGCCGCGCATAGAAAGCGGGCACGGGCGGAAAGATCACGCCGCCCATTTCGGTGACTGTGGTCATATTGCGCAGATGAACCAGCGTCAGTGGCGCCTCACGTACCAGCAGCACCAGGCGCCGTCTTTCCTTCAGCACCACGTCGGCCGCACGGCTTACCAGATTGTCGGCGACGCCAGTTGCGATGGACGCCAGGGTCTTCATGGAACACGGTGCGACAATCATGCCGTCGGTGCGGAACGAGCCGCTGGCGATGGTCGCTCCCACATCCCTGTCGGCATGCACGACATCGGCCAGCGCCTCCACGTCGGCACGCTGCATCTGCAGCTCGGAGGCGATGTTCAGCCAACCGGCGCGGGTGATCACCAGATGGGTCTGAACGTCCGGGTGTTGCCGCAGCATCGTCAACGCGCGGATTCCGTAGACGGAACCGGCGGCACCGGTGATCGCGACGATGATACGTTTGCCCATGAGACTACCCGGCCAGTTCTGCGGGCAGCTTACACGCAGATGAAGCTGATGACAGCCCCGGCCGCTGTCGTGGCGTCACCTGCTCTCTGGCGTTACATCCCGTTGCGTTCCATATCCCCTGCGTCACACATGCCCGGGCCGGGACTGTGGTATCACATCCCGAGGGCGTACAGCAGCGTGTCGTTGTACATGATCATGCGACCGAAGAAGATTACGCTGAACCACAGCAGCAGCGACACCGCGGCCAGCACCTTGGCCGCACGCGGCGCATCACTATCCGGCCCGCCCTCGTGGACCACCCGGCCAATGCCGGTGAAGTAGAACGCGATCACATTGATGCCTGCGAGCAGCATCAGCACCAGCTTGATCTGGAACGCGAGATTGGCGACGTAATCCAGCGACCCGCCGACCGGATTGCCGGCCACGAAGATGTAGCCCGTGATCGCGTTGACGATGAAACCGGCAACGCCGATCTTCAGGAACACTGACAGGTGCGCCAGCGGCAGTCCGCGGATGAGACCGAGAATACGCAGATCGACCAGCCCCACCGTGCCGATCAGCATCGCCATGCCGAGGAAGTGCATCATCTCGAAGACCGGCCAGCTCCAGTCGTATGCATTCAGGAACCAGGCGAGCGACTCGCTGGAAATCAGTTCGGCGAACCTCTCCATCCGTGCTTCTCCAATCAATCCTTCAAATGCCCAGGAACGTGCGCACCATGTACGGATAACCGGTCAGTCTCCCGGTCACGACGGCGGCGAGCCACAGGAACAAGGTGATCCAGGCCAGCAGGCGGATCCGGCCCGGCACAACGGCAGCGTCCTGAACCGGGGAAACAAACGTCACGCGGCCGAGCCACCAGGTGGCAACCACCGCCAGTACGACCATGGCCATCTTGATCAGGAATATGTTCAGGACCACGAGATTGGTGGCCGCGGCCACGAACAGACCAAAACCGGACAGCGCATTGAGGATCAGTCCGAACCAGATCCACGGATACAGCCTGCGCATCGCCGGCAGCGGCAGTCCAGGTGCTACCCCCAGTATGCGCAGCGCCACAACGGTACTCAGTCCAACGGCAATGGCCAGTCCCATGGCATGCGCAGACAGGAACGCCGTATATCCCCACATGGATGGCGACTCACGCACGAATGCCGCCAGTGCCGTGTCCTGTAGTGCCTGAAAAATCCACATCGCAGATCGCTCCGGAACGACGCTCCCGTCGTGTCGGCGCAGTCTTATGCAAGGCGCGGGTTTATGACATACGTACAACTACGAGCGATTTCCAGCGGCGACGGCATCCACGGCGGGCACCGACCGGTCAGCCCGGCTGCGAGGCCGTCGCCGACATCGATGACGTGGCCTGCGCACCGAAATTGCACATGTCCGCGCGGTGCAGTAAAGTCCAGCGGCTTGTGCGAAGCCTCCGACCCTGTGGAGTCGTGTTGAATGGATCTGCTTCCCGGTTCTGCACCACACTGGCATCTGGTCCTGAATCATTTTCCGTCGGTCGGCACGGTCATCGCGTTGGGCCTGCTGCTCGCCTCGTACTACTGGCGAAGCGATGACCTCAAACGTGCCAGTCTGGTGCTGTTTCTGGTGCTGGCGCTGCTAGCCATTCCGACCTTCATTACCGGCCACGCCTCGGCCGTATTGATCAGCAACAACGAAGGCGTGTCGACGGCTGCGATCGCGGCGCACCGTGATCTGGGGCTGTTTGCCTTCTGCTTCGTGGGACTCACCGGCGCGTTCGCCTGGTTTGCGCTCTGGCAGTACCGACGCTTCGCGCGGCCTTCGTCGTGGGTCATGGTCGCGGTGCTTTCGCTGTCGGTGATCAGCCTGCTCTTCCTCACGCTCGCCGGCAGTGCCGGCGGGCATATCAATCACCCGGAAATCTGGGCCGACGGTGCGGTCGAGGTGCAGCCCGGCCCCGGCCCCACCGCCGCCCTCACAGGCATGGTGCACACGCATCTGTGGATGTGGCCGGCACTGGAAGTCGCGCACTTCATCGGCATGGCCCTGCTGTTCGGCACGGTGCTGTTCGTTTGTCTGCGGGTGCTGGGCGTGGGAAAGGTCATTCCCTTCTCGGCGGTGCACCGAATGCTGCCGCTGGGCGCACTGGGCTTTGCGGTGAACACCGCCACCGGCATGATGTTCTACATGTCCGAGACCGCACTGTTCGTCGGTCGGCCGCTGGGCATGTACCCCAAGATTGCGCTGATCGTCATTGGCGGGATCGCCATCATCTACTTCACGGTGTTCGACCGGGTATGGAATCTGAAAGGCGGCCAGGATGCGGCCATCTCAGCCAAGGTGTTCGCGATGGTCACGCTGCTGGCCTGGACAGGCGTGCTGCTGTTTGGTCGCCTGCTCCCTTATCTGGAGGGACTGTGATGCACGTCTTCATGCCGGTACTGATTCTCAACCTGGTCCTGTTCGCGCTGGTCGCGGTGCTGGCGATTCGGCTGGACAGAAGCGTCGTGCGCCGTGAGCGCGGGCACTACTGACGTTCGTGCCGTGAGACAGGAGCCGACATGGGTTTTCTGAACTGGCTGGAGTCGACGTGGTACGCCGAGATGGTGAGTTTCTCACTATACGGCTGGCCAGTGATGCTGGGCGCGCATTCACTGGGCCTTGCGACCATCGTCGGGGTTGTGATCGTAGTCAGCGTGCGTCTGCTCGGCCTGTATTCGGGCATTTCCTATACGGCGCTGCGCAGCTTCATGCCGATCGCCTGGGTGGGTTTCACGATCAACCTGATTTCCGGGCTGTCGCTGTTCGTGACGCAGCCGACTTACTACATCGGCAACGGACCGTTCCTCACCAAGATGCTGTTCATCGCACTGGGCACGGTCAATCTGGCCTGGCTGCACAGGGTGCTGAAACGCGACGCGGCCAGCTGGGATGTCGCCGGCAGGGTCACGTCCACCGGCACGCTGCTGGCCGTGGGCTCGCTGACCTTCTGGGGCTTCGCGGTGGTTACCGGCCGACTGATCGCTTATCTGTAACCAGTCGCCTGCCGCTACCTGTCGTTGGTAGCGGCCCGTCGTTCGCGACGGCTCATGCGGTGAATCCGTACAGCCGCTGCGGGTTCTCGACCAGCACCTTCTGCTGCAGTGATTCGTCCGGCATGAATAACGGGATCAGGTCGACCAGGTCGCCATCGTTGGGCATGTGCTTCTTGATATTGGGATGCGGCCAGTCGGTCCCCCACAGCGTGCGGTCCGGGGCCACCTCAAGAATGGCCTGCGCGAACGGTACCGCGTCGGTGAACGGCGGGCCGGCGGAGGAAATCCGTTCCGCACCGCAGATCTTCACCCATGCGTTGTCCAGACGCAGCGCGTTGAGCAGAATTCTGAACGGCTCCTGATCCAGTCCGTCCCTGGTCGGTACGCGGCCCATGTGATCGATGATGAACGCCACCGGCAACTTTCGCAGCAGGCTGTCGAACTGAAGGAGATCCCTGGCATCGAAATGCAGCACCACGTGCCAGCCCAACGGCGCGACGCGATGCACCAGGCGATCGAAATCACCCAGATCAGGCGTGCCACCCAGGTGCTGCACGAAATTGAATCGTATGCCGCGCACGCCGCCGTCATGCAGCCGCTGAAGCTCGGCATCGGTGATGCCTACATCGACATTCGCCACGCCACGGTATCTGCCACCGCTGCCTGCGATGGCGTCGAGAATCACCGTGTTGTCGCTGCCGTGGCAGCTGGCGTTGACCAGCACCGCGCGCTCCAGACCCAGCGTCTTCTGCAGTTCGATGAAGCGTTCCAGCGGGGCGTCGGGCGGCGTGTAGCTTCGGTCCGGCGCATAGGGATAGCGATGCCCGGGGCCGAAAATATGGCAGTGCGCGTCACACGCGCCCGGCGGCGCCTTGTACGTCGGCGTGCGCGTATCCGGATCGGGTGCCATGCATACCGGAATCTCCCTGCTCATTTCAGTGACTTCTCCAGGCGATCCAGCGTCTGCATCGCCGGCAGCACCTGCGCAACACTGGCATTGGGTTCGCGTTTTTCACGTATCGCGGCCACGAACTCGCGGTCCTGCAGCTCGATGCCATTCATCGAGACCGCCACGCCACTGAGGTCGACGGGCTTCTCGTTGCCGTCCACAAGGTCGTCGTAGCGGGCGATGTAGGTGCCGTTGTCGCAGATGTAGCGGAAGAACGTGCCCTGCGGGCCTTCGTTGTTGAACGACAGCGACAGCGAACAGACGGCCCCGGATGGCGTCTTCATGCCGATGCTCATGTCCATGGCGATGCCCAGCTCCGGATGCGTCGGCCCCTGGAGTGCGAACACGTCGGACGCGGTCTCGCCGGTCTGGTACTGAAACAGATCAACCGTATGACAGGCATGATGCCAGAGCAGATGATCGGTCCAGCTGCGCGGCTTGCCTTCCAGATTGATGTTCCTGCGGCGGAAGAAGTAGGTCTGCACCACCAGCTGCTGCAGCCGCAGTTCGCCGGACTGTATGCGCTGATGTATCCACTGATGAGAGGGGTTGAAACGGCGTGTATGGCCGGCCATCGCCACCAGCCCGGTTTCCTTCTGCACGCGATGGATCTTCTCCGAATCGGCCAGTGAGTCGGCGATCGGAATTTCGATTTCCACGTGCTTGCCGGCGCGCATCACCTGCACGGCCTGTTCGGCATGGATCTGCGTTGGCGAGGTGATGATGGCGGCGTCCACACCAGGTTGTGCCAGCGCTTCATCGAGATCGGATGTGAAATGCGGGATGCCGTACTGTTTCGCCACGGCCTCGGTGGAATCCTGACTGCGCCCGACCAGACTGACCACCTCGACACCGTCGATATTTTTCAGTCCATCCAGGTGCTTGCGCCCGAAAGCGCCCTGACCAACCATCACGATCTTCATCTGATCCTCCGAAATACCTGCGCAAACCCGTCCAGCGGCCCATCGCCGACATCGGCCGTCGGGCGATGATGATGTCGGACGAAGAGGCGGCGGAACGATGGTGTATATTTGTGCGCTGTAGGTTATCACAGCCCCTGCGGACCCAGAACGACCATGGAGGCCCGAATCGCGATGGCAAGACGCGCCGAAGCGCTGCAGCAGCAAGCCGCGCTCAGAACCGATTTCTCGCTGTTGATCGCCGGTCATGCGCGCACCACCGCCGCGCAGCTGGACGTGATCAACCCCGCCACCGGCGCCGTATTCGCCCGCTGCCCGAGCGCCGGGCGCGCGGAGCTGGAGGAAGCCGTGACCGCGGCCCGCGCCGCGTTGCCGGCCTGGCAGGCGCTGGGCTACGCGGACCGGCGCGAACGCATCAAGGCGTTCACGGCGGCGCTGCGTGACGACCAGGACGCCCTCGCCACCCTGCTCACCAGCGAGCAGGGCAAACCGCTGGTGCAGGCGATTGCCGAGATCGATCGCGGCACGGTGCAGTCCGATGAGATGACCGACATCCCGATCCCGGTGGAAGTGCTGATCGACAACGACAGCAGCCGCATCGAACTGCACTATCGTCCGCTGGGCGTGGCCGGCATCATCACGCCGTGGAACGCACCGGTGACCCTGGCACTGGGTCCGCTGGCCTCGGCCCTGTACACCGGCAATACGGCCATCCTCAAACCATCGCCGTATACGCCGCTGTCCACGCTCAAGCTGGGTGAAGTCGCGGCGCGATTCTTTCCGCCGGGCGTGGTGAACGTGCTGGCCGGCGGCGACGATCTCGGACAGCTGATGACCGAGCACGCGCTCATCGACAAGATCTCATTCACCGGCTCGGTGGCCACCGGCAAGAAGGTACTCGCCAGCGCCGCCGGCACGCTGAAACGCGTCACGCTGGAACTGGGCGGCAACGATCCCGCCATCGTCCTCGACGATGTCGACCCGAAAGGGATCGCGAAGAAACTGTTCTTTGCCGCCTTCGTCAACAGCGGGCAGGTGTGCATGGCGATCAAGCGCATCTACGCGCACGACAGCATCTACGACGCCCTGTGCGATGCGCTCGTCGAGGAAGCGCGGCAGACGCGCCTGGGCAACGGCCTGGATGCGCAAACACAGCTGGGTCCGCTACAGAACCGCATGCAATATGAGAAGGTGCTGTCGATTCTGGAAGACACGAAGCTCAGCGGCGCGCGCCTGCTCACCGGCGGCGACGTGCCAGAGGGTCCGGGCTACTTCGTTCCGCCAACACTGGTGGCCGACATTGCCGAAGACAGCCGCCTGGTGCGCGAAGAGCAGTTCGGACCGGTGGTGCCGATTCTGCGTTACACGGACCTTGAAGATGCGATCCGGCGCGCGAACGACACGCGCTTCGGGCTCAGCGGTTCGGTGTGGACCAGCAATCCCGAACGCGGTCGCGACATCGCGATGCGGCTGGAAGTGGGCACCGCATGGGTGAACCAGCATCGAGCCACGTCGGCATTCGTGCCCTTCGGCGGCGCCAAGGAATCGGGCCTCGGACGCACCTACTCCATCGTCGGACTGAAGAGCTACATGGAGCCGCAGGTCGTCAGCATCGCGAAATCCTGACACGGGCTCCCCGCACAGACCGCCATTCGTGAACAACCCCGCCGAGGAATATCGCACGCGCCTCGGCGCCCGCGAGCAGCAGCTGACCCTGCTGGAGAAGCGCTTCGCGCGACTGGGCGCGGTGCGCCTGGCTCTGTTCGCGCTGCTCGCGATCGGTGCATGGTGGTCCATACAGCTGTCGGCGTTCTCACCCTGGTGGCTGCTGCTACCGGCCACCGCCTTCGTGGCGACGGTCGTCCACCACGGCCGCGTACGCCGTGCACGCGCCCGCGCGCGACGCGCGGCGGCGTTCCATCGCAACGGACTGAAGCGCATCGACTACGAATGGGCCGGCCACGGTCGGCAGGGCGAGCAGTTCAACGATGCGCATCATGTCTATGCGGCGGACCTGGATCTATTCGGTGCGGGTGGGCTGTTCGAACTGCTGTCCGTTGCACGCACCCCGATCGGCGAACGGACCCTGGCCGGTTGGCTGCTGGCCCCGGCCGACACCGACACGATCATGCACCGACAGCAGGCGGCGGCGGAGCTGGCGCCCGCCGTGGATTTTCGCGAGCGCTGGGCGACGCCCGGCGACAGCGACGTCATGACGCTGGACAGCGATGCTCTCAGGCACTGGGCGCAGCAACCGAACCAGCTCACACAGCGCTGGATCGCGCCGGTGGCGTGGGCGCTGCCGGCACTGCTGATTGCCGCCATCGTCGCATGGACGCTGAGTGGCCTGCTGGCCCCGTTGCTGACCGTGCTGCTGATACAGCTGGCGGTGATGGCGGCATTGCGCAGTCGGCTGCAATCCACGCTGTCAGCCACCGAGGGCGCACTCAGTGATCTGGAACTGCTTCAGGCTCTGCTGCGGCGCATGGAACAGCAGGCGTTCCAGGCGCCGGCGCTGCGGACGCTGACGGCGCGGCTGCGGCAGCCGAACGCTTCACGGTCGCTCACCGGCCTGCTCACCGCCGGCCAGCTCATCGAATCGCGCCGCAATCCGATACTGCGCGTGCTCGACATTCCGCTGATGTATTCCGTACACGCCGCACGCCTGGCCGAAGCCTGGAGAAGCCGTCACGGACAGGCTCTGCCGGACTGGCTCGATGCGGTCGGCGAGTTCGAGGCGCTGCTGTCGATTGCCACCTGGCATTTCGAACATCCTGAGGATGCGTTCCCGGAATTGCTGTCAGGGGAAGCGGCTTTGCACGCCGAAGGGCTCGGTCATCCACTGCTGTCGGACCAGCGCTGCGTGAAGAACGACGTGAGCATCACGGATGGCGTGCGACTGCTGCTGATCAGCGGCTCCAACATGTCCGGCAAGAGCACGCTGATGCGTGCCGTGGGCCTCAACACCGTGCTCGCCATGGCCGGCGCCCCGGTGCGTGCGAAATCCATGAAGCTCACGCCACTGCAGGTGGGTGCGAGCATTCGCGTGAACGACTCGCTGCACGAAGGCAGTTCGCGATTCTTTGCCGAGATCACCCGACTGCGCAGCATCCAGACACTGTGCGGCGGCTCACCGCCGCTGTTGTTCCTGCTCGACGAGATCCTCCAGGGCACGAACTCGCGCGACCGTCTTGTCGGCGCCGAAGCGGTGGTACGCGCGTTCCTGAACCGCGGCGCAATCGGCATCGTGTCCACGCACGATCTGGCGCTCACCGAGATCGACCGGGATGGTCATGGCCGCGTCAGGAACCTGCACTTCGAGGATGACCTGGACAACGGCACGATGCGCTTCGATTATCGCCTGCGCGAAGGCGTGGTCACGAAGAGTAACGGCGTGGCGCTGATGCGCTCTATCGGTCTGGATGTATGACGCCGTCGCCGGCGAGCACGGCGAACGTCGGCAACCAGTGACTGCTCGCGTAATGTGATGCGGCCAGCGCCGCGTTCAGGCCCGCCGCCAGATGCCGGCGTCGGGCCCGTTCCAGCACTTCACGGCGCGCATCGTCGTACGGAAGGCCGGCAATCATGCCGCCGAGATTCCATGCGCGTGACAAGTTCAGGCCGTGCAGGTGAACCAGTCGGCCATCGGATTCATCGCTGACCTGCGCACAGGGCAGCCAGTCCCGCTCCTTGTCCGGCTCCCGTGGAATATCTGGCAGAAAACCGTTCAGCCAGGCACCGAAGGCATGCGTGTCGAGCAGGCATGACAAAAGATGCGCCTGTACAAGGCAGGGCGACAGAAAGTCTTCACCGGACGGCTCGTAGCTGATCGGACAGTTCCGGTCATTCATATAGAACCGCGTTGACGCAGCGCGCACCACGGCGGCCAGTTCATCGTCGTCGGTGAGTGCCGCGCATTGCAGCAGCAGTATGAACGCGAACGCACTCTGGTTGTGCGTGCCGGTGCGAACCGGATGACTCAGTCGGGGAATCCAGCCGATCAGATGGTCGCGGGCGAGTTCCGCGAGTGGCCGCAAAGCCCCACGCCACAACCCGGCCTGGACGAGGTCGCAGCGGGTGAGTTCCGCATCGAGCCGCAGCAGCCAGGCAAGCCCGTAGGGGCGCTCGAATCCCTGCCGGCCCGGCGCGGCGAGATACGCGGCTTCCACATTCAGCCTGGCGGGCGCGAAACTGGCTGCCAGCGCCGCTTCGACGTCCGCACGCAGCGCCGACGAATGCAATTGCCGGTGCATGCGCAACAGCATCCAGTGAGTGTGCACCGACGAGTGCCAGTCGAAGCAGCCATGGAAGGCGGGATGCAGCTTCCGCGGTGGCGCCACATCGTCGTCGCTGTTGAGCAGATGCACGATGTGGTTCGGATACTCGCGACCGATTCCCGCCAGACCGATGCGCACCAGCGCCTGGGCATGATCCGTGGTCAGCGCATGTGCCGTCTGTGCCCGCGCCGGTGTCTGCCGTATTTCTTCGGTCACGCGGACGCCTTCAGTAGAGCCTCCACGTCTTCCTGAATGCGCGCGGGTGGATCCTTGGGGGCATAGCGCTTCAGCGCCGTACCGTCGGAATCGACCAGAAACTTGGTGAAATTCCACTTGATGGCATCGGTACCGAACAATCCCGGCCGCTGCTTCCTGAGCCAGCGGTACAACGGATGCGCGTTGCCGCCATTCACGTCGATCTTCGCAAACATCGGGAAAGTCACATCGTAGTTCACGCTGCAGAACTCACGGATTTCCGCTTCATCACCCGGCTCCTGATGCCCGAACTGATCGCAGGGAAATCCCAGCACCGTGACACCGCGTTCGCCTAAGTCGCGCCACAGCTTCTCGAGTCCGGCGTACTGGGGTGTGAATCCGCAGCGTGATGCCACGTTCACCACGAGCAGCAGACGGCCGGAAAACTCGGCCAGTGAACGTTGGTTGCCGTCGAGATCCACGGCGCTGAAGTCGTAGATGGTGGTCATGGTGGAACCCTGATTCCGCGGCCGCCAGGCGAGACCTGTCAGGATACGCAACCCGCACGGACATAGGGAAGTGCCCGCCAGCATGGCTGCGTGCACCCGTGACGCCTCTCGACATCGGTAGCCCGGGGCAGGACAGCAGAGTCACTTCCCGGCTCGCTTTCGCTTGCCGGTTGTCCAGCGCTGTTCATGGCGCCGCGCGCCATGAACAGCGCACGAAAAAACGGCGCGGAACCGAAGTCCCGCGCCGTGCGCTTCAGTGACCGCCGGAAGCTGCCTGAATCCGCAGCTCCGGGGGTTGGTCTTTGCCTGCCGTCAGCCTCAGCCCTTGGTGCGCCAGCTGTCGGCGTAGTTCTCACGCGCATCACGCGCATACGGCGTCGGCGAGATGCGTACGCGAATCTCGGCCTGCTTGTGCGCTTCGGCGGAGGTTTTGCCGGTGCGTTCCGGCTCGCCCCAGACCAGCGTGACCACGTCACCGATGTTCAGGCTGGAATCGACCACGCCCAGCGACAGCAGACGCCGTTCGTTGAACGAATAGCCGTTGAACATCGACATACCCACGAGCTTGCCGTTGTGCAGGAGTCGGTCGGCACTGCTGGATGCATAGTTCGGCTGCGGGAAGTCGATCCACTTGTAGGCGGTGCCTTCCTCGAACGCCGAGGCCACGACCTTCAGCACGTCCTCACGATTCCACTCCAGGGTCACCTTCTTGCGGTTGTCCTGCTCCTTCAGCTTCTGAAGGGCTTCCTTGCCGATGAAGTCGGTCTTCCAGCCGATGTAGAAACCGTAGCCCAGCTCGAACGGATTGACGTAGTAGTCTTCGATGTTATCGCTGACCAGGCTGCCGCCCAGCGAACCGAGCGCCTCGTAGCTGTCGGCGCCCAGCCAGTCGCGGTAGTCCTTCATCATGCCGTCGCCGGTGTAGATGCCTGGCAGAGGAGACGGAATCCAGCCTGATTCCAGCGTGTTGGTGGAATACGCACGGCTGCCGACCAGACGCAGGTCGACGCCGACGTCCTGTGCCGCCTGCAGGATGGTGGACTGGATGTAGTGCTTGTCGGCATACGGACCCCAGATCTCAAGACCCGGCGCACCGGCCATGCCGTGGCGCAGTGCCTGAACCTTGCGCGAACCAACATTGATCCAGTCGACGTGGAAGAACTTGATCTCGGGCACCTTGGCGCCGTTGATCCTGTCGAGGATCTTGTTCGCTTCCGGACCCTGAATCTGGAACCGGTAGTGCGTGCGGTAGATGGCTTTGCCGTCCGGACGGCTGTCCGAACGCGGATCGTGCGTCAGACGCACCTTGAACTTGCCCACGGCCGCCTGGAACTTCACCCAGTTGGCGGTCGGTGCGCGTCCCACCAGCACGAATTTGTCGTCGCGCTCGCGGAAGATGATCATGTCTCCGATGACATGTCCGGCAGGCGTCACCGGAACGAAATGCTTGGCGCGATTCAGATCGAAATTCGCGAAGCTGTTGATGCCAACGTACTCGAGGAACGCCGCGGAGTCCGGGCCTTCGACGATCAGCTCGTCCATGTGATGGGTCTGGTCGAAGACAACCGCGGATTCGCGCCATGCGCGCTGCTCATCGCGCCAGTTCGAAAACTCCGGAGCCACGACGGGATACACGTAAATGCCGGACTTGGAATTCCTTAACAGATTCACGGCGCCACCATGCGCCTCCAACAGTGAGGTGAGATTATTCTTGCTCATCTAGTGCTCCTAACCACGAGCCCGTACAAAAAAGGCCGCTATGATGCCACGTCACTCCGCCTATTACACGCCGCAATCGGCTTTGTAGGTCGGAGGGTGCCTCCGGGGGGCCGCCGATGGCACGCAAGCCCCGGAAAACCGGGCTTTTTCCGCCCGCGCGGGACGCGCGCGACGCAGGCTGTCCGGGACCGTATGCCACATAATCAGCGCTTATACGCACCGGCCCAACCTTACCGCCTGCCGGCCCGGCGGAGGCCTGACTGCCTGGCGGAGGCGGCGGAGTTTCTCCTGCAGCTGCCGTTTCCTGCGGCCGCCGTTCGATGGCTTCGACGATCCGTTCGATGGCTTCAACGATCGAACGGCGAATACCCGGATTCAAGTCGCCGGGATCGGAGAACGGGAAGCGTACGAGAACAAACTGCACGCGCTCGCAGGGCAGGGACGAACGTTTGGTTCGCGGCGGATCGAATCGGGCGTCGCCCCACGTTCGTAACAAAGAGACGTCACGCAAAGGCATACGTGCATGGCGATGGGTTATGCCGGCCTGCCGCGAAATCCGCGGTTGAATTCGTGGCGGTCTGTGACATGCTTGCAGGCAATCCACACTCGCCCATGACGCGAGTCTCCAGCCAGGCGGATCCCACCCGATGAGCGCTGAAACGAACCAGCCCGACGATACCGACCACGCCGACACCGCGGGCGACGCGAACCGGACAACAGACGCGGCAACCGGCATAACGCCGGCCACGCCCGACACCACAACGCCCGATACGAACGACACCGATCTCAGCCCGGCAGTACGCAGACTGGTCAAGCAGTACGAGCTGGACGTGACGGCCATTCGCGGCAGTGGGCCGGATGGACGGATCCGTGTGTCCGACGTCATGGCGACACTGGGCAGCCGCACCGGCGCCCTCGTGAACAACGGCGACGGCGATGCGGAAGACACCGCCGGGCTGTCACCGCGCCAGGGTGGAGTGGCCGCCACCGCGGCCGTGCGCCCACCAGGCGCCACCGGGACGCGGCCGTTCTGCACGCTGAACGCCGAATGCGAAATCGGCGCAGTGGTGGCCTATGCCAATGCACACTACAGCGCCGCGCCACAGGCCGGTGTGCTGGGCTGCGTACTGTCGGCCTGCGCGACAGCCGCGCAGGCCGTGCCGGAGATCAACACCGGCGCGCGGGTGCTGATCGCAGAGATCACGTGGCCCGATGCAAACGGCGATGAAATCCGCCGCGTCGCGGACACCGCGCAGTCGGGCCTGTCCGAGGAACTGACGGTGGCCTGGCTGGCGTCGGGCGGATCCACCGCGGGCGGCCCGCCGCCGCGACGCGGCCACGGGGCAACGACCTTCACGGTGCACTGGCTGGGCGCCGGTGGCGCCACAACGGCCAGCGCACTGCCCGTGACAGACAGTCACGCGGCCAGTCTCGGCGTGACCCGGCCGCAGTCGCGGGTCGTCGTGCAGCGCACCGAGGGCCAGGAGTCGGCCCGCATCCGGCAGATGATCAGCCTGGTGCTGACCTTCGATACGACAGCCGTGTCGCTGCATCGGGCGAATCACTTTCTGGCCGACATGATCAGCCGTCTTGGCAATTGGCAGCCGGACGCCGGCACGGACAGCGATCCGCCGGCCGGCTGATACCTGACGGCCGAGTCAGCCGCCAGGCCGGCAGCCCCCTGGCAGGCCGCGCCGGATATCAGCCGGACTTCAGCACCGCCGCGATCGAATCGGCCACATAGTCGACATTGGCCGAATTGATGCCGGCGATGTTCACACGGCTGGATTCCACCATATAGACATGAAATTCCTCGCGCAGCCTGACCACCTGCTCGCGGCTGATGCCCAGGAACGAGAACATGCCGCGCTCCTTTTCTATAAAGGAGAAATCGCGGTCCACGCCACGTTCGTTGAGCCTGCGTACCAGCAGCGCACGCAGGCCGTTGATGCGGGCACGCATCTCACCCAGTTCCTTCAGCCACAGCGCTTCCAGCTCCGCGTCGTGCAGCACGCGATCGACGATCGCGGCACCATGATCGGGCGGCATCGAATAGATGCTGCGCGCGATGTTCGACAGGTTGCTGAACACGGCGGCCGCGTTTTCGGGACTGCCTGACACCACACTGACCGCGCCGACACGTTCGCGATACAGGCCGAAGTTTTTCGAGCACGACACCACCACGATCACTTCCGGCAGCCGTTCGGCCATCACGCGCACGCCGACCGCATCGGCTTCGAGTCCTTCAGCCAGTCCCAGATACGCAAGATCGATGAACGGCACCAGACCACGGCGCAGGAACAGGTCGGCGAGGTCGGACCACTGCCGTGGCGACAGATCCGCGCCACACGGGTTGTGGCAGCAGCCGTGCAGCAGCACGACGTCGCCGGCGCGCGCCTGCTCCAGCTTCGCGCACATGGCATCGAAGTCCACGCCATGCGCGGCGGCGTCATAGTACGGATAGCTCCGCAGCTCCAGCCCGGACAGCTTCAGCAGCGGCACATGATTGGGCCATGACGGTTCACTCAGGTAGACGTGCGCATCCGGTCGCGCCCGGCGGATCAGGTGCCCGGCGACACTGATGCCGCCGCTGCCACCCGGCGCCTGCACCGTGGCCACGCGACGGTCGCGCAGCACCGCGTGATCCGCGCCGACCAGCAGTTTCTCGATACCGCTGTTGAACCCGGCGTTACCGGAGATCGCAACGTAGGTCTTGGACTTCTGGTCTTCGAGCACCGCCTTTTCCGCCCGGCGCACACAGTCCAGCACCGGTGTCAGACCGGAATCGTCCTGATACACGCCAACGCTGAGGTCGACCTTGTGGGCCGCCGTATCGGCGCGGAACAGGGTCATGATGCCGAGAATGGCATCCGGCGGGAGAGGCTTCAGTGTTTCAAGCACGGTGCAGTAATCCTGGATGATTGACACCCCGCGGCGGCGCGGCGATAGCCGCGTCCGCACTGGCGGTCCGTTGCGGGCGCCAATGGTAGGTAGATGCGTGGCGCATCACAATAGCCATGCCGGAGCAGGTGACGACGCGGACTGCCCGCCCGACGACTTCAGTTCGCCAGGCCGGTGAGTCGCAGGCTCTCGCGATACAGCCGTGCGCGGGCTTCGTCGTCGTAGGCCTGCGCATTGGCCTGCGCGTGCTCGAGGCTGTTGTAGTAGACCCCGGTGGCATCGGCCAGCGCCGGTGATACCGCCAGCTGCATCACCGCCGTTGCGCCGTCATCGATGGTACTCAATGCCTGGCGTCCCGGTCCCATCATGCGCGTGGGCATGAACGTGGCCGGATGCAGCGCCGAAATAACGATGCCGCGCGGCTCCAGATCTGCGGCCATCTCATAGGTCATCATGATCTGCGCCAGTTTGCTCTGCGAATAGGCGCGGCCGCTGGAATAGTCGCTGTCCATCATCAGGTCGTCGAAGTCCAGCGCGCGCTGCCCCACCGACGCGACACTGACGATGCGCGCCGGCGCGCTCTCTTCCAGCCTCGGCAGCAGCCTGTGCGTGAGCAGGAAGTGCGACAGGTAGTTCACCTGGAACACCAGCTCGTGGCCATCATCGGTGAGCATGCGTTCACCACCGCCCTGCGCACCGGAGATACCGGCGTTGTTGATCAGCAGGTCCAGCCGGTCGAAGTCCGCCAGCACCGCCTCCGCCAGCGCGCGTGTTTCGGCCAGCGAAGCCAGGTCGGCACGATAGAACGCGGCTTCGCCGCCCGCGGCGGTTATCTCGTCCACAACTTCGCGGCCACGCTGTTCGTTGCGGCCGTGCACGATCACGGTTGCGCCCATGGCCGCCAGGCGTAACGCTACCTCATGGCCGAGGCCACTGGTGGAACCGGTGACCAGTGCCACCTGACCATCCAGCCTGACATCGGCCCAGTCCCGTGACGGATCGTCGGCATCGTCGGCGACAGCGGCTGCCGGCATCACGGCCAACGCCAGCAGGCAGGCGGCCACGATGCCCGACAGCGATGTGGATCGTAGGGCTCTGTGCGACATGTCGTTTCCCTCCGTGCGGTAGCGGGGCGGCGAAAGGCAGTCAGCGTGCGCGGCGGGCAGCCGCATCCCGTACCCCGGCACTGTATAGGCGTGGCTCCGGGCGGGCAAACCGGCCGCGGCGGCCATCGCGTAGCGGCCATCGCGAAGCCGTCTCGGACGGCCGTCACCGACCGGCGGTGAGCGGCGAGCGGCGAGCGGCGAGCACCAATCCGCCCGACTGGGCTATTCTCCGCTTTCGTCCGCGACGGCGTGGCCGGTACGGCGTGGCGCCGTGCCCAGCGGCTCCCGAGCACCCGACCAACCTCCGAGCGATTCCCGACCGAGCAGACAGCATGACCGACAGGCAACGTATCGATATCGAGAGCACGAGCACGAGCACGAGCACGAGCGTCTCCGACGGCGCGGCAGGCGCCGCCGACCTGGCCGCGGCAGCCGCCGCGGCAGCGGGCACCCCGACTCACGCAGCCCCGATGCCCCGGCTGCGCAGCCTGCTGTTCGTACCCGGCAACAAGGCCAACATGCTGGCGCGCGCGCTCACCTGCCCGGCCGATGCGCTGGTGCCGGACATGGAGGACTCGGTGCCCGATGGCGAGAAACACGCCGCGCGCGAGACGATCCGTGACTTCCTGCCGCGGCTGCTGGCCGCCCGACCATCGGCATCTCCCCCGGGCACCGCCCCAGCCGGACCGAAGACCGAACCCATGGCCGAGACATCGGCCGGACCTTTGGTGATACCGCGAGTGAATCCGCTGCGCAGCGAGTGGTTCGAGAACGATGTCGCCGCCATGGTCGTGCCGGGGGTCTACGGCATTTCCATCGGCAAGGTGGAAAGTGCCGACGACATTCACGCGATCACGGCGACGATGTCGCGCTGCGAGCGCCGGGCGGGCATCGCCGACGGCACGCTGCGGCTCATCCCGTGGATCGAAACCGCACGCGGCATCGTGCATGCGCACGCGATCTGCGCCGCGCATGCACGCGTGGTCGCGGTCGCATTCGGCGGCGAGGATTTTGCACACGACATGGCGGTGGAACGACAGGAAGGCCAGGCGCAGTTCGCGGTAGCCCGTTCGATTCTGTGCATCGCCGCGCGCGCGGCCGACGTGCTGGCGCTGGACACACCCTACTTCCGGTTTCGTGACGAGGCCGGCCTGCGCGACGACGGACAGGCCGCGCGACTGGCCGGCTTCAGGGGAAAGTTCGCCATCCATCCGGCACAGGTGGGGGCGATCAACGAAACCTTCTCGCCCGGTCGCGAAGAAATCGAATGGGCGCGTCGTGTGGTGGCCGCATTCCAGGCAGCGGAGCGGGTAGGCCGTGGCTCCACCTCACTGGATGGTCATGTCATCGACATACCGGTGGTGAAGCGCGCACGCGCGGTGCTGGCATCGGCGGGAGCGGAAGCGGAAGCGGGAGCGGAAGCGGAAGCGGAAGCGGAAGCGGAAGCGGAAGCGGAAGCGGAAACAGAAGCCGGCGTGCCCTGAACCTGCCCCACCGCAGATGAACCTGCCCCATCGCAGATCATGTTCCGCCCTATCGCGCCGTGATCGAGAGCGCGGGCTCGTTCAGCACGGCACGCTGTTCCTTCAGACTGAGGATGTGCTCTTCCCAGTAGCGCGAGTCACCCAGCCACGGAAACGCGCGCGGAAACGCCGGATCTTTCCAGCGGCCCGCCACCCACGCCGTGTAGTGAATCATGCGCAGGGTGCGCAGCGGCTCGATCAGGCCAAGTTCGGCGTAGTCGAATGACGCAAACTGCTCGTAACCTTCAAGCAGATCCGCCATCTGCACTTCGCGCTCGCCGCGATCGCCCGCCAGAAACAGCCACAGATCCTGTACCGCGGGCCCCATCATGCAGTCATCCAGGTCCACGAAATGCGGGCCGTCATCGGTCCACAGCACGTTGCTTCGATGACAGTCGCCATGGATGCGCAGCAGCCTGATCTCACCAACATCGGCACACTGCTGCTCCACGGTGTCGAGCAGGTCTTCCGTGGTGCTGCGGTAGCTCTCCAGCAGATGCGACGGAATGAAATCGCTGGCCAGCAGCTGCGCCACGGGTTGATGCCCGAACCGTTCGATGGACAGATATTCACGCGCGGCGAACGGCTCGGTTGCACCCACGGCATGGATGCGGCCGATGAAACGGCCCATCCAGATGCGATCGTCGCTGTTGCCCAGTTCCGGCCAGTGGCCGCCGCGACGCGGAAACAGCGCATAGCGGAAACCTTTGTGGGTGTGCAGCGTCCGGCCATCGAGCACCAGCGGCGCCACCACCGGAATCTCGCGCGCCGCCAGCTCCAGCGAGAACGCGTGCTCCTCGAGGATCGCGTCATCGCTCCAGCGGCCGGGACGATAGAACTTCGCAACCAGCGGTTCACCGTCTTCGATGCCGATCTGATAGACGCGATTCTCGTAGCTGCCTAGTGCCAGAATGCGGCCGTCACAGTAGAAACCGCGGTTCTCCACGGACTCCAGCACCACATCGGGCACCAGCGCGTCGTAGGGCGCCTGCACGGTTGCCCGGCTCTGCGTGCCGCTGCTCGTGGAGTCTTTGCCGGTCATCGGGAGTGTCGCTAGCGCAGCGCTCGAACCAGGAACGGCAGACTGTGGTCCATGCGATGATCGATGCCCGAATGCGTACCGTTGAACTCCTCATAGCGATGCGGAACACCCTGAGCGGCCAGTCGCAAAGACAGCAGCCGCGTCCCGTAGTGAATGCGGTACTGGTCGCGCCAGCCGCAGTCGATGAAGATGCCGCGCAGCGTCTTCAGAGACTTTGCATGACGGCTGACCAGATTGATCGGATCATGGCGCAGCCACTGTCGCCAGCGCTGCGGAATCAGCTCACCGGTCTCCAGATCAAATGGCAGCTGAAAGCCGTTGGGTGCGTCCGGGTCCGGATCGTAGGTGGCCGCCATGGCCAGATTCATCAGACAGTGCACATCGGCGCTGGATGGCGCGGGATTGCCCCAGAACTGCTCCAGGAAGCGCCGCACGCGGCCGTCGTCGTAACCGGGCGTGAGCTTCGCCGTTTCGCGGGCCACGTCCACCCTGCCCTCGCGTCGCTCGCGGCCGCGGTGTTTGGCAAGTTCATCCAGCGTGTTCGGCCAGTCGCAGCGGTAAACGAAATCAAAGTACGCATCGCCGGAGTGATTGCCGATTGCGCCCCAGTATCGCGCGTACTTCATGCCGTGCAGCATCGCGCCATAACCACCCGAGGACTTGCCGAAGCAGCCGCGATGATCGCGTGACGCCTGTGTGCGGAACTCGCCGTCAATGAAAGGAATGAGCTCGCGCGTGAGGTAGTCCGCGTAGTCGCCGATCGCGCTGGAATTGATGTACTGATTGCCGCCCAGCGACGTGAAGCAGTCCGGAAACACCAGAATGCACGGTGCCATCAGTCTGTCGTGAATCAGGCGTGAGACGCGCTCGGGCACGTTCTCGTCGAAATTCCGCCAGTTGGTGTGCGAGGGCCCGGCACCCGCATAGCCAACCAGATCGAACAGCACCGGGAAGCGGCGACCGCGGCCACGACCCTGCGCCTGGTCGTACTGCGGCGGCAGCCACACATCGAACCGGCGCACATGCGGATCGCCGAGCGGATTATCGGCAAGGATGGCGGATGTGTGTTCCACCTTCAGCAGTCGGCCACCCGGTCGATTCGATCGTTTCGCTATCACGCTGTCTGCTCTCCGCCTGCTCCGTTGTCCGGCGGCCATTGTAGGCGCATCAGAAAATTCGCGCCGAAGCGGCCCATGACAACCGCCGATGTGATGCCGATCTCCCTGTATCGGCCGCGTTTGTGTCAAAGTAGGGTCGGCCCGTGGATGGAAACCTGGGATGCCCGCACTGAAAACCGTATCCGGGATGCGTGGCGCAGCCACTGCGGCGATCGCCGTGGCACTGCTGAGCGGCTGCGCATCCAGCCTGCCGGTGTATGAGGGCGCGCGTCCGCAGCCACCGGTGACGCGTGCACCGGCGCCGGCCGAGGTGCCACGGCTGCGCGGCAACGGGACCGGCACCGAAATGGCGCGTCATGCGCTGGCGATGCTGGGAACCCCCTACCGCTACGGCGGCGCGTCACCCGGCGGCTTCGACTGCAGCGGCCTGGTGCAGTACGCCTATCGGCAACTCGGCATCGCCGTGCCACGCACCGCCAGCGAACAGTACCAAGCCGCCCTGCGGGTACGCCCCCGCAGAGCCGAGCCCGGCGATCTGCTGTTCTTCAACTTCACGCGTACCGTGTCACATGTGGGTATCTATCTGGGCGACGGACGCTTCGTTCATGCGCCGACCAACGGTCGCACCGTCGAGATTCTCAGCCTCGACCAGCCGTACTATCGGGACAACTTCGTCGGATTCGGGCGGCTGCATGCGCGGTTGTGAATTATGATCGGCGGGATCTGCCGGCCGATTCAACTGACCGATTCAATTCAAGGCGATTCAATTCAAGGGGGATATCGATGAACCGTGCTGCTCGTCTCATCGTGGCTTTCGGCTGCGCCGCAGTGGCGATTCCGCTTGCCAGCGCTCATTTCCGGCTCGTCGAGCCACCCGCCTCGCTGATCACCAACAACCTCGGCGATCCGCAGAAGCTCGCGCCCTGCGGCGGCACGACGGCGGATCCGGGCACACCCAGCGGCATCGTCACGGCGGCGCAGGGCGGCCAGCCGCTGCGCATCCTCGTGCAGGAGACGGTGTTCCATCCCGGTCACTACCGGGTTGCGCTCGCGGTAAACTCGCGCGAAGAACTGCCGCCGGAACCGCCTGCAACGATGACCGAGACCGAACGGGGACCGCGCTCACTGTCGGCACCGATTCAGGACCCGCCTGAAATTCCGGTGCTGGCCGATGGCCTGCTGCCGCGCACCGAGGGGCCGGTGCAGACGCTGGAGACTTTCGTGGACCTGCCGAACATCAACTGCGACCGCTGCACACTGCAGGTGATCCAGTTCATGCTGAACCATCCCGGCACGCGCGAAGGCACGTTCTCCTACTACCACTGCGCGGACCTGCGCATTAGCGCCGATCCGGAGCAGCCCATCGATACGCGCTGGCCCGGGCAGTCCTGACCTGAACGAAACGGGGCCGGTCAGCACGCGCATCGCGAACGGCTGACCGGCCTGCTTGTCCTGTTATCGCGGGCCGCCAGGACCACCGGGGCCGCCGCCGGCTCTTGGCAACGGTTCCATGCGCATGATGGTGCCATCCGGCTGACCGCTACCGTAGCGCATTTCGGTGGCCAGATAGATGTAGCCATCCGGTCCCTGCTGCACGTCGCGGAAGCGCACGCCCAGTTCCGTGAGCATCGGCGTGCGGCGTTCGGACTGTCCGCCCCCGAAATCGATGCGTTGCAGCTGCTGGCCACTGAGCGCGCCGACGAACAGGCTGCCCTGCCATTGCGGGAACCGGTCGCCGGTATAGAACTCGATGCTCGCGGGCGTGATCGCCGGCACCCAGTAGATGCGCGGCAGTTCCATGCCCGGGCGGTGATACGGCTGATCCGAAACCAGCGTGCCGGAATAGTTGCGGCCCATGTTCGTCAACGGCCAGCCGTAGTTGGCGCCGGGCTTGAGAATGTCGACCTTGTCACCACCCATCGGGCCGATATCGACCACCCACAGCTCGTCGCTCTCCGGGTGACGCGCGAACCCGTAGGCATTGCGATGTCCGTAGGAATAGATCGCCGGGCTCGCGCCTTCGGTACCCACGAACGGATTGTCCGACGGAATGCTGCCGTCTTCGCTGATGCGCAGAATTTTGCCCACATGATTGGACAGATCCTGGGCCTGGATGCGGATGCTGTTGTCATCCTCCGCACCACAGCAGAGACGATCGCGATCACCGATGGTCAGCAGAAAGGTAGTGGGCGTATCGAAAATCATCCGTCCGGCAATGGCGTTGGCGGCGTTCTCCCATGCATCAGCAACGAATATCTCCTGCACGTCCACCAGCTGATTGCCCTGCAACCGGCCGCGCGACACGGCCACGGTACGCTCGCCGTCTTCCCGGCCCTTTGCGTACGCGGCGTAGACGAAGCCGTTGTTCTCGAAGTCCGGATGGATCACCACGCCGTGCAGCACGTCATTGCCGGCGGGCGATGGCGACTGCCACACCACCTCGGGCACCAGCGCGCCGTCGCGGATGATGCGCAGGCGACCATTCATCTCGGTCACCAGCATGTCACCGCCGGGCAGGAAAGCCATGTCCCATGGACCCACCAGCCCATCGGCCACCAGCACCAGACGCACGCGATTGCCGCCACCCACGGCCAGCTCCAGCGGTTCGTCATGAGTGGGCAGCAGCGTCTGCGGCCCCGGCGGCTGCGCCAGTGCGCCGTGGCCGATTGTCATTGCGGCCGCCAGCACGGCCGCCCCCCCCAGTAATCGCTTCTTCATTAAAACTGCTCCTTACGCAGATATTTTTGAGTTCATCATTGCCGTCAGCCGATCGCGTAGCGCGAGGCGGTTGATCTTGTTGGCACCGGTCTTGGGTAGCGCATCGACGAAGTACACTTCCACCGGCCGCTTGTATTTCACCATCTGACTCTTGCAGTAGGCGAAAAATTCCTCTTCGCTCAGTGTCGCATCGCGGTTCAGCACCACAAATGCCACGAGCACCTCACCCAGACGCGGATCGGGTTTGCCCACCGTGGCCGCCTCGCGAATCTTCGGGTGATTGAACAGTACTTCATCGATTTCGCGCGGATACACATTGTAGCCGCCGACGATCACCATATCTTTCTTGCGATCGACAAGGAACAGAAAGCCGTCCTCGTCCACGTAGCCGATGTCTCCCGTATACATCCACCCGTCGCGCAATGCGAGCCGCGTCTCCTCCGGGTTATTGTGATAACCGATCATCAGCTGCGGGCCGTGCACACGCACCTCGCCGGCCTCCCCGATCGGCAGCACCTGCGTACCCTCCTCCAGGTCCACGACCTCGATGGTGGTTTCAGGCACCGGGTGACCCACCGACAGCACCTTGCGCTCCGCCGACAGCGGATTGATGCAGAACGGCGCGCCCTCCGACATCCCCCAGCCTTCCAGCAGCGGACAGCCGGTACGCCTGAGCCACTCACGGTGCAGATCCTCCGGACAGGGTGCCCCGCCGGACGGGCAGTATTTCAGCGCCGACAGATCCGCGCGCTCGAATTCCGGACTCGCCAGCAGCCCCATGTAGATCGGCGCCGGCCCGCCGCTGAAGATCGTGATCCTGTAGCGCCCCAACGCCTCGACGACGCGGTCGGGTTCATAGCGCGGCAGGATCACCAGTGTGCTGCGCGCGTAAATCGGCACCCAGGTGGCGTAGGTCAGCCCCCAGATGTGGAACATCGGCGATACGTTGAGAAAACGCTCCTGCTCAAACTCCGGCGGCCAGACGGTGCAGTGCTGCAGGCATTGCCAGTCCAGCGTGCGATGTGTGTGGTTCACGCCCTTGGGCACCCCGGTGGAGCCGCCGGTGAAAATCATCAGTGCCAGATCATCGGCATGCGGAAACGTGCTTTCGTCGAGCGCCAGACCGTCATCATCCAGCCACGCATCGAGCGTCACGCCTCCGGCGCCAAGCACGATCACGTCGTCCACACCCAGCCTGCCGGCCACCGCCCTGGCCTTTTCCTCGAGCGCCGGGTCGCAGATGATCAGCTTCGGCGCCACGGTGGCGAGCACACGGACCAGTTCGTGTTCCACGAAGAACGGGTTGATCGGTGCCACCTGCGCATTCGCTGCCATGACGGCCATGAGGGCGACGTCGGTTTCGAAGGAGTTCGCCATCATCAGCGCAACGCGATGGCCGGTCACGTCGTGCCGGCGCAGCAGCGCGGTGAGCCCGGCCACCGCATGACCGAACTGTCGGTAGGTGAAGCTGCGGTCTTCGAAAATCACCGCGGTGATGTCCGGCGCCTGCCTCACCGCAGCATCAAACATGTGCACCACGCTCTCGTAGCGCGGCATGGTCGGGTCGATGGGACGGGTTGAGCTGAGTCGGGACAGACGGGTCATTCTGGCGTTTCCTGATGAGTGGGCGCGCGTCAGAAAACGCGGGCGGTGTTGGGGCGAAAGTCCACGGACATGGCCGCATCGTAGTAGCGCATGGTGGCGCTCATAGGTGGCGCGACTTCGTCGAGTCGCGCGCTATCCTCGTCCGTCACGCGGACCGACAGCGCGCCGAGGTTGTCGATGAGCTGCTCCAGCGTGCGCGGTCCGATGATGGGTGCGGTGACGCCCGGCTGTGCCGCATTCCAGGCCAGCGCCAGCTGCGATGGTGTACAGCCCTTGTCGGCGGCCACCGCGACGAGGCGTTCGATGACATCGAACGCACCCGGCGCGACGGGTCGATCGAAGTTGTCGTGACCACCCTGCCAGCGGCCCTCCACGTCCATTTCATTGCGACGATACTTGCCGGAGAGCAGTCCGCCGCACAGCGGCCCCCATGGGATCATGGCGACACCGAAGCTGATGGCCGCCGGCAGCAGTTCGCGCTCGGCGGTGCGATCGAGCAGATGGTAGGTGGACTGATCGCAGACGAAGCGGTTCAGCCCGAGCTCCTTCGACACCCACAACGCCTCGACAAGCTTCCACGCCGGAAACATGCTGGTGCCGATGTAGCGGATCTTGCCGGCGCGGATCAGGTCGTCCAGCGCGCGCAGGGTTTCGTCGATGGGGATGTCGGCCTGCGGACGGTGCAGCTGGTAAAGATCGATCCAGTCGGTCTGCAGCCGTTGCAGCGACGCCTCGCAGGCCTGTATCAGATGTCGGCGGCTCAGTCCGCGTCCGTTCGGATCGAGGGTGCTGACCGGCAGGAAGGCCTTGGTGGCGAGCACCACGCGCTGGCGGCGGCCGTCCGTCGCCAGCGCGCGGCCGACGATGCTTTCGCACTCACCGGCCGAATAGGCATTGGCGGTGTCGACGAAATTGATGCCCTGCTCCAGCGCATGGTCGACGATGGCCACGGCGTCACGCTCCTGCGTGCTGCGACCGAACATCATCGTGCCCAGACAAAGCGGGCTGACCTTGACGCCGGTGCGGCCGAGGTTCGTGTAATTCATGCTGTTTCCTGACCGTTTCAGGGAGCGGGCCCGCGGCCTGCCGCGTGCCTGCGCTTCAGACGTGGGCGGGTATTCTACCGTTCAGCGGCCGGCCGCGCAGCCGCCCTGCGGAACCTGCCACGATGCCGCTTGTCTTTGCTGGTAACAGGCGCAACGATATGACCGGCCGATATCGGTGCCAACTGCGGAGAGCTGCTCGCCGTGAAAATCTTCAGGATCGTTGCCGCGACCGTGGTCGCCCTCCTCGCCTTGCTGGTCATCGCCGCCCTGGTGGTCGCATGGACCTTCGACCCCAACGCCTACAAGGGCCATCTGGCCGACTGGGTGGAGCAGCGCACCGGCAGGGCGTTCCGCATCGACCAGGACCTGGAACTCAGCTACTTCCCATGGCTGGCGGTGGAAACCGGCGGCATCGTTCTGGGCAATGCCCCCGACTTCGGCGACGAACCCTTCCTGAGCGCCGAACGCGTTGAGATCCGCGTCAAGCTGATGCCGCTGCTGCGTCGTCAGATTGAAGTGGGCACCGTGATTCTCGATGGCCTGACCCTGAACCTGGCCACCACCGACGACGGCCGCAACAACTGGGAGGATCTGCTCCGTCAGGCCGAGGCAGCGCCGGCGGACACCACACCGGCCACGGCCACGGACGACGGCTTCACGATCGACAGCCTCGATGTGGAAGGCTTTCGCGTGCGCAACGGCCGACTCACGTGGCGCGAGAACGTCACCGAAACGCGCTACACGATCACCGAACTGGACGTGGAAAGCGGCGCGATCGCCATCGGTGAACCCATCGCACTTCAGTTCAGTCTGCATGCGCGGGATGTGGCCGCCGACCATGGCGTGCGCCTGTCCGGGCGCGGCACGGCCGAGATACGCAGCGCGAGCGCGGTCGCGGCCAGCGATGTGCGGCTCGAGTTCCGCTTTGCCGACACAACCCACCCCGAACGCGCCGACGGCCGCCTGGATCTGGCCAGTTTCGCGCGAGCGGAAGACGGCACGATCACCCTGGGCGAAACGACGCTCACCGGCACCGCGCGCGCCATCGAAGGCGCGCCACCGGAACTGGAGGCCACGGTACGCTTCAGCGCGGCGACACTCGGTGCCAACGGTTCATCGGTTGCCGTGGAGAACCTGCGCACCGAAACCGCCGGCATCAGTGCCGCCTGGCAGCTGCAGATCGACGGCGAACTCACCGCGCCCGACGTGCGCGGCACGGTGAGCGTGTCGGAATCGCCGCTGGCGCGGGTGTTCACATTGCTGAACGAGCCTTTGCCGGCCGGCACGACGGCCGCATCGCTGGGCAACTTCACCGTCCACACCGGCTTCGCATTCGAGACGGGTGCGCAACGGCTGACGCTCGAAAATCTCGACGCCAGCGCACTGGGCAGCCGTATTCGCGGCGAGATGCGGATCGATGAATTCAACCGCTACCGCGGCCGCATCGACATTCCGGAATTCACACCGAACGCGACGCTGCTGGGCATCGTGCGCACCTACGTGCCTGACGACGTGGACCTGAACGCCTTCGGTCGCGTGGCGCTGAGCGCGAATATCGATTCCGATCTGTCGGCCGGCCGTACCGCGATCCGTGATCTGCGCGCCACGCTGCTGGAGGGCACGCTCACCGGACAGGTGGACATCGCACCGGGCGGCGCCGGACAGGTCATGCGCGGACAGATCGAGACATCGCGCTTTCCGCCGGAAGGCTTCGCGACCGCCTTTGCCGCCTGGCTGCCGGATGGCCTGCAGCCGGGCGATCTGGGCATGATGCGCTTGGATACCCGCTTCGTGATCGACACCGGCGCCGATACGGTGACGCTGGACCCGCTGCACCTGGAAGCGTTCGGCCTCAACGGCAGTGGCCGCATCAATGGCACCGCCGTGTCCGGCAACGCCTTGTGGGCCGGCGACGCCGAGATTCAGCCGTTCTCTCCCGGCGATCTGCTGAACCGCTTTGCACTGCTCGCGCCGGAGACCTCCGATCCTTCCGCGCTGACGCGCGCCCGCGCGCGCGCGAATTTCAACGTTAACGCCGAACGCGGACGGTTCGAGAACATCGAACTGGTGCTGGACGACAGCCGCATCACCGGCAGCCTCACCGTGGACGGTTTCGACAATCCCGCCTATCTGTTCACGCTGGCCATTGACCAGGTGGATGCCGACCGTTATCTGCCACCGCGCGCCAGCGAGGTGGACGAAGGCGAAATGACGGCCGGCGACCTGGAACTGGAAGTCGACGCCTTCAACACGCTGCGCCTGTCCGGCAGCCTGGAAATCGGTTCGCTGGCGTTGGCCGGCATGCAGTTCCAGGAGATAGCCACGCGTCTGGAAATCGGCGGCGGGCGTGCACGCCTGTACGACGCGCGGGCGCGCCTTTATGGCGGCGAATTCAATGGCGCCTTCGGCGTGGACATCACCGGCACGGTGCCGTCGATGACCCTCAGCGGCCGCGCATCGAACCTGGCGATGCGGCCACTGATCGTGGCGCTCACCGGCGATGCGAACCTCAGCGGCACCGGCGGCTTCGAACTGGATCTCACCGGTCGCGGCGCGAAGATCGCCGACAACGTACAGACCGCCCAGGGCCGGGCGAGCTTTTCGCTGACGAACGGCGCCATCGAAGGCTTCAACCTCGGGCGCGGCCTGTGCGTGGCCTACAACGTACTGCAGCGCGCACCGGCACCGCCTTCCGATCTGCCGCGCGAAACCCGCTTCGAGGTGATCCAGGGCAGCGCCGAAGTGCGCGACGGTGTGGCGCATACGCCCGACCTGCTCGGCCGGGCATCCTTCATGACGGTCAATGGCAGCGGGCGCCTGGCATTGACCGAGCAGCATCTGGACTATCAGCTCGAGGCGCGCCTGAGCGGACCGGTGGGCATCCGCAACTGCGAGACCATGGACGGACTGATCGGCGAATCCATTCCGCTGCGTGTGCGCGGCGTGGTAACCGATCCGGAAATCGCACCGGACTACAGCGCCATTATCGAACGGGCGCTGCGTCGCGAGGCGGAACGGCGCATCACCGACCGGCTTCAGGATCTGATCCGCTCACGTTGATGACACTCACGTTGACGCCACCGATACGCGGTTACAGACTGCCCGCATGACCCGTCGCCGTCGAAAGTCGCGCAGGCGCACCGCGCGCCTCAGCCGCGTGCGCCTGTTTGTGACCGGCTTGATGCTGTCGCTGGTGATTGCCGGCGTCGCATACATCTACCTGCTGCATCTGGGTGCGCGCATCGCCACGGAATTCGAGGCGCGACGCTGGGACGTGCCGGCCCAGGTCTACGCGGCGCCGATGGAGCTGTATGCGGGCCGCGTGCTGGCACAGGTGGATCTGGTTGGCGAACTGCGCCGGCTGGGCTACCGGGAGCAGTCCGACGGTGCGGCACTGAACGGTTCAGGTCGCTACGCCGTGGATGGCAACCGCGTGCACATCAACATCCGCGCATTCGGTCACGCCGGCCGCGCCGAAGCCGCGCAGTCGCTGCGCGTGCAGTTCGACCGACGCAGCATCAGCGCCGTCACCGCCACCGATGGCAGCGCGATCGCGCTGGCGCGTCTTGAGCCCATGCTGATCGGCAGCCTGTTCCCGGCACATGGCGAAGACCGCATCATCCTGGCGCCGGAACAGGTGCCACCGCTGGTCATCGACGCAATACAGGCGGTCGAAGACCGGCGCTTCCTGCAACACCGCGGTGTGGACCCGCGCGCCATCGTGCGCGCCGCGATGGTGAACCTGTCGCAGGGGCGGATACGTCAGGGCGCCAGTACGCTGACGCAGCAGCTGGTGCGCAGCTATTTCCTCAACAACGACCGCACGTTCGACCGCAAGCTGCGCGAAGCGGTGATGGCCACCGCTCTGGAGCGCCGCTACAGCAAGGACGAGCTGATGCACGCGTATCTGAACGAGGTGTATCTCGGCCAGGACGGCTCGCGTGCCATACACGGCTTCGGACTGGCCAGTCAGTTCTACTTCGGCAAGCCGCTGGCCGAGCTGGAGCTGCACGAAATCGCGCTGCTGATCGCCCAGCTGCGTGGACCCGGCTACTACGATCCGCGCCGCTTCCCCGAACGCGCGCTGGAGCGGCGCAACCTGGTGCTCGAACTGATGGCGGATCAGGGGCTGGTGCCGGAGGAGCGCCTTGCCACCGCCACCGCCCGACCGCTGGACGTGCTGCCGCCGGCCGGTCGCAGCGCCAGCTACTATGCCGCCTACCTGAACCTGGTGCGTCGTCAGCTGGGCCGCGACTACGCGGCATCGGACCTGGCCCGCGACGGCCTGCGCATCTACACCGCGATGGACCCGGCCGTGCAGGCCGCCGCGCAGCGTGCCCTCGTGGAAGGACTTGCCGAACTCCAGCCGGCCGATCGCGGCGATGGCCCGACACTGGATGGCGCCGTCGTCGTCACCCGTCCGCACAGCGGCGAGGTGCTGGCGCTGGTGGGCGGTCGCCGCGCGGGCTTTGAAGGTTTCAATCGTGCGCTGGACGCACGTCGTCCCATCGGTTCGCTGGTCAAGCCGTTCGTCTATCTTGCCGCGCTCGAGTCGGCAGGATTCACGCTCGCGGACATCGCCAGCGACGCACCCATCGACATCCGGCTCGCCAACGGCGACATCTGGTCACCGCGCAATTTCAGCGGCGAGAGCCTGGGCGAGGTCACTCTGGTCCGTGCCCTGGCCGAATCGCTGAATCAAGCCACGGTAGACCTGGGCATGCGCGTGGGGCTGAACAACGTTGCCGACGTCATGCAGCGGCTGGGGCTGGAACGCCGGCCACCGCTGTACCCTTCGCTGCTGCTGGGCGCCGTGGAACTGACGCCGGTGGAGACCGCGGAGCTGTACAACGCGCTGGCGAACGGCGGTTTCCGTGCACCGCTACGCACCGTCGATGCGGTGGTGGACGAAGACGGCCGCGTGCTGCAGCGCTTTCGGCTGGAAATCACACAGAGCGCCGAAGCGGCCGCCGTCTACCAGCTCGGCGGTGCGATGGTGCAGGTGATGGAGCGCGGCACCGGCCGCTCGATCCAGCGTCGCCTGCCGGCGTCGATGCGTGTGGCCGGCAAGACCGGCACCTCGGACGGATTGCGGGACAGCTGGTTCGCCGGATTCTCCAGTGACTACAGCGCCGTCGCCTGGATCGGTGCCGACGACAACAGCGAAACCGGCTTCACCGGCGCCACCGGTGCCGGCATTGTCTGGGCGCGACTGATGTCGGAACTCGTGCCGCGCCCGTATCGGCCGAACCCACCAGCGGGCGTGGCGGAGACATTGATCGACTACGGATCGGGCTTTCCGGTGGCACCCGGATGCGCCAACGGCGTTGCCGTGCCGATACCGGTTGCAGCGAACATGCCGGTCGCACGTGGCTGCGACGGCGAATCGGCGACGGGATTTGGCGGTAGAATCCGCCAATGGCTGCGCCGCAACGACTGACAATCGCACTGACCGTTCTGCTGGTGGGCGGCTGCACACTGCTGCCGCCGGTGGAACCGCGGCGGGCACCCACCGAACAGCCATCCGCCGAAACCGGCGCCCCCGAAGCACCCTCATCCCCCGCACGCAGCGCGCCGCCTCCCGTGGAACAGCCCGGAGCCGATGAACGTGGCGCGGATACCGGCGGCGGGCGTCCGGGCGCGGACATGGCACCCTCCACGCAGCCACCGATGTCACCCGCCAGCGCCATGCTGCTGGACCAGAGCCGCCGCGAACGCGCATCCGGCCATCTGGACGATGCCGCCGCATCCATCGAGCGCGCATTGCGCATCGACCCGGACAATCCGTGGCTGTGGATGGAACTGGGCGAGATCCGGCTGACCTCCGGCGACGCACCGCAGGCCGCGGAGATGGCGCGCAGAGCCCTGTCGCTGGCCGGTGGCGATCGTTCCCTGACCAGTCGTGCCGAACGACTGCTGGCCGCCACGCAAAGCCGCTGATGCCGGCCTGCGCGTCGGCACACGATGCAGGATCCGTGGCCGCTGCGGCTGTCCGCGAGCGCCCAACTGGCAATGCCGGTGGTGCTCGGGTATGTTCCTGTCATACAGCGTGTGTCCGGTAACAGGAGATTCCGATGCGACGTCGCAACCGATTCAACCCGCTGCTGGTTCTGCTCAGCTGCGTGGCACTGGGCAGCGTTCAGGTATCGGCTCACGCCGGCATCATCACCACCACCGACTATCTGAACGCGCTCGACCGCCAGGAAACCCTGCAGCGGATCGACGCCCTGCTCGTGCGCGACGACGTGCGCCGCAGCCTGGAGAAGCACGGTGTATCGGCGGAAGACGCGATGCTTCGCGTCGAAGCGCTGGCCGATCATGAACTGCAGCTGCTGGCCGCCAACCTCGAGGAGCTGCCCGCCGGTGCCGGCCTGCTCGCCCTCGTGGGCGCAGTGTTCATCGTGCTGCTGATTCTCGAACTGACCGGCGTCATCAATATCTTCAATCGCATCTGATCCGCCTATGCCGACGCGCGGCATCAGGATCGCCGACACACCGGGCACACCAGCCCACTCCGTAACGGCAAGGGTCGCCGCTGTGCTGATCGTTGCGGCAAGCCTTGCCGGCTGCGTGGGCCTTGCCTCCCTGCCGGTTCCCGACACGCTGCCGCAGGTGGAACTCACGCGTGTGCCGTTCTTCCCGCAGACCGACTACCAGTGCGGTCCGGCGGCGCTGGCCACGGTGCTGGCCTACGAGCGCGTTCCCGTCACCGCGGACGATCTGGTACCCGCCGTCTATGTGGAAGGCCTGCGTGGCAGCCTGCAGGCGGAACTGCTGGGAGCAACACGGCGCCACGGCCTGGTGCCGTACACGCTGGAACCGGACATCAACGCACTGCTGACCGAAGTCGAAAGCGGCCGGCCGGTGCTGGTCCTGCAGAATCTGGGTGTGGCCAGTCGTCCGCGCTGGCACTACGCGGTGGTGGTGGGCTTCGATGCCGAACGCGATCGCGTGATCCTGCGTTCGGGTGAACAGGAACGCAGGGAAGAGCGCACTCGATGGTTCATGCGCCGCTGGGCACTGGCCGACAACTGGGCGTTTGTGGTGGCACATCCCGGTCGCGTGCCGGCAAGCGCCGATCCAAGACGCTACGTGCGCGCACTGGCCGACACCGAAGCACTGCTGACGCCGGTGGCGGCCCTGCAGGGCTACACCGGCGCGCTGAGCCGCTGGCCCGACGAGGCGCTGGTGGCGTTCGCCGCCGCCAATCAGCAGTATCAGCATGGCCGCCTCGAGCAGGCGGCCACGCTGTATCGCGCCGCGATCAGCCTGCAGCCCGAACACGCCGCGGCACGCAACAATCTCGCTCACGTGCTCATGGCACAGGGCTGTCCGGCAGCGGCGCTTTCCGAAGCGCGCCAGGCGCTTGCCGTTGCCGAACCCGGCGTGCTTCAGGACGCCATTCGCGAAACACTCACACAACTGGAGGCCGCCGGTGACGGATCACCCAGCCACTGCCGGTGAGGAACCCGTCCATCAGGCCGCGCCCGCGGTACTGATGATCCACCCCACCCGCTTCTCGGCCAATCCGCAGACCCGGCAGTCCAATCGCTTTCAGCGCAGGCCGTCGGGGCGCCCTTCCGCGGTGGCCGATCGTGCCCGCGCCGAAACCGAGGCACTGGCCGTGCAACTGGCCGACAGCGGTGTGCGCGTGCTGCTCGCGGACGGACGGACCGATATGTCACTGCCGGACGAGGTGTTCCCGAACAACTGGATCAGCTGTCACGCCGACGGCACCGTGCTGACTTATCCGATGCTGGCGAACAACCGCCGCATGGAACGCAGGCAGGAAACCGTCGACATGCTGCGCCGGGTTGGCCGGCTGGCGATCAGGCGCATGGTGGATCTCAGTTCACACGAACGCGACCATCACTACCTGGAAGGCACAGGCAGCATCGTGTTCGACCATATCCAGCGCATCGCATTCGCCTGCCTGTCGCCACGAACCCACGACAGGCCGTTACGGGAAGTCTGTGCCCTGCTGGGATACAGGCCGATGCCGTTCACCGCAACGGATCGTTCCGGCCTGCCGATCTATCACACCAATGTGCTGATGTCGCTGGGCACAAAATTCGCTGTGGTCTGTGCCGACGTGATCCGCAACCGCGCCGAGCGCGAGGCGCTGCTGACCACCATCGAAGCCAGCGGTCGCGAGGTGCTGATCATCGGGCGACGTCAGATGCAGAACTTCGCCGCAAACATTCTGGAACTGCGCGGTGACGGGCCGGTGATCGCCATGTCGACGCGGGCGCAGGCCGGCTGGCCGGAAAGCGACCGGCTGAGCCGGTTCGGCAGACTGGTGGTTGCCCATGTGCCCACCATCGAGACCGGGGGCGGCAGTGTGCGCTGCATGCTGGCGGAACTGTTTGCGCCACGCTTCAAGCCGGAACCGGACTCGGAGTGCTACGTGAAGCCGGGAGAGCTGCTGATTCGCTGTACGCCGTAACGGCCGCGGCCACCGCAGTCAGCGCGAACTCGAACCCGGGTTCGAGTTCGCCATGTCGCCACCCCGGATCGGCTGCTGATCGAAGCGGGCGATGTGCACCAGACTGCCGTCCAGGTTGGCGCGCTCCACGCCCATCACTTCGTACAGCAGTTCGAACCCGGGCCGGGCGTCGGCACCCAGCCCCAGCGACTGCTCGAGGGCATCCACCTGGGTCGGATCGGTGAGCGCATAGGCAACATGCATCAGCCCGGTATCGCGCATGCCGGCCACCACCGACACCTGATGTCCACCGGGTCCGGCGAACGTGGAGAAATAGCCGTAGTCGCGATAGCTGCGAACGGCACCCGCCCATCCGGCGCTGCTGGTGAACAGCTCACCGCTGTCGCGATGCTGCAGCTGGTCGAACGTTTCACCGACACGCAGCTGCGATGCGGCGAACGTGAAGTCCAGCAGTTTGTCGAGCGCGCTGATGTAGCCGATGTACAGCACATGGTTGTCGCGCAGCTGTGAAACGTTCAGCTCGCTCATCGCCACGATGCGCACCGGCTTGTCCGCGGTATACAGCACCCGCAGCACGTCACGCAGCGCCGAGGCGCTGGCGCGTGGCAGATAGGTGAGATCCAGATCCACGTAGCGCCTGTCCAGATCCGCCTCATACATCATGAAATCATCGAGATCCCTTGATGTATTGATCGTGAACTCGCGCACCAGCCGCTCGACGTTTCCGCTCTCATTGAGCTCGGCGAATATGTAGTAGTCGCCCACGACGACCAGTATCGGCGTGTCATCATCGAGCATGCCGGCCCAGACGGGCGACACCGCCACCTGCTGGGCACGCGTCAGCGACTGCTGGTTGCCCGCATCACGCGCACCGATCAGCACGCCCACCACCACGCCGGCCAGCACCAGTGCAGCGGCCGACAGCATCCGTCGCCAGTCCGGCGTGCGCGCGGCCGGAATCACTTCATCCGCCGCTTCCTCGGGTACTTCGTCGGCCAACGCCAGCGCCACCCGATACTCGCCGCGTGGAATGGTCAGCCGCCGTGTCTCATTGCGGCCGACATCGGCGTAGTAGTTGTCGAGCTTCTGGCGCAGATTGTGGGCATAGACGCGTACCATGGAGTCCTGGCTGGGATCGAAGTCCGGTCCGCGGCCGAACACCTCCGTCGCGATTTCCAGCTCCTTGGGCGTGCGTCCATCGGCGGTGCACTCCACCAGGTATTCCAGGAACCGCCCATAGGAACGCGACCGCCCCAGCACACCGCTGGCGCTGATCGCTTTCGTCTGACGGCGAATGTCGTTCAGATCCTGCATGGTTCGTGGTGTACGCCTCTATGCTGTGCCGCGGCCTGATTAAACACGGTGCGCCCGCGCCCCGCCCCCTTCGCATCCGTATCGCGAAGGGCCGACTTCCGAGGGGTCGCCTTCCGAGCGACCTGTCGGCCATCAGACCGGATTATACGCCCACCGGTTCACTGATAATGCCACCGGCGTCGCACGACCACCGTCAGGAACACCAGCAACGCCAGCACACCCGTCACGATGGCGACCATACCCCAGGGCACCCGTCCCTCCGCCAGACCACGCAGAATGGCGTCCGTGCCGACCACCAGCACGATAATACCGGGCAGCATGGTGAGCCAGCTCCAGAACACGAAGATGGCGGTACGCAGCTGCGTGAGTCCCAGCGCGTAGTTCAGCAGATTGCCGGGAAACACCGGCAGCAGCCGACAGATCACGACCAGCCAGACACCGCGTTCACGTGCCAGCTCGTTGAGCTGCATCATGCGCTGACCACGTCGGATGCGGTTCATCCAGGGGCCACGCGCCGCGTAGCGGGCGATCAGGAAACAGGCCAGCGCCCCCAGCGCCGACCCGATGCTGGCTACCGCCACACCCCACAGCGAACCGAACAGACCACCCGCAGCCACTTTCAGTACCGTCTGCGGCACCAGCGCCACGGCGGCAAGCACATAGACGCACAGCACAACCAGCAGGCCCAGCAGCCCCCGCGATTGCACCCAGCCGCGCATCACATCCAGCTGCCCGAGCCACTCGCCAGGCCGCAGCAGCAGGATCAGCAACACGATGAGCGCGACCGCGGTGAGGGGTCGCGTGGCGCCGCGCAGCATCAGCAGCGCTTCACCAATCAGGCCGCGACCGCCATCGAACAGCCCGGAACGGTCGTCGGATTTTTTTGCCGCCAGCGGCGTCTGATTCCTTTTCACGTACGGAAGGGTATCAGAAGGCCGTCAATGTGCGGTCCAGCGCCCAGAAAGCGGCCAGCGAACCGATCAGGTAAACGACCGCCACCGGTGTCCATTGCGGTAGCGGAAGGCGCAGCCTGCGCACCAGCCAGACCACGCCGAGCACCACGGCAATGAACAGCAGCTGACCGATTTCCACGCCAATGTTGAAGAACAGCAGCGCCAGCGGGATCGCGTGTTCGGGCAAGCCCACCTCGAACAGCGCACCGGCGAATCCGAAGCCGTGCAGCAGGCCGAACGCGAACGCAACAAACCACGGAAAGCGCGCGGCAAGGCTTCGCGATGCGTCCGGCTTCACGCCGTGGCGCGCCAGCTCCAGCGCCAGAAACAGGATGCTGAGCGCGATCACCGCCTCGACCGGCTCCTCGGGCACATGCACCCATCCGAGGACGGCGGCACCCAGCGTCAGGCTGTGAGCAATCGTGAAGGCGGTCACCGTGGCCACCAGCAGCCCAACACCGCGCACGATCATCAGCAGCGCGAGCACGAACAGCAGATGATCCACGCCGATCAGAATGTGCTCGACGCCGAGCACCAGGTAGGTGAGCATCACGCCGACGCGACCGGCACGCTCAGGCACCTGCACATGCGTCGCGGACGGTGTCAGGCGATGCACGAAGGCACTGCCATCGGCGAACTGCACGCGCAGCAGCACGTCGGTATGCGTTTCAGACAGTCCCTGCACGCCCACCATCTGCCCGCGCAGACCCGCGGCGCAGATGACTTCGCCACTCTGCGTACGTGTGTCGACACGCTCCTGTGTACGCACCGGCCCCGTGAGTTCGCAGGGCTCGGGAATCGCCGGCACCAGCACGGCGGTGAGTCCACCGATGCTGGATACCTTCCACTGCACCGCAAAGGTGTCGGGCGCGGTTTCGGTGAGCCCCAGATAGGCCGGTGTCAGCCGATGCGCATCCGCGGCCGCTACGAACCCGGCTGTCGCGACGACGATGACGAGGAGCGCACCGGGCGTCAGGCGTCGAAAACCGGGCAACGTCAGCCAGCCCACGGAACCTGCAAAGCCGCCAATGGCCCGACGGACCCGCGACACTGGAAAGCCGCAAATATTCCGCCGGATCCGCGACAGCAGCGCCCGCCTCGGCTGCGCACGATCCGGAGCGGATGCGCGCCGCATCAGGACTGCACGGCGGACCAGTCGATGACGACTTCGTAGCGGTCGCGCATGCGTCTGAACTCCGCCTCGTTGGCCCGATGCCGGTGATCCGACAGATAGGCGTCGAGCACGGCCTCGCGCGCCTCGTCGAAGGACGGCTGATGCCGAGCCACGCGTTCGTGCAGGAAAGCCAGGTGCACGCCGAAGTCCGATTCGAACGGGCCGTACCAGCTGCCCGGTACCGCGGAGAACATGGCTGCCGCGAACGGCTCGCCGAACAGCACCTCCACCTGCTCGCGGACGGCATCGGGATACTGCCGGCGCAGCGGCGAGCTGTCCCCGGCCAGGTCCTCGCCGGCCTCCAGGCGGCTCCGTGCCGCAGCCACATCGTCCCGCAGCGCATCACCGCGCTCCCGCGGACTGAAGTACACCTGCTCGAAGTTCACCCGCGCCGGTATCGCAAAGCGTTGCGGATCGGCGTCGTAGAAGGCACGCAGCCGCGCATCATCGGGCAGCTCCGGCTCAATGAGATCCTCGGTGAGAAACCGCATTTTCTCGACAAGGCGCAGTCGCACCGTTTCATCGTCGCGATCCAGCCCCAGTGCGCGCGCCTCGCGGTACAGCACCTGCTCGCGTATCACGGGTTCCAGCAGCTGCTCGATCTGCTCGCGATCGGGCGTATCGCCACGCAGCATGGTTGCCAGATCGACCGCCTGCCGCACCTGATCGGCGGAAATCACGATCCGCGTGGCATCGTCGTCTTCGTCGTCATCGAGCACGGCGAACAGCACGAAGATCGCCGCACCCAGAAAGAGGAAATGAATCAGCGGGTCCTGCAGAAGTTTTTTCATCGTTCAGGCCTGGCAGGGTGCTTCCGAAGCTGCGCCGCGCCGCGGCTCGTCGCCAGCGAGCGGACCACCGATGGCCTGACGCCAGCAACGCAGCTTGTCTTCGTATGGCATCGATGCGTAGGCGGGACTGGTGGAAGGCAGCTGCTGCCAGGCAATGAACGCGGCGCGGCCCGTGAGCGTCGGCAGCACGTTACGCTGCAGCAGTTCCGCGGCCTTGCCGCCATTGCAGCAGATCAACCGTACCTGCGTGTGGCGCGTGAGGAAGCCGTCGATGTCATTGACGACGATGCCGGATCGCTCGATGGCGCTGTCCAGACTGCCCGGCCGCCTGGCGGCCGCGAGCACATCCCACAGCGCTATGCCGGCCGACGTCAGCCGCCGCAGCCGCTGCGCGTACGGCAGATGCGGATCCGCGCCGACCAGCTCGCCCATGATGCGCCAGAACGCATTGCGCGGCTGGGCGTAGTACTCGGCATCCGCCAGCGAACGCCGGCCAGGCAGGCTGCCCAGAATCAGTACTCGCGCCTGAGGCGTGGCAACCGGATCGAAGCCGAACGACAGCGTGCCGTCGTTCACGATGCCGCCTGCTTCTCCTCAACCTGGTGGTTGTAGATGTGCACGTCGCGCTGAGGATACGGTATCGAGATACCCTCACGATCAAACGCCCGCTTGATCGCTTCCATCGTATCCCAGTAGAACTTCCAGTAGTCCGCCGTCTGCACCCAGGGGCGCACGATCCACTCCACGCTGCTGTCGCCGTGTGCCAGCATCGCCACCACCGGTTCGGGCTGCGCCAGCACGCGCTCATCGGCCGCCAGTACGTCCTGCACCACCCTGCGCACATGGTCGGAATCGGCGTCGTAGCTCACTCCGACAGTGAGGTCCACGCGACGTTGCGGGTGCGACGAGAAGTTGGTGATGGTGCCGCCCATCATCTGACTGTTGGGCACGATCACACGCCGGCTGTCCGGCGTCTTGAGCACCGTGGTGAATATCTGCACTTCCTCCACGGTACCGCTGGTGCCACCACCCTCGATGAAATCACCGATGCGATACGGGCGGAAGATGATCAGCAGTACGCCGGCAGCGAGATTGGCGAGCGATCCCTGCATGGCCAGACCGACGGCCAGGCCGGCCGCACCAACCAGCGCGATCAGTGATGCGGTCTGCACGCCGAGCCGACTGATGGCGCCGATTATCACGAACACCATCAGCAACGCATACACGAGACTGGAGAAAAAGCGAACCAGGATGGGCTCCAGGTTTGCCCTCTCCAGCCCCTTCAGCACACCCTTCTGGATCAGCTTCGCGATCCACCAGCCGATAACAAGTATCGCGATCGCCGCCAGCAGATTCAGGCCGAAATAGGCGCCTGCTTCCCGCACATGCTCAAACAATTCTTCCGTTTCCATGACCCGATTCCCGGTTGTTGTTGGGTTGGTTGTCGAGAACTTCGGCGCGTGCACAGACTGCGCGCGAAACCGAGCATATCAGACCCGGATTCACGGAAGCTGAAACTGGTGCTCCGGCATCAGTGCGCGCAGACGCAGGTTGAGCACCCGCTTGCCGTGTTCGCCGGGAATACTGTCGGCCAGTGGCCGCCTGGCGTCCGCCCGGCCGGCCGCAACCAGCCGTGAACGCAGATCGCGCCAGGCGATCGGCTCGCCGTTGACCGCGCTGATCCGCTGCCCGGGCATCGGCCGCTGCACCAGCGCCAGAATGGCTGCGACGATGTCGTCGACATGGATCAGGTTCACGATCTTGGCGCCATCGCGGATGCGCCCGCGGTTGAGCCAGTCCGCCGGATCGCGATCCGGTCCGAAGATGCCGGCCAGCTGCAGGATGGTTGCACCCGCTCCGCGCAGCCATTCCTCGCCCCGAACGCGTTCCCGGGTGAGATCCAGCGGCGAGTCCTCGTCGACATCGACCACCGCTTCGCCGGCCTCCGGCGGCAGGCGGTAAGCCGACGTGCTGCCCAGCGCGATGATGCCGGCCGCCTGCGACAGCACCTCGGCATGAAATGCCTGAATCAGCTCGCAGGGTTCGGCGGGGAACGTGATCACCACGGTGCGGTCGCGCACCGGCACCTGCTGCCAGGTTTCGCGGTCAGCCAGATCGAACCGGATCAGCGACCGGTCCGGCCCCCTCCGACGGCGGGTCGCCACCGCGCCGGGAATGGCCTTCAGAAGTGCTGCGCCCACGTAGCCGGCGCCCAGTATCGTGACCGGTGTCGAATCCGGAGTCTGATTTATGCCTGCTTCCCGCACTGCTATGATCCTTTAGTCCCTTCCATTCATCGTAACCAAGATCGCCTGACGCTTCATGCCCGGATTACACCAGCAACAACCACTTCAACGATCGCGGCAATCACTACAAACGGTTTCGCGACCGACGGTTTCGCGCGCATCACGCCATCGATTCCGCGCGGCCGCAATTGTTGCAGCTGCCATCCTGTCTGTCGCGCCCGCACCGGCACCTGCGCAGCACGGAATGGATTTCCTGCTCACCGAATCGCCACGACTGCCGCAGGCCGGCGGTGGATATTTGTATGTGCAACAGAACTATTTGTCCATGGACCGCAATCTGTATCAGATGGAGCCGGGTATTCTGTTCGGGGTGTCGCGGCGCGTGGCCGTTGCGCTGCCGGCGCGCCTGGAGAAGCCACAGGGCCGATCCGCCCGCTACGACACCACCGCGCCGTCGGTATTCTTCCGCCTCACGGGCCCGCGCCAACGCCTGTACGCCGGCCTTGCCGCAAGGTACGAGGTGGCGCATCAGTCCGACGACCGCGACCGTTTCATCGGCACGCTGTCGGCGGGACATGAAACCCGACGCTATCTCGCCGCACTGAACCTGATCTTCGACCGCGAAGCCGGTCAGACTCGCGAATGGGGGTACGCCGGTGCCATCCGTGTCAACATTGCGCGGCGTCACGCGGCCGGTGTGGAGGTGCGTGGCATGCTGCACCGCGACAGCACTTCCGAAGCGCTGGTGGGCTACTACGGGCGCCTGTCGCCGAACTTCACCGTGAACATGGGGGTTGGCACCGGCATCACTCGCGGCCCGGACTGGACTGCCCGCACGGCGTTCATCTGGCGGTTTCGCTGAACGGCAATGACCACGCAACACGATCCGCTGTCCGGCCTGTGGCAGGAACTGGGGATTCCCGGTGACTACGGCGTCACGCCGATGCGGCCACGTTATCCGGAAGCCGCCGAACTCGTGGACGTGGAGCCGAACATCGTCGGTCGTCCACAGCGGCTGGCGCCGGATACCGCCGGCGCCTGGACGCGAATGAAGCGTGCGGCCTACGAAGATGCCGTGGAACTGCTGCTGGTCTCGGGCTTCCGCAGCGTCAGCTATCAGGTCGAACTGATTCGCAACAAGCTCGCGGCCGGGCAGTCCATCGCCACGATACTCACCGTGAACGCCGCGCCCGGATACAGCGAGCATCACACCGGCCGCGCCCTGGACATCGCCACGCCGGGTTTCAGGCCGCTGACCGAGGAGTTCGAACAGTCGACCGCGTTCACATGGCTGAGCGAGCATGCCTCGCACTTCGGTTTCCGTCTCTCCTATCCTCGCGACAACGTCTACGGCTTCTGCTATGAACCCTGGCACTGGGCGCAGCTCTAAGCCGGTAACCACATGGTCAAGGTCGTCAGCACGCCATGAACCGCCGCCAGCAGCACAGCGCTATTTGCAGCCCGCGTTCGTCGGACTCCCAGCGCGGCGGTATCTGCACATTGAGCTGGCTGCTGTTGCTGATGACGTCCGACGCCCTGCCACAGATGCCCGGGGCGTCGTCACAGACCGGCGAACAGGCCGACCTCGCCGCCACGCACGCCGAGTTCGAAGCCAACGGCGCGCGCATAGGTGAGATTCGCATCGAAGTCGCCAACATCTTCGACACCGACGATCCCGAGGAAGACCGCGCCGCGTATCGATGGGCGAACCGCGTGAACTTCAAGACGCGCGATGGCGTGATCGAAGACCTGCTGCTGTTCGACTCCGGCGATCCGTTTTCCAGCCGGCTGCTGGAAGAGTCGGCACGGCTGCTGCGCGCACGGCCCTATCTTGCCGAAGCCGTGATCCACTCGAACGACTACGATCCGTCCGCGAATACCGCGAACGTGAATGTCTACGTTCGCGACGCCTGGTCGTTTCAGCCGGAACTGAAATTCAGCCGCAACGGCGGCGAAAACGAGTACCGCATCGGGCTCACCGAGAACAACGTACTTGGCACCGGCAAGGGTCTGACCGTTTACTACAACAGCGACGTGGATCGTGATGAAGCCTACCTGCGCTTCGTCGATCCCAATGTGCGCGGATCGCGCACGCGGCTCGAGGTGGTGGCGGCCAATGCCAGCGACGGCGAACGCCATCTGATCGGCGTTGATCGTCCGTTCTTCGCGCTGGACGCACGCTGGTCCGCGGGCGGCAGGCTGCTGAACGAAAAGCGCATCGATTCGATGTACGACCTTGGCGAAATCGTCGACGAGTTTCGCCACGACACACGGTTTTTCGAAGTGTCCGGAGGCTATTCACGTGGCCTGCGCGACAGCCACGTCACCCGCTGGCTTGCCGGCGTCACCTTCGACGAGCGGCGCTTCTCACCCACCATGGAAACGCCGGACCCGCTGCTGCTGCCGGCGGATCGCAAACTGGTCTATCCGTGGGTGGGCGTACAGCTGCTGACGGACGACTACCGGGTGATGACCGAGCTCAACGACATGGGCCGCATCGAAGATGTAGCCCTGGGCATGGACCTCACGTTGCTGCTGGGCTACTCGGCCACCGCACTGGGCGCAGACCGGAACGCAACCATTACGCGCCTGCTGTTCAGCAGGGGCTGGGAACCGGGCGGCACCGGCAAGCTGCTGCTGATCGACGCCGAAGCCGAGGCGCGTCATGAAGGCGGTCACGCGCGCAATGCGCTGTGGCAGGTATCCGCCAACTACTACCGACGCAATCTGGGCCGCCACCTGTTCCTGGCAAGTCTCAATGCGATGGGCAGCCATTCGCTGGACGCCGACCGGCAGGTGTTGCTGGGCGGTGATAGCGGACTGCGCGGCTATCCGCTGCGCTACCAGGCCGGCAGGCACCTGGCGGTACTGACGCTGGAGCAGCGCTTCCATACCGATCTGTATCCACTGCGCCTGCTGCGTGTGGGTTACGCGGCATTTTTCGATGCCGGGCGCGTCTGGGGACAGGATCCACGCGCCACCGATGGACGCGGCATGCTCTACGACATCGGCGTGGGTCTGCGACTGAGCTCACCACGTTCCAGCAGCGGCACGGTGATCCATGTGGACCTCGCCGTGCCGCTCAATCGCGGCGAAGGCGTGCGCAGTACCCAGCTGCTGTTCGAAGCCAAGCAGTCGTTCTGATCGGCGCGCGCAGGCTTTGTTGCGCCTCGTTCCGGGCGCAAACCGGGCGCAAACCGGGCGGCGCCGCTGCGCGCTGCGGTCAACGGGAAGCGCCGTGAACCGCCAGCGGCCTGCCCCCCGCAGCCTCCCGGCCGACTCCGCTTATACTTTAACTGGGAAAGACGCCCGCCTCGCGTATAATCCGCGCCCTTTTTCCGGCCTGGCAGGCAGCCATGTTTTCAGCAGACAAACTGCGCAACATCGCCATCATCGCGCATGTCGATCACGGCAAGACCACCCTGGTGGACAAACTCCTGCAGCAGTCGGGCACCGTGGACGCGCGCGTGCAGATGCCCGAACGGGTCATGGACCGCAATGATCTGGAGCGCGAGCGCGGCATCACGATTCTCTCCAAAAACACCGCGATCAACTGGCGCGACCTGTGTATCAACATCGTCGACACACCCGGCCACGCCGACTTCGGTGGCGAAGTGGAACGTGTGCTGTCGATGGTGGACGGCGTGCTGCTGCTCGTCGATGCCGTGGACGGCCCTATGCCGCAGACGCGCTTCGTCACGCAGAAGGCGTTCGCGCGCGGCTTCACGCCGCTGGTGGTGATCAACAAGATCGATCGCGACGGCGCGCGCCCGGACTGGGTACTGGATCAGACCTTCGATCTGTTCGACCGTCTTGGCGCCACCGACAAACAGCTCGACTTTCCGGTGATTTACGCCTCGGCACTGAAGGGGTTCGCCGGCACCGACGCGACCGTCACCTCTGGCGACATGGGTCCGCTGCTGGAGGCCATCGTCACCCATGTGCCGCCGCCGGACGTGCAGCGCGACGGTCCGCTGCAGCTTCAGGTGTCGAGCCTGGACTACAGCAGCTACGTGGGCGTGCTCGGCATCGGCCGGATCTCACGCGGCAGGGCCACGGCGAACACACCGGTATCACTGGTACGACGCAACGGTCAGGTGGTGAACGCGCAGCTCGCGGAGCTGTACGGCTTCACCGGGCTTGAAAGAGTATCGATCCGTGAAGCCGGCGCCGGCGACATCGTCGTGTTCAGCGGCATCGAGGACCTGGGCATCTCCGACACCGTCTGCGCGCGCGGCCAGCCTGCGGCGCTGCCGGCACTTCAGGTGGACGAGCCGACGATCAGCATGACGTTCCAGGTGAACAAGTCACCGTTCGCAGGTCGCGACGGCAAGTTCATCACCAGCCGTCAGATTCGTGAACGTCTGATGCAGGAACTCAAGCACAACGTCGCGCTGCGCGTGGAAGACACCGAAGACCCCGATCGCTTTCTGGTATCGGGCCGGGGCGAGCTGCATCTGGCGATACTGATCGAAACCATGCGTCGCGAAGGCTATGAACTGGCCGTGTCGCGCCCGGCGGTGATCGAACGCGAGATCGACGGCGTGCTGTGCGAGCCGTGGGAACTGGCGACCCTGGACTTCGAGGAAGACTACCAGGGCGCGGTGATGAGTCGCATCGCCGAGCGCAAGGGCGAACTTCAGAACATGGTGCCGGACGGCCGCGGCCGCATGCGTCTGGAATACCGCATTCCGGCGCGCGGCCTGATCGGCTTCCGCACCGAGTATCTGACGTCCACCGCCGGTACCGGCCTGCTCTATCACGTCTTCGACCGCTATGCGCCGCGCTTCGCCGGCGACATCGGCCAGCGTCACAACGGCGTACTGGTGTCGATGGTGGCGGGCAAGGCACTGGCCTACGCGCTGTTCAATCTCCAGGAGCGCGGCGCGCTGCTGATCGGGCATGGCGAGGAAGTGTACGAGGGCATGCTGATCGGCATCCACAGCCGCGGCAACGATCTGCCCGTCAACCCGACCAAGGCCAAGCAGCTGACGAACATTCGTGCCGCGGGATCGGACGAGAACATCCTGCTGACGCCGCCGTTGCGTTTCTCGCTGGAGCAGGCGCTGGAGTTCATCGACGACGACGAACTCGTGGAAGTCACGCCGACGAGTATCCGGTTGCGGAAGAAGCTGCTGAAAGAGAGTGACCGGCGGCGGGATTCGCGACTGCGCGCCTAGGGCGCATTCAGCCGGCCAGGCGTTTGGCGGGGTCCTGGCGGTAGTAGCCGGCAAGCAGGCGGTAGAGGTCCGGGTAGTGTTTGTTGAGTTCGGCCGGGACTTCGAAGAACAGTTCGGAGACGACGGCGAAGAACTCCGACGGGTGCTCGGTGGCGTACTGGTCGAGCCAGGTTTCTTCTTCGTTGTCGGACTTCTCGCACAGTTCGTCGTAGGCCGCCTGGAAGGTTTCAGCCCATTCGGTGATGCTCATTTCGCGGGGCAGCAGCGGTATGCCGTCCACCGCACCGCCCTCGTGATCGAGCTTGTGGGCGAACTCGTGGACGACGACGTTGTAACCGGTGCCCATGCCACTGACGTTGACGTCCTCCCAGGCGAGCACGATTGGCCCGCGTTCCCAGGCCTCGCCACTGAGGACATCGTTGCCCACATGCACGACGCCAAAGTCATCCACTTCCTCGCGATCACGGACCATGAAGCCGCCGGGGTACACGATGATGGTTCGAACCGTGCGGTAGCGGTCCGGGCCGAGTTCGAGCACAGGCAGGCAGGCGAGAATGGCGATGCGCAGGCGCATCCGCGCGGTGAGATCGAGACCGGAGGCGCCCTCGAACACTTTTTCGTGAAGGAACAGCAGCACCAGCGCCTGCAGGCGTTCCATGGCGGCGGCGTCGAGGCCGGCGAGTATCGGAATCCCGCTCACGGCCTGCGCCCATACGCCGGCGTCCAGCTCCGAGGTGGCCAGAATGCGTTTGCGACGCCAGTTTCGATATATCCCGAACATACCGCCACGGATGATAGCCTGATCCGAACCTGAACAAGACATGCTGAAAGTGCACATCCGCACCCATCGCGCAGCTTGCATCGGATCGGTTATTCTCTGCCGCTCGCCGCAGGATCAGCCATGAACCACGCCACCGCCAGTCCCGCCAGCAGCGGGATATGCTTTACCACTGTGGGCCTGACCAAGGTGTACGGCACAGGCCACAGCGCCGTGCATGCGCTGCGCGGCGTGGATCTCACCCTGCCCGAGCGGGAGCTGGTGGTACTGCTGGGCGCATCCGGCAGCGGCAAATCGACGCTGCTGAACATCCTCGGCGGCCTGGACAGCGCCACCGACGGCAGCGTCCGATTTCGCGATCAGGACCTCACCGGCGCCACACAGCGCGAGCTCACCGAATACCGGCGCCGCCACGTGGGCTTCGTCTTCCAGTTCTACAATCTGATGGCCAGCCTCACCGCGCGCGAGAATGTGGCGCTGGTCACCGAGATCGCGCAGAACCCGATGACGCCCGATGAAGCGCTGGCCATCGTCGGGCTGGAGAAGCGCCTGGACCACTTCCCCGCCCAGCTCTCCGGCGGCGAACAGCAGAGAGTCGCTATCGCGCGCGCCATCGCCAAGCGCCCCTCGGTGCTGCTGTGCGACGAACCCACCGGCGCGCTCGACAGCAAGACCGGCATCCGTGTGCTCGAAGCGCTGCAGAGCGTGAACGAAACCACCGGCGCCACGACACTGCTGATCACCCACAACGCGTCCGTGGCCGACATGGCCAATCGTGTGATCACATTCTCGGACGGCCACGTGCGTGAACTGCGCGAGAACACCGAACGCAAGTCACCGTCGGAGCTGAGCTGGTGAGACTGCTGCGCCTGCCGTCCGTGCTCTCGGCACTGGATCACAAGCTGTTCCGCGAACTGTTCGGCATGAAAGGCCAGGCGCTGGCAATCGCGTTCGTGATTGCCGGCGGCGTGGCCGTGCACCTGCTCGCCGCCGGCATGCTCGCGTCGCTGGAGGAGACGCGGCGCGCGTACTACGAGCGCTACCGGTTCGCCGATGTATGGGCGCCGGTGGTGCGCGCACCGGTCGGACTGATCAGCGACATCCGCGACATCGACGGTGTGCAGGCGGCCGAAGTGCGCATCCGCGCGCCGGCGCTGTTCGACATGCCGGACATGTCCGAACCGGCCACCGGCGAGATTTTCTCGCTGCCCGATGCCGGCGAACCATCGGTGAACCAGATCGTGCTGATGCGCGGACGCCTGCCAGATCCGGGCCGGCGCGACGAGGCCGTGGTACTGAGCAGTTTCGCCACCGCCCACGGACTGGACGTCGGCGACACCGTGCCGGCCACGATCTACGGCGGCCGCGAAAGCCTCACCATCGTCGGCACCGCGCTGTCGCCCGAGCATGTCTATGCCATCGCGCCCGGTCAGCTGATTCCCGACGACCGCCTGTTCGGCGTGCTGTGGATGAGTCGCAGCGCGCTGGGAGAGATGGTGAACCAGGACGGCGCGTTCAATGACGCCGCGGTGCGGCTGGCGCGCGGCGCCAACGAGCGCGCGGTGATCGCGGAGCTGGATCGTCTGCTGCAGCCCTACGGCGCGCCGGGCGCCTATGGCCGCAGCGAACAGATCTCCGACGCATTCGTCGACAGCGAAATCGAACAGCTGCGCACCATGGGCAGCGTGTTGCCGCCGATATTCCTGCTCGTGGCCGCGTTTCTGGTGAACGTGGTGATCTCGCGTCTGATCGCCACCCAACGCGCCGACATCGGCCTGATGAAGGCCTTCGGCTACAGCGGCGGCGCCATCGTCATGCACTACATGAAGCTGGTGGGCGTCATCGGTGCACTCGGCCTGATCATCGGCGCGGCGCTGGGCACCTGGCTGGGGCGTCTCACCGCGACCATGTACACCGACTACTACCAGTTCCCGTTCCTGGTGTTCGAGGCCGATCCGCGGGTCTACCTCACGTCGCTGGGCATCACCGCCGCGGCCGTGGCCGGCGGCGCGATCTTCGCCGTGCGCCGGGCGGCATCGCTGAATCCGGCCACCGCCATGTCGCCGCCGCCGCCGCCGGATTACTCGCGCGCTGCCGGCGCACGGATCACCAGTCTCACGATGCTCGACCAGCAGACCAGGATGATCGCGCGCCAGATCGTGCGCTTTCCCACCCGATCGGCGTTCACCTGCATCGGCGTGGCCGTATCAGCCGCCCTGCTGATTGGCACGATGTTTTTCATCGACGCGATGGACGAAATGATGGCGTCGTATTTCAACGTCGCCAATCCGCACGACGTGCAGGTAACCTTTGTGGAACCGCGCACACGCGCAGCCTACTTCGAACTGCTGCGGGCGCCGGGCGTGCTGGCCGGCGAGCCGTATCGATCCGCCGCCGCGCGCATTCGGCACGGCCATCGCGAGGAGCGCGTGGGACTCACCGGCCTGCCGCTGGACGCATCGCTGTCGCGCATGGTGGATCAGAACAGCCGCCCCGTCGTGCCTCCGCCGGGAGGCCTCGTGCTGTCTCGCGATCTGGCCTCGAAGCTCGATGCCGAGGCCGGCGACGTGCTCGAGATCCGGATCACGGAGGGTCGCCGGCCGACCTTCGAGCTGCCGATCGCCGCCGTGACCACCACATTCATCGGCTCGGGCGCGCACATGCGCCTGGAAGACCTCAACCGTCTGCTCGGCGAAGGCCCGGTGGTTTCCGGCGCCTACCTGAAAGTGGACGACGCGCAGACCGATGCCCTGTACGTACAGCTCAAGGCACTGCCGGCCGTGGCCGGTGTGGGCCTGCAAAGCATGGCGTACCGCAATCTTTCGGCAATGATGGACGAGACGATGGGGGTATCGATATTCATCTACACGGCCTTCGCGGCAATGATTGCAATCGGCGTCGTCTACAATAGCGTGCGCATTTCTTTCGCGGAACGACAGCGCGAACTGGCGTCGCTGCGAGTGATGGGCTTCACGCGCGGCGAAATCTCCTACATATTGCTGGGCGAAATCGCATTCCTGACCGTGCTGGCACTGCCGCTGGCGGCACTGCTCGGCACCGGCCTGGCATGGTATCTGGCCGAAGCCATGAGCTCGGACCTGTTCCGACTGCCGTTCGTGATCCATCCGGCCACGTACGGCTACGCCGCCGCCGTCATTATCGTCGTTACCGCGGCATCCGGTCTGCTGGTCCGCCGGGAACTGGACCGCATGGATCTGGTTGAAGTACTCAAGACCAGGGATTGATCTCGAGGAGCCTCGCGCGATGCAACTGAAATTTCGCAATGTGTTCTGGGCCGTGATCGCGTTGGGCGTCCTGGTGCTGCTGGTGATCGCCTTTCAGCCGCGGTCGATCGCCGTCGACATGACCGAGGTGGAACGCGGCCGGCTGACGGTGGCCGTGCGCGACGAGGCACGCACGCGGATACGCGACGTCTACGAAATCAACGCGCCGGTCGCCGGCCATCTGCTGCGCATCACGCACAGGGCCGGCGACCCGGTGTCAGCCGGCGATGTGGTGGCGCGCGTCATGCCCGGCGATCCGCCATTTCTCGACAGCCGTTCGCTGGCCGAGGCGCAGGCCGCCGTGCGCTCGGCGGAAGCGGCCCTGTCCGCGGCACGCACCGAAGCCGGTCGCGCCGACGCGGAACTCGCCAACGCGCGCGTGGAGGCCGACCGCATCGCCACCCTGCACGAACGCGAGCTGGCGTCGCGCGAAGCCTACGACCGCTCGCGACTGGCACTGAACATCGCCGAGGCGGCCGCGGCGGCGGCGCGTGAGAACATGAACATGCGCATGGCGTCGCTGGATGCCGCGCGCGTGCGTCTGACCCAGCCCGGTGCGACCGATGACACGGCCACCGCGGTGGCCGTGCGCTCACCGGTGAGCGGCCGCGTGCTGCGCGTGACCCAGGAGAGCGAGAACATGGTCGGCGCGGGCACGCTGCTGATGACCGTGGGCGATCCGGCAGATCTGGAAATCGTCGCCGAGCTGCTGTCCACCGATGCCGTGCGCATCCGGCCCGGGGCACGCGTCGACGTGGAGAACTGGGGCGGTCGCGACGTGGCGCCGCTGCAAGGGCGCGTGCGGCTGGTGGAGCCGTTCGGCTTCATGAAGGTGTCGGCACTGGGTGTGGAGGAGCAGCGCGTGAACGTGCTGATCGACATCGTCGATCCGCCGTCGGCGTGGGCCGCGCTCGGTCACGGCTACCGCGTGGAAGTGGCGGTGGTGACCTCGGAACTCGACGACGTGGTGCTGGCACCGGTGGCCGCCCTGTTCCGCGATGCCGGACGCTGGGCCGTGTTTCGCGTGGAGGACGAGCAGGCCCTCGTCACGCCGGTGGAAGTGGGCAGCGACAACGGCCGCCACGCCGAGATCACCTCGGGCCTGGAACCGGGCCAGACCATCGTCATGTATCCGGGCGAACAGGTGAGCGACGGCACCCGCGTGCGGGCGCGCGACTGAACGCAGCCGGCGTGCACACCGGCGCCGTGCACGCCGCCACAACCGCAGCGGGCGAGCCCGGCGAACGAAACGGGTGAGCCGCCTGCGCCCGCCCCTACTCCAGCGGGTAGCCCGCCGAAGTCGACGGCACAACCAGCTGCCGCTCAATCATGCGCCGCACGCGCGGCGGCTCCGGCCCCAGATGCAGCGTGCGCAGGCGATCACTCACCGCGGCGTCGTGCTGCGTCACGCGCAGGTTGTGCTGCACGTAGTCCAGCCACGTGGGCGTGTGATAGCGCTCCACCCACAGCTGCGGATCGTGCAGATCACGCAGCAGCGACCAGCGACGCGCGCCGTCGCGGCGGCGTATGCGGCGACGCTCGAGCATGGCGGTGAGAAACGCCAGCTCGTCCGCTTCACGAATACGGTATTCGATGGTGACCACCACCGGCCCGCTGCGCGGCTGGATGTCGAGCGCCACCTGCGGCTCCTGCCAGCGCGCCAGCGGACTGAGATCCATCGCCTCAGTCTGCCGCACCGCATAGCGCCGACCCAGCAGCACGCCCGCTCCGAGCACCACGGCGGACAGCGTGAGCGCGGTGCTGATGCCGTAGTGTTCGGTGATCAGACCCCACACCCAGCTGCCCAGCGCGATACCGCCAAACGCCGCCACCTGATACTGCGACAGCGCACGGCCCACCACCCAGCGCGGCGTCGAAGTCTGCACCGTGGCATTGAACGTCGACAGCGCCAGCAGCCAGGCGCCACCGCAGGTGAACATCGCCAGCAGCGTCAGCACCAGCCAGCCGCTGTGGCCGGCGACCAGCGCCGCGATGCCGAAGGCGATCAGTGCCAGCCTGACGATGGTTTCGTTCCTGAGCGCGAGCCGCAGCTGATACGACACCAGTGCCCCGGCCACCGCGCCAAGACCAAACATGCCCAGCAGCAGGCCGTAGGTGACCGCGCCGCCGCCCACCAGATCGCGCGCGATCAGCGGCATCAGCGCCGTCACCGCACTGGCACCCATGCCGAACACGAAACCGCGCAGCAGCGTGGCGCTGAGATGCGGCGACATGGCCACATAGCGGATGCCCGCCTGAATCGACGTGCGCAGCCGTTCGCGCGGCAGCAGACGCTCCTCGGGCGGCGGCTGCCAGCGCGTGAGCACGCCGATGATGCCGGTGTAACTCACCGCGTTGATGGCAAACGCCGCCGCCGCGCCATACGCGGCCACCACCACGCCACCCAGCGCCGGCCCCACACTGCGTGCCAGATTGAAGCCCATGCTGTTGAGCGCCACCGCCGCCGGAAGATCCTCGCGAGACACCATGCGTCCCACCGACGACTGCCAGGCCGGCCCGTTGAAGGCATGACCACAGCCGATCAGGAAGGTGAGCAGCAGCAGCGTCCACGGCGTCACCAGCTCCTGCCAGGCGGCCAGCGCAAGCACGATCGACACCACCAGCATGAACCACTGCGCCACCAGCATCATGCGGCGGCGATCGAAGCTGTCGGCCAGCGCGCCGGCCACCAGCGCGAACATCACGATGGGCAGCGTCATCGACGCCTGCACCAGCGTCACCATCTGCGCCGATTCGGCGATCGACAGCATCAGCCACGCGGCACCCACCGTCTGCATGGTGCCGCCGAACTGCGAAAGCACATTGGCGATCCACACATCACGGAAGATGGTCTGGCGGAACGGCGACAGCGCGGACGCCGACGATTCGGACATGGGCGGCTCCTGGACGGGGGCTGATTCTACCGCGACCGGCCCACCGCGCCGCCGGTCCCGCACCCCGGCCGCGTGGCGGCAGTGAGATTTTTCTGTAAAGTCCGCTATCCGGCCTGAATCACGGAATACCTATAATGACAATCCGACAACTGTTCTCCGCCGCGGCACTGAGCGTGCTGCCCATCACACTGTTCGCCCAGGGGGGCCTGCCGCCCAGACCGCTGCCGGACTCGCCGTTCATCGTCGAGACCGCCGAGCAGGGTGAAATCCGGGTGAACGTGATCAAGGGACTGGAACTGCCATGGAACATGGCCTTCCTGCCCAACGGCGATGTCCTGATCACCGAATATCGCGCCCAGCGGCTGCGAATCGTGCGCGAGCGCACCCTCGATCCCGAACCGATCACCGGTATGCCCGCCATCGGCGGCCCCGGTGGCGGACTGATGTCCGTTGCCGTCCACCCGCAGTTTGAACAGAACCGCCTCGTGTACCTGAGCTACACCAAGGCCGCCGCCCAGGGCAACCGCGCGGTGGGCCTGTCGCGCGGACGGCTCGACGGCATGCGCCTCACGGACCTTGAAGAAATCTTCGCCGCCGAAGAACCCGGCGGCGGCCCCCCTCCCGGCCTGCCCATTCAGTTCGGCCCCGATGGGTACCTGTATTTCGGTGTCGGCGGCGCCAACGACGAGATCGCGCAGCGGGGCGATTCCTACTACGGCAAGGTGCTGCGCCTCAACGATGACGGCAGCGTGCCGCGCAACCCGTTGGCCGACCGCGAAGGCTTTCATCCGGAAATCTACACCTATGGCCATCGCAACATGATCGGCCTCACCGTCCACCCCACCACCAACGCCATCTGGCAGAACGAAAACGGCCCGCAGGGTGGCGACGAGGTGAACATTCTGAAACCCGGCGCCAACTACGGCTGGCCGCTGGTGACCTACGGACGCGACTACAGCGGCGCACCGGTGTCCGAACGCCGCACGATGGAGGGTGTGGAAGACCCCGAACTGTTCTGGACGCCGTCGATCGCGATCTCAGGCATGGTGTTCTACACCGGTGAACAGTTCCCGGCCTGGCACCACAACCTGTTCGTGGGCGGCCTGCGGTTCGGTGGGGTGCCGGGCACCGGCCAGATACAGCGCATCGTGTTCAACGAGGAATGGCAGGAACTGCGCCGCGAGCCGATTTTTCATGACCTGCGCCAGCGAATTCGCGATGTCGATCAGGGACCGGACGGTCTGTTGTACGTGCTTACCGACGAACAGGACGGCGCGCTGCTGATTCTGGAGCCGAAGGACTGACGATGACGCGGTGCTCCGGCGTCGGAAGCCGTGCACAAGCCCTCCCCGCCCGCCGCAGCCGAAGGCGCGGCGGGCGGGGCGTTTACTCGCACTGACACAGACACATCCTGCAACAGCGCCCCGAGGCGCCTCGGGGCGCCCCGGCCGCCGGACTCAGGCGGCCTTCTTCGTGCTACCGGCTTCCTTGGCCGCCTTCGCATAGCGATCAGCCATTTCCTCGAGGTTGTAGATCTTCCTGAAACTCGAGGCATGTCCCGCGGTGCCGAAAGCCTCCAGACGCGCCTTCACCACGTCTTTCATCGCCTTGATCGTGGGGCCGAGGAACTTGCGCGGATCGAACTCCGACTTGTTTTCGGCCAGGAAGCGACGCACCGCGCCGGTGGAAGCCAGGCGCAGGTCGGTGTCGATGTTCACCTTGCGCACACCGTTGCGAATACCCTCCTGGATCTCTTCCACAGGCACGCCGTAGGTTTCCGGTATCTCACCGCCGAACTCGTTGATCACCGCGAGCCATTCCTGCGGTACCGAGGATGAACCGTGCATCACCAGATGGGTATTGGGTATGCGCCGGTGGATTTCCTTGATGCGGCTGATCGCAAGAATGTCGCCGGTGGGCGGACGACTGAACTTGTAAGCGCCATGGCTGGTGCCGACCGCAATGGCCAGTGCATCAACCTGTGTGGCTGCAACGAAATCCGCCGCCTCGTCGGGGTCGGTGAGCAGCTGGTCGTGGCTGAGCTTGCCCTCGGCACCGATGCCGTCTTCCTCTCCGGCCATCCCTGTCTCCAGCGAACCCAGGCAGCCGAGCTCACCCTCCACCGACACGCCGCAGGCATGAGCCATGTCCACCACCTGGCGGGTGACACGAACGTTGTAGTCGTAGTCCATGGGTGTCTTGCCGTCTTCGCCGAGCGAGCCATCCATCATCACCGATGAGAAACCCAACTGAATGGAACGCTGGCACACCGCCGGCGACACGCCGTGATCCTGATGCATCACGATGGGGATGTGCGGGAACTCGGCGATTGCCGCCTCGATCAGGTACTTCAGGAAGCTGGAGCCAGCGTACTTTCGGGCGCCGGCCGACGCCTGCAGGATGACGGGGCTGTTCACTTCATCGGCACCCATCATGATGGCGCGCACCTGCTCCAGGTTGTTGACGTTGAATGCCGGCACGCCATAGCCGTTCTCGGCGGCGTGATCAAGAAGCTGTCGTAAACTCATGAGAGCCATTATTCGATTCCTTGTCGTGTCTGTGTTCCGTGTAAGGCGTGAGTCACCCGGGTCTCATCCCTGACCCTGCCCGGTGCGGCCGAGCGCTGACGCCGGAGGAGGCCGCGCGTTCGACCGGGGTATTGTACCGGGAGTGCCGGAGTTGTTGGAGCTGGGGGTTCGGCGGGCAACGACGGGCAATCGTGGAAGGCATAAAGCGGAACCGGCGCGGGTACTACGCGGATGAGCTGTGGGGACGAGGTATCTACGACGCAATCTTCGAGGCCGTGCATCCGTACCAGCTCTTGGATAGCCGTTGCTCCGTCACTGCGTTCTGAGCGAAAGCTTCCGCGTCCAGCATTTCCGGCAATGCCTCTGCGCGACGACGGACGAACATGTAAGGCTACCGCAGAGGCGGTGTATCGTATGCGTGTACGCTGGGGGATAGCCCCTCAGTACTCCGCGTCGCCTCACTCTACCGAGAGTATTGTATTGAAGTCGAATCGTCGTCGCGAATAGCTCAGTGAATGTGCCAACGGTGAGCGCTTGCCTAATATCACCAGAGAGAAGCTCATGACCGATTCTGCCAGGCTGCGACGCCATTGGCTCAAGATCCTGGGTGCCGGGCTCTGCGGGCTGCTCGCACTCTCGGCGCTGGGGGGCTGGCTCTATTACAAAGCCTACGAGCCTGTTCTCTTCCCACTGTCCGGCTGGGCGCCGCTGCCGCAGGGCCCTTATCCGCTCACATCGGCCGCTGCGGAAGGCTGGTCCGGGACCGGCGAGCAGGCGCGCGGCTGGCTCGAAGCGGGTCGCGCCGAGATCGAGGCACCGGCACTGTCGGCCGCCGTGTCAGTCGACGGAGTGATCGTCTGGACCGGCGTCGCGGGCTACGCCGACGTCGAGCGTCTCGTTCCGGCGACGCTGGAGACCGCCTTTCGCGTAGGTTCCAGTTCGAAGCCCGTTACATCCATTCTCGTCGGAACGCTAATCACCGCAGGGCGGATCGATCTCGACGCGCCGGTTTCGACCTACATGCCCGACCTGCGCGAGCCGCTCGCGGCCGTCACGATGCGGCAGACAATGGGTCACCAGGCTGGCGTGCGCGACTACGGCACCTGCTTCTGCCTGCCCGTGATCGAGTACTTCAACCGCCGCCATTTCGAAACCCAGCGCGCGACGCTGCGCTCCTTCGAGCGCGATCCGCTGCTCTTCGAGCCGGGGACGTCCTTCACCTACTCGAGCAACGGCTACAACGTGGCCGGCGGCGTGATCGAGGCCGTGACCGGCGAGCGCTTCAGCGACGTCCTCAACGCGAAGGTCTTCGCGCCCTTGGGTCTGGAACGAAGCCGCGCCGACACCGGCCGATCCGCGGCCGGCGAGGCACGCTTCTACGACACCGGCGGCCCCGGCTATTTCCGGGAGACCTTCCGCGTCGACAACACCATCAAATTGCCTTCAGGCGGCATTCTGTCGACGCCATCGGACATGGCGGTTCTCGGCCATCAAATGATCGAGCCGACGCTGTTCGACATCGTGACGCGCGACCTGCTGATGCGTCCGCAGACGCTTGCGGACGGCAGCCCTGCGCCCCAGGGATACGCCCTCGGCTGGCGCTATGGCGCGGCGACGGCGCTGGGGCGGATCACCACAGCGCGCCTGAGCCACAACGGCACAGCGCTCGGGTCGACCTCCTACTTCAATGTCTTCCCGGAGTTGGGGCTCGTCGTCTCGGTGATGGCGAATACCTCCGAGAACCCGGCGCGCCGCTCGATGTTCGACCTCGCTGAGGAGCTCTCAGCGATGTTCGCGGAGGAGATCGAGGCACGACGCGCAGAGAACTGAGCGCCGCCCACACGCAGGAGCGAAGTCATCGTGACCAACGAGAAAAGATGAGGAACCTGAAGTGGGGAAGTTCGACCAGAGCAAATACTTTACAGCCATGGTCCGGATAGCTCAAGCTTCGCATGACGTCGAGCATCCGCGTGCAGACGGACTAGACGAAAGGCACGCGGCTGAGTTCGGCGTTCGGCGTTCGGCGTTCGGCGTTCGGCGTTCGGCGTTCGGCGTTCGGCGCACAATGGAAACCGCGCGGGAGCTATTTGTTCACTGCCACCCTTAAAGAAGGAGAAAAGCATGCGTACTTTGACGCTCAGTCTTGTCTTGGTGACGCTGATCGTTTCGGCTCAAGTTGGGGCTCAGGAGGTGGAACTCGAATCGATAGTGGTGAATCTTGATCAAGATGGCATCTATGTGGTCGAGAACGAATCTCGCATCGACTTAAGCATCTCTGAACTGACGGAACGTGTGGTTCAGGCTCTAGCTCGGCAGGCAGACCAGTCAGTCGTCCTGACCACGGATGCCAATGTCTCTTTCGACAGTGTTGCAGGAGCCTTGGATGCGTTGCAGCGTGCGGGGGCGACCCAAGTTGGGCTGAGGACTCTTTAGCTTTCGTGCCGCCCTCAGTGCCGAATGTCGCTGCTGTAGATACACGGCGATTTCACGCGTTTTGCGACGCCGCTGATCTGAGTGTTGAGTGCTGAAACAGTAGGGCTCGTCAGCGACGATTGGAGCTGATCGCGGGGCCAGGAATCCGCGAAGCAGGAACCCGGCGTCGGCGCGGAGGAACAGAAATGAACGCAGCGATGCTGGAATTTGGTTGTCGTCGCATCGGGGCGCGTGATTCATTCGAGTCAAGCAGGCGGCTCGAGACGACGGTGTTGGCGACGGCGGTCTGAGCAGCGCGGAGCGAGATGACCTGAGGTGACTCCGCCGTGAGAACCGGCGGCTACGCGTGGTGTTCGCGACCGCTGTCGAAGCGGGCACAAGAGGATCTCATTGTTCCGTGTTCGGGATCCTGGAGCGCGATTGTGGGACGACGCGACGCGACCCGAACATTCGAGTGGACGACCACATCCCCCAAGATCAATGGATTATCCGCGGCAACCGGAGCTGGCATGCCGCTTGCTTGTCACAAGCCGACACAGGCTACGATTGACGCGCGCATAGACGATGCGTGGGGAGTCGCATGATGACTGGATTGGGCGTGCTCTGCTCTCAAGTCGCACAGGATCTGCGCTACGCATGGCGCTCACTGGCGCGCAGCCCGGGCTTCGCGATCGCCGCGACACTGACAATCGGTCTCGGCGTCGGCGTCAACACCGGTATCTTCTCGGTGCTGAATGCTGTGGCGTTCCGCGACCTGCCAGCGACTCAGCCCGAGGAGCTCGTTGCCGTCCATAAGGACGGCGTGCCGCCCGGGCACAACTACGCACAGTTCTCGAACGGCGAGTACGAGGCCTACCGCGATCAATCAGAAACGCTGAGCGGTGTCCTGGCCTATGCGCGTATGTGGTTGGCGAACCTCGGCGGCGACGACCCGCAACAGATTGTTGCGACGCCGGTCTCGTGCAACTATTTCGATGTCTTGCGGCTGCCGCCGCGGATCGGCGGCGGATTCACGGCGGCACATTGCGAAAACGCGGGCGATTCGGCAGTCGTCGTGATCACCCACGATTTGTGGGTCAGTCGCTTTGGTAGCGACACGTCGATCCTGGAGCGGACTGTCACCGTCAATGGCAACGAATTTCAAGTCGTCGGAGTCGCGCCCGAAGGCTTCACCGGTATCGACATTGATAAGCCTTCGCTGTTCGTCCCGCTCCAGGCGCAGCGGTTGCTGCGCCCGAACGTGACCTTCCTTGACGATGACGCGGCCGGCTGGCTGAATCTGGTGGGTCGCCGCGTGGCGGGCGTCTCGAGCAATCAGGTCGAGGCCGAGCTTCAGGTCATCGCCGGCCGGTTCGACGCCGAACAGCCGGAGCGGCGTGCCACACGCATGACGGTCACCCGGGCGACGCCACTCTCGGCGCCCGCGATGAGAGCGAGTGTGCTCGGCACATCCGCGATCGTCATGACGGCTTTCGCTCTCGTACTGCTCGTGGCCTGCACGAACGTGGCCAATCTGATGCTCGCGCGCGCCGACACGAGAATACGTGAGACTGCGATTCGGCTGTCGCTCGGCGCGACACGCGCGCGTCTCGTACGGCAGTTCATTACCGAGAGCGTACTGATTTCCGTGATCGGTGGGTTGCTTGGAGCAGTGCTCGCGGTCTGGGCTTTTCAAGGACTGCTCGCCGCTGCGCTGGCTGGTCTGCCACTTGAAATGGGAACGTTGCTCCGCATAGAAGCAGAACCGGATCTGCGGGTGTTCGGCTTCGCCGTGGCCCTGTCGGTCCTCGCAGGGGTCGGATTCGGATTGACACCGGCTTTTACGGCGACGCGGCAGGCGCTGCGTATGACTATCGAGCAGAATTCTCCAGGCTCTGGACAACGCACGAGCAGCCGCCTTCAGGGCGCGCTCGTCGGCGCGCAGGTGGCGCTCAGCATGGTGCTGGTCGTCGCAACGGCACTGTTGCTGCGCGGGCTCTACGAGGCGAGAACGGTCGACCCGGATTTTGATTACGAAGCGCTCGTGGTTGTGGTAACCGACATGCAGAGCTTCGGTTACGACGGTGAGCGAGCGATGCTGGTTCAGCGTCAGGCCATCGACGGCATTCGCGCGCTGCCGGGCGTTGAGGATGTCGCCCAGGCTCTGATCACCCCGCTCGAGCCGCAGGTCTGGAATTTTCCCTATCGGCTTCCGGAGGAAGCCGAGTTCAAAATGTTGCAGACCAATAGTGTGTCCGCAAACTACTTTGCCGTTACGGGGATCTCGATCGTACGCGGGCGCGCGTTCACGGAGGCCGAGGTCGCCGCCGAGCGGCCTTCGGCCGTGATCCTGACCGAATCCACGGCGCGCTCAATCTGGCCGGATCAGGAGCCGATCGGCAGGACGCTGATTGCGTTCAGCGGGGGTATCGGAGAGACGAGCCTCGAGGTCGTCGGAATCACCCGCGACGTCGAGGTTGTCGCCATAGGTGAGACCGATACAGCCTACTTGTATTCGCCCGCAACGCCTTCGTCACAGCCCCATATGCAACTCGTCGTTCGCACGGCGCTCCCGGTCGAATCACTCCGAGCCGGGATCAATGCCGTTTTCGCGCGCCTCGATTCGCAACTGCCGGTTACCGTCCGGCCGCTGGCGCAGAACTTCGAGCACTGGACGAGGTTGTCCGGCCTCGCAGCCTCGTTGTCCTTGGGCCTCGGCGCGCTGGCGCTCGTGTTGGCATCGGTTGGCGTCTTCGGTGTCATGTCCACTGTCCTCGTGCGCCGAATGCGGGAGATCGGCATTCGCCTTGCCCTTGGCGCCGACAAGTCCGACGTGCTCAGGCTGGTGCTCCGGAAGTCGCTGCGGCCCGTCGCAGTCGGCGCCATCGTCGGCGCGCTGGCCTGCTTTGGTGTGGCGCGCTTGCTTTCGAGGCTCCTGTTTGGCGTAGGGGCGCTCGATCCCTATGCGCTTGCAGGCGCCGCTGCCGCTGTAAGCGGGGCGGCCTTCCTCGCCAGTGCCATTCCAGCCAGGCGCGCGTTGAGTGTCGATCCGATGACGACGCTTCGTTACGAGTAAGCTTTGCCGGCGCGAGGACGATACCTATTGGATGTCGAGCGCGAATCAATGTGCCTAATCAGACTTTCGAGTTGCTCGAGGCAGCGGTGAGTGAACGCAGCGGCGTTTAACATCACGCTGCCACAGCCGCACGATACCTGGCGGCGTCAGCCGCTTTCGTCCCCCGTGTTTATCGCGTTGGCCACGCCGGGCGGATTGTTCTGACTGAACCGCAACCTGTTGCCAAACGGATCGGTTACGTGGAGCTCCTGTCTGTCATCCGGCGCAGCGTGGATGCGCGCGGGCGACTGATGCGAGCGCTTCGTGGACAGCTCGTTATGGAATGCTTCGAGCCCGTTCATGCGGATAAGAATCTCGCTGCCAGACGAATCGGCGTGCTCATTCAAATGGATGGTGACACCAGATCGCGAGATCTGCGCACACATCGGACGCGCAGGATGAGGCTCGCCCCAGTCGAAGGCAAAGCCGAGAAAGGAAATGTAGAAATCGGTTGCCTGTTGCGCCGAAAGGACACCAATGACCGGGATTGCTGGCTGAAATGCAATACCAGCCGTCTCTGCCGAAGGCTTGCGGGCACCGGTATCAAGATCTATTTTCGACGACAAGATGTTCCAACTCTGAAAGCCGAATTGTCGTGCAACGATCTCCAGACACTCGCTATGAGACAGCGAGAAACGGCGCGCAGCTAAAGCATCGCGAAGCGATCTGGCCATTGCCTTGGCTTCGGTGTATGAGCGCATATCTGAAACCCTCACTACATGGCGAACGGTCGACTATCAGCGCTTGCTTTGCTGATCAGTTCGCACAAGCATTAAGGATCGCGTTGTATGTAAAGTGGTGCGTTCACCAAGCCCGAAAAAGGCGCAAGCGGCGGGCGGCACCGGCCCTCCGGCATACTATGTCGGCGTATTCGAACCTGTCAACGAAGTGCGCTGTCCCGCCGAGGACATGCAGGTGAAGGCGCCGTATTCTGCCGAGAGTGGTACTGTCATATGAAAGACCGGATTCGGCCCAAGTCTGCCGTTGCCCCCGAGCCCGGCATTGAATTATCCACTTGTTGGTTGAGTATCTTTGTCGTTTATTCATGGGCACCTGTTGGTAATGCCGAACGACGAGAAGCGTCGTTGGGGGCCCTACGGAGCCCCTGTCGAATGTATAAGCAGACTGGAAGCTGAACAGGTAGCGTCTTGGATCGCCGTCCTGAACACCGAAAGATGGTGTAGCCAGCCGGATAACATCAGGCGGACTAGGACAGTCGCGCAGGCGTTCGTCGAGCAGTTTCGCGAGTAGATGCCCATCAACGGTATCGTGACCGCTCTTCTGGCCGGTCGAGAGTAAGCTTCAGGGCCTGCGCGACGCTATCACGCCAGTGCCGGTCTCCTGTCGTGCTGGTGTCGCCGCACTGTCGTGACGTTGCCAGCCAGGTTTGGGCTATCGTTGGAGTCTCCAGACCGTCGCTGAGAGCAGCAAATGAAGATCGACGCCGAATTGGTAAAAAGATTGCGCACCGGGAGACACTGGTCTCAGGACCAGCTGGCCGAGGCCTGCGGACTCAACCCGAGAACGATTCAGCGCCTGGAGGCTACCGGCAAGGGCTCTATGGAGTCGGTCCGGGCTCTGGCTGCCGTTTTCGAGATCGACGCGGACGAGCTCATCATGGAAACGCGGGCTGCCGCGCAGATGACACCGCTCGACGCCGTCAGAAACGGCTTCACGGAATTCGCCAACTTTTCCGGCACCGCGAGCCGAGCGGAATACTGGTGGTTCTTCGTGTTCGTGTTGCTCCTGATGGCCGTTGCCAGCGTTCTTCACCCGAACCTCTACCAGCTGGTCGGCCTGATCGTTGTACTACCCTTTCTCGCGGTGGGAACACGCAGGCTCCATGACACGGGCGAAAGCGGCTGGTGGCAGCTGCTTGCACTCGTGCCTTTCGGCATCTTCGTCGTCTTGTTCATGCTCGCGAGGAAGGGTGGCCACAGGACGGAGGATCAGCGGACGCGGTCGGAAGCGGGAGCAGCTTCCGCAAGACGCGCTACCGATGCGACGACCTGACGCTCGATCCGGTGCGCGCGACCGTACTTGGGGCGCCGTCGATCACGCCGCAGGCCAAGGGAAGCGCCCATGAAGCCTGGGAAGCACGCGAGAACCATTCTACTGTGGTGGGTGGCAGTGCCCGCAATCGTGTTCGGCATCCTCGGCGCGGCGCTCCTCGGCTACCGCGCATATCTTCAGCAGCAAGTCGCAAGCGACATGGCGATCACGACGCCCAACGGCCTCCAGGAAGGGAGGTATGTCGAGATTGGTGGTATCGAGCAATGGGTCTCGATCCGCGGCGAGGACCGCGACAATCCCGTGATCCTCATCCTCCACGGCGGCCCGGGCCTCCCCACGACGCCGGTGGCCGCCTGGCTTCGGCCCTGGGAAGCGCACTTCACGATCGTGCATTGGGATCAGCGCGGCGCGGGTAAGACCTTCGTGCGTTATCGGCAATCGACGCCGGACATGAGCGTCGGCCGCATGATCGAGGACGGCTACGAGGTCGCCGAGTACCTGCGCGAGCATCTGCAGAAGGACAAGATTGCGCTGCTCGGCATGTCCTGGGGTGCCGCGCTCGGAATCGGCATGGCGCAGGCCCGCCCCGACCTCTTCTCCGCCTACGTTGGCACGGCGCAGCCGGTGTGGGATACGCAGGACGACCGCGTACGATGGGCCATCTACGACACACTGGTCGAGCTCGCTCGCACCGCCGGTGACGAGGCATCGCTCGGAATCTTGCGGGGCATCGGGGCCCCGCCAACCGACGCCGACCGCGCCGCCGTCACCCGCGTCGCGCTCTCCTACCTGCCCAGAGGGGACAGCCGCGCTCACGAGTGGCGGGCCGTCCGCGCGGCGCTGATCTCCCCGGACATGACCCTCGAAGACCTGGACGCCAACACCAAAGGTGCCGTCTTCTCCAATCGCGTTCTTCTTTTCGACGACTCTGCCGGCGACTCTTCCGGCGGCGAAGCGTTCGACGCGTCCAGCTTCACGACGTTCGAAATCCCCGTGTTCTTCATCGCGGGCGAAGCCGACTTTCGCACGCCGGCATCGGTGGTCGAGGACTACGCTGCAGCGATCACGGCGCCTCACAAGGAGGTCATCGTTATCCCCGGCGCCGGTCACAACGTGATGCTTGCCGAGCCCGACCTTTTTCTCGACGCGCTTCTCAGCAAGGTGAGGCCCGTCGTGGTTCGCGACCCGCCGGAATGACTTCAACGGTCGAATGTCGTGGTCAACGAGGAGCAGAAGCGTCAAGTCATGGCGCTGCATAACTCGGCTTTATACGCGTAACGCGCGAGGATCAGTACCGGACGTAGGCGGACGTGGGTGACTGCGCTTCTCGCTCCACGTTCCGAATATGTGAAATCTGGCGGTTGAGCTATACTCGAAACCTGCTATAAATGTCCTCGCGGCTACTCATAAGAGGATCGCGTAACGGGCGGACCGAAGAATCGGGCGCCTACCGTGCCGATCCCAGTAGGGACGACCGGGCTTCTAGACAAAAGGAGTTCAGTTATGTCCCAGTCAATCAAGTTAGCAAGAAAGAGCGCGTTTCGCCGGCAGGCAGGTCGTTGCTACTACTGCGCGTTTCCAATGTGGTTAACGAATTTCGCATTGTTCGCCTCGGCACATAGCCTTCCGGGCAAACTGGCCTCGCGACTGAGATGCACGGCAGAGCACTTACAGTCTCGCGCTGACGGCGGCTCTGACAGGCACAGCAATATCGTGGCAGCTTGCATCTTTTGCAACAAATCGCGTCATCGACGCGCCGCAGTGCCGGAACCGAAGGATTACAGAGAGTACGTTCGCGCAAGAATCGCCAGACGGCGCTGGCATCCACGGGAGTGTTATCGGCTTCTCTCGTCGAGTGCTCTTCCCTACGGTGACGCTTTATAGTAATTGGTGACGAGATTGCGTTGAGCGGTGAAAGCTGCGGCAGTTGGAAATCGCACGGCGTTTGGAGGACCCGAGGCACCGCCCGGAAATAGGCTTGAAGCTCTGGCAGCTTTAGGGTCCACTCAGAAGGCAGGAGGGCATCGATATGAGCAGAGTATCTGGACCACGCCAGAAGCATCACGTTGGCGGCGTGCTGATCTTTCTGACTACAATCGCAGGGCGCGCTAACGCTCAAGAGCGGGAACCGGCATCACCGAACACTGAACTTCAGGTGCAAGAGCCGGTTGCGACGATTCAAGAACAGATCGCAGCATAACGCAACGTTACGCAACGTTACGCAACGTGGAGACAGCTTCATGATCTATATAGACTGTTATCTCGCTCCGGTTCCGCGTGAGAACAAGGCTGCGTATGAAGAACTGGCACGAGTGTCTGCGCAGGTAGTGAAGGAGTGTGGTGCGCTGCGCGTCGTCGAGTGCTGGTTGGATGAGTCTGGTCCGGACGCATCGTCGTACCACGGCGAAGAGGCAAGACTCGAATCCAGGGAGTACGGGAGCTTCCAAATGGCTGCAGGTGCAGGCAAGCACGAGACGGTTGTGTTGTCCTACGTTGAATGGCCAGACAAGGCTACGAGGGACGCAGGAATGGAAAAGTTAACGAGCGATCCGCGCATGCAGTTTCAGGATCAGCCGTCCGCATTCGATGGACGACGCCTCATTGCGGCAGGTTTCAAGCCCATGCTGGATGAATCAAGCGAGGCGTAGCGCCGCGTTCGATGGTGGCCGTTCTTGAACGAAACTGTGGAGGCTACCATCCGGGCGAGCCTGCCCCATCATCCAGCCAAAGATCTCAACCGGGCAGGAATCGATGACGCCCTCGTATTGGAGGACACGCCGTTCTCCGGACGCTCTGATGAACGCAATGCGGCGGAGTTCATCGCCAGTGATTGCGAACTCCACGCTGCCGGGTATCAGTACGTCCATGTCGTCTTCCATATACGCCGGCCTGACCGGTCCGAACGGGATGTTCACATAGGTGGTGAACCTCGAGAACCAGTCGGAGTCCTCGTCGGTTTCAGCTTGCCGTTCGATGTAAACGGTTGAAACGCTTGCTTCTTTCGTCCTGGGTGAACGCAGGCACGACAGAAGCAGTCCTGGCAGATCCACCGCACCGTAGTCGCCGTAGGTGATGCGCGCCGAACTCAACGTCCGAGACCCGCCCGGAGGTAAACGTTCTGCGGGTGTGAAGCTGAACGTCAGTTCGACGATCCCGACAGGTTCTGGCAGTTCGTAGGCATAGGTGATGCGTGTCGGACCCCAGTGCTGTACATCACCCGATTGAAGCGCGCGGGAAACTGCAGGCTGCCCTTCGGATGACTGGCTGAAGGATAGTGTGGTCAACAGACAGACTGCGACAAAGGCGCGCATCTTCATCTTGCATCTCCTCTGCACACGCTATTGCCGGAATGAATCGTGTCCGACAACGGCGGTTAATCTGTACCAGGTCGACTCGGCGAGAATACCAGCAATGTCCTACCGAATTCCAATACCACGACAGCCAAACAATGCCGGAAGTTATCAGATGAACTGAGTCTTCGAACCTCCGGGGTCATCACTCACCCCTCGGACCTCGCCAGTCAATCATGCTTGCTCGCAGATGCATGCTGTAGTTGCTCGCAGAACGCTTCCGCCAGCTCGGTACATCGGTGCTTCTCACGTTCCGCTATACATCCAGGCTAGAAATCACTCGCCCAACCGAATAAGTGATCAGCGCAATCGCCATACCGAGATACAACCCCATGACGAGGAGATGCGCAGCGGGGCAAGGGAGCGCATTCGATGACGGGAATCGACCCATACCACTGTCCAGCCATGGCTAGCCTCACAGTACGAGTGGATGAGAGAGTATGACTACGGTAGCATTTCCTGCGGTTAAGTAGTACGAGAAGGGATTCGTGCTGCGAAGCCTCGCATGACATCACCACAGCCGACAGCCCTCAGTGGCAGGCATTGCGAAATCAAGAAGAGAAGGATGCTCGCCACCGAGGCTCGCAGCTCAACGTGGCGTTGTGCGGGGCGGTCGGGAGCCGAGCCGTCGGCGAAGTTGACGCAAAGGAGCATTGGTGTGCGACATCTCTCCGCAATCGTGAGGCGCTCATGCATCGGCTTCGTGCTATGCGCCAATATAGCGACGACGGCTCTAGCACAACCAGTTGCCGACGACGACGCACAGTGCCGCGTGCCTTCTGGCACGGAGCCATTCCAGTTTGCGGTGAACGACGTTCAGATACGAGGATATATCGATCGCCCCGACTCAACCGATCCTGTCCCGGCAGTCCTGATGGTGAATGGAAGCTTGCCGACGAATGTTATGTCGGGAACGACCATCGGCGGACTCCGGCAGGTATTCCGCAATCAAGGAATCGCCTTTGTCACATGGGACACTCCGGGTTCCGGCTGCAGCGATGGTGACATCGACGTAATCCCGGATCTGTACCAGCGGGCCGAAGAGTTGGATGTAGCCATAGCGCGTATTCGTAATCGCAATGATATCGATATCACGCGCATCGGCGTCCTGGCGCTCAGCCAAGGCTCGTGGGTCGCCTCTATAGCGGCAGCCCGATCAGAGCAATTGGCGTTCATCGTCTTACTCAGCGCTCCTGGTACGGATATGACGGATCAGGCGGTATACCTTGTGCGAACCAATCTTCTATTGGAAGGTTATCCGGACGAGGAAGTGGTTCACCTTACATACCAATACAGACGCGCGCAGACAATGGCGATCGCAGGCGCAAACTATGACCACTACACGCGCGTCATAGAGTCGCTCATTGATCATCCGTTCTTTCGGCAGCTCGAATCGTTGGGCGGCAATCTCAGACTAACACCCGATGGGTATCGACGCGTGCAAACCTCGCGTTCCTACCTGGTTAGCAACCGACTTTTCCTATCGAGCGTAACCATTCCGGTCCTTGCAATATATGGCGCCAGGGATTCGCTGGTCGACTGGGAAGCGAGCATAGAAGTTCTTGGAGAAGCAGTAGGTCGGAATATCGGCGCAAGCTTTTCGCCCAATGTATTGGAGGATACTGACCACAATATGTGTCTCGCTGAGACCGGCTCCGTGACGGAAATGATGGAGATGATAATGCTCGGCACATGTGATGTGCCCGAACAGCTCGCTCAGACGGTGGTCAGCTGGCTGAATGAACATGGATTCTCGAAAGCTACGCAAGACTGAACGCGCGGCGCTGACTGCACCAAGTCAAGCCCCGCATAACCGCACGGAGACCGGCATGCTGAAAAGTCACGCACGGGGTGAGAAGAAGAGCACACTGCGCACCGTTTTGCCGTGCCGCTGATCTGAGTGTTGAAGAAGTCCGGGCCGTGCTCTCTCAAGTCACTTTGCAATGTTTCGCCAGCTTCCCGATCTTGTGCACCAGCGCGAGCAGCTTCCACTGGCCATCCAGCTTGGTTCACCCGCGCAAGGCCAATCGGTTCAGGTTCCTGTTGTAACGACGGTTGCCGAACACCGACCCCACGATGCCCAGTCGCCCGCGGTACTGTTCACGGCCCTGCTCGCTCCGTCAGCCCTTCCCTGCCCAGTATCTATCGACAGCACCTGCAAAATAAATCCAACAGCACCACCCGGAGCAGCATGGCCGGCCTGTGATCCACAGACTTATTGCGAGGCATCCGCTCCCCCTTGCCGAACAAACCGTGTTCCAGCAAGATCTGTAGAGATCATCTACGGCCTGTTTAGACTCCACGATACGAGGGGAAAATGTTTCCCGTTGAAATTTGGATTGCATACTCCGTAGCGTGCGTTCTGCTGGTGCTCTCGCCAGGCCCGGATAATCTCCTGGCCATCGGCCGGGGGCTCAGCCAGGGGCGTGGCGCCGCCTGCGTATCGGGCATGTCCTCGGGTGCTGGCATCCTCTTCCATGTTGGAGCCGCCACTTTCGGCCTTACGGTGCTACTTCAGACGTCAGCGGTGGCATTCTGGGTGGTCAAGATCCTCGGGGCAGGCTACCTGCTTTGGCTCGGGATCAAGGTGCTGCGCTCGCGCCAACTCTTTAGCCTTGAACCGGCGGCCAAAGCGCCGCTGCGTACGGTGGCTTCAACGGCATTCCTCTCAGCAGCGCTAAACCCCAAGCCTGGGCTGTTCGTCCTGGCGTTTATTCCGCAGTTCGTCAGCCCGGCCCGTGGTTCCGTCACGGTGCAGATGCTGGTCTACGGTATCTGGTTCGCGCTGCTGACCGCCGTGGGGTTTGCGCTGATGGGCGTATTCGCCTCTGGCCTGAGCGCGTGGCTTCGGGCGCGTCCACGTATCGTGGCAAGCCTGAATGTCAGCGCGGGCCTGACTTTCGTAGGTACCGGGCTGTCAATCGCGGCGCTCAAACAGCGGTAGGGCTTCTTGGCCTTTGGTGAGCGCCCTGCAGTAGAACGTTGGGTTGCTCTAACGATTGCGTGAAGCCGACAAAACCCTCCACACTGATGTATTGCACGTTCGTAGGCGCACCAGATCAGGAAGGCATGTCGAGATCCCGAGGCACCGGCCCGACACTGAGAAGAAGTCAGGATCCGCAAGCGTTGGGGTCCGTCGCGTAAGCAGCACTGGCTCTACGGCAGGCGGCTGGGCCGCGTGCCTGTTCAGGTTCGTGTTCTGGTTTGTGTAAGGGAGATTGAGATGCTGCATCACGTGGAACTCTACGTCAGCGACTTGGAGCGCTCAGCCGCCTTCTGGACGCCATTCATGGATCTGCTGGGCTACGAACCCGAACGATGGTCTGAGGGGATGAACTACTTTGGCACCGAACACGATCCATACGTCTGCGTCCTTCAGGCTCCGACGGAGCATATCGCTGCGGGGTATCACAGGAAGCGAGTAGGCCTGAATCACTTGGCGTTCAGGGGCAAATCGCGTGAGCACGTTGACCAGATCCGTATGTGGCTCAAGAATGCTGGACACACGCTGCTATACGATGACCGGTACCCGTACGCCACGGCGCCCGACTACTATGCCGTGTATTGCGAAGACCCTGACCGTATCAAGTTGGAGGTCGTCGCTCCGAGCCGGAATAGTTGATATTGAAATCGACGCGCAGCCGAATGGCTGCTGCGCGCGACGTCTGCGCCATCTGTTCGAACTGTGTAGCTGGAATAGAGTTCAGAGAGCAGTATCAGGTGGGGGAGCTCCGAAGTCAGGCCATGGGAGCCCGGGGAACCTGATGTCCTACGTCATTCCACCTGGCGCCGCGGGCTGATCGCGGCGCTGCTGTTCCATATGGTGGTGGGAAGCCCACGTCTCCGATGATCTGTCGATCTGCTCTTGCACCGTTCGACTGTCGGGTGTTACTGCGACATCGGCCAGGGCGAATAGAGTGGCTCCCACTCATAACGCCTTTGAACTGTCACCCGACTACGGTCAGGGGCTGGCGCATGGTGCGCGCGCGTCGGGCACCTGAGGAAGTGGGCACTACGAGGTTCGTCTCGGGCAATACGCTGGAACCGCCGAGATCGCTTTAAACAACATTCCGCTCAGCCTGGCGATACCGCCAGGTGTCAGTCCCAACGGAGGCAGAAAAATGACGCGAGTCCGTGTTGAGAGCTTCACCATTTCGCTTGACGGATACGGAGCAGGTCCGAATCAAGACATCGACAATCCACTGGGCGTTGGCGGACAGGATCTGCACCAGTGGCTATTCCCGACACGCACATTACAGCGCGCTTTGTTCGGCAAGGAGGGTGGCACAACCGGGCTTGATGAAGACTTCGCCATCCGCGGCTTCCAGAACGTTGGGGCCTGGATCCTTGGAAGGAATATGTTCGGACCCGTTCGTGGCCCCTGGCCGGACATGAACTGGAAAGGCTGGTGGGGGGATAATCCACCCTATCACTGCCCAGTCTTCGTCTTGACCCATCATGCGCGCCCACCCATCGAGATGGAAGGCGACACGACGTTCCACTTCATCACCGGAGGCATTCGCGAGGCACTCGACCGTGCACGCAAGGCGGCCAACGGACTGGACGTACGGATCGGTGGCGGGCCGAATACGATCCGACAGTATCTTCGTGAGGGCCTCATTGATGAACTGCACATTGCTATCTCACCCGTCCTGCTTGGCAAGGGAGAACGGCTGTTCGAAGGGATCGATTTGCGGATTCTGGGATACGAGTGCGTTGAGTTTGCAGCTTCGGAGAAGGCCACGCATGTTGTTCTGCGGCGCCAAGACCGCACCAACGCATAACGACCGGTTGCGGTGAGCCGCTTATGCCGCCGCTGAACCGGATCCGGTAAGGTGCGAGGCGTCGCTTTGCATGCGGCACTAAGGGCTCGGTCAGCGAGCCGGCGGCGGGATCGTCAACACCGCATCGTTTGCGGGCATCCGGCCGTTTCAAGGCACAGCGATTCCGGTTCGCCTCGTGGCCTTTTCAGACGTTAGCTGAGCAAGGAGTGAATATGGAAGTCAGGGATATCAGGGCGTTTATACCCAGCAAGGACTACGAGGCATCAAAGCGCTTCTATCAGGCCCTCGGTTTCAAGATGTCACCGACATCAGGAGACCTGTCGATATTCGAGGCGGGCAACAGCACCTTTTTCCTCCAGCGGTACTACAACAAGGATTTCGCCGACAATCTGATGCTTCAGTTGATTGTGTCAGACATCGACGAAGCGCATGCCGACCTCTCGCAAATCCACGGCCATGACTTCAGGTATGACCCGATAATAGAAGAACCCTGGGGAAAGGTGATATATATGTGGGGGCCATCCGGTGAACTCTGGCACATCACCGAGCTGCTCAGCTGACAATCACATCAAGCACGCTCCCTTCGCTCGAACCAACGGGGCCAAGGATGTTGTGCGCAGGCGATGCGCATGATGCTATAGCGCGGCAGGGATCAACATATCGCTGTAGTGACGCGCAGCGATGGTGTTACACACGTTACAAACAGGAGCAGACGATGCACGGCCCGAGCCCATCAAACAAACACCCGATGGACGGGTTCCCGCAAGTCTGCTTCATAAAGAACGTCGTGCGAAACCCGAACATTATTGTTGGCGACTACACCTACTATGATGACCCGGAGGATTCTGAAGACTTCGAACGGAACGTGCTCTACCATTTCCCGTTCATCGGCGACAAGCTGATCATCGGGAAATTCTGCGCTATCGCTCGTGGCGTTAAATTCATTATGAATGGCGCCAATCACAAGCTGTCGGGCATCTCCACTTACCCGTTCCAGATCTTTGGCAATGGCTGGGAGAAGGTTATGCCTGAACCGGATGAACTCCCGTACAAGGGAGACACGGTCATAGGGCATGACGTGTGGATCGGTTATGACGCCCTGATCATGCCTGGTGTCAGGATTGGCAATGGTGCCATTGTGTCGTCACGCTCAGTCGTGGTCAGCGACGTGCCTGCCTACACGATCGTCGGAGGCAATCCCGCCCGGCAGATCAGGCAGCGGTTTTCGCCGAACGCCGCGGAGGCGTTGGAGGCGATTTCGTGGTGGGACTGGCCGGTGGAGAAAATCACGCGCCACTTGCACATTATCGTGTCTGGCGACCTTGAAGCGCTTCTTGCATGTGCCGAGGACGTATAACCTCACGTTGCAGCCGATCGCTTCTGGAGGTTCATGTCGTTCGTTGGTCGTGACAGCCGATTTCCGCCTGGAGAATCATATGCACCTGCAACGCCCGGCCCATCATCTGCGGCCTTTCATCAGTCACTATTGGATCTCTCGTGATAACGCGAGCGCCGTTCACCCGATACTGCCGGACTGTTGCGTCGATGTCGTGTTCGAGATTGGCAACACCGTGGGAAGCCGGGTCTACGGCGCCGCTACACGCAAGTCCGCATGCGAAATTGCTCTCGGCTACCACTATCTCGGTATCTGTTTTCTGCCAGGACGATCCCGGCATTTTCTGAACGTCCCCGCCGTCCATCTCACGGATGACAACATGGAGATCGGCACTCCGGCCGGACTGAGGCCGGAATCGCTGGCAGACGACATTGAATTTGAAGCCATTTTTCACAGCCTGGACACAGCGCTGAGTAGCTGGCTGGCAAGACAACCCATTGCGGTGGACTGGGTAGATCAGGCACTGGATACCCTGGATCGCCACAACGGCAACATTCGTATCGCAGCACTGGCCAGGGAGCTGGGGCTCAGTCGACGTCAGGTGGAACGGCGCTTCCTCGATACTGTGGGAGTCCCTCCCAAAACCTATGCAGGCATTCGGCGTTGGCAGCAGGCCCTTACCCTGTTGCGTGCGCAGCCGACACTTCCACTTTCTGCCGTCGCCTTGAACTCAGGGTATACCGATCAGAGCCACATGAATCGCGACTTTCAGCGCCTGTTGGGGCTGACGCCTGGATCTGTCGCCGATGTCGCGTTTTTTCAAGACGCCATATTGCCCTCCTGACTACGCTTCCGAGGTTTCTCAAACCCGGGCGGGAGGCACAGATGCGGAGATTTCAAGGCAAGACCGCGGTGGTAATCGGCGGAACCCATGGCATGGGGTTGGCAACGGCAAAGGCACTAATCGATGGTGGGGCCAGGGTGCTGCTGACCGGCCGCAACCAGAACAATGTGGAACAGGCCCAGGCTGAGCTGGGCATCTATGCAACGGCTGTTTGCTCAGATGTTTCCAGTTTCACCGATATCAAGGGGCTTGTTGAGCAGACGCTCGAAAACCTTGGCCGGGTGGATGCCCTGTTCGTCTTCGCGGCTGTCGCCGAGTTCGAACCGTTTGATCAGGTGAACGAAGCCAGCTTCGACAGGCAGTTCGATACAAATGCCAAGGGTGCCTATTTCACCGTACAGGGATTTGCCCCCATAGTGAGGGACGGCGGCTCCATTACGCTGGCGACGGTGACGCCGGCAACCGCTTCGCCGGGCATGTCGGTTTACATGGGCACGAAGGCAGCGGCACGAGCTTTCGCTCAGGTCTTCGCGGCCGAACTTCTTGATCGCAGGATTCGTGTCAATGCGCTGGCCCCCGGCTTTATCGATACGCCAACGCTCGGCCTGGCAGGCCTGACACCCGAGGAACGCAAAGGGTTTCACGACATTGGCAATCAGGTAACGCCGATGAAGCGTCATGGCACAGTCTCCGAGATAGCCCACGCCGCGCTTTTTCTCGCCTTCGATGCGACTTTCACGACGGGCATCGAACTGCCGGTCGATGGCGGCATATCGACTGTCGACAACCCTTGAGCAGAAACAGGCCAGACACCCGATGGTGTTGGATCGCGCCGCAACGGTGTGACTGTCAATCTGGACCGATCCATGCGGCAGCACTGGCCCTACCGCACCTGTTGACTCCTCCCTAGTATGAAACTTAGCCACAGATTGCCTTAGTGGCCAGTCGCGTCTTTTTCGCAATCGTGTGCTCGAGCTGACCATGCTCGGGTTTTACGCAGCCAGGGGGATACATGAGTACATTGAATCCGCAACAGAGGAAAGGTGGCCTGATGAACGATGGCCGCGGGCTTGCGACCGGGAAGGCCATACCAAAAGCCATCGCGTTTGCAGTCGCGGCGGCATTGGCTCCCGCGTCAATGCCATTGCTGGCCCAGGAAGGCGCGGTTGTCGACGAAATCACGGTCACCGGTTCGCGTATCGTACGACGCGATCTTGTCGCCAACAGCCCGATCCTCACGATTGAGTCAGAAACCTTCGAGAACATCAGTACGGTTGCCATCGAAACGGCGCTGAACCAGCTGCCGCAATTCGTTCCTGCACTGAGCCAATTCACAACAATGGATGTTCAGAGCAGCGCGACCAACACGCCGGGCGCGTCCACGCTCAATCTGCGCGGGCTGGGCTCCAACCGAAATCTGGTACTGGTCGACGGCCGACGGGGGCAGCCGGTGAACGGTGCCCTGGTCATCGATATCAACTCCATCCCTTCCGCTGCTGTTCAACGGGTGGAAATCATCACCGGTGGCGCATCTGCCGTGTACGGCGCCGATGCCGTGAGCGGCGTTGTGAATTTCATCCTGAAGAAGGACTTCGAAGGCATCGAACTGGGCACGCAGTACGGAATGACCCAACAGGGCGATGCCTCGGAGCTGCGCGTTTCGGCGCTGATGGGTGCCAATCTCGCCGATGGCCGCGGGAACGTGATGCTCGGTGCGGAGCATGCGTCACGTGGCGTCGCTTACAGCATGGATCGCGGCTTCTTCCGCAGGGGCTGGGCGGATACCACGTCGACTTTTGGCCGAGCCTCGCGTCTCAGCGATGTGTACTGGGCGCCCAACCCCGACCCCTCCTGGGGCGACAACAGGCCGTCCCAGGACGCCGTGGATGCGATCTTCGGTGAAACAGGCGCCAGTATTACCGGTCCGTTCTTCTTCAACGCGGACAACACCGTTTATCAGGAACAGGGCGCGGGACTGGATCGCTACAACGGTCCGTTGATGGTCGACGAGGCGGGCGCGCGATCACTCATCACAAGTTACGTCAACGAGGGCGGGGTCGGCGATATCGCCTATCGTCATTTCGATGGCACCGGCAGGCTCCGTGAAAATCAGCTGGGAACGATGATATCCAACCCACTCAAACGCTATTCGGCATTCGGCCGCATCGGATTCGATATCAGCGATTCGGTGAACTACTTCGTCCAGGCCAGCTTCACCGACACACGGAACAGAACGCGCCGCGTCTGGTCGCCCGCGGCGGGCGGCTGGGGCGTGGTGATTCCGCATGGCAGCGACTTGTATGAACCCTCCGTCGATGACGACGGCAACACGCTGCGCGAGTATCAGCCTGGCGGCCTCTATGGCCTGGAATGCGGAGCCACCGGCGGATGCACGAACTCCGAAGTCTGGCCCGTGCCACCTGAGATGGCCGCACTGCTCGCCTCCCGTCCGGAACCGGATGCGCCTTTCGTGCTTCAAAGTCCGGCGCTGCGGCAGCTTGGCGACCGTGGCATCGACAACAACACCACCACGTATCAGTTCCTCACCGGCTTCATGGGTGACCTGCCGTTTCGCGACTGGACATGGGAGCTGTACGGATCTCAAGGGCGCACCCAGGTGACCAGTTCCATGGCAGGCACCGTCTCGATCGAGAATCTGCGCGCCCTGGCGACGGCGCCGAACTACGGCCGCAACGCCGCCGTCACCGGCAACACGTTGATCAATCCGGCGGGCTTCGGCGGCAAGATCGTACGCTGTGAATCCGGTCTGCACTATTTTGACGTCAGCAAAACGCTGACAGAGGACTGCCTAACCGCCATTGAAGGGCGGATGACGCACGTCACCACGCTTACGCAGAACATTGTCGAGGCGAACTTCCAGGGTGGTCTGGCCCATTTGCCGGCCGGCGAGCTGCGCGCGGCCATCGGTACCGGGTACCGCAGTAACAGCTTTGACTATCACGTCGACAAGCTGGAGCAGGTACAGAATGTCGCCGACTTGCCTGCGGGTCTGTTCGGTTCCGGCTCGACCGATGGCTTTATCGACGCCTACGAAATCTACGGTGAGCTGCTGGTGCCGATCATCCGGGATGTTCCACTGATCCAGCGGTTTGAGCTTGATCTCGGCTACCGCTATTCCGACTACAATGCGGTGGGCGGTCTCAGCACCTACAAGACGCTCGGCGACTGGCAGGTGAACGATGTCGTTCGTGTCCGCGGCGGCTACAACCTGGCCACGCGCGCGCCCAACGTCGGCGAGCTGTTCCAGAACGACACCACCACCGTCGTGGGCAGCGCGGTGGGCGACCCCTGCCTTGCCAACACGGCAGCGGCCTACGGCAACAATCCGAACAACCCGGACCGACAGCGCGTCATCGACCTGTGCAACCTCCTGATCGACGATCCATTCTCCGACTACAGCCTCGATCCGCTGAACTACAGGGCCGACGAGACACCGGGCGGCATTGTGCTGGGCGACATCACCGGCAACGAGAACCTCGACGCGGAAGAGGCCAAGACGTGGACGATCGGTGCCGTGGTTCGTTCGCCGTTCAGAAATCCGTGGCTGTCCGGACTTACCGCCTCGGTCGATTACTATCGGATCGAAGTGGATGGCACAATCGGTACGCTCAGCTATGACCAGACATACCAGCAGTGTTTCGATCCGCAGTTCAATCCGAACTACGATCCGCAGAACGAGTTCTGCCAGCGGATTCGGCGGGATCCAGGCACCGGCAACTCCGGTTCGATCGGTCTGGTCAACGTTAACCGGGGCAAGCTGGAGACGGCGGGCTACGATCTGCAGCTGAACTGGTCGGCGAGTATTGCCGATCTGGGATTCACATCGATCCGGGGCACGGTCGGTTGGACCATCCTCGCCAATTATATTGATCACGACCGTATTCAGGCCGTGGCAGACGGGCCGATCGACGACTTCACCGGTACCGGTACGTCGTTCCGTTACCGCATCAATAACACACTGTCCTACAGGAACGATTCGATCAACGTCAGTCTCAGGCACCGTTTCCTGCCGGGTCAGCCGCATCCGTCCAGCATCGCCAATCCGGAAACGACCTCGATCGGACCCAGTGACTACCACATCTTCGATATGTCTGCCCGGTGGACGTTGAGGGGCAATATCGATCTGCGCGGCGGCATCGACAACCTCTTCGACCGCGATCCGATGATCACCTCCAGCAACCCGACCAACTCGGGTCTGGGTGTCACCAGCTCCGGCTATTACGATGTGCTCGGACGCCGCTTCTATGTGGGCCTGACGGCACGCTTCTGACGCCACGGCTGGCCGCATCGGGCGATTGATCGCTGTGTGGGCGTGACTTGGCTGGTCAGCACCCTGCTGGCCAGCCATTTTTGTATGGCGCACCGACCTCGTGGTGGGGACCACGAAGATCCAGGAGACCACCGGCACCAACGGCCGAGGCCGGGTCTCAGCTGAAGCGGCCTGCTATTACGAAAACGCGCTGGGCGTGAACCTCGTATCCGTACGGCTTCCCGGCACAACAGGACGATTGCGAATGAACTGCGAGAAGATCCACTTTTCCCCCGTCAGTGGTGGCCGACCCGCATGCAGGGTGCGGGTGTCCGGCTCGCCATCCGGCAAGGCGTTGACAAAATAGAACCCGTCGCCCGCCTTGCCCTGGTGCCTCAGCTTCAGGTGCGAAAACTCCGTGTGGCCGCCTTCATAGTCATCGTTGAGATAAATCAGGAACGTCACCATACGCTGGCCGTTACGCGCAATCTCCTGCGCATAGTCCGGCGTTTCCGGATCGACGAAATCGTAGTGATCCTCAAACGCCTGACCTGGCGCATAGTGCAGCACGAACGGCGATTCGAGATGGCTGAAAGGCGCGCCGACCGCCGCGGCGATCCGCGTCTGCAGCAGAACCTGCGCCAGGTCGACGTCCAGGATGCTGAAGCCTGCTGAGGTGTTGGTGCGTTCCGGCGTCTGTTCCAGCTGCCGCGTCCCGGGGTTGTACACGAGCGCGGGCGACAGCCGCTCGCGCGCCTGCGCGATCAGCCAGGCGCGGACCCGCGGGTCGGCGAACGCGTCGTGAACGCGGATCAGGGGATCGGCGTGCAGGGTGCGGCCCGGCGGCACCGCCAGCCACGCCGCCAGATCGACATCGGCACGGAGCCGGCGCCATAGCTCGGCAGGCGCAGAACTCATGCCAGCCTGCGCGGCGAGATCCGCATCGGCACACAGAACGCCCAGTGCCCCGCGCGCGCGCGGCGAGCCCAGTTCCGCGGCAAGCTGCAGCCAGTCCAACGCGCGGTTCGAGTCCCGGGTGCAATGAATTCCGGCGCCGGCGATGACGGCGGAAATATCCGCAGCCGCCGCATCGCCCTGCATGGCGGCTTCCTCGATGAGCCGCACACCCGACGGCCCCATCGGTGGTGCACGGTCGCCCAGAAGAATGCGCAGTCCCACCGTGCGTCTGGCGATCCGGTCGCCTTCGGTGGCGGCCCGTGACAATACGGCGAGCGCATCACTGTGCCGCCCGGCCCGATCCAGCGCGGCCGCCTCGCGCCGTGCGGACGAAGGCGTTGCATCGGCGTTACGCGAGGTCGGGCCAGGATCCGTCATCACCCTATTGTGCGGCGGGAAGGACTGTCAGACAACGCGCACGGAACCGAGGGTGGAAGGTGCGGATTCTGTAGCGAACTCATGCATCCAGAGCCGCTTCGCGTGTCACCGCCGGCGCCTTCCGCTTGTGAGACGATTCGAACCGGTATGTTGTGCAACCGTAGGGGTAAAATGCACTCATGACCGCCACTCGCATCGCTCTTTTCGATTCCGCCATCGGCACCTGCGGCATCGCCTGGAATCGCGCGGGCATAGCGGGGATCAATCTGCCGGAGGCCACGCCCGCCAGAACCCTGGAGCGTCTGAGCGAACGCTTCAATGCAGCCGCTTTAGACGCGCCATCCACCACGGTACGGCGCGTTATCCGGCAGATCGAGGCACTGCTCGCCGGCAAGCCTGTGAAATTCCATGCCGTATCGCTTGATATGCGCGGTGTACCAGCCTTTCACCAGGCCGTCTACGACGTGGTCCGAACAATCCCGGCGGGCGGCACGCTGTCCTACGGAGAGGTAGCGCGGTGCCTGGGCAACCCGGGCGCCGCGCGTGCCGTGGGACAGGCGATGGGTCGCAATCCCTTCCCGATCATCGTGCCCTGTCACAGGGTGGTGGCGGCCAACGGGAAGCTTGGTGGCTACAGCGCCAATGGCGGTGTAGCCACCAAGCTGCGTCTGTTGCAGATTGAACGCGGGCGCAGTGGTCCGACTGCAAAATCCGCAGCGCGTGGGCGACCCGCCAGAGCCGTCAATGCGGCATCGCCACCATCCGCCCGAACGAAGACGCGCGTTACGAGCCGGGCACGGAACCATCTGCGTGCTGTCGATACCACGATGGCGAAACTGATAGAACAAGTCGGCCCATGTCGTCTGGCTGTCAATCGCACCCATGACCTGTTTCTGGCGCTGGCCGAAGCCATCGTCTATCAGCAACTTCACGGCAAGGCAGCGGCCACCATATTCAAACGGGTATGCAGCCTCTTTCCGCATGCGGGCGAATACTTCACAGCAAGCGACATTGCCCGCTGTGCCGATGACAGACTGCGCCAGGCCGGGCTGTCGCGAAACAAGCTGCTGGCATTGCGCGATCTGTCTGACAAGGTACTTGACGGCAGTCTGCCGGACATCCACTCACTGGACAGGCTGGACAACGAGCGCATCATCGAGCAGCTGACCACCGTACGCGGCATTGGCCGATGGACGGTGGAGATGCTGCTGATTTTTCGTCTGGGCCGGCCGGATGTATTACCTGTCGATGACTTCGGCGTACGCAAGGGCTTCATGCTGACCTATCAGCTCGCCGCCATGCCTTCGCCGAAAGAACTCAAGATCTACGGCGAACGCTGGGCACCTTATCGCAGCTTCGCTGCATGGTATCTGTGGCAGTCAACCGATCAAAGAACATCCGGCGTCTAGCAGCCTACTGCGGCGTCTGCGACGGCAACCGGATCACCGTCCGGTCCGGCCTGATGCCGGTTAGTCCGCTGGACTCACCCGCCATCATGATGCCCAGCGGCCCCCTCGGAACCACCACCTGCGTGCGCTGGCCCTGACGTTCAATCTCCATCATCACCGACTCGCCTGGCGTGCCGGCCATGATCAACGGATTGATCTCCTGCATGTCGAACACACGGGTGCCTGCGTAGGACAGAATCCGGTCACCGGCTTGCAGCCCCGCCGCGGCCGCCGGCGAACCGGAGAGGATGCCGGTAATGTTGATGGTATCGGGTCGACCCTGTGCTCTCAGATACGCTTCATAGTCGGCATCGCCAATCTCAGTGCGTAGTGCGTTGTCGGGAAGAAAACCCGGTGGGGTCTCCCCGCTCCGTTCGGCTTCATACCGTTGCTGCATGAGCTCCACCATCAGCTCCTCGCTGCGCTGTTGTATCCACTCCGCTCGGACAGGGCTCAATCCCTGTTCAACCATTCGTTCCACATTGCGCGCACGGGCGGTTTCCGGTGTCGTCGCTACACCGCTGACGCGGTCCAACAGCAGCTGCGTCGGGTTCATGCCGGATCGCACGGAAACCGGGTCCGCGGCAGGGATTTCCGATTGCGTGCCCTGCGCGTGCAGGTTGGCCACTGCTTCACCAAGCTCGGCGATGACGCCTTCCAGCCGCGCCAACCGTTCCGTCAGTGCGGCGATGTCGGCGTGGGGATCCCTGGCATTGTCGCTGTGAGGCGCGGAAGACACCGGCGAAACGGGCGACACTGTCGGCGTCGATCGACTGTCGCTATACGGCTGATCTCCGGAACGCGGCATGAACAGCACGACCATTGTTGCAACGACCAGTCCGGCGGCCAGCCAGCCAAACGTTCTGAGCATGTTGCTGTCTCCCCCGACTCAAGACACAGGGGATCATGCTATGCCGGATACTGCCGGTAGTGCAACGTCGGGACAGGTGGGAACTATGCGGCGGCATCGGCTGCATCGCGGCGGCATCGACAGTGCTGAACGTGAGATACAAGGTTCCGCGCCCGCGCCGTCATTCGACGCCGGGGAACTCGATCACTTTCCAGTAGTTCTCGACCATCTCGATCGCCCGTATGAAGCTGGAGCCCATGTCGGTCTTCAGCATGTAACCGGCGACATTGAGATTGTAAGCGTCGAACTTATCCTTCTCGTCGTTCGATGTCGTGAGGACGAACACGATCGAGTCGCGATGCTGCTCACTGGCGCGGATCTTGCGCAGCAGCTCGATACCGTTCATCCGCGGCATGTTGATGTCGAGTATCAGCAGATAGGGCCGGGCAAGCGACTGCAGCTTCTCCCAGCCCTCGACACCGTCCTTTGCCACCTCCACGGGGTTCGCGATCCTGAGCCGCTCGAACGCACGTTGCAGCGCTTTCCTGTCGACCTCATCGTCCTCGACGAGCATGATTGTGACTGTCTTGTTGCTCGGCATGATCAATCCTCGCTGCCTGCGTCGCCCTCGACCGGTGTCACCGGCTGTTCCCGATGGTCGTCGGGAGAAGCATCCGTCCCCGGCGCTTTTTTGCGCCACTCGAAGTGGAACACGGTTCCGCCACCACTGCGCGACTCGAACCACACGCGCCCGCCCTGCCAGGTGACGATACGATGCACGATCGCAAGCCCCATCCCGCTGCCCTCGATCTCGTCGCGGGGCTTGAGCGTCTGGAACATCTGAAACACGCGGTCAGCGTACTCCGCAGGGATTCCGTCACCGTCATCCGCTACCGAGAACTCGTAGTGCTCGCCGCGATCCTCGCAACCGATCCTGATCGTCACCTTCGGACCCGGGTGGTGCTTGATCGCGTTGCCGATCAGATTGCGAAACACCTGCTCGAGCGGTGCGTGGTATGTCTCGATAACCGGCAACGGGCCAGCGACTTCGACGCTGCCACCCTCGGCCGGCACAATCAGTTCTATGATGTCGCGGATCAGCTCGCCACAGTCCGTGCGGCGTAACGAGCCGACGCGCCGCCCCGCTCGCGAATAGGCCAGCAGATCGTCGAGCAGGCGCGTCAGCCGTCCACTGCGCTGCGCGAGCAGTTCGAGGTTCTCCTGCACGTCGCCGATTTCGCGGTCGCCAATATCCTCGCGGACCCATCCAACGAGCAGCTCGATCGCACGTAGCGGTGCCTTCAAGTCGTGCGAGGCGACGTAGGCGAACTGTTCGAGATCCTGGTTGGAGCGCAGCAGCTCCGCCTGTTTGTTCTCGAGCGCGAGTTCGATCACGCGCCGGGCGGAAATGTCGGTCGCCATGGAGAACATGCCCCGTACCTGGCCGTCGGCATCGAAGCTCGGCCGGTACTGGAAGTGAAAATAGCCCTGCTCCTGACCGACGGCACCCTGCGACTCGTAGGCCACGGTCTCGCCGCGCAGCGCCTGCTCGTAATACTGGCGGCGCTCGGCGTAACGCTCCGCTCCGAAGAGCTCGGCAATGTGATGACCGATCACGTCTTCCCGCCGTCTTCCGGACGCGCGCAGGAACAGATCATTGCAGAACACGACGCGCTGATCGGTATCCAGGAACAGGAAGTGGCTCGGAACACCTTCGGCGAGCTGGCGGAAACGCTGCTCGCTCTCACGCGCCTGCTGCTCGAGGCGCCTGACGTCGGTCACGTCGACGGCCTCTGACACGACGCCGATAATGGCTCCGCCGGTGCCGCGCACGGGCTTGTTCGTGATGTGCAGATGCCGATGATCACCGTCGCGGCGCACACGAACCAGCGTATCGTACTCCACCGTTTCTCCCCCGAGCGCCGTGCGCAGGTGCGAAAGGTGCACCGCGTAGCGCCTCGAGCTGAGTACCTCGGCGATCGGCTGGCCGATCAACTCCTCGACTGTCTTTCCCAGCGGCTCGGCAAACGCATCGTTCGCGAGCACGAATTCGAGCGCTGCGTTCAGATAGAAGAACGAGTTCGGTATCGCACGGGCGAGCGCGTGGATATCCAGATCGTGCGCCTCAGGAAATATGCCGATTGAGGAAGATGCGTGGCGACTCATTTCATGCTCCCGCTGGAGACCGCCAGCTCCGGTGCGCGGTACGAGCCAAGCGCGGGAGCGTGCTTCGACGCGGCCAGCCATTCGGTAATCGTTGCGGGTTCCGCGGGCTTGGCGAAGAAGTAGCCCTGAGCATAGCGGCACCCGTGCCTGATCAGATACTGACGCTGCTGCTCAGACGTGACCCCTTCGGCCACCGACTCAAGCGAAAGGCTTTTCGCGATCGAAAGTATCACCGCGCAGATCGCCGGTGCGCCGTCCGAACCCTCCGCGCCGTCGATATCGGCGACGAAACTGCGATCGATCTTGATCACGTCGATCGGAAATGTCTTCAGGTAATTCAGACACGAGTAGCCCGTGCCGAAGTCGTCTATCGACAGCCGGATACCCTCCGCCTTCAGCGCCCGCAGGCAGCGATGAATACTATCAGTGTCTTCCATCAGCGAGCGCTCCGTCAGTTCGAGCTCGATCAAAGACGGCGATACGCCGTGGTCACGGAGAATCTGTTTTACCTGACGCAGAAAGTCTGGCTGACGAAAGTGTACCGGCGCGATATTGATCGCGACACGCGGCGGCTCGAAGCCCGCGCGCTCCCACGCCTTGATCTGCCGACAGGCTTCGCGCAGCACCCACAGCCCGATCGGTATGATGTGGCCGCTTTCCTCAGCGACTGCGATGAACTCATCAGGGCCTACGAGACCACGTTCCGGATGATCCCAGCGTATCAGCGCCTCGACTGATTGCAGGCTGCCATCCGCCAGATCGACCATCGGCTGATAGACGAGCCGAAACTGTTGCTCCTCAAGCGCGCACTTCAGGTCCATCTCGATCCGGTGATAGTTCAGAATCTCCTCGTACATGCGCGAGGTGAAGAACTGCAGCCCGTTACGACCATTATTTTTCGCCTGATACATTGCAATATCGGCGCTGTTCAGCAGCCCCATCGCATCGCCGTTGTCGGTCGGGAAGACCGCTATTCCGATGCTCGCTGTGACCGTGATCATGCGCCCATCCGTTTCGAACGGTTTGGTGAAAGACTCAAGCAGCTTGCAGGCAAGCGCCTCAAGCTCAAGCGGAGACCTGATGTCCTCAATCAGCATCGCGAACTCGTCGCCGCCAAGGCGCGCAAAGAGATCACCGGCGCGAATACTGCTCTGCAAACGCCCGACGACGGCCTTCAGCAGACTGTCGCCGACACCATGTCCGAGCGTATCGTTAACCGTCTTGAAGCGGTCGAGGTCGACGAACAGCAGGCCGAGCTTCGAGCCGCTGCGACGCGCCCGATTGACCGCGCGCTGCAGTTGATCCTGGAAGTACTGGCGGTTCGGGACACCGGTGAGTGAATCGTAGCTCGCGAGATGTTTGAGCTCGATCTCGACGCGCTTACGCTCGATCGCATAACGGATCGCGCGCATGATGATACGCGCGTCGCCTTCCCACTTGACGAGATAGTCCTGCACGCCGCGATTGAGAATCTCGACCGCGTAGTCCTCGTCGCTCTGCCCGCTCAGAACGACAATCGGCACGCCGGGGTCGGCCCGCTGTATACCTTCGACGCACACCCTGCCGCTCGCGTCGGGCAGGTTCAGATCGAGCAGCACAACATCGAAACTGCGCTGCTGGAGCGCAGCCACGGCATCGGCAAGACATGCCACGCGCGTGACGTCGAGCGAAGTCACGTTGTTGCGCGCGAGCGTCGCTTTCAGCATCAAGACATCGTCGGCGTTGTCCTCAACAAGCAGAGCCTGAGTCATGATCGGCAGTCCCCCCCTGCCGTCCCGTGAGAAGGGAAGGCAAGTGCCGGACATTACCGGATGCCGGGCGCATGCTGAAGGGCATCTGTCACAAATTGCAAGATGTGGCGGGCCTGCAGTCACCCGGGGCCCGGGACGATACGGCTCTGATTCATTTTTCTCAGGAGCGGTAGAATCGCCGTTGTAGTCCGCAGAATCCGGTTGGCTTCGAGGTGAATGGCCATGAATCCGCGGAGAAACGCAATGATCTGCACGAGGACAACTGCGACCACGCCCCACCGCAGCGCCGTCATCAGATTGTCGGTGGTGAACAGAATCCAGAATGCGTAGACCGCGCCAGCGAAACAGAGCAGCACTATCGCCACGGCCAGGCACATCACCCAGCCCAGGGGCCCGCTGAACATCCCGCGCACCTGGCGGAGAAAGCCGGGCTCGGCGGTGTGCTCCGCCAGCAGTGCCTCGTCTTCGACGGACTGCGTCCCGGTGAATATTGACTCCTTCATAAGAACCTCCTGACTGTAAGATAGCGAAGGACTCCGCCTTCCGCCTGTTGCCGTTTCAGTGAAGCCTGTGCATGAACGTCACTCTCGTTATCATCAATACCACAATACTGACTCTGTTGATTGCCGGAGCGTTTCTGTATCGCAAACAGACCTACGAAAAACGACTGAGCAAGAGCGTTTTCAGGGCCGGGTTCGAAGAAAAGCAGGTCGCGCTGCACGATGGAACCGTTCTCAACTATGGCGAAGGCCCCCGTTCAGGCGCGCCGCTGCTGCTGATCCACGGGCAGGGAGTTGATTGGAAGGACTATGCCAGGGTTCTGCCCGAGCTCGCCAGGAGCTTCCATGTCTTCGCCGTTGATTGCCATGGTCATGGAAAATCTACCAGGAATCCGGAGAAGTACGCGGCGGACAAAATCGGCGAAGACTTTCTTTGGTTCATCAAAAACGTGATCGGGGAAAGCGTGATCGTGTCTGGCCATTCTTCCGGCGGGCTGCTGGCCGCCTGGCTTGCCGCCAACGCGCCTGCAAACATCCGGGGCATCGTCATGGAAGATCCTCCGTTCTTTTCGACAGAAGAAGGGCGGCGTGAAAAAACCTATGCCTGGGTCGACGGCTTCCGCATCATTCATCAGTTCCACAATCAGGATGATGAAAACGACTATCTCCTGTACTATCTGGCGCACAGCTACTGGAGACCGAAGTTTGGCAAACTGTGGGATTCAGTCATCAAACATGCAAAGAAGCGCAGGAAGAACCACCCCGATGGAACCTTGCGGATAATTTACCTGCCCCGCTTCCTGAATCAGATCTGGGCGGTGCCTTCCAACAGCAGTTACGACCTGCGCTTCGGAGAAACGTTTTACGACGGATCCTGGTTCGAGCATTTCGATCAGGCCGAAACCCTGCGTGGAATCCAATGCCCGTCGATCCTGATCCATGCAAGGAATAGCCGCTGGAGTCAATACGATGATGACGGCGTTCTGCTTGCGGCCATGAGCGAAGAGGACGCCGCCAGGGCTTCAGAGCTCATCCCCGGATGCAGACTGGCGACCATCGATTGCGGACATGGCGTACACAACGAAAAGCCCAGGGAGTTTACTCTGCTGGTGAAGTTCGCAACCCGTTGGCGCTGAACGAGCGGCTCTGAACGAGCGGCGCCGACGAATTCCGATGGCGAAAGCAGGAACACGGAATAACAGGAATCCATCATGCGCAGTGATGAAGTCAAAGCCATTTTTGACCAACAGGCCTCAGGTTATGACGAGCGATGGGCACGAACGGCGCCCATTCGCGAAGCCCTGTATTTCCTTCTGGATGCGGTGTTCGCCGAACTGCCCGTCGATGCACGAATCCTTTGCGTTGGGGCCGGCACCGGCGAGGAAATAAGTTATCTCGCAAAACGATACGTTCAATGGACGTTCGTAGCAGCAGAACCCTCCGGCGCCATGCTTGAGGTCTGCCGAAAGAAGGCGGTGAGCGAGGGATACGTTTCTCGATGCACCTTTCACGAAGGATACCTGGAATCGCTTCCGGACCAGAGCGCGTTCGATGCGGCAACGTGCTTTCTGGTATCACAGTTTATTCTGGAACAGAACGCCCGCACCGACTTCTTCCGAGCCATTGCCACAAAGCTTCGGCCCGGCGGGATTCTGGCGACTTCAGACCTGGCATCCGATATCAATTCCAGTGAGTACGACGCGCTTCTGACAATGTGGCTGAACATGCTGCGGCTGGCAGGTCTCCCCGCTTCAGGACTGGAACAGATTCGCGCCATCTACGAGAACGATGTCGCCGTCCTCCCTGCTGCGCAGGTGGCTTCCATCATCAGGTCCGGCGGCTTCGAATTGCCGGTAAAATTCTATCAGTCGGGATTGATTCATGCCTGGTTCTCCAAGCGTGCCGGCTAGCAGGCCGCCAGCCGTCAGTGTGATTGTCCGCAGCATTCGTCAGGCAACACTTTAACGGGAACGGACATGCCAAACGTAACGATTCTCTACGCTGGTCTGCTAGGCATGCCGGCACCTTCTTTATTACCTTGACCGCATCGGTCTGGGCCATTGTCGTGTACTTCAGTCACGCTGCGTAGCAGCAGGCCATCGCCGTCGCATGGCGATGTCCGCGCCCAGCCTGAGCAGGGCTTCATCCACCTTGTCCGGCCAGCTGCCATCTGACACATCCTCGAAACCCGTTTCGCCGGTATAGGCGCTGCCGAAAACCACATCCGGGTTCAGCTCGCGCAGCAGACGCAGGCTGGCGGCCAGCACGGGGCGATCGTTCTCCTCGTGCACGCTATTGATGAATCCCGCTTGCCAGCGGTGATCGCTTCCCAGAAACAGCGTGTCGCCGGTGAACAGGTAGCGCTTGCCGGTGGGTGAAGCCACCAGGAAGCAGGTGCTCCCGGCGCTATGACCGGGAGTGGGGATCACCTCGATGTTACCCAGGTGCGTCTCGCGGCGATCGTAGACCTGATCGGGGGCACGAACAGCACTCCAGACGGCCTGCTCGGCACGGTGGCCTACCAGCTTCGAGCCGAAGCGTTCGGCGATGTCATTGAGTGTGGCACCCAGTTCGTCTTCATGACTCAGGTACTGCCAGGCCACGCCACCCAGTCTGGCCAGTTCATCCAGTTCCCCGACATGCCCGGTGTTGTAGAACAGCACGTTGCCGTCGGGACGGGTCAGCAGGTAGGCGTGGGTCTTCAACCCGGGAAACGGACTGAAGCTCGCAGTTTCCCAGACATCCGGTTGCACTTGTTTCATCGCGTTCACCTTGATTTGTGTCGATTGCCGGAGTCCATGCTAATTGTTAAAGTTAACTTTAAGTCAAGACGGTCGGCATCGCATTTTTCTATCGTCGCTATCCATTTGCCCGATCGCGAGGAGCACCGGGATGAAACCGACTGAAGATCGCCGGGTCCACGGTGCAGAGCTGAGCATCGGCCAGGTTGCCAAACGCAGCGGCATCGCCGCTTCGGCACTGCGCTACTACGACGCCGAAGGACTGATCAGCAGTCAGCGCAACCCGGCCGGTCAACGCCGCTACAAGCGCGATGTGTTACGACGTGTGGCCATCATCAAGGCTGCTCAGCATCTGGGGATGCCGCTGAAAGAGATCAGAGCCGCATTCGCCGCACTACCCGCGCAACGCAATCCCGGCATTCGTGAATGGCAGCGACTGTCGAGGAACTGGCAGAAACAGATCAACGCCCGCATCAAACTGCTCACGCAGCTCCGTGATCAACTCGACGACTGCATAGGCTGTGGCTGCCTGTCTCTGGAACACTGCCCGTTGAGGAACCCGGAAGATATTGCAGCCGACAGCGGACCGGGGGCGCTGCTGTTTGAACCAGAGGGCTAAGACGGCCAGCCAGATATCTCCAGCCAACGTCGTCTCCCAGCATCGACCGAGGCTGCCATGGCAGAACTTGAGCCCTGCGCTTGAACGAGACAACACACCAAGGCGGATGCAATGAAAGAGACCGGAAAAATCAACTATGTGGAACTGCCGTCGCGGGACCTTGAAGCGACCAAACGTTTCTTTGGTAATGCGTTCGGATGGTCGTTCGTTGATTATGGCCCTGAGTACTCCGCCATCGAAAACGCCGGGTTGGATGGCGGGTTCTTCAAGTCAGACAAAGTGTCCACTACCAGCAACGGCAGTGTCCTGGTCGTCCTTTACAGTACTGATCTGGAAAACAGCCTCGACAGGGTCACGTCGGCGGGTGGCCGGATCGTTCGGGAAATTTTCTCGTTTCCTGGCGGACGTCGTTTTCACTTCACAGATCCGAATGGCAATGAGTATGCCGTCTGGTCGGATCCGGATGGATGACGCCAGGCACCCGCGCGAATGTCGAATCCCGCCTCCCTCTTTCGACCATGGAGTGCCAGTTCCGGCACTGACCATCGAAAGGAAGGTTGAGCATGCCCAGCGCGGACGACAACGAGATACGAGCGGTTATCCGTTCGTGGGAAGCGGCGATACAGGCGGGCGATATGGAGAACATCCTCGCCAATCACACCGCTGATATTTTGATGTTCGACGTACCCGAACCCTTGCAGTCGATCGGCATCGACGAGTATAGAAAGACGTGGCAGTTGTTTTTTCGGTACGGCTCACCAGGCAGGGATGTTTTTGTCATCGACGACTTGCAGATCACCGCGGGAAACGACGTGGCTTTCGCGACAGCGCTGCTGCGAATCGGAGGATCCACGACGCCGGTCTGCCGCCTGACGGTCTGCCTCAGGAAGCTGGGAAACAAGTGGCTTGTCGCGCACGAGCACCATTCAGCGCCGCACAAATTGACCGACTGATGCGGCGCGGGAAGAGACGATGACCAGCCACCTGCCCTGCTTTCAGAGTCGCAGGCCACGTTCTCGGCCACGGAATCGACAGAACCCGGGCACCGGGTTCTGTCGATTCCGTGGAAATGCACGGATAACGCGATGTATCATCGTCACCGGAAGCACCGGCACCACTTCGACTCAATGATGCCGCTCTGAGAATCGCCATCAACCCGGATACAAAAAAATATAACGCGACACAGTCGCCGGAAGACCGCGAGATCTGCGACCTGCTGGCCAAAGAGATAGACCGCGGCCTGCCCGAGGCGGAAAACAGGATATGGCACGCTCATCCCGTGTGGTTTCTGGACGGCAATCCCATTGTCGGATACAGCAAACTGAAGCATTGCGTGCGGCTGCTGTTCTGGAGCGGTCAGTCTTTCGACGAGGAAGGCCTGAGCAGCGAAGGCAAGTTCAAGGCCGCCGAAGCCCGCTACACCGCCGCCGCGGAGGTCGACACGCCAAGCCTCCAACGCTGGTTGGCGAAATCTCGCGACATTCAATGGGACTACCGGAATATCGTGCGGCGCAAGGGACGGCTGGAGCGCATCAGGTAGGCGCCTGTTGGACGCTGGCCACCCGCTCCGAGCGGGCGCAATCCATAGCACAAACGTGGCAGCCGCGACTTCGCCGAGGTATCAACGGTTCATAACGCAGGTCATGCCGGCACCGCCAGCAGTTGTCTGAGACGGCTGCGCGGCACGACGAGGTCGTCCAGCGTGTAACCGTCCATCACCTGCAAAAACGCACGCAACGCCTCGCGCAGCGCACGTCGCAAAACGCATACCGGCTCGATAGCACAGCTGCCCTTGCCTGCGATGTCCATGCATGGCACCAGCCCGAGCTGCGCTTCACTGTCGCGGATCACGTCGCCGATACGGATTTCGGAGGCCGGCCGCGCCAGGCGGAACCCGCCGCCCTTACCCCGCACGGTGGTGAGATAGCCAGAACGGCTCAGATGATGAACCACCTTGATGAGATGGTTGCGCGAGATTCCGTACTGCGCGGCGATCTCGGGAATGGTGCTGAGCGCGCCGCTCCCGCTCTCCCGGACTGCGACGGAGATCAGTACCCGAAGCGAGTAGTCGGTGAAGGTGGTGAGCCGCACTGCGTGGACTTCGATCAGTCTGGAAGATATATTGAGCGTACATCTTTCATGGTAATCGTACAACCGAACGGCGCATGACCAACAACTACAAGAGCGCGGCCGCGATTGCAGCGATGGTGACAGCCATCACCGCGCTGGCTGTCGTCTGGCTCGCACGCGGGCCTGTCAATCCCGTTCAGAGCGCATCCGAGGTCAATCAACCCGAAGGCTGGGACGACGATCTGGCACTTGCCATCGTTGTCGACATCAACCCCGATCCCGACGTGATCGAGATCGAACTCGAGGCCCGAATCGAAGAGCTCGATATTCTCCCTGGAACGACCACCGCCGTGTGGACATACAACGGCTCTATGCCAGGGCCATTGATTCGCGCCAGGGTCGGTGACCGGCTCATCGTGCACTTCACCAATTCGCTACCCGAGGCCACGACCATTCACTGGCACGGTGTACGCGTACCCAACGACATGGACGGCGCACCCGGCTTCACCCAGGCCGCCATCGAACCCGGCGAATACTTCCGCTACGAGTTCGAGTTCAAGGACGCCGGTACCTTCTGGTATCACCCTCACCAGAATTCCGCCGCGCAGGTGGGACGCGGTCTCTACGGTCCCATCGTGGTCGAGGATCCGGATGACCCGGCGACGTTCGGCGAAGACCTGGTCCTGGTGCTGTCAGACATCAGTCTCGAGGACGGACAGCTCCAGTCCGAGCGTGGTGGCGGCGGTTTCGGCGATCTCTTTGGTCGCGAGGGCGGCATCGTGCTGGTCAATGGCCGCGTGCGGCCGACGCTCAGGGTAAGAGCCGGCAAGCAGCAACGATGGCGCGTCATCAACGCAGCCAGAACACGCTACTTCCGCCTCGCGGCTCGGGGCGCGCCATTCGTTCGTCTGGGCGGCGATCACGGCCTCGCCGCACGCTCCGAAACGCTGGATCGGTTTCTGATCGTGCCCGGTGAGCGTGCCGATCTCGTTTACACGCCCGCCGACGCGCCGGGCGACACCTACATGATGCGATGGGTGCCCGTGAATCGAGGCTGGGGCACGCAGACGGGCCGTATTCCGAAAGACCTGCTGGAAATCGTCACAGTCCGCGAGCGCCCCGTCCGGCCCGAACCGATCCCCGAGGTGCTGCGCGACGACATCGCCCCCCTCGACACCCGCGACGCCGTGGAACATACGCTAGACATGACCATCATGCGGGCAGGCTCCACCACACGCATGGGTTTCAACAATATTCATCACGACGATGCACGCCCGTTGACGGCGCAGATCGGCGAGACCCACGTCTGGACCATCGTCAACGACACGGATTTCGCACACCCCTTCCATCTGCATGGCTACTTCTTTCAGGTGCTCGACGACGAGCGCGCTCCGGAGTGGAAGGACACAGTGGACGTACCCGCGAAAAGCCGGCTTCGACTGGGCGTGCACTTTGATGAGCGGCCGGGCATGTGGATGTACCACTGCCATATTCTGGATCATGCCGAGGTGGGCATGATGGGCCACCTGCTGGTCACCGGCCCCGAACAGGACGGCGCGACGTCGGCGGAATCTCATCACTCCGCAGCGCACGGGGACCCTTGACGGACATCTTCAGACGCGCCGGCGGAGCGCGGCGGCAGACACCTGGTTTTGATTCATTTCCCTCAAGAGCAGTAAAATCGTCGATGTAATCCACAGCACGCCTGTTGCGACTTGACGCAATGGCAGGAAGTCCGCCATGAGCCAACCATTGTCGCGGAATCGTGACGAACTCTCCGAGCATCAGCAGAAGTTCGGCACTCTGCAGGACGATTGTCCGGTGCGGGCGGCGCTGGATATCGTGCGGGGACGCTGGAAGCCATCCATCCTGTATCAGTTGAAGGAACGCCCCCGGCGGTATTCCGAATTGCAGAGCGCATTGCCGCGCATTTCACCCCAAGCGCTGACCACCCAGCTCAGGCAACTGGAGGCCGATGGGCTGGTAGAGCGCAATGCCTACGCGGAAGTGCCGGTGCGGGTGGAGTACCGGCTGTCGGAGTTCGGGGCCACGCTGTCGGATGTGATGGACAGCCTGGAGACCTGGGGCACGGCCTATCTGGCATACCGAAAAAATCACCTCTAAGGGCTCGGAATGCCAAGTTATTTCTGACCGAGCCCTAAGCGACCGTGTAACGCCACTCACCTTTTGGTGAGTAACTCACCGGTTTGGTCGTGGATGCAACCCCCGAGCGCGTGAACAATCGAGCCCACGAAGCAGCCTTGTTCACTCGATGGAGGTTCATCTCATGCAGAGGTTACTGGTAGTCAACTCCAGCGGGCGCAATACCCGTTCCATCACCCGCCGCCTGACCGGACAGTTCGCCGAGCGCTGGCTGGCCGCCCACGCCGGGGGAACATTGATTGAACGCGACGTCGCCCTGCAACCGCCCACGCCGGTCAACGAGGCCTGGATAGCCAGCGCCTTTGCACACCCGACGACGCACTCGCCGTTGACGCGGGCGGTGTTGTCGGAAAGCGAGACGTTGCTGGCAGAGATCGAAGCGGCGGATGCCCTGGTGTTTGGCGTGCCCATGTACAACTTCGGAATACCGGCCCAGCTGAAGGCGTATTTTGATCAGATCATCCGCGTCAACCGCTCCTTTTCCTTCGACCCTGAGGCAGAGGAACCCTATCGGCCACTTCTCGCCGACAAGCCCACAACCGTGATCGTCTCCGTCGGCGACGGAGATCTCCTGCCCGGCGGCCCCATGGCGGAGCTGAATTTTCTGGAACCGCACCTGACCACGATGCTGGGATTCATCGGGCTGCACAGTCCGGAGTTCGTGCGCGTGGGCTACGAGGAGTTTCACGACGCGCGGCTGAGAAGCGCCCTGGAATTCGCCGAACAGGCGGTGGCCCGCCGGGCGGCCGCAGCGTAGCAGTGAATTTCGCCGCGGGCACCAGCTATGCCTGCGGAAACTCAGCAAGATCCGGGTCGGCAATGCACACCTGATCTTCCAACATGGCATCTGTTTCGGGCACCTGCCCGTCCACGCAACAGAGCACGGAGATCAGATTGATGAACGCACTTGCCAACAAGGTCGCCATTGTGACGGGCGCCAGCACCGGCATCGGATACGCAACCGCACGGCTATTCGCAAGAGAAGGGGCCGCCGTGGTGGTGGCCGCAAGGCGACAGCACGAGCTCGATGCTCTGGTGGAATCCATCGCCACAGACGGCGGACGTGCATTCGCCCTGGCGGGCGATGTTGGCGACGAAGCCTATTCCAGGGCATTGGTGGAGCTGGCGATCGAGCACTTCGGCGGGCTGGATATCGCGTTCAACAATGCGGGTATATTGGGCGATATGGGTCCGGTTCCCGGCATGTCACTGGCCGGCTGGGAGCAGGTGATTGCAACCAACCTGACCGGCGCGTTTCTGGGGGCCAAGTACCAGTTGCCTGCCATTGCGGCGCGCAGAGGAGGTTCGCTGATCTTCACGTCGACTTTCGTTGGCTATACCGCGGGCATGCCGGGCATGGCGGCCTACGCGGCCAGCAAGGCAGGCCTCGTAGGGCTCACCCAGGTGCTTGCGGCCGAGTATGGTCCTGAGAATATTCGCGTCAACGCGCTGCTGCCCGGCGGCACGGATACACCGGCTGGTCGAACATTCGCCAACACGCCTGAACAATTGGCTTTCGTGCACAATCTGCACGCCCTCAAGCGCATGGCAACGCCGGAAGAGATCGCTCAATCTGCGTTGTACCTGGCCTCCGATGCTTCCAGCTTCACCACGGGTTCAGCGATGCTGGTGGACGGCGGTGTTTCCATCAATCGAGTCTGAGAGCTCGTGTCGTGCCGGACTACGATCGTATTGAATGCGCGATTGCCTGTCTGGTTGAGCGGGCGACCGATCAGCCCAGCCTGGACGAAATCGCCGCTCATGTGCATCTGAGTCCTTACGCGGATAGCCACGTCGCTGGGTTCACCCAAAGCCGCCAGGGCGGTTGAAAATGCCGTGGTCGCCTGTCGTATCGAGCATGCGCCTGGGCTAGACTTCCCGGCAGCACAACTGAAGCGATTTCTCTAACCACATCGGGGAGAAGATAATGGCAGTCAGATTGATCATCTCCGCCCTGCTTCTCGCAGTGCTTTCTCTGGCTTCGCCGGTTACCCACGCAGCCGGATGCATGTACTACAGCGTCGTTCAAGGCGAGGGGACAACGGTGCGTAGAGATCACTGCGGCCATCCCCATCAGACGGCTGGTGCATCACTGACGCCAGAGACAATCGAAACCCTGCATTTCGATGAAGACGACCTCGGGTGCGTCGTGTTTTCCAGCGAGGATGCCTATCTGGTTCACCGCGATGGGCGGACTGCCCATGTTCCGTATACCGATGCCCGCTGCGCATCGTTTGAGGAAGGGTTGTCCATCACAAGGCTCGATGGGCGTCAGGCTTACATCGACAAACATCTGAACATGGTGCTTGATCCCGGATTCGAGCAGCTGGGCTATTTTGAAGAGGGATACGCCAAAGTATGCAACGGTCCGTTCGCGATCAAGCAGATTGGCGAAAAAACCCGGATGACCGGTGGCCAGTGCGGCATGATCGACCGAAGCGGCAAGCTGGTGATGGATCCGATCTATCCGATCGAGGAGTCCACGGCGTTCACGGACTTCCGAAACGCCAACAGCCATTGCCCGGCACCACCAATAGAAGATGAAAACGCGGCCCTTTGCCATGCCCTGCGCCACGCGCTCGCAACGCATGACGCGTGGACCGGCTTTTCCATCGAGCGCCGGGATGATCACTGGGAGGTCGTCTATTCGTTTCTGGAACGCAATCGCGAGCGCACATATCTGGTCGGTATCGGGATAGAGAGAGCGGATATGCAGTGGCACGGGAACAGGCGATAGCCAGCCACCCGCCCTGCTTTCAGACCCGCGGGCGACGTTCTCGGCCACGGGTTCAACCGACTCCCGGCGCCCGATTCTGTTTCAGGCATGGAAATGCTCAGGAAACGCGATGTACCATCGTAACTAACGAATACGGAGAGGCCCGGACCGATCCTTCCAACCCTCCCAGGGAGACGGATATGCCTACCGCATACAGCGTAATGCACACCAGATCCGTGCTATCACTCTTGGCGATCTTCGGGCTGCTGCACTCTCCGGTGCTGGCTCAGGAAATGTCGCCAGGCGAACTGCTTGAGGAAGCAAGGCGCGTATACCCGGCTGACGACATCCCTGAACCGTTTTCTCCTGGCTCGGCATCGTCCCGGTTCTCTCAGGAACCTGTAGACCCGCAGTGGTCCCCCGATATGGAATCACGCATCCGTGCCGCCGTCGCACAAGAAGAAGAACAGGGGCTCATCGTCGGACGAGTTGAAGTGGAGTGTCGAACTTCGACCTGCGTCCTGCTGCTTGTCCACGCAACCGACCGACTGGGTGGCTCGATGAGCAACCTCAAGCGTTCTCTGCGCGAACCGCTCGGGTTCTATACATTGCTCGAGTATCAGAAAAACATCCCGATCGCGATTGGCAACCAGGAGCAGTCGGGCAGAGCGCGACATTTCTTCGTGGCGGGACAGCTTGAGATCGTCCTCACCGGAAACACCAGGACCGCTTCTACTCAATAGGGCTCTGGCGATGTTCGACAGAAAAACAACACGCAAGTCCGCCACCGTCCTGTTGAACGCTCTCGTCCCCGGCGCCCTCCTTGGCGCCCTCCTCCTCGGTGCTGCCGGTCCGGCCTGGGCGATCAGCTGTCCTCAGACGCTCACCCGTATGGACCTCGTGTTGATGGCGATGTCCAGCGATGACCCCCTGTACGTCGTAGTGGATGGGGAGCGAATAGACATCAGCGTCCCACCTCCCGACGGCAAAGCCGAAGGCAGCTACGTCCTGCTGCGCAGCCCTTCCGATACATATCACCTGGAGTGGGTACCAACAGTTGACGAACTCAGGTTCGTAAGCCTGTATCGCGGCGACACACTCGTTTCCTCCTGGCGTCAGCCGTTTCGGCGCCCTTCGTACGAGTTTCTGCTGGACGATGGCACCTATGTGGCGATTGAGAACCCGGGCTGCGGTGGCCCGCAACTGCAACAGACGATCATTGCGGTCTCCTCAACGGGTGAACGTCTGTGGACACGCAATCCGGAAACGCTGCTGCCAGACCACTACCTGCATCAGTTGACGCAGAGTCGCGGGAGAGTTCCCCCGATCGGCTGGACGTCCGGAATCCATCTTGAGGGTTCGCGGCTGCCCGAGGCAAAGCTGATCGCGCGGCTGGCCAACTATGACCTGTTCGAGATTGCCGTCGCCGACGCATCCACCCGGCTGATTCGCGTCGACAATCCGGGCGCTGACCCGGCGGCCTGGTACGCGCGTGCGCGCTGGTTCGACGCGCTGCGAATGCAGGACGAAAGTCTGGAGCACTACATTCAGGCCTACACGCTGGACCCGGACGACATCCGCTCGCTCACCGGGATCGTCCGGATTCTTGAGCGAAAGCGGCAGGACGATACGGTCGAGTCCTACCTGAGAGCTGCCATCGATCATCGCACCACGAGACCACTGCAGGCATCCGACCTCGACTCCATGAGCTACTACACCGGGCAGACTCTCGGTCATCCGTTCCACCTGCGACGTCAGCTGGCTTCCCTGTATGCTCGCATGGACCGTCACGCCGACGCGCTGGCGGTGCTGGATGAAACGTTGGCCGTCCATCCCTACGAATGGTGGACAGGTATCGACAGGGCCAATCTGCTGATCAGCCAGGGTCTGGCGGACCGGGACGGCGTACGCCGCGAAATGGAGGAACTGTATTGGTTCCACCTGGCAGGAATCAGCGCGAGCGAAAGCCGCGTTCGCGACAAGGAGGTTGTCGAAGGCTGGTATCGCAGCGCGCTTGTCGACTGGCTTGCCATGCACGGATTCGAGGCCGAGGGGATACCCTGACGCGACCGGGTGGATCTCCTCGTGAACGCATTGAAGCACTGATCCGGGTTATCGTTTTCAGCATCACTGCGGTGCTCACTCCCGCACGGTCTGAACCAACCCCCGGCGTACGGGTCTGCATAACAGTCAACATCGGACCCGTACGGCCCGGCTATGCCAGCAAGTGACGAAGGCGACATCCGCACTGCCCGCTCATCGGCAACCGTGCATGGATTCGGGCGGCCTGTCTCGCTGCTGGTGTCGCTGGCGCTGCACGTTCCGCTCCTGTACATGGTCGGCGGCTTACCCGGGAGCGTCTCCGATCCGGAGTCCGCCAGGCCGATCAGCGTCGTCTGGATGATCGAGCAGGAAACGCCGTCCACGCCACCGTCGCCCGCACCGGCAATGGAAGTACCGCCCCCCGTCGAGACGGCGCCTCCGGAGCCACCCGAGACCACGCCCGAAGAACCGCCAGCGACCACCCCAGCGCCCGAACCGGAACCAGCGTCCGAGGCAGAGCCCGAGACGGAAGCCCGGGCCGGGCCTGAATCCGGGGCCGATCCGCCGTCGGCAGAGGAAACATCGGACACCGCAGCGGACGCACCCGACGAAAGTCGTTCCCTCAGTGTCCTTGAGCTGGAACAAGCCCGGCTCGAAGTGCTGGCGGAAAGGCGAAGGCAACAGGAAATCGAAGCGGGCTACCGGACGTTCTCGATGGATGACTGGGCCGTCGATCGGCCGCGTATCGACACGGCCCGACCCGAGCCGCGAGTCGAACCCTGGCCACCCTGCCCCTTGGTCAGCCGGCGTGCGGTACAGATCGCGATGATGATGGCGGGTGTCTGCTTTCGGACTCGCGCGCGCAGCGACCTGTTCTCGCACCTGAGATCGAACCAGACGAACTGGCGTCCGGTCTGCGAGGCGGTGATCGACGGCAACGGTGACGAGGTCTACAAATGCCAGGTGGTGGTTGACGATTGATCGCCTCGCTACATCGATTTCGTCACCGACACCAGCTGTTCCAGCGGAGGGCGGAGGGCGGACGGCGTGCACATTTTTCCTTGCTGTGATACAACCCGATAACAGCACTGTTCCCGAGATGGACTGGCCGGAATCGGCAAGGAGGACTTCATGCGTGGCGTACGTTCTACCGTGGCTGCCGGACTGCTGGCGGCCCTGCCGCTCACCGTCCCCGCCGATACCGTGGCCGACAGTGCCGACTCGCGGCTGTCGCTGACGATCTACAATTCCAATCTCGCCCTGGTCGAGCACGTGCGTCCGCTCGCGGTGCCGGCCGGCCTGCATCGCATCGAGTTCGCCGGCGTGTCGGCCCAGATCATGGCGCAGACCGTGACACTGGATGCACGTGAGCTGACCATCCTCGAACAGAACTTCGACTACGACCTCCTCACGCCCGCCAAGCTGATGGAGAAGGCGGTTGGCCACGAGATCGTCATCGTCCGCACGAATCCTGCTACTGGTGAGGAAACGCGCGAGCGCGCCGAGGTGCTGTCGACGGTGGGCGGTGTGGTGCTGCGCATCGGCGAGCGCATCGAAGTGCTGCGCGAGGACGGACTGCCGGCACGGGTGATATTCGAGGAAGTGCCTCCGAACCTGCGTGCGCGACCGACGCTGTCGGTGCTGGCCGAGGCCGCACAGCCTGTCGATGCCGACATCACCCTTGCCTATCTGACGCGAGGCTTCAGCTGGAGCGCCGACTACGTGGCCGTACTTGATGAACCTGCCAGCGTGTCACTGCAGGGCTGGATCACACTGAACAACACCTCTGGCACCAGCTTCGAGAACGCGCATGCGCAGCTGGTGGCCGGAGACGTCAATGTCGTACAGAACGAGGCCCAGTGGTGGCAGCGCTACGGCAATGTTCGAACCGGCAGCGTACGCCGTTCGGCCGGCGTGGAAGCGTCGCAGCGCCAGCAGCTCGCCGACTACTATGTCTATCCGATCGATCAGGTCACGACGATCGCGAACAACCAGACCAAACAAGTGAGTTTCCTCACAGCCGACGGGGTCTCCGCCGACCGCGGCTACGAACAGACGTTCTTTGTGCTCCAGACCTATCCCGAGCCCGTGTCTGCCGAATCACGCGTGCGCTTCTCGAACTCCGAGGCTGGCGGCCTCGGCGACCAGCTGCCCAGCGGCGTGGTGCGGGTCTATGCCCGAGACGCCCGCGGCCAGCCACAGTTCATCGGTGAGGACCACATCAGTCATACCAGCGCAGGGTCGGAGCTGGCGCTGAAGATTGGCGACGCATTCGACGTCACCATACGCCCGGTACTGGTGGCCACGCGCGGCGCAGCCCGCGGTTCCACTGAGTTCGACATGACCTACCAGATCAGCAACGCGCGCACCGAGCCGGTCACGGTGACGATTCGCCAGGACAACCTTTGGCGATTCAATGAAATGCGCGCCGAATCGATCCCAGGACGACGCACCCACGCTTACGGGTACGCCTGGGATGTGCCGGTGCCGGCCAATGGCGAGACCACATTGAGCTTCACGGTTCGCCAGAGCTGGTGAACGCCGGATCGGGCATCGTCCGCATCGCCATCGCGGGCCTTCCGGCCCTGATTGCGGCGTTGCCTACGCTCATTCCACAGGCACACGCGCAGGACGACGTCCACGTGTACTCGTCCACCACCGATGCCGTGTCGGTCACCATCTATCGTGACAACATCGCGCTGGTCACCGAAACACGCAGCGTGGATCTGCCGGCTTCGGCGATGACGCTGGTCATCGACGGCGTCGCAGACTCGCTGCTGCCGCAGTCGGCCGTCCTTGCGGACCTGGATCGCACGCTGGTGGAGACCAACTTCGACGCCGATGAGCTGACGCCGCGCTCACTGCTGGAGCGTCACGTTGGCCGTGAAGTCACCCTCACCCGCACCGATCCCGCCAGCGGCCGGGTCACACGCACGAACGCAACGGTGATCGCGGCGGGCCACGACGTGGTGCTGGCACTGGACGGCGGCTACGAGGCATTGCACTGCGCCGGCCTGCCCGAACGACTCGAGTTTCACGAGGTGCCGGAGGGGCTGCGCGGTCGGCCGCAGCTGTCGGTGCGGCTTGCGGCGGGTGACCCGGGCAGGCGCACGTTCACGGTCAGCTATCTGGCACACGGCTTCTCGTGGAGCGCCGACTATGTGGCACGCCTCAATGAACGCAGCGATCGCATGGCGCTGTCCGGCTGGGCGACGCTGACCAACGACACCGGCTGGTCGTTCAACGATATCGATCTTCAGCTGGTGGCCGGTGCACTGAACATTCTCGACGCGGATGCCGGCGGCAGCCGGGAAGCGCCGCCGCCGGCCCGGTCGGCTGACATCGCGCCGCTGCGCGAATGTCATTCGCTACCCTACGACAGCGCGGATGAACCCGGTGGCGATGGCGTGGCTTACGCGATATTCGTCGGCTCAAGCGGCGTCGGTGCTCCCTACCAGGAACTCGCTGTGACCGGCGCGCGCATCGTGCAACGCGAAGAGCTCGGCGACTACTACCTCTACCGGCTGCCCTGGCCAACCGATCTGCCGGCACGCCAGACCAAGCAGGTGCTGTTTCTCGACAAACCCGATGTGCGCATCGAACGCTTCTACGGCTTCCGCATGCTCGGGCTGAACGCCATCCGACGCGAAGGCGTGGTGGTGCCCAATGTGATGATCGCCTGGGACAACACCGAGGACAGCGGCCCCGGTGAACCGCTGGCGCGCGGCACGATGCGCTTCTTCGAACGCCACGACCCCGGTGACGCTGAAAATCGCGGATCCGCGAACCGGGAACTGTTTGCCGGCGAGGCATGGATAGCGGACACCCCGGTCGGCGTGCCCGTGGAGCTGGAAATCGGACGCGCTCTCAATCTGACGCTGGAAATCACAACGATGTTCGAAGACACCCCGGAAGGCGCGAACCGCCAGCGCAGATCCACCAGCAACGAATACCGCATCGTCAACAACAAAACCATAGCGGTGGACCTGGAGATCCGTCACTTCATCGAACCGCGTTTCGTGGACGCACGCATGGACAGCTCATCACACCCGATGCAGCGCAAACTGGGTGACTATGCGTGGCGTATCGTCGCACCGCCGGGCGAGCAGGTACTGCGCTATCAGCTTTCAGCAGTGGAGCGGCGCTAGTGTACCCCGCCATAATTAATATAAAATAAGGGCCTGTTGAATGAGGCGGACGGTGTCATGCGGGTTGCAGTCAGTATTGAGTTGGATGCGAAGGAGCGTCAGCGATTGGAACGACTTTCGC
>JBJHBT010000012.1:0-104927 GCA_050485645.1 Gammaproteobacteria bacterium | reverse complement strand
TCTTCGGGGACGGCGGAAGAGCATCCATGCGCCTCGGCCGCGGCCATCCATGGCCGCGGACGCCCCGAGAAAGGGAAATGCCCCGCCACAGCCCGGCTTCAGCGTCGTCGCGCATGAAGATCCGGTGGTTCACCGAATGCCCGGCCCCCGCGACCTCGCCCAAACTGCGCAACGGACAGCCATATCGAGACACCCCCATCAAGCAAGCGGGCGCTTCCCCTGCGAGCGTGCTTTCGGATACGGGCTTGCAGGGGCGTGTGCGGCCACGGATGGCCGCACCGAGCCGCCATGGACGGCGAAACGGCGTCCCCTGCAAGCCCGTATCCGAAAGCACGCTCGCAGGGGAAGCGCCTTCTTTTTAAAACATTTCGGATTCGCCGGGTTCCGCCGGCTTGTCGATATGGTAGCGATTGGGGATGAAGTCGCCGGTGACCATCTCGCGATAGGACAGCCCCGGGCCGACCATCGGGTACACGCCCGCTTCCGGGTCGATGATCACTTCGAGGAAGGCCGGTCCATCGAAGGCGAGGAACTCCTCCAGCACCGCCGGCACATCGGCCCTGTCGGAGAGGCGCTTCGCGTAGGTAAAACCATCCGCTTCAGCGCTCTTCACGAAATCCTTCTTGCGCAGCGACTTGTCGCTGGCCGACAGCCGTCCCTTGAAGAACAGCCGCTGCCACTGCATGACCATGCCGTCGCCGAAATTGTTCAGCACCAGCACCTTGATCGGCAGATTGTAGGTGGTGACGGTTTCCATTTCGCCGATGTTCATGCGGATGCTGGCGTCGCCGTCGATGTCGATGACCAGTCTGTCCGGGCACGCCAGCTGCGCGCCGATGGCGGCAGGCAGGCCGAAGCCCATCGTGCCCATGCTGCCGGACGTGAGCCACTGCCGCGGACCGCGGAAACCGCAGTACTGCGCCGCCCACATCTGATGCTGGCCGACGCCGGTGGACACGATGGCCTCGCCGCGCGTGATGCGGTTCATCGTCTCGATCACGTACTGCGGCTGGATCAGTGCGCTGTCGCGATCGTAGTTCAGTCCGTAGGTGGCCTTGAGCGCAGCGACTTCCTCGTGCCAGGCGCCGAAGTCGCCCTGGAACCGATGGCGCCGCCCCCAGGCCGTCAGGCCGTCGAGTGCGTCGGTGATGAGGCCCGTATGGTGCCAGTCCGCGGACTTGACCTTGTGTATCTCGGACGGATCGATGTCCAGATGCATGATGCGGCGTGCATTGGGCGCGAATTTCGCTGGATTGCCGGCCACACGGTCGTCGAATCGCGCCCCCAGTGAAATCAGCAGGTCGCAGTCATCCACCGCATAGTTCGCGGACGCCAGGCCATGCATGCCCAGCATGTGCAGACACAGCGGATGCGTGGTATCCAGTCCGCCGATACCCATCAGTGTGGTCACGACCGGGATGCCGAAGGTGTCGACGAAGGCCCGCAGCGCACCGGCGGCTTCGGCATTGATCGCGCCACCGCCAACGTAGAGCAGCGGCCGCCGGCTTTCGCCGAGCATCGCGAAAAACGATTCGCAGCGACGCTCGCTGAGGCGGTTGCCTTCGACTTCGGACAGGCGCTGACGGTAGCCGGCGATGGGCAGCGCGCCTTCGCCTCGGTATGCACCCTGCCAGTTCTGCACGTCCTTCGGTATATCGATAACCACAGGCCCCGGGCGCCCGGTGCGCGCGATCTCGAACGCGGTGCGCATGGTCGCCTCGAGCTTCCCCGGATCCGTCACCAGAAACACATGCTTGGCCACGGCGCCCATCACGGCGCTGACCGGTGCTTCCTGGAACGCATCGGTGCCGACGGCACCGGTGGGCACCTGACCGCAGATGACGACGATGGGCACCGAGTCAGCCATGCAGTCACGCACCGGCGTCACGCAGTTGGTGGCGCCCGGCCCGGAAGTCACCATCACCACACCGACCCTGCCGCTGGCGCGCGCGTAGCCCGCGGCCATGAAACCGGCGCCCTGCTCGTTGGCGGGAACCACCAGCGGCATGGGCTCGCGGCCATCACGTGCATGCGCGCGGTTGTAGCGAAACACCGCATCGTAGGTGGGCAGGATCGCCCCGCCGCTGTAACCGAAGATGGTGTCTACACCCTCATCGGCCAGCACCTGGACAATGGTGTCCGCTCCGCTCAGAACGGTGCCTGCCAGCGGATGCGCGGGGATTTTCAGTTGCGGTTGAATCTGGGTATCCATGGCCGGAAATGACGGCGCGAGAATCAGCGCGGATAGATAGATGATCCGCACGAGTGTTGTCGAAATGGGCATGCATTGCAATAGCAGGGCCTGTGCGCGTACATTGGCCGGCTCCATCGCTGCCCAGCCGCCACTCATGCGACCCTGCCCATGCGACATATAATCTCCATTCTGCTGCAGAACGAGGCGGGCGCCCTGGCGCGGGCCGCAAACCTGTTCTCTTCGCGCGGTTACAACATCGAGAGCCTGAACGTCGCCCCCACCGCCGACGAGACGGTGTCGCGGCTGACGCTGGTGACCACCGGTTCCGACAACGTGATCGACCAGATCGCCAAACAACTGAGCAAGCTGATCGATGTCGTCAGCATCACCGACATGACGAGCACCGACCACATCGAGCGCGAACTGGCGCTGCTCAAGCTGCGCCTGCTGAACGGCCGCCGCGAGGACCTGGCAGGCATGCTGGACAGCATCGACGCCCGGGTGCTGAACGACCAGGAGCAGCATTTCACCGTGGAAATGGTCGGCGGCAGCGAAGACATCGACCGCTTCGTCAGACAGGTGAGCAGCCACGCCGAGGTGCTGTCCGTGGTCCGCAGCGGCGCGATGGCCGTGAGCCGCGGCGCTCCACTGCTCGGCCAGGGCTGAACCGCCAGCGCCTGCCACCATCGCCGGAGACCTTCGCCCGTGAGCGCCAGCTCTGCCGCCAGTGCCCAGAGAATCGATGCCGCCCGGCGCGTCGTCATCAAGATCGGTTCGGCGCTGTTCGTTGATCAGCACACCGGCACGCTGGACCGGGCCTGGCTCGACGCACTGTGCGAGGACGTACTCGCGCTGCGCGAAGCCGGCAAGGAAATCGTGATCGTCTCTTCCGGTGCCGTGGCGCTGGGCATGCGCGAACTGGCGATCAGTCCGCGTCGTGCGCGACTGGAAGACAAGCAGGCGGCGGCGGCGGCGGGCCAGATTCTGCTCGCCCATGCCTATCAGGAAACGCTGGGCAGACATTCACTGAAGGCGGCCCAGGTGCTGCTCACGCTGGACGACAGCGAAAGCCGCCGCCGCTATCTGAATGCGCGCAAGACGCTGCTGACGCTGCTGCGCTGCGGCGCCGTGCCGGTGGTCAACGAGAACGACACGGTAGCCACCCAGGAACTGCGCTACGGCGATAATGACCGACTCGCCGCGCGCGTTGCACAGATGGTCAGTGCCGAGTGCCTGATCGTGCTGTCCGATGTCGACGGCCTGTACACCGCCGATCCGCAGTGCGATGCCGATGCCGTTCATATCGACGAAGTGGCGGAACTCACTGACGAACATTTCGCGCGTGCCGGGGGACCAGGCTCCAGCCACGGGTCCGGCGGTATGCGTACCAAACTGGAAGCGGCGCGTATCGCCATGGGTGCCGGCTGCCAGATGGCGATCACCAGCGGGCGTGTGATCCGGCCGCTGACCCGCCTGATCGAGGGTGGCCGCGCCACCTGGTTCCTGCCCGCGGCCTCCGCCTCGGCCGCGCGCAAACAGTGGATCGCCGGCGCACTCAGCGTGCGCGGCAGCCTGTGCGTGGACGCCGGCGCCGCCAAGGCCCTCACCGCAGGTCGCAGCCTGCTGCCCGCCGGCGTGTCAGCCGTACAGGGCGAGTTCGAGCGCGGCGATGCCGTGCGGATCGTGAATGGCGAGGGCGTGGAACTCGCGCGCGGTCTGGTAGGCTATTCGGCCATGGAAGCCCGGCAGATCGCGGGACGCAAGTCCGATGCGATTCCAGGCATCCTCGGTTATCCGGGTCGCGACGAAATGATTCACCGCGACGATCTCGTACTGACCGGTCGGCAGGGCTGAAACGACATGAGCGGAAAGTCATGAGCGCGAAAAGTACCGTGGTGCGTGCGGGCGGGGACGGCCTGCACGGGCAGATGATGGAACTGGGCCGTCGCGCACGCGCGGCCGCGTCCGTTCTCGCCCGCACCGACACCGAAACACGCAACGCGGCCCTGCGCGCCGCCGCCGCCGCACTGCGCGAAGACGCCGCCACGATACTGGCCGCCAACGCCGGAGACCTCGCCGAAGCGCGCGATCGTGGCCTCGGCGGCGCACTGATCGACCGGCTGGCACTGGACGCTGCGCGCGTCGAAGCCATTGCCCGCGGCGTCGAGGACATCGCCGCGCTGCCCGATCCGATCGGTGAAGTCACCGCCGAGTGGACCGCGCCGCGCGGCTTCAACATCCAGCGCGTGCGCGTACCACTGGGCGTGATCGGCATCATCTATGAAAGCCGCCCCAATGTGACCGCGGATGCCGGCGGACTGTGCGTGAAAAGCGGCAATGCGGTGATCCTGCGTGGCGGCAGCGACAGCGCACGATCCAGCGCCGCCATCCACGCCGCGATGATCCGCGGCCTGACGGCAAGTGGCCTGCCCGAGGCCGCAATCCAGATGGTGCCGACCCAGGACCGCGACGCGGTGGGCATTCTGATGCGCGACATGACCGGGTATCTGGACGTGATCGTGCCGCGCGGCGGCAAGAGCCTGATCGCTCGCGTGCAGCAGGAAGCACGCGTGCCGGTGCTCAGCCACCTCGAAGGCATCTGCCACACCTACGTCCATGAAGCCGCCGATCAGGCCATGGCGCGCGCGATCGTGCTGAACGCGAAGATGCGCCGCACCGGCATCTGCGGCGCAACCGAAACCGTGCTGGTGGATGTCGGCTGCGCCGACACCCTTCTTCCGGTCATCGTTGCCGACCTGCTCGATGCCGGCTGCGAGGTGCGCGGCGACGCGCGCACGCGCGCCTGCGATTCACGCGTGACCCCGGCGTCGGCAGCCGATTTCGGACGGGAATTCCTCGACGCCATCGTCGCCATCAGGGTGATCGACAGCCTCGATGCCGCGCTCGAACACATCCGCACCCACGGTTCCGGACACACCGAGGCCATCATCACCGACGACGCCGACGCGGCGCAGCGCTTCCTGAACGAACTGGACAGCGCCATCCTGATGCACAACGCATCCACCCAGTTCGCCGACGGCGGCGAGTTCGGCATGGGCGCCGAAATCGGCATCGCCACCGGCCGCATCCATGCCCGCGGCCCGGTCGGTGCCGCGGAACTGACGAGCTACAAATACCTCGTCAGGGGTCAGGGACACACGCGCCCCTGACGCCGGCGCGGGGCCCGGATTATTCATGAACCACCACCTTAATGCCGGCCGCTGACGGCGAGTACGATCTGATCGTCATCGGCGCCGGCATCAACGGCGCCGCGATTGCGCGGGAAGCGGCGCTGCGTGGCTGGAGCGTGCTGCTGCTGGAGCAGTCGGACATCGCCTCCGGCACATCGAGCACGTCGAGCCGCCTGATTCACGGCGGACTGCGCTATCTGGAACACGCTGAACTCGGCCTGGTGCGCGAGTCCCTGCTGGAACGCGAGCGTCTGCTCCGGCTGGCACCGCATCTGGTGGAACCACTGGCGCTGTATCTGCCCGTGTATCGGCACAGCCGCCGGCCGCTGTGGAAGGTTCGCGCCGGTCTCGCGCTGTACGACCTGCTCACCCTGGGCGCGGGCCGCATGCTGCCCCGCCACCGCCACCTGACCCGCGAGCAGGTACTCGAACGTCTGCCGGGGCTGGCCGGCGACGATCTCGTCGGCGCGGCGCACTACTTCGATGCACGCGTCACCTGGCCGGAGCGGCTGGTGCTGGAAAACGTTCAGGACGCCGTCGAGCATGGCACGCAGCTGAAGACGCACACCCGCGTCACAGCGCTGATCATCGAACGCCAGTCGATACGTGGCGTACAGTGGCAGGCCACGGACGGCGCGCGCGGACGCGCCAGTGCCGCCCTGGTGGTGAATGCCGCCGGCCCCTGGGTGGACCAGGTACTGGGTTCCGTGGCCGACCGACGGCTGATCGGCGGAACACGGGGCACCCACCTGATCGTGGCGCCGTTCCCGGGCGCGCCCGCCGGCGCGGTCTATGCCGAAGCGGCCAGCGACGGGCGGCCCTTCTTCACCATTCCATGGAATGGCCTGTACCTGATCGGCACCACGGACGAGCGCTTCGACGGCGACCCCGACACCTGCGACCCCACCGAAGCGGAAATGCAGTACCTGCTCGAGGCGGCCTCGGCGCTGTTTCCGCAAGGCAGGCTGGCCGAACACGTGCGGTATGCGCATGCCGGCGTGCGGCCGCTGCCAAACACCGCAGGCCGCGCCACCGGCGCAATCACCCGGCGTCATCTGATCGTCACGCATCCGGGCGTACGCGGGCTGTATTCCATCATCGGCGGCAAGCTGACCACGCATCGCGCGCTGGCCGAGCAGACGCTGGCGAAACTGATGAAGGACAGCACGGAGGCCGACGCGCGCAGCGTGGCCATGGACACCGGCACCGACCCGCAGCGGACCGCTTCGCGCCGCAGCCCCACACGCGGCCTGGCCCTGCCCGGCACACTGTCGCCGGCCGTGCGCAACGAGCTGCTCGCCGAACTCGCCGGCCGCTTGGGCGCCGGCGCCGCGGAACGACTGTGGCGCATCTATGGCGGTGGCGCGCGCGATCTGCTGACACGCATCGCCGAACAGCGCGATCTGGCCGAACCGTTCTGCAGCCGCAGCGGCGCGCTCGGCGTCGAACTGGTGCATGCCATTGAAAGCGAATGGGCGGTCACGCTGGCCGACGTGATCCGACGCCGCTGCATGGTCGGCTGGAATGACGACTTCGGCCTGGATGGCGCACAGGCCGCCGCCAGGCGGCTGCAGCAGCTGGGCATCTGGGACCGGGCGCGTGCGGCGCAGGAACTGGCCGCCTACCGCGAACTGGCGCAGCGGGCACGGGTACGTCTCAATCCGGCATAGCGCGCAGCACCTCGACCACGGCACCGGTCAGGCTGTCCAGGTCGGCGCGCGTAATGACCAGCGGCGGCATCAGATACACGACGTCGCCGAAGGGCCGCACCCAGACGCCCGCCGCCACGAACCGCTGTCGCAGCATGTCCAGCGTCCGGCTGTCGGGCGCCCTGGCCAACTGCACCACACCGACTGCACCCAGAACGCGCACATCCACCACCCGTGGCAGATTCCGGCAGGGCGCCAGGCCCTGAGCAAGGCCATCGGCGATCGCCGCCACCTGTGCAAGGCGCGGCTGCGTCGCGAACAGGTCCAGCGATGCCAGCGCCGCCGCGCAGGCCAAAGGGTTGCCGGTGAACGTGGGTCCGTGCATCAACGCGTGTGATGCGTCGTCGGAATGAAACGCCTGATACACCTCATCGCTGGCAACGGTGGCCGCCAGCGGCAGCGTGCCGCCGGTCAGCGCCTTCGACAGCATGATCACATCCGGCGTCACGCCGGCCTGCTCGCAGGCGAACAGCGTGCCGGTACGGCCGAACCCGGTGGCGATCTCGTCGAGCAGCAGCAGCAGACCATGACGTCGCACCCGCGTGGCGATCCCGGCCAGCACTTCGCTGTCGTGAAACTTCATGCCGCCCGCGGCCTGCAACAGCGGTTCCAGAATCACACCGGCCAGTTCGTGGCGGTGCCGCGCGAGCATGCGCTCCAGCGCCGCCAACCCGTCCGCATCCCGTGGCAGTGGCACGACGATCTGTTCGGCCAGCATGCCGGTGAACAGGCTGTGCATGCCCTCTTGCGGATCACATACCGACATCGCCGCGAACGTGTCGCCATGATAGGCATGCAGAAAGCTGACGAACTTCGTGCGGCCACGCACGCCGCGGTTCAGCCAGTACTGCATCGCGATTTTCATCGCGACCTCCACGGCCACGGACCCGGACTCGGAAAGGAACACCCTGTTCAGCGCTCCCGGCAGCAGCGACGCAAGCCGCGCCGAGAGCTGTGCCGCGGGCGCATGCACCAGGCCGCCGAGCATCACATGGGGCAGCGACGCCAGCTGCGCGCTGACGGCGGCGGCAATGGCCGGGTGGTTGTATCCATGGCAGGCTGTCCACCACGATGCCGTGCCATCGATCAGCACGCGGCCGTCGGCGAGATGGATGCGGACGCCTTCGGTGCGCTGCACCGCCATCGGCGGCGAAGCCGTTTTCATCTGCGTGTAGGGAAACCAGAGATGTGAATGATCCATGACCCGCTATACTGGCCGCAAACCGATACGGAGACCAAGCCCGATGTCTGCAATCACCTGCTTCAAGGCCTATGACGTGCGCGGCCGCGTACCCGGTGAACTGAACGAGGACATCGTCTACCGGATTGCGCGCGCCTATGCGGAGTTCGTTCAGCCGCGCACCGTGGCCGTGGGACAGGACATTCGCGCATCCAGTGCGGCACTCAGCGCGGCGCTGATCCGCGGATTGACCGAATCCGGTGTGGACGTGATCGACATCGGCATCGGTGGCACCGAAATGGTCTACTTCGCCACATTCAGCGAGGCACTGGACGGTGGCATCATGGTCACCGCCAGTCACAATCCGCCTGATTACAACGGCATGAAGTTCGTTCGCGAGGGTGCCCGGCCGATCAGCGCCGACACCGGGCTCAGGGAGATTCGCGAAATTGCCGAGGGCAACCGCTTTTCCGATGGCGCCGGGCGAGGCAGCGTGCAGCGCAAGGACATCCATGCGGCCTATATCAACCATCTGCTCGGCTACGTCGACGTGAGCGCACTGGCGAAGCTGAAGATCCTGGTCAACGCCGGCAATGGCGGTGCCGGTCCGATCGTCGACCTGCTTGAACCACACCTGCCGTTCGAGTTCATCAAGCTGTTTCACGAACCCGACGGCTCGTTCCCGAACGGCGTGCCCAACCCGATGGTGGAACGCAATCGCAAGGTCACGGTGGAACACATCGTGAAGTCCGGTGCTGATCTGGGCATCGCCTGGGACGGTGATTTCGACCGCTGCTTCTTTTTCGACGAGCGCGGGCACTTTATCGAGGGCTATTACATCGTCGGACTGCTGGCCGAGAGTTTTCTGGAGAAGTATTCCGGCGCGGGCATCGTTCACGACCCGCGCCTGACATGGAACACGCTGGACGTGGTCGCCACCGGTGGCGGACGCGCCATACAGAGCAAGTCCGGGCACGCATTCATGAAACAGGTGATGCGTGAATCCGACGCGGCCTACGGCGGAGAAATGAGCGCACACCATTATTTCCGCGACTTCGCGTATGCGGACAGCGGCATGATTCCGTGGCTGCTGGTGGCCGAACTGATCAGCCGACGGGCGAGGCCGTTTTCCGAGCTGGTGACCGAGCGCATGCGCAGGTTTCCGGCCAGCGGTGAGATCAACCGCAAGGTGGGCGACGCGGTCGAGGTCATGCGTGATATCGAAACCCGGTACGCGCCGGACGCCCTGCATGTCGACCACGTCGACGGCGTCAGCGTGGAGTTTTCCGACTGGCGTTTCAATCTACGTGCATCCAACACCGAGCCCCTGCTGCGCCTGAACGTGGAGGCCCGCGGCGACGAACGCCTGATGCGCGAGCGCACCGACGAACTGCTGGCAGCCATCGGCGGCGAACCCGACTGACGCACCGCATTGGCCCGATGACCGCTTCGCAGGCAGAGCAGGCAGGGCAGGCGGAAGACGATCCGCTGATCCGCGCCCTGCGCCACCCCGCACGCTATCCGACGCCCGAGACCATCACCCGGGTGGACATGGTCCAGACCCATATTTCGGTGGTGCTGCTCGCCGGCGGCTACGCCTACAAGATCAAGAAGCCGGTGCGGCTGCCGTTCCTGGATTTCTCCACGCTCGAGGCGCGCAGGCATTTCTGCGATGAGGAGCTGCGTCTGAACCGACGCCTGGCGCCGCAGCTGTATCTGGACGTGGTGCCCATTGGCGGCAGTCGCGAGAACCCGGAGTTCGGCGCAACGCCGGCCATCGAGTACGCCGTGCGAATGCGCCGCTTCCCGGAACGGGATCGACTCGACCACTGTCTGGCACGCGCGCCGCTGAAGGCCGGGCAGATTCACGCGCTGGCTGCGTTGATCGCCGGCTTTCATCGCGATCTGCCGCCGGCCGGCGATGCCGGACATGATGACGAAGCCGGGCGCATCGTGAAGGCGGCGCTTGAGAACTTCGATGAACTGGATGGCCTGACGGCCGACGAAGCCGACCGCGCCGCGCTGTCGACGTTGCGGGAATGGACGTCGCGGCAGGGCGGCAGGCTTGCGCAGCGATTTCGTGAGCGCCGCTCACGGGGCCATGTGCGTGAATGCCATGGAGACCTTCATCTGGAGAATCTGGTGGCCATCGGCGACCGCGTGCTGCCTTTCGACGCACTGGAGTTCGATGTGCGCATGCGCACCATCGACGTCATCGACGAAGCGGCCTTTCTCACCATGGATCTGCTGGCGCATGGACACACCGAGGCGGCTTTCGGCTTTCTCAATCGCTATCTGGAATGCGGCGGTGACTATGCGGGCCTGGACCTGCTGCGTTTCTACCTGGTGTATCGCGCCATGGTGCGTGCCAAGGTCAGGGCGCTGGCCATGTCCGATCGCAGGCCGCTGTCGACCGGCGATGCGCCACCGGCAACGTATCTGCGTCTCGCGCTGGCGCTGCTCGACGATGATGCCCCGGTGCTGGTGGTCACGCACGGCTTCTCGGGGAGTGGCAAGACCACGGTCACCGAGCGTCTGATTACGCGCTTGCCGGCGGTGCGCATTCGCTCCGATGTGGAACGGAAACGGCTGCACGGCCTTGCGATGGAACAGCGCAGCGGGTCGGACATCGGCGCCGGCCTGTACGACGATGACGCCACCGCCCGCACATACTCACACCTGCGCGCGGCGGCGGCCGCCGCCCTGGCGTCGGGGTTGAACGTGATTGTCGATGCGTCGTTCCTGGATCAGACGCAGCGCCGGCAGTTTGAGGCACTGGCCGCGGAATGCGGCGCGCGATTCGCCATTCTCGTCGCGCACAGCGACGAGTCCGTGCTGCGTGAGCGTATCCGCGCACGCCAGTCGCGGGGCGGCGACGCGTCGGAAGCCGGCCCGGCGGTTCTCGAACACCAGCTCGCGCACCATGATCCGCTGGACGATCAGGAACGCGAGCACGCCATATGCGTCGATACCGGCGACGCCTGGGATGTGGAAGCTGTCGCCGTCCTGTTGCGCGAACAGCCGGTGCCACGCATGTCATCGTAGCCGGCAACGCACCGACGACGATTCAGCGGGGCCAGCACGACACGACGGGCGGCGGACGGCGTCAGTCCGGTACGTCGTCGATCGCGTCCAGGCCTTCGGCCAGATAGTCGGCCAGCAGTGGCGTACCGATCAGGTACTCCGCGGTCCGCTCGTTCCAGCTGTCGCGTGCCTGCTGCAGCGCCGACTCCCATTCGCTGGCATCGAAATCACCCCGGCCCAGCCACATCAGCGCCACCAGCGCCGTCTGCTGATCGGGCTCCAGGTCGTCGATCGTGCTCTTCAGCTCCTGATAGACGGGATCGTCACCATGCATGTCGCGCAGCTGGTTCAGCCAGCCGTCATCCTGCACGACCATGTCTTCAGGCATGGACGACTCGTCCTGGATCTGAAACTCCTGGGCGCGATCGATCAGGAATCGAATGGTCTCGGGATTCACTTCAAGCATGCTTCAAACTCCACCAGCAGGCGTCACTGCGCTCGGCGATGCGACTTGGAACCGTAAGAATAACCGCTGACCGCCGATCGCGACACACGCGTATTCCCCACTTGCACCGCCATTGCGACCTTGAAATCGTGATTGCGGCCCTCCATGTCCGAAACAGGCGGATCGTTCCGCCGGCCCCACACCCCCAGCCGCGGCGGAATATCCATGACGGACGACGACAGCGACAGCGACAACAGCAGCAACAACAGGACCTCACTGACCTCGCAGCAGCAGTCCAGCCTGCCCGAGGACATTCTGCTGATCGTGCCGGTGCGCAATCTGGTGATGTTTCCCGGCGCGGTCACGCAGGTTGCGCTGGGTCGCGACATCTCGATCAACGCGGCACGGGAAGCTGTCCAGCACGGGCGCAAACTGGGCATCCTGCTGCAGCGTGATCCGTCCGTCGACGAACCGGGCCCGGACGACATGCATCGCATGGGCACGACGGTCAGCGTGGTGCGCTATCTCAAGGCGCCCAATGGCATGCATCATCTGATCTGCCAGGGTGAACAGCGGTTTCGCGCGCTGGACTATCTGCCCGGCCTGCCACTCCTGGCCGCCCGATTCGATCTGATCGGCGAGGAGGAGTCCCGCGATCCGGCTGTCGAGGCACGCGCCAATTATCTGAAACAGAAGGCGGCCGAAGCCATCGAGCTGCTGCCGCAGGCGCCGCCGGAGCTGGCGCACGCATTGAAGCAGGTGGAATCGCCAAACGCGCTGGCAGACCTGATTGCTGGACTGATCGACATCGGGCCGGCCGAAAAGCAGGGGCTGCTCGAGACGCTGGACATCACCGAGCGGCTGGACAAGGTCACCGAGGTACTCGCCCACCGTGTGCAGGTACTGAAACTGTCGCGCGAAATCGGCGAGCAGACACAGGAGAAGCTGGACGAACGCCAGCGCGAATATCTGCTGCGCGAGCAGCTGAAAACCATTCGCAAGGAACTGGGCGAAGACCGGGAACACGACCAGACCGAGGAGCTGCGCGAGGAGCTGCGCGCCGCCCACCTGCCGCCGGAGGCGGAGACGCACGCCGAACGGGAACTGAAGCGGCTGGAAACCATGCCCGAGGCGGCGGCCGAATACTCGATGCTGCGCACCTATCTTGAGTGGCTGGCGGCGCTGCCCTGGGCGACGCTGGACGAGGAAAACATCGACATCGCCAGAGCCCGCGAAATTCTCGACGAGGACCACTACGGACTGGCGAAGATCAAGCGCCGGATTCTCGAGTATCTGGCCGTGCGCAAGCTCAATCCGGAAGGACGCAGCCCGATACTGTGCTTCGTCGGGCCGCCGGGCGTGGGCAAGACCTCGCTGGGCCAGAGCATCGCACGCGCGGTGGGCCTGAAATTCGTGCGCGCCAGCCTGGGCGGCGTGCACGATGAAGCGGAGATTCGCGGCCACCGCCGCACCTACATCGGTTCCATGCCCGGCAGTGTCATCCAGAGCCTGAAGAAGGCCGGTACGCGCAACCCCGTGTTCATGCTCGATGAAATGGACAAGCTTGGCACCGGTTTTCATGGCGACCCGTCGGCGGCCCTGCTGGAAGTGCTGGACCCGGAACAGAACTCGACCTTCCGTGATCACTATCTGGATCTGCCGTTCGATCTGAGCAAGGTGTTCTTCATCGGCACCGCCAATGTGCTCGACAACATTCCCGGCCCGCTGCGCGACCGCATGGAAGTCATCGAACTGCCCGGCTACACACAGGAAGAGAAACTCGAAATCGCCCGCCGCTATCTGCTGCACCGCCAGCTCACGGCGAACGGTCTGACCACCGAGCAGGCGGCGATCGACGACGGCGCGCTGAGTGCCTTGATCGACGGCTACACCCGCGAAGCCGGTGTGCGTAACCTGGAACGCGAGATCGGCTCGCTGCTGCGTAATGCCGCGATGCGCATCAGCGAAGACGCCACCGCGCAGGTGCGCATCGGCGCCGACGACCTGCATGCCATCCTTGGCGCGCCGAAATTCGAAAGCGAAATCAAGCTGCGCACCAGCGTTCCCGGAGTGGCGACCGGTCTCGCCTGGACACCGGTGGGCGGCGACATCCTGTTCATCGAGGCCAGCCTGGTACCGGGCAAGGGCAAACTGATCCTGACCGGCCAGCTCGGCGATGTCATGAAGGAAAGTGCCCAGGCGGCCGTGAGTCTGGCGAAATCCCGACTCGACGATTTCGGCGTCGAACGTTCGCTGCTGGAGGAACACGATCTGCACATTCACGTGCCGGCCGGTGCGATTCCCAAGGATGGCCCGAGTGCCGGTACCGCGATGTTCGTCGCCGTGGCATCGCTGCTCAGGGGCCACACGGTGCGTCACGATGTCGCCATGACCGGTGAGATCAGCCTGCGCGGACTGGTGCTGCCGGTGGGCGGCATCAAGGAAAAGACGCTGGCGGCGCTGCGGGCCGGCATCACCACCGTGCTGCTGCCGGCGCGCAACCGCAAGGACCTGGAGGACATCCCCGAACAGGCGCGCGGGAAACTGCGCTTCATCTGGCTGGAGCACGTTGATGACGCACTCAAAGCGGCGCTCGACCTGCCCTGAATGACGCCATCCCTGGCAAGCGCCGGACGGGTCGTCCACAATCGGCGCCCCAGGCGGGAAAACTGACTTGAACGATTCGACCCTGGACCGCCATGCCCGTTCGCGCCTGGCGCTCCAACAGCGCCGCGGCCTGCTGCGTGAACTGCGCCAGACAAGTCGCGAGGAATGCGCCGCCGTCATCGATAACGGTACCCGGCTGCTGTCGTTCACCTGCAATGACTATCTGGGACTCAGCCATCACCCGGAGGTGATCGCGGCAAGCGTCGCGGCAACACAGCGCTTTGGCGCCGGCGCCGGCGCATCGCGCCTGGTCACCGGCAATCACCCGCTGTACCGGTCCCTGGAGCAGGCACTGATCGAACTCAAGGGCACCGACGATGCCGTGGTGTTCGGCAGCGGATATCTGGCCAGTCTCGGCGCACTCAGCACACTGGCCGCGGCACCGGATCTGATCCTTCTGGACGAACTGTGTCATTCCTGCCTGTTCGCCGGTGCGGCACTGAGCGCCGCGAAGGTGCTCAGCTACCGTCACAACGACATGCAACACCTGACGTCGCTGCTCGGGCAGCAGCGCGGCGGGCATCGCCATTGTCTGATCGTCACCGAAGGCGTGTTCAGCATGGATGGTGATCGCGCGCCGCTGCCGGCGCTGGCCGAGACCGCCCGGCAGCATGACGCATGGCTGGTCACCGATGATGCGCATGCGCTGGGCGTGATCGGCGGCGGCCGCGGCAGCGGTTTCGCGCATGACAGACCGGTTGCCGTCGACGTGCAGATCGGCACGCTGTCCAAGGCCGCGGGCAGCTACGGCGGCTATGTCTGCGGCAGTCGCCCGGTGGCCGATCTGCTGCGCAATCGCGCACGCAGCCTGGTGTACTCGACCGGCCTGCCGCCTGGCGCCGTCGCCGCCGCCATCGCGGGGCTGCGCATCATCGCATCCGACCCGCAGCGCGTGGCGATCCCGCTGCAACATGCGCGCACCTTCACCGCTGCGTTGCAGATGCCGGCGGCGCAGAGCGCCATCGTCGCGCTGCCCATGGGCACGCCCGAAGGCGCGCTGCGGGCCAGCCACCGCCTGCGCGACCAGGGATTCCTCGTGGTGGCGATACGTCCGCCCACGGTGCCGGCAGGGACATCGCGACTGCGGGTTACTTTCTCCGCCGCGCACAGCCAGGCGCAGGTATTGCAGCTGGCCGCCGCCGTGCGCGCCCTGGATGAGCAGGGTCCGCCGGCCGCGATCGCCACCGACAACGGCCACACGGACAGGGCTCGTTCGCCGCGCGCGGACACGTCCCCATGAGCCGCGTGTTCATCGCCGGCGCCGGCACCGGTGTCGGCAAGACGCTGGTCAGCTGTCTGCTGACCGCGGAACTGATCGCCACGGGCTACCGCGCGCGGGCGCTCAAGCCGGTGGAAACCGGCTTCGATGCCGCCCATCCGCAGAACAGCGACGGTGCCCTGCTGCTGCGTGCGCAGGAACTGCCGATCGATCAGACGCATCTGCGGCAGGTCACCGGCTGGCATTTCGCCGCGCCGCTGTCACCGGACATGGCCGCAGCGCGCGAGCAGCGCCGCGTCGATTTCGACGCATTGCTGGCCTTCTGCGCCGATACGCCCGGATGCGTGACGCTGATCGAGGGCGTCGGCGGCGTCATGGTGCCGCTGGACGAGCGTCACACGGTGCTGGACTGGATGCAGGCCCTGGATCCCGCGGTAGTGCTGGTCACCGGCAGCTACCTGGGCGCACTCAGCCACACGCTGACGGCCGTCACGGCGCTGGCCACTCGCGGCCTGAAACCCGTGGCGATCGTCATCAGTGAATCCGAGGACCAGCCGGTACCGGCAGCCAGGACGGCCGACACGCTGCAACGCTTCGTCAATGGCGTCCCGCTGGTCGTACTGCCCCGCCTGAGAAAAAAAGCGGGCGCCACAAGGGCGCCCGAACTGCTGCCGCTGATGGACGGCTTGCGGGGGACTATTGCTGACGGGCTGCCACGCGGCGCGACTCGGCCTCGCTGATCAGCCGGACCTGCACGCGCCGGTCCATTGCCATGGCGTCCTGGTCATCGGTCGGTGCATTCGCGTAGCGCGTGCCTTCGGCGGTGAGCACGATACGCGACGCCGGCACACCGGCGCGTACCAGCACCTCGTTCACGGCCGCGGCCCGTTCCGCCGACAGCTGGCGGTTGAAATCCTCATCGCCGCGCGCATCGGCATGGCCAGACAGGTGCACGGCCACGCCACTCATTGGACGAATCAGCGATGCGATCCGCGTCAGACGCGCCTCCGAATCCGGGTCCAGCGTGCTGTCGCCGGTGCGGAACAGCACCTGAAGATTGATGGCTTCCTGGAGGATTTCACTGTGAGCGCGCTGCTCGGCACGCAGCTGCGATTCGAGTCTGGCCATGTCGCGCTCATTGCTGACCAGCACGCTGCGCAGCGAAGCCGCTTCCGCCGAGGCCAGCTCGGCCTGCTGTTGGGCCTCGGCGCGCCCCGAATGCAGCTGCTGCATCCGGTCGCCCATCAGGCCACCAACGGCCATGCCGATGATCAGACCCACCGGGCCGCCCGCCGCGGCGCCGATCGCCGCGCCGCTGCCCAGCCCGATCATTTCGCGTTTGTTCGTGTCGCTCCTGGCCTTGCGTTCCTCGGACGAGCGCTCGCCCGCCAGGGCACCAGTGGCCGTCGCTGCCAGCGCCGCGGACACGGTCCATGCGATCAGTTGCTTTTTCATGTTTCACTCCTTGCACAGGTGGTTACCGGATGTGTGCATTGCACCGCGCCGTCGGGGCGAAGCGCTGACGGATTGTGATGATCCGGGAGTGGAATCGTGACCAATTCTGACGGCCGTGGCCGGCCGCCAGCAGCGATCGATGATCAGTGATCAAAGATCAGTGGGCAGTGGGCAGTGGGCAGACATCAGCGCATGAAGCGCTGTGAGGGCAGCGCGATGAAACTGCCGCCGTTACGCTGCGTGAGCACGCGCATCAGCGTGGCGTACTCGGCGGCCGAGTAAAGCTCGCCACCCGTGGCATCCCACAGAGCGGGAAACGCAACAGCGTGTATCCGCACGCGACGCGTCCCGGTTTCATCAGCACGATTGCGCCGATCCACTTCGCGCACCACCTGATTGATGGAGCCGACCGCGAAGTCATCGCCGTAGATGTGCAACGCGATCTTCTTGTCGGGATCGTAGAAGTGGTCAATGGCGGTAACGATTCCCCCTTGCGGTGAGGAATTGGAGAATGCGTCCCAGTTGCGCACGCCTTCCAGGATGCTGCGCCGCATCTCCGGCGAATCGGGCATCCATTCGCGCCGGTAGCTGTTGAACAGGTAACCGCCCATGTCGCTCATCACCTGAATGCCCTTGAGCTGCGGGTAGATGTCCAGCGTGCGCTCCAGCTGGCTGATGACCATGTTCCAGACGTAGTTGGTCATGCTGCCGGAGGTGTCGACGATGAAGATCAGGTACTCGCTGTCCACCGGAATGCCGCCGACGGTGTAATCGTCGCGGGGGCGTTCGTAGTCGGCCAGCAGCGAGCGCATTTCGTCGGTCAGCTGCTGGCGCGCCCGGGCCAGCCGGCCGGCCAGCTCGGCGGACACCTCGGCATCGTCGCGCTGATCGAGCAGCTGCGAGCGGATGCGCGTCAGCTGGCTCTGCAGTGCCGCCACCTGACGCTGATCCTCCATGACCTCGGTGGCGGCCAGGGTCTGATCGGCGTCGAGCCTTTCCGCCTGGGCGAGCAGGTCCTGGAGTTCTTCCTGATGACGCTCGATCGTATGCACCATCTCCTGACGATTTTCTTCCAGCCGCACCGGCTCGAACATCTTCGCGATCACGAACAGCAGAATGATCGCGCCGAAGCCGCACGAAATGGCGTCCAGGAACGACAGGCTGAGCGTCTGAATTTCCTTGCGGGCCTTGCGTTTCATGGCCAGTCATCCGAAGGGGACAGCATGGAGCCGCCGGTCTGCAGCGCCAGTGTCCAGTAGGCGGGCGCCGCCTGCGGGTCCCCCTCCATGGCCAGCAGGATGGTATTCACCGGCACGCCCACCGGCAGCAGACGCACCGCACGGTTGAAATACGCCAGCCGCTCGCGGCCGGTCACACCGGGACGGGGCGGAATGATTTCACTGCGCGTGGGCAGCTTGTCGACGACCAGAAAAATGTTGTCCGGTCGCGGCTGCAGCTGGCGGAGTGCGTTGAAGCCGGCGTGCAGGCTGGTGCCACCGCTGGGTACACTATTGCGCAGATGCTCGACGGCTGCCTCCAGTTCGCTGCCATCGCCGACGGTGACCCATTGGCCATCGCCCATCAGTGCCTGGGCCTCATCGCTGAACACAATGATCTGCACCTGAGTGCCCGGCCGGATCTGCGTCGTGAGCCAGTCCACGGTGTCGACGGTCTGGCGCCACTTCGGCGCCCGCAGCTGCTGTTCGCGCGACATGTTGCGTCGCCGCAGAACATTCACGACGGTGCGGTCCAGCATGCTCGTGGACACGTTCACCAGTATCGCGACACGCTCGCCACCCATTCTCAGCCCGGTCACATACTGCCGATCACCGTCACCGGTGAAGGCGCGAATGCGGTCACCGGCCTGTTCCGGTGTGATGCTGGCGGCGGATAGTCTTTCGGTCTCCGAGCGCAGTGTGGCGAGATCCGCCTGCAGCCGTTCGATGGCTTCCTGTCGCGATTCGGTCTGTTCCGTCAGGTCCGTGAATTCTTCGGCGGTGCTGTCGATCTCGACGATGAGGCGGTCGTGCAGACCGCGCAGCACGGCGCGCTGCTCAATCAGGTCAGCCAGTTCCTCGCGCAGTTCGATCACGGTGCGACGACCCGCCAGCACCTGCAGCTGCATGCGGTCCACCTCGGCCGACGTATCCTCGAGAATGCGCTCGTGCTCCAGCGAAATGTTCGCATTGGTGATCATGAAGAACAGGATCACCGCGCCGAAACCACAGGTCATGACCGCGAGAAACGCGATCGAGAAGACGTTGAACTCGCGACGCCGTCTACGCGCCATCGTCGTGCTCCAGCCGGATCACGTGAATCTCCACGCCCGGTGATCCGATGCGGAGCCGGTCGCCCGGGGTCAGTGACGTTTCCCTGATGACCCGACGCTCATTGACGAACGTACCCTGCTGACTCAGATCGACCAGACGCATGTCGCCGTCGCGTACGAACAGCTCGCAGTGCTGTCGGGAAACACCGGCCGCCTCATCGCCGATCACCAGTGCGCGCCGAGGGCCGTCCGCGACCTGCGCGCCCAGGGTAAGGCCGGCGGCCGTGACAGCATACGCCACGCCATCGTGCACGATGTGGGTGGGCTGTCGCCTGCGGGTGACCGCTGCATCCGCCGACACCCTGTGTGCCTGCGAAAGGTCGGCTGCCGGCATCCGCCAGCCCATCTGCCGCACCAGCCGCACTTCACCATTGGCCTGATCGAGCATGCCGGCCAGTCCCGTCATGGCGCCGCGGGCGGCCTGGCCGCGATCCAGCGCAATCACATGCGCCTGATCGAGCAGCGCAAGCTGTGTGGTCACGCCGGACAACGCCGCCAGCCGATCGGACAGCTGCACGACGAGGAGGGAGCTGCCGTCATGGTATTGCGTCAGCAGCTGCAGCAGGGCGCGGTAGAACCCGGCGGCGGCCCCGAGCAGCTGCTCACGTTCCACCGTGATGCTGATCGACTCACCGGCGTGCTCGAGCGTCAGCTCGGCGCTGCCGTTACGTTCGACCGCGGCCAGCCATTCGGGCAACTGATCGTAGAGCGCCTGTTCCGAGTCGGCATGATGAAAAGGATCGAAGCGGGTCGCGGCCACGAACAGTTCGGCAACCCGTTTCGCCCAGCGATCCATCAGCTGCGCAAGGCCCAGTCCTTCCACGCCCTGCTCGTCGCGCACGATCACGCCGTCGGCCTGATCCAGCGCCGTCACCGACATCCGATGCAGACTCGCATCGGCGTACAGCAACTGACATCCCGGATAGGGCCGGTCGCTGGCCGCCGCGGCCGCGTTGACCATCACCCGCACCGGCATTTCGCACTCCTGGGCCATGCCCAGCAGCAGGCCCAGCTGATCGGTGTCGTAGTGACCCGGTACGACCAGCGCCACCTGGGTGGCGCGCGCGCGGAACTGGTCCCAGATCGACGCCAGCTGCCTGTAGGCGAGCTCGGCGGCACTGTCCACGCCCGGCAGTCCGGCACTGCCGCTGTCCGCGCTCAGATTGGCCCAGTAACGGTTACTGACGTGGCGCGGCTGACGGCGTGCCTGACGGCGCGCTTCCTCGCCGGTTACGATGCCGCGTTTGCCGGCGAGTGCGTAACCGGGTTCCACCGCCAGCACGCTGTCGGCGTCGGCGATCACCAACCCCGCGTCATTGATTTCGATGGCCAGCGTGCTCACGTCATGTCACCTCAGCCGCCGCGGCTGTGCATGTGGCGGATCACGTTGTGATCGATGTAGGTCTGGGTGTCGAACACCTGCCGTTCCTGAAGCAGCTGCAACTGATGCACCAAAAACATCACGACAATGGAGATCACCAGCGCGATGAAGGTTGAATTGAACGCGATGCCCAGGTTTTCCGTAACACCGGATATGTCTCCCTCGACGGCCTGCTGCGCCTGCCCCAGCGCCTGTCCGATACCGCGAACCGTGCCGATGAAGCCGACGGAGGGAATCGCCCAGGCGATGTAGCGGATCATCGACAGCTCCGACTCCAGGCGTTCCGCCTCCGCGTCACACAGCGAGTTGGCCACCGACGACACGTCCTGCACATTGCGCGTGGAACCGAACCGCTCCAGCGAGGCCAGCATGACCCGCGGCAGCAGCATGTTCTTCAGTCGTGCCGGCAACGACTGCAGCGTACGCGCGTAATCGCGGGTGTCTTCGGGCAGAATGCGCACGCCCTCGCGCACCGGCAGCAGATCGCGTTCCAGCAGTGCACGTTCACGCAAGGCGACCACCGCCTTGTAGCCCATGATGGCGAAGGCCCACAGCATCAGAATCAGACAGACCTCCTGCTCGAAGTCGCGGATCAGCACCCAGACGGGCCGGTCGGGCGTGTAACCCACCTCCTGCTGAATCCTGAGCTGCTGTTCGGCCAGAATCGCCGCGGCATTGGGTCGGACCACGGTCACGTAGAACGCATGCACGACGATCACGATCGCGATCAGCGAGAAGACCTGGTACAGAAACTCGTTGCGGAAACTTCGGTTCATTGAATGCTCGATACTCGATTGCGAAAAACCCTGCGGATCAGATATCCACCGGAAAGATGATCTCTTCGTCAGCGGCGATCTCTTCGGACGGAATGAAAATGTCGTCGTCCATGCCCGGCGGCAGGGTCGGCATTTCCCAGTCATCGATGTCGACATCGTCCGGCGCTGACGACTGTCCGTCGCCCGCAGGCGGCGCCTGCGGTTCGACTTCCGCGGCAGCGGGCCGGGGCGTCGTGTCGGCCGGCGGTGCCGAGGGTTCCTGAGCCAGCACCGGCACCAAGGCGCCGACAAGCAGTGCTGCAAGGATCCGCTTCGTCGAACGATGACTGATCGAATTTATTGTCATTTTCCCCGCATCGCGCAATGACCGTGCCATGGCAGCCGGCCTGTTATTGGACCGCACGAACGCCGCATCATTCCAGATTTCGTGCAATCCGGAAACCAATGTCCTCGCGGCCTTCCAGGGCGTAGTCCCGATGCGCCAGTCGCAGATCGGTGAGAGACGCGCTGCGCCAGCTCGGACCGCGCACGACGCGGAAGCGGCCATTTTCCGGGCCGAGGGGATCCACCACCGTTTCCGTCGGCGTGACAGCCTCCACCGTGTAGTAGTCCTGGACCCACTCGGCCACGTTGCCACCCAGATCCATGATGCCGAGCGGGTTGGGATCGAAACTGCCAACCGGCGCCGACACCGCAAAGCCATCGCTGTAGGTCACCAGCGTGGTGGGCAGCACGCGGGCGGCGGACACATCGGCGAAGTTGCCGGCGCGATCCGGCGGCGGCAGTTCGTTACCCCACGGGAACTTCAGCGTTTCGTCGCGGCCGGCCGCGCGCGCCGCCCATTCCCACTCGGCTTCGGTGGGCAGTCGATAGCCGTTGCGCAACGGTCTGCGTGCAACCCACACGCCATCGCGATTTTCATACACCGGCTGCAGCTGATCGCGAATACTGAGCCAGTTCAGGTACTGGACAACCTGATCCCAGTTCACGCGCACGACCGGCTGATCGTCGTCGTTGAGACTGTGATCCTGAAACATGCCCGAGTCGTGATCCTCGAGAAACTCACGGAACTGCGCATTGGTGACTTCCGTGGCACCCAGATAGAACGCGCGGCTGATCCGTACCGGGCGCAGCGTCTCATTGGCGCGTCGTCCCTGTTCACTGCGCGACGAGCCCATCGTGAACTCGCCGGCCGGCACCAGGCGAAGGTCCTGCCCCTGACCGGTGCGTATCGTACGTGCGTAGCCGCCACCACTGGTCGGATCCAGTGAATCCAGCTCCACCTCGATGCGCTGCGGATATCCCGGCCGCGGCGTGACCGGCATGGTCTTGGAGGCGTAGCCCGGCTGCCGGACCTCGATGTTCTGCTGAATGGCCATCAGCTCGAAGCGTCCCGGTGTGGTGCCAAGGCGCGCGCTGCCGACCCAGACTTCCGCCTGTGCGGGGTTGCTGACCACCTCCACCTCGCCAAGCTGCGCCGGCAGTTCAACCTGCACCCGCCGGCCGCTGTCCGCCGCCACAGACAGCGTCTGCGTCACGGTCTCGTGCCCCGGCCGGGCCAGTGTGATCTGATGCTGTCGGCCCGGTGACAGGGTCAGCTGCAGCGGCGTTCGGCCGCGGAACTCGCCGTTCACACTGACGGCGGCGCCAGGCGGCGTGCTCACCAGCTCAACGCGGCCGTCGGCCTGTATGAGCCGGATATCGGGCAGCGACTGCGGGACATCGGGTTCAACATCGACCGCGCCGCGCCAGGCGTTGTAGCCCGGCAGCCTGACTTCCAGATCGTGGCTGCCCGCGACCAGTTCCAGTTCCACCGGCGTGGTTCCGGCCACTTCGCCATCCACGAGCACCTCGGCGCCGGCCGGCTCGGTGGCCAGCGCAACGGGCGCCCAGTCCGGCACCAGCACAACGTCCATGGCCTGGGCGGCGCCGCCGCCGTCGATGGTCAGGTCATCTTCAACCGGCAGGAAACGATCCGCGCGCACCGCGAGTCGATAGTCGCCGGGCGGCACCTCGACGTCCCGTAGCGGTGTTTCGCCGAGCAGTTCGTCGTCCAGCCACACCTGGGCCGAGACCGCCGGTTCAGTGGTTACGGTAAACAGTCCGGGCAGTTTCGTGAACGTCAGACTGATCGTCTGGTCGGCACTTCTGCCAACCTGAATGGCCTGGTCGATCGGATGGTAGCCGTCGCGCTCGGCCACCACCCGGTGGCTGCCGGTGCGCAGAAGATAGCGGTCGCCGACCTGGAGCCTGAACAGCGTATCAACCACCGCCGCGGACTCCGCCTGGGGTTCGAAGCGCAGCTCAACCGATCGCGCCGTGAACGCGAACCATGCCAGCACGGCCAGGGCGGCGAACATCACCGCAACCGCCAGCGCCGCCGGGCGCAATCCGCGGCGTCGGCGGGCGCGGCCGGCGCCGGCGCGAAACGCAACCGGTGTGATTGCCTGATGTGAGGCGCCGTCCGCTGCCGCCATGCCCGACGCTGGCAACGCCGTGTCGCTGGCGATGTCGCGCACGCTGACATCGAGCAGCAGCCGGCCGCGATCCAGATCGCAGCGCACCTGCACCGCGTCCATCGCAATGACATCACCGCCGTCCAGTCGGCGCGTACCGCTGACGCGCTCGCCGTTGACCTGAACCACGTCGGTACGCGACGCCGGCTGCACGAAGAAGACGCCATCGAGCGCGCCGATGCGCAGTGCGCCCGGCACGCCCGCCAGCGTGAGGTCGCTGCCGAAGGTGCCACCCAGCGTCACCGGCAACGCTTCGGCCGCGTAATGCCGGGTACCGCCGTCATGACGTATCGCTACAATCCAGTCGTGATCATCGTGAGTCATTCATCCACCCAGGCGCCGTCAGATCGGCTCCATGCATGTCACTGTCACCGGCTCGGGCGTCCGGCCGGGAAGAACGGTAAACGTGTGCCGCACATCGCGATATCCCGTGCGGCTGCCAACCGCGGTATAGGTACCCGGACGCAGTTCAACCGTGGTCGCATCAAACGTGCCCAGACTGCCGACACGGTACAGCGTCACCTCGGTGCGCTGATCGGATACCAGCTGCACCTGGATCGGCGTGGTGGCAATCTCCACGAGCCGTGACAGTTCACCAACCTGTTCCTCGAGCCGCCCGGCGGGCGAATCGAGCTCGCGCGCCTGCGCCAGCAGGCGGCGTGCATCCTGCAGCACCGCGTCGCTGAACAGCTGGCTCGGGTTGTCGATCAGGAACGTGATCTTCGTATCCAGATCATCGCGCGGCAGCGCGCGCGCAAGTCCGCTACGCGCGAACTCCAGCGTCGGGTCCGTTGCCAGCGCGGCACGATACTGGTTGATCGCCTCGCCCCACAGTTCGCGTGCCTCGAAAGCCAGCGCCCGCACCTCGGCGAGCGCGATCTGGCCCAGCAGCCGTCCCTGTTCCGCCTGCGTCAGACCATCGCGTGCGGCTTCTGAATTCGGCCGCATCGCCAGCGCCTCGCGGAAGTGCCGTTCGGCGGCAGTAAAGTTCTCGTCGGCGATGGCGGCATAGCCGCGCGACAGCACCGCATCGAACGCCCGCTGTGCGATGCCGGCTTCGGTGTCTGACAGCGCCTGACGCGCCGGCGTCCAGCCACCGTCCAGCGCCAGCGCGGCACGATAGCTGTCGACCGCGTCAGCGAGCCGATCCTGCTCGCGCAGCTGATGGCCTGCCTCCAGCAGCACCACGAGCTCGGGCAGCTTTTCCGCCTGTTCGATTCCGCGCTGCGCGACGCTGTCATCGGCATCGATCACGAGCACAATGCCGAACTGTCGGATCGCTTCTTCGTGGTCATGATCCGCAAGCGCGCGTTCGCCAGCGGCCAGTGACGCCTCGACAATTTCATCCGCCCGCTGCAACAGCGTTTCGCCGAGCGCCAGCGCATCGCCATACAGCGGAACCGCGTTCCAGTATTCGTTGGCCAGATAGGCATCATCGCCCGCCCGTGCCAGAGACGCGTAGCGTTCCCAGTCATCCGCAGCCCACTGCTGCGGTGATCGCTGCGCGACTCTGGACTGCTGGCGCAGCAGCTGGCTCAGTCGTCTTTCGGTCTGATCCCGCAACGCATCCAGTTCGTCTTCCGTCAGTTCCGGGCGTACCGGTTCGGGCTCGATCTCGGCGACAGGCCCGGTGCCGGCAGGCTCCACATCAACCGGACCTGCGACATAGGCCGGCAGCCACACGAAGACGGCATAAACTCCACCCAGCAGCCCCAGGGCAACCGTCAAGGCGACCAGGCTGCGCAGTCCGTGCGTGCCCGTGCGACGCGCGCGGGCGGGCGACTTCCCGGGCTGCTGGCGGAACGGTCTCCTGACCGGAACGATGGTTCCGTCCCGCGCCGCCTTGGCTGTGGTTTCGTCTCGTTCGCGTTCCATGACTTTCCGGATGCTCAAATCCGCTTCAGGCGGTGTTCAACCAGTAATTCCACGATCAGGAGATGTCGGCACACACCGATGCCCCACGCACGACCTGCCTGCAGCGAGCGTTGCTCCGTTGGCTGCTGTCGCCCGCGGTGATGGCGCGCGTCATGCGCGAAGTCGATGTCAGGCGCCGCTGCCCGCTCCCCCGCCCGCATTGGACGAGACCTCCGCCGATGAGCCCGCAACCGGTTCTTCCAGCGAAGGCACCCTGTCGTCAGGATCCGGCTCGGGTTCGATGTAGATTTCCATACCCTCTGGTGCGAACCCGGTTTCGGCGGTGAACAGCCGTCGCAGGAGATCGCGCCACTCCTGGTACTGCGCGTCGGCCGTGCCCTGCAGCCGGTGCGTCGTGCCTTCGATCTGCACGACCATGGGCCGCAGTTCATCCTCGAAACTGCCCGAGATCTCCTCCAGGTTCATCGTATGCAGACGCTTTTCCTGCCGTCGCATCATGCCGGTGCGCAGAATTTCCGTACCCATGTAGACCATCGCGTCGCGAATCACGCGTTCGGCGAAGCTGTTGGAATTCTGGGTGCCGTACACCACCGCGGATACCAGCGTTGCGATGCCCAGACCGGTTCGCCAGCGCGCCGAGCGGGTGACCTCGCGTATCGCAATCGACTCCTCGCGCGAAAATTCGCGCCAGCCATCGTAGGACGGCCGGATATCGCGGGAAAACGTCGCGTAGTGCTGCCCCATGGTTTCCATGAACAGCTGTTCGCGCTGACGCACCCGCAAAGTCCGATCGAAGGTCGGGTCGTCGGAGGCGGGCAGACGTGCCAGCTGATAACGCCCGTTGCGCGTGCGGGTGACGTAGCCGTCGAAAGCCTCGGGGGTGAGGTCGGCGGCATAGCGCATCTGCGCCACCTGTCTGACCTGACGCGTGTCGTCCTCGCTCAATCGTGCCCGCGCCGCGGCGAGGTCGTTCGCAATCGCGTTGAACACGTCCTGGTAAGGGTCCAGCCCGCCGTGCCTGGCGCGGTTGAACGCACCGGCAGCGGTTTCCATTTCGTAGCGGTCGTTGATCCAGACACGGCCGGTGGAATCGGCCGCCTGCACACGCAGATTGACCAGGCTGCCATCGGATTCGACGATCTGTGCCGTGATGTTGATGTCGGCGGCCGACGTGGGTGACGGCGTGACCCAGACCGCGCCCCAGGTGCCGGCGCGCTGCAGCGTTTCGCGCAGTTCCACGGCCATGTAGCGGGACTCTGCCCGGCGGATCTGAACGTAGGTGCCGTCAGCAATCAGTTCCTCGAGCAGCTCGCGATCGATCTCACCCTCAGGCACACCCGGATCGAAAACCGTGATCGCGATATCCAGCAGCTGGTCTTCCGCCACCTCCACCGCGGTGCGCTGCAGGTCCACGGAGTGAGCGATGAGCACCTCGCTCCGATTGCAACCACTCAGCAACGCAACAGCAGTCACGAGGCCAAGCCAGATTCCGACAGAAGAAAACGCGTCGCGGCGCATCAGCGATTATCTCCAGAACGACATTTGCATCAAGGCGAGCCGTGCACGGCGCGGATCAACGACCGCGCACGGCTCTCCGGTACTCGTTGTACTCATTCCACAGTGCCGCGCGCAGAAACGGATCCGGTTCGGTGGTGGCGGCCTCACACAGCTGCCGCGCCAAGCGATCAGAATCATCGCACCCTTCCACTGTCACGCGGTCCAGGGCCTCCCGGTCGGCCTGACTGAGGCCGCCAGCCTCATCATCGTCCGTGCCCGGTGAACCGGCGGATGGCGAGTCACCCCCGGCACCGCCACCGGCTGAGCCTGCCTCGTCGCTGCGCCCGGCCATGCCACCGGCCTCCGCGAACGCCTCATCGGCCGCGCTGCCGCCTCCGGCGCGCGCAATGGCCTCCTGTTCGCCCTGCATGATGCCGTCGAAATCACCCAGCGAGCGTTCAAACTCGTCGTCACCACTACCACTGCCGGACGTACCGGCACCGTCTCCGGTGCCACCGCCACCGCCACTGGCTGAGCCATCCTGCGAACCGCCGGCACCCGCCATATCCTCGGTGCCGGTGCCGCGACCGGAGCCATCCTCGGCAGCACTGCCCGTGCCGCTCTCAGCAGTCGAGCCGGACCCTTCGATACCAGGCACACTCGGCTGACCGCCGCCAGCCCCCTGCTGACCGGCCGTGTCACCCGTACCCGCCTGACCCTGCGGCCCCGCCCCCTGCGGGCCCGACATGCCGCCCTGACTGCCCGAGCCGGAAGGAGACGCGCCACCCTGGGTGCCCTGCTGTCCCGAGGGCGAACCGCCCTGCTGACCGCCACCAGGTCCGGAGGCACCCTGCTGGCCGCCATCGGGCCCGGACGGACTCTGCTGGCCACCGCCATCCGATCCGCCGTCCTGGCCGTCCTGCGCGCCGCCCGGACTTTCCTGGGAAGGCGGCGAAGGAACGGGCATGCTCGAACCCCCGCTCTGCTGTTCCTGCACGGGCTGGCTGCAGGCGGCCAGTGCCATGGCGCAGATCAACGAGGCAACAATGCGAAGCGTATTCATGTTCATGGCCAACCTGACTTGAAGCTCAGCGGATTTCCGGGCGCGGCGCTGCAATCGTCAGCAGAAAAACCGTGCTCTGGTATCCGTTTAGTTACTTCTGCACGACTCGAAGTTCACTGTCAATGGCATCGCAGCCCGGAATGGTCGTGCCCGACACCGTCGACCGGGGTTGCCGAACCGATTCCCGCGTGCCGCAGCAGATGATCCTGAGTCCGACAGGCTGCTAGAATCAGCGGTTGTCCTTCGCAAGGAACGAGGAAGCGCCCGTGAAAACCCTGGCACCACTGGCAGCGCTGCTGCTGCTGACGCTCCCCGCCCACACGCCGGCTCAGGACGCCCGGCCCGGCGGCCTGCCGCGAACACCGGCACCGGCCGGCGCCGAGGTCTATTTCCTTGCACCGGCTGATGGCGACAGCGTGACGTCGCCGCTGACCGTACGCTTCGGCCTGCGCGGCATGGGTGTGGCGCCCGCCAACGTAAACCATCCGGACACCGGTCATCACCACCTGCTGATCAATGTCGACGAGCTGCCACCCGATGATCTGCCGCTGCCCGCCACCGAACAGATCGTGCACTTCGGCGCGGGACAGACGGAAACCGTCCTCGAGCTTCCACCCGGCGAGCACACGCTGCAGCTGGTACTGGGTGACGCCCTGCACATTCCGCACCTGCCGCCGGTCCGCTCAAGCAGGATCACGATCACGGTCGTCGACGAGTAGGCGCCACCCGCCGGCCCTCAGTCCGCCACCGCCCGGGCACGCGGCCGACCGCCGTGTGTAGAATAGCGCCCGCGGCACGGTACCCGATGCACCGGGATCGCCGAGCGGCCCATACCGGACAACACCCGAGGACCACGATGAACATCCGCAATGACTTTGTCGATGCGGTCGGCAATACCCCGCTGATCCGGCTGCGCAAGGCATCCGAACTGACCGGATGCACGATTCTCGGCAAGGCGGAATTCGCCAACCCCGGCGGCTCGGTCAAGGACCGGGCGGCCAGGTACATCGTGCTGGATGCCGAGCAACGCGGCGTGATCGAACCCGGTGGCCTGATCGTGGAAGGTACGGCCGGCAACACCGGCATCGGCCTGGCGCTGGTAGGCAACTCGCGCGGCTACCGCACGCTGATCCTGATGCCGGACACGCAGTCGCAGGAAAAGAAGGACGCGCTGCGTCTGTGCGGTGCAACGCTGCGCACGGTACCGGCCGTTCCGTTTCGCGACCCGAACAACTACGTGCACCAGGCGGCCCGCGCCGCCGAAGAGCTGGCGCGCACGGAGCAGCACGGCGTGCTGTACGCCAACCAGTGGGACAACACCGCCAATCGCGAAGGGCATGTGCAGAGCACCGGCCCGGAGATCTGGGAGCAGACCGACGGCAGGGTTGATGGCTTCATCTGCGCGGTGGGCACCGGCGGTACGCTGGCCGGCGTCGGGGAATACCTGAAAAGCCGGAACCCGGGCATCGTCATTGCCGCTGCCGATCCGATGGGCGCCGCGATCTACAGCTGGATCAAGACCGGTGAACTGAAGTCCGAAGGCGGTTCGATCTCGGAGGGCATCGGTCAGGGCCGCATCACCGGCAATCTGGATGGTGCGCCGATCGACGATGCCTTCCGGATTCCGGATACCGAGATGCTGCCGGTGCTGTACGACCTGCTGCAGACGGAAGGCCTCCTGATGGGTGGCTCCACCGGCATCAACGTGGCCGGCGCCATCCGCCTCGCCCGCCAGCTGGGTCCGGGCCATACCATCGTCACGGTGCTGTGCGATTCGGGTTCGCGCTATCAGTCGAAACTCTACAACCCCGAATTCATGCGGTCGAAAAACCTGCCGGTGGCACCCTGGCTGCTGTAGCAGTGCAACGGTTCGCGGCTCAGCGGTCGTCCAGCCGCTCACGCGCAGCGGCCGTCTCCGCTTCGCAATCCGGGGCGGTACGCGCCGCCGACAGCGCCCTGAGCCTGGGCATGCGCTCACCGTCGCGATGCGTCGCCGCCAGTTCATTGAGTCCTTCACAGGCGTCGAGGAGCCGCGACTCGGCGGCCTCCATTCGCGCCACGGCATCGAAATCGCCTTCCAGTTCGGCGTCCAGCAGCGCGAACCCGAGGTCACCGGCCACGCGGTTCTGCTCACGGAACACCCGCTCCACATAGGCGGAGAACGCCGGTGAGCGGATGTCCAGTTCGGTCCCGTCGGCGGTCAGGGCGCGCATCGAACAGCCACTGACGGCAATGCTCAGCAGCAGGCAGCCTGGCCAGGCGAACCGCACGGGTTTCGGTGATTCAGGCATTGTGATGTCATGGGGTGGTGGAAAGCGGCCGGCAGCGCGGGCTGGAGCGATGCTGCGCAATTCCCGCCGGCAACGCAAGCGCTTGCGGACCGGGCTGCCCGGCTATGCCATAATGCGCCGCTGCAAATCCCACGTCAGATCACCATGGCCGTAACCGCTTCCAAAGCAGTACAGGAAATCCCTCGCCTGGACCACGCGATTGCCCGTGCCACCGAGTGGCTCGATCGCAACCAGAACGATGACGGATTCTGGGAAGGGCCGCTGGAATCCAGCTACAGCATGGAAGCACAGTGGCTGCTGGCGATGCACTTCATGGACATCGAGCATCCGCGCCGCGACGACATCGTCGCCACCCTGCTTGGCGCGCAACGCGAAGACGGCGCATGGGAAAGCTACTACGGTGCACCGCAGGGCGACATCAACAGCACGGTGGAATGCTACGCCGCACTGCGCTCGGTGGGCATACCGGCGGACGACGGACGCCTGGTTCGCGCCCGCGAATGGATCTTCGCGCACGGCGGCCTGTCGACGGTTCGCGTATTCACCCGATACTGGCTGGCGCTGATCGGTGAATGGCCGTGGAACCGGACACCGAATCTGCCCCCGGAACTGATCTGGAATCCCCGCTGGTTCGTATTCAGCATCTACAACTTCGCAAGCTGGGCGCGTGCCACCATGGTGCCGCTCGCAGTGCTGTCGGCGCACCGCGCCAGCAAGCCGCTGCCGCCGGACAGACGCCTGGATGAGCTGTTTCCGGACGGCCGCGAGCGTATGGACTACAAGCTTCCACGACGCGGACGGCTGTTTTCGTGGCGGCGTCTGTTCCTGGTGACCGACCGGCTGCTGCATATCTACCAGAGCCTGCGTCTGACACCGGGCCGCAGAACGGCCATTGCAACCTGCCTTGAATGGGTGCTGCGCCACCAGGATGCCGACGGCGCCTGGGGCGGCATTCAGCCGCCATGGATCTACAGCCTGATGGCGCTGCACGTACAGGGTTACGCACGCAACCACCCGGCCATGGCACGCGCGCTGGCGGCGCTGGACGAACACTGGTCGTATGAACGCAACGGCACGCTGCACATTCAGGCCAGCGAATCGTCCGTCTGGGATACGCTGCTGTCGCTGCTGGGCATGCTCGACTGCGACCGCGACATCACGCCATCGATGCAGCGGGCCCTGGACTGGATTCTCGCCAATCAGGTGCATTACAGGGGCGACTGGGCGCAGAAGGTGCGCAACGTCGAAGGTGGCGGCTGGGCTTTCGAACGCGCCAACCTGCATTACCCGGACATCGACGACACAGCCGTGGCGCTGATCGTCCTCAGCCGTCTGCCGAAGGCGATGCGCGAGCAGCCGCGAATCCGCGACGCCATTCAGCGTGCGGTCGACTGGATGCTCGCCATGCAGTCGAAGAACGGCGGCTGGGCCGCGTTCGACCGCGACAACGATCGCATGATCATCACCAAGATTCCTTTCTGTGACTTCGGCGAGGCGCTGGATCCGCCCTCGGCCGATGTCACGGCACACGTCCTCGAAGCGCTGGCCGTGCTGGGCTACGACCGCTCACATCCGCGTGTGGAACGCGGCTACCGCTATCTGCTGGCGGAGCAGGAATCCGATGGCAGCTGGTTCGGGCGCTGGGGCGTGAACCACATCTATGGCACGGCGGCCGTTCTGCCGGCCCTGGAAGCGCTGGGCGAAAACATGTCCGAGCCCTACGTACGCCGTGCCGCGGACTGGATCGTCGCGCACCAGAACAACGACGACGGCTGGGGCGAGAGCTGTGCGTCGTATATGGACGACCGGCTGCGCGGCAAGGGGCCGAGCACCGCCTCGCAGACGGCCTGGGCGCTGATGGCGCTGCTGGCCGCCGGAGGTTCCCGTCATGACGACGCAATCAGGCGCGGACTGGACTACCTGATCCGGACCCAGACCGAAGACGGCACATGGCACGAACCGTACTACACCGGCACCGGCTTCCCCGGCTACGGGTTCGGCACGCGCATGGACTTTCGCGACCAGCGCACCCGCGATCGCATCGCGCAGGGCACGGAGCTGCAGCGCGGTTTCATGATCAACTACAACCTCTACCGCCACTACTTCCCGCTGATCGCGATGGGACGTGCGCGCAACCATCTCGCGCGCAACTGAGGGACCGCGGGGCTGAACTCGCGCGACTGCGGCGTTGCGACGATGCGTCGCGACGATGCCGATGGCCGACTGCATGATCACCCAGCCGGCTCCGGCCCGGACGGGGGTTGATCAGGTGAATACGGCGTCCAGCGCGGCCGCGAGGTCCGCGATCAGGTCGTCGGGGTGTTCCAGGCCGATCGCAAGCCGCACCGTGCCCTCGGTGATCTGCGCCTGCCGGACCTCGGCGTCACTGAGATCACCGCACCAGTAGCGCTTCACCGGCGCCACCAGCGACTCGGTGGATCCGAGACTGGACGTGGTCGCGAACAGCGTCAGCCTGTCGAGAAAGGCCGTGGTCTGCTCAGCCGTGGCGCGCAGGTTGATGGTGAGCACGCCACCGCAGTCTTCCATCTGCCGCGATGCCAGCGGATATCCCGGATCATCCGGCAGGCCCGGATAGAACACCCGTTCCACTTCCCCGCGGCCGGCCAGATACTGCGCCACGGTGAGTGCATTTTCGGAATGCCGTCGGTAACGCACGCAGTAGGTCTTCAGTCCACGCAGGATCAGGTAGGCCGCGCCAGGATCCAGCATCGCGCCAAGGTTCACCGCGAACGGCCGCAGCGCGGCCGTTCGCTGGGTGTCGCCGATGACCACGCCGCCGAGCACGTCGCCATGGCCGTTGCCGTACTTGGTGAGGCTGTGCACGTAGTAGTCGACCGGAAGGCCGCCATGGTTGTGCAGGCCGGCGAATGTGTTGTCGAGAACGGTGGTCACGCCGTGACGTGCGGCGAGTTCGCAGATCGCCTCGATATCGGGCACCTGCAGCATCGGATTGGTCGGCGCCTCGAACATCACCAGCCGCGTATCGGCCAGCGCGAACGCCGCCTCCACCGCCTCACGATCATGCAGGCTGACCATCGAGAATTCGATGCCGTAGCGCGGCAGGAACCTGCGGATCGCCACTCGGGTCGGCCGGTAGCACTCCACGAAGAATACGATCCGGTCACCGGCACGCAGGTTGCCCAGCAGCGCCAGCCACACGGCGGCCATGCCGCTGCCGGTCACGATGGCATCGTCGCGCTGCTGCAGTGCGGCGCACAGCAGTTCCAGCTGACGCGTGGTGGGATTGGCGTCGCGCGAGTAGTCGAACCCGCGCTCACGGGCATCGGCGCTGTAGGCCGACTCGATGTCCGGATACGTGAACTTGACGGTCCGGTAGACAGGGCTGACCAGCGGCCGGTTGCCCGGCACCAGATCCACACGGGGCTGATGCGTCACTTGGGTTTCTTTTTTCATGCTCGGGTCTGCGCCTCAGATCTTCGCGAGCGCGTCGCGCAGATCAGCGATCAGATCATCGACGTCTTCCAGGCCCACCGACAGCCGCACCAGGCCATCGGTGATGCCCACGCGCCTGCGCTCGGCTTCTTCCACGTCGGCATGCGTCATAGTCACCGGATGCGTGATCAGCGTTTCCACCGAACCCAGATTCTCGGCCAGCGTACACAGCTGCACCGAATCCATCAGCTGCTTGCCCGCGGCCACGCCACCCGCCACCTCGAACCACAGCATCGCGCCGAAGCCGCTGGCCTGGCTGCGCGCCAGCGCATGCTGCGCGAACGATTCAAGGCCCGGATAGCACACACTGGTGACTTTGGGATGTGACTGTAGAAACCGTGCGATCTCGAGCGCGTTGGCCGACTGCCGGTCGATACGCACCGACAGGGTCTTCACGCCCTGCAATGTCAGCCACGCCACCCAAGGTGACATGATCAGGCCGGCCGCGTTCTGCACGAAGCGGATTTTCTCATCCAGCTCCACCGTATCGGTAATGACCGCGCCGCCTACCGTGGCATTGTGACCATCGAAGTACTTCGTCGTGCTGTGCACGACAATGTTCGCGCCAAGCTCCAGCGGACGCTGGTAGTACGGCGTCAGAAACGTGTTGTCCACCGCATGCGGAATGCCCTTCGCCGCCGCAATCTCCGAGATCGCGGCGATGTCGGTGAGCTTCAGCGTCGGGTTGGCCGGCGTCTCGGTGAGGATCAGTCGCGTATTGTCACGCACCGCTGCGCGAACCGCGGCGGGATCGGACGTATCGGCGAATGTGAACTGCACGCCGAAACGTGCAAACACCTTCGTACACAGACGATAGGTACCGCCGTAGGCCACATCGGACACGATGGCGTGGTCACCGGCGCTGAGCAGCGACTGCAGCACCGCCTGGATGGCTGCCATACCCGTCGTGTAACAGGTGCAGTCGGCGCCGTTCTCCAGCGCACTGAGTTTGTTTTCCAGTACGCGCACCGTCGGATTGCCGCTGCGCGAATAGGAATAGCCCTTGTCAAGATACTCATCCACCGAGTCCTGGACAAAAGTGGTTGATTGATACACGGGCGTGAGGATCGCCCCGGTCACCGGATCGGGGGTGACACCGGCGTGTATCTGTCTGGTCGTAAAGCCCATCGGCTGCTCCGGGTTAACGGGAAGCGGAATGATACCGGAAACATCCGGCTACAGGCGCTGCCGCCCGCCGTCCCGATCCGCCAGCGTGTCGAGATGCTGCGCGAATGCAGGCGGATCCTCCACGAAGACAATGGAAATTCCCGCCGATGGCCGCCACGGTGGCGGCAAATGCGTTACGGTACTCATGAACGTGTCGGACGGGACCTGCGTATCGTGGCGCTGCAAGTAATCGGTATCTTCGTGATCTGTATCGGCCTGCTGCTGGAAATCGCACAGATCGGGTCTGACTTCTGGCTGGGCTCCAGCATCGCCGTGATCGGCGTCATCGCCTACGTATGGGGGAGGCTCTACAAGCCGCGCAGGCCACCGCGACCGTAATCCGGGAGCCGGCCACCGCCACAGCCGCAAGGCCACGACGGCCGGAAGCCGGAGCAGTCGGGCCAGCAAAGCCGGAAGCTCACGAAGTCAGAAGATGTTGCCGAGGAATACGTAGAAGGCGTCGCGTCGACCGGTGGCGCGTCCGTATCCCACGTAAATCGGCCCGACGGGCGTATCCACGCCAGCCCACAGCGAACCACCGGTCACCGTGTCAGTCAGACTCATATCGCGACGACTGTCCCATACATTGCCGGTCTCGATGCTCACGCCGGCGAACGCCGGAAACAGTGCCAGGTCGCCGATGCGTCGGTAGTAGCTCAAGCCCAGGCGCATCGCGTTCTGACCGGCCAGCTGGTGGTGATTGAGTCCCGACAGGTCCATGAAACCGCCCAGTCGCGCGAGGCTCTGCAGTGGCGCGGTGCCACGCGGCGTTATGTCATAACGAAAACTGGTCAGCAGCGTATGCCTGCCCCAGGTGCGGGCGTGAAAGGTTCTCACCCGCCACTGATCGAAATCCTCGTCGGCAGACAGGCGGCGCTGGCGCGACCCCAGCCACTCGGTGATCGCCAGCACACCGGACCGCGGGAAGGCGATGCTGTCCAGCGTATCCACCGAGAAACGCACAAAGGCTTCGCCGCGACGAAACTCGTCTTCCCCTCCCAGCAGCGGATCACCCACCCTGACGCGCCTGTCACCATAGGAACGGCGCAGCCCGGTGCGTATTTCGCCGAAATGCTCCAGCTCGCGACCGGCGGCGAATTCGAAAATCGCCTCACGCAGCCGCACCGTCGCCAACGGCCGCTGTTCGCCCCAGATACTGAGCTGGGTGCTGCCGAAACTCAGCGTCGGTGAAACAAAGAATCGCGCCGACGCACCCAGCGGTTGATACACGCTGGTGGCGACAGCCGGCTCATCCCCGATCTTGACGCTTGTGCGCCACTCCGCACCCAGTTCGTTGATCGCCGTGCGAAGATAGCTGACAGCCAGACCGAACAGCACGCTGTCGTCGCCCGAGGCGCGAAACTTCAGCCCGAGCTGCAGGTAGTTGGGCCCCCACGAACGCTCATCGACGCTGACGTGCACACCGGTTTGTCCGTCTACCGTATCGACGTCGTAGCGGACATTCTGGAAAAAATCCAGGCCATAGACCTTGCCGATGGCGCGTTCCACGGCATCGATGCTCAACACCTGGCCCGGCTCGATATCTTTGAGCCGTGATTCGATCACGCTGTCGGCGATCCGCGAATTGTTGCTGATGCGCAGAAAATCGACCACCGGTGGCGGGTCCATCACGGCCCGCTCGCGTTCGGACTGCCAGACCTGGTACTCGTCCTCCGGCAGCGACAGATGCACGAAATCATCCTGCCGGTCCAGCACCATCTGGTAGCCTGTGTCGATGGTGTCCGCCATGCGTGCATAGCTGACGGTGCTGTGCTCGGCGGCGAATTCCGGCACGAGGAGTATGTCCTGCTCCCTCAGACGCTGTTTCTGCGGGTCGAGGCCGGTGCGTGTCAGCAGATTACTGAGCTGAAAAGTCACGTCGAGAATGGACCGCATGTCCTCCCGCTCGCGCATGGGCGTGCTGATATCCACTGCGATGATGATGTCCGCGCCCATGTCGATCGCAACTTCCACCGGCAGATTCATCGCGATACCGCCATCGACCAGCAGCCGTCCATCGATCTCCAGCGGCGTCAGTGCGGCCGGCAGCGACATGCTGGCGCGGACGGCGCGTGCGAGATTGCCGTCGGCGAGCACCACCGCCTCGCCGGTGACGATATCGGCCGCCACGGCGCGGAAGGGAATCGCCAGGTCATCGAAATCGTGCGCGCCGGTGGCGCGCAGAGTCAGGCGCGTCAGTATCGTGTCGATGACCTGTCCGTGGACCAGTCCTATGGGCAATTCCAGCTCCAGCTGATCGCTGAACCCGGGCCGGGCCTCAACGAGGAACAGATCGTCGTCACGTTTGCGGCGGAAGGACCTGTAGGGCCGCGGTGTCACATTCAGCAGCGCACGCTCCAGATCGATGCTGCGGGGCACATCCGCAACGTCTTCCAGGGGCATGCCACTGGCGTAGAACGAACCGACGATCGCGCCGATACTGGTACCGGCGATGTAGTCAACGGGAATCCGCAGCTCCTCGAGCGCCTTCAGTACACCGATATGCGCACCGCCGCGCGCGCCGCCGCCGGAAAGCACCAGACCGATGGAAGGACGGCCCACGGCAGGACTGATACGCGCTGGCGGCTCCTGATCCGTGGCCGGACCGGGCGTCCCATCCACGAGTTCGGCCATCCCCGGCGTGTTGAAAACCACCAGCATGGCGGCACTGAGAGTGATCCATGTGGGTCGAGACATCCGGACTCTCCATACGCGATCCCGCGGCGCGCCCGCCATTCCGGCCCACCGCAGCCGCCCGCCACGGTGCGGTCACTGGCTGGCCCTGACTTGGCCGGCGCGCTCGACTAACATAGCCGGCCCGGCGATACGCACCTGCGCCGGCAACAAGGGAGTATAAATGAGCATGCAACACCATCGGCTGATCATTCTCGGATCCGGCCCGGCGGGCTACACCGCAGCAGTGTATGCCGCACGCGCGGCGCTGAATCCGGTGCTGATCACGGGCATAGAGGTCGGCGGTCAGATGACCACCACCACGGACGTGGACAACTGGCCCGGCGACGATGCCGGCGTGCAGGGTCCGGAACTGATGGAACGCATGAAACGCCATGCCGAGCGATTCGGCACGCAGCTGGTCTACGACCACATCAATGCCGTGAATCTCAGCGAACGTCCGTTCGTGTTGACGGGCGACACCGGCAGTTACAGCTGCGATTCGCTGATCATCGCAACCGGCGCGTCCGCGAAGTACCTGGGTCTGCCCAGCGAGGAGGCCTACAAGGGACGCGGCGTCTCCGCATGCGCCACCTGCGACGGCTTTTTCTTCAGGGGACAGCCGGTCGCCGTCATCGGCGGCGGCAACACCGCGGTTGAGGAAGCGCTGTACCTTTCACACATCGCCTCGAAAGTCACGGTGGTGCATCGACGTGAGGAGTTTCGCGCCGAGAAGATCCTCGGCAACCGCCTGATCGACAAGTCCATGGGCGGCAACGTCGAGATTCTCTGGAATCACACGCTGGACGAGGTGCTCGGCGATGACAACGGTGTCACCGGCGCACGACTGAAATCGACGGCCGATGGCGCGACGCAGGACATCGACGTCCAGGGCGTGTTCATTGCGATCGGCCATACGCCGAATACCGCGATATTCGAAGGCCAGCTGGCGATGGACGGTGGCTACCTCACCACGGCCGGCACCGGCAACGCATTCGCCACCGCCACCAGCGTCGAGGGCGTGTTCGCGGCCGGCGACGCGGCGGATCCGATCTACCGCCAGGCGGTCACGTCGGCGGGATCCGGGTGCATGGCGGCGCTGGATGCCGAACGCTATCTGTCGGGCAAGTGAGCGGCCGATCGCCGTGATACGCCGGGTCCTGGCCCGGCTTCGACGGAGTCGAGGCAGCGTGCCGATCAATCAGGCGCGGCGCAGAAAATGTCGTTCAGTGTCGCCGCCAGGCGGACGGCGGACTGCGCCAGCCGGGTTGCGGTGACACGTATGGCCTCGGCGATATAGTGGTCGGACAGCCTCGTGCCGGGACCATCGAAGGCATAGACGTCTCCGCGCAGCGCCTGGCTTTCGGCGGCCCAGTCCCGCGGCGTTCCCGCGGACCACGATTCACGGTGCTCGTCCACCACAGGCAGCAGGCGTTCGGCGTACCGGGCCGGTGTCAGACCGGTCAGCGTGACGACCTCGGTATCCCAGAAGCGGTGCAGGTTCAGCATCCGCCGATCCAGCCGCACATCGATGCGATTGCCGCCACGATCCCCGGCACGACCCACATGCAGCGGCTGATGCAGATCGACGATGAAGTGCACGAGAAACCGCAGCGCATCGCGGCGATCATTGTGCGGTAGACGGGTGTTGCGCAGCGCCTCGGAGGCATCGTCGATGGCCCAGAGAATGTCGCGCTCCGGCGGCGTCACATAGTCGTCGATGGCGATGTCGTCGGGAATGTTCATATAGTGCCACGGCCCGGTATGCGACCAGCGTGCCTGCGACCGGATGCGGTCGGGCCACAATCCCAGCTCCGCCAGCCCTTCGCCACGGCCCAGGTCCTCCACGGCCTGTGCCGCATCGGCACACAGCATCCGCTCCGCCACCAGGCCGGCAATCCTGTGGCCGTCGGCGCCGTACGCCAGCGCCGTCGGCGGCGCAGCGCACGCCGACAGGGCGACGAGAAACGCGAACGGGCGGGATGCGATGGCAAACCTCATACCGTCGATGCTACGCGAACAGGCCATACAGGTCCGCAAGCGGCGGATTTACGCGCGCGGGCACCCCGATCCGGATCGCAGGACGGCCGCGGATGCGGTTCTGCAGGGGAGGTCGCCGGCCGCCGACCAGACCGCGAGCATCGGCTGCCGCATCAAGTGGCGCGACTGACGCGACCGCGTTCCTTGAGCGTATCGGTCATCAGCTTCATGGTCTTGTCCAGCGCGCCGCGGTTGTCGGCCACCAGCCGGCGGCCGGCAGCACCGGCCGCCTGACGCGCCGGCGGATTCTGAAGGTAGTCCGACACCGCCTCGACCAGATCCGCAACCCCGTGCACCTGACGTCCGGCGCCACGTTCCAGCGCCATGACGCTGATCTCCTCGAAATGAAACATATGCGGGCCGAACAGCGCCGGCACGCCAACGGCACAGGCCTCGAGCAGATTCTGTCCACCCTTGCGCACCAGACTGCCGCCGATGAATGCCACATCGGATGCCGCATACAGACGCTGAAGCTCTCCCATGGTGTCGCCCACCAGCACGTCGGTGCCTTCTGGCAGACTGCCGCGCGTTTCACTGCGCAGGGCGATCTGGTATCCGGCCCGTTCGCTCTGTCTGGCCACCGGTTCGAAACGCTCCGGGTGCCTTGGCACCACCACGAGCAGCATGGACGGGTAGTGCTGCCGCAACTCGCCGAAGGCCCTGAGCAGAATTCTCTCCTCACCGCGATGCGTACTCGCGGCGATGAACACCGGACGATCGCGCCCCCATGAGGCGCGCAGGGCGGCTGATTCCTCCAGCAGGCGAGCCGGCGTTTCCACGTCGAACTTCAGATTACCCGTGATGTGGATGCGACCCTCCGGTGCACCGAGCGTGCGCAGCCGATAAGCGTCGGTGCGTGTCTGAGCGCAGATCATGTCGGCGTGACCCAGCATGGCGCGAAACGTGCGCGGTACCAGCGAGTAGCCGCGCAGCGAGGTCTGGGATATCCGCACATTGACCAGCAGCAGCGGAATGTCGCGGTGATTGCAGGCACGGAATATATTGGGCCAGAACTCCGTCTCGGCTATCACCGCGAACGCGGGCCGGGCCCGATTCAGAAAACGCTCCACCGCAAACGGCACGTCGTATGGCACATAGGCATGGCTGACCCGATCGGCAAACAGTTCGCGGACCTGCGCCGATCCGGTCGGGGTCATCGTCGTGATGAGAATGCGGTGATCGGGAAAGCGCTCCGCGAATGCGTCAACGAGCACCACGCAGGAACGCACCTCGCCCACCGAAACCGCATGAATCCAGATCACGTGTTCGTCGGAAGGCGGGTCGATGAAGCCGAAGCGCTCCGGCCAGCGATACCAGTAGGCACGATAACGAAAGCCGCGCCACAACAGCTTGAGTATCGCGTATGGCAGCAGCAGATAAGCGACGACACCCCAGACAGTCACATGTCTCGTCCGTAACGCGGATCAGTGGCTTTCAAGCCGGGTTTCAAGTGCCTGGCGCGCATTGAAGTAGCGCACATAGGCATCATCGGAGGCTATCCGGGAGCGGATCACCTGCTCGAACCGGCCGGTGAGACCAAGCAGCAGTTCCGTGACTTCACGCACTGCATGGCGCCCCCCCTCGCAGGCTGTAACGTAGTCGCACAGTCCCTCGCGCGCCGCGAACTCCGCAAGCAGTGGACTGCTAGCGCGACGCACCAGAAAGCGCATGCCACATTCGGCGGCCATCGGCAGATCATTGACATCATCGAACACCACCGCCAGCTGTGACGCGTCCACGCCATGGACGGCGCACAGGGCCGCCACCGCGTCCGCCTTGTTACGCACGCCGGGATACACCGCCTGAAAATGCTCGCGTCTGGCGAACGCCACCGCGTCGGGGTTGGCCGCGCCGGACACGATTGCCGCGACGGGCAGCCGCTGTTCGCGCAGCCACAGCCCGTACCGCAACAGGTTGGTTCCCATGGAATCGGGCTCGCTGAACGGACTGGGCATGTGTTCGCCCTTGACGCCGGCATTGAATACGCCGTCCCAGTCGAACACGATGCCGCGCAGCGACGCGACCCGCGCCGCCAGCGTCGTGGCGGGCGTCAGGAACGAAGCGCCGGATGCCGTGTAGCGAGCCTGCAGCTCTGCCGGCTCAAACATGAGATCAGCGCTGCGGGCCGAGCAGGCCCAGCTTCACCAGGTCCTGGATGTCGAGCACGCCGGCCGGACGTTCGCCGTCCAGAACCACGATGCTGTCGACCTTGAACTCCTTGAACAGTTTCACCGCTTCGTTGAGCAGGCTGTCTTTCGGTATGCTGACCGGGCTCGGCGAGAAGCCGATCTCCGCAAGCGTCTTGTCGAGAATCCGGCGTCCGCCTTCCTGCAGTTTGCGGCGCAGATCGCCATCGGTGAACACACCCGCCATGCGGCCTTCGCCGTCGACGAGATTGACGATACCGAGCCTGGATTCCGTCATTTTCACCATCGCCGAGCTCAGCGTCTCGGACGCTTCACATACCGGATTGACGCTGCCCATCAGGTCGCGGACCTTGAGCGTCATCAGCTGCGTGTGCTCGCGGAACTGGGCGGTACCCACGGTCGTCAACGAGTTCTCGCATAGATTATTGATGACGCCGAAAGGCACGGTGCACACATGCACGCCGCACAACAGCGCCTGACGCACATGCTCGGCATGACGCACGGACGAGAACATGACCTTGGCATCATAGCCATGGGTAACGATCACATCGACGCATTGCTCAAACAGCTTGATCGCGTCATGGCCCTGGTCCTGGAGGCGCCCCGCCAGCGGACACACGAACGCAGCGCCCGCCGCCATCGCCATGTAGGCCTGGTTCAACGTATAGATCAGGTGCACGTTGACCCGATAACCCTTCCTCGTCAGCCGATCACAGGCTTTCACACCGGCGTTGGAAATCGGCACCTTGAATACCGGTGCCTGCTGGAGGCCGGGAAGCGCCAGAATACGTTCGGCTTCACGAAGAATCTCGTCGGGCGTATCGCCAAGCGCCTCAACCTGTAGCTCAGGCACCATGCCGGACAGCTTCACGATGGCACCGTCGACATCCGTGATGCCGTGACGATGCATGAATGTCGGCGTGGTTGTCAGCCCTTTCAGAAAGCCGAATTCGAACGCGGTTTCGATCTCCTTGAAATCGACGGAGTCCAGATACAGTTCCATGGAATAACCTTCAGGTTGAGCCGGATTCAGATCTTCTGCTGAGATCGGACCAGATTGTGTATTTCGAGCAGCGGCTTGACGAATTCGGCCAGCTGATCGAGGTAGTACTGACTCGCGGCGTCGCAAAGTGCTTCCGGCGGGTTGGGATGCGCTTCGATGAAGATGCCGTCGATGCCGGCCGCGACACCGGCGCGCGCCAGTACCGCCAGAAACTCACGAGTGCCGCCACGCGGATCCTTGCTGGGGATGCCGTACTTGCGAATGGTATGCGTGATGTCGAACACCACCGGATAACCGATCTGGTTCAACAGCAGAAAGGCACGCGGATCCACGATCAGATCGTTGTAACCAAAGGTATAGCCGCGTTCGGTGACGATGATCTGCTCATTGCCCACCGCCTCGATCTTCTTCACCGGTTTGGCCATGTTGTCCGGTGCGATGAACTGGCCATGCTTGATATTCACCACCTTGCCGGTCTTCGCTGCGGCGACCACAAGTTCGGTCTGCATGCACAGATAGGCGGGAATCTGCAGTATGTCGACCACGTCAGCCGCGGGCGCGGCCTGGTTCGGATAGTGGATGTCGGTGAGTACCGGCAGGTCGAACTCGCGTTTGACCTTCTCCAGGATTTTCAGCCCTTCGTCGAGGCCCGGCCCCTGGTAGTAGTCCAGCGAGCTGCGGTTGTCCTTGGAAAAGGACGACTTGAACACCAGCGGAACACCCAGCGATTCGGCGATCTTCTTGAGCCGCTCCGCCGTGTTCATCATCATCGACTCGGCTTCGATCACGCAGGGCCCGGAAATCAGGAAAAGCTGATCCGAACCGCAGTCGATATCGCCAACCTGTACGTGTTTCTTGGTCATCCTGTATCCGTGCCGGGTGTCGTGCGAAGCATTGTGATGTCAAAGCCCTGCGGTCGCAAGCCATCGCCCGGCTCCACCAGCAGTTCGCGAAGCAGCTCGAAGTTGCGCTGCGTGGCGCCCTGACCGTCAGTCACAACCCGACGGGCCGCCGCTCCGACTGCCCTGCGCCGCTCCGGATCGGTACCCAGCGCGACCAGCGCCTGCGTCAGTTCCACGCTGTCATGCACCTGCATGCCGCCTCCGGCCGCGAGCAGATCCGCCACGGTATCGCGAAAACTGTAGTGGTGGGGCCCGAACAGCACCGGCAGGCCGGCAACCGCCGGTTCCATCAGGTTGTGTCCGCCCTTGTTGCCGCCGCGGAAATACAGACTGCCGCCGACAAACGCGATGTCCGCCAGCGCATACAGGCCGGCCAGCTCACCCAGCGTGTCCACCACCAGGACATCCGGCGGCGCCGCGCCGCCGGGCTGGCTTCTGAGCGTGACGCTGTCACCGGTCGCCGCGATACGCGCCGCGATCGCGGCGGCCTCCACGGGATATCGCGGCACCAGAATCAGTCTGACCGGCTGCACGCGACGCAGATTCCGAAAGGCTTCCAGCACGACTTCGTCCTCGCCGGCATGCAGACTGCCACCGATCAGGATCAGTTCGTCGCGCGCGTAGCCCAGCGACATTCGCAGTCCGTCGCGCCCGGGTTCGGCGGAAGTGGCAACCTGATCGTACTTCATGTTGCCGGTCACCAGGGTCTGCCGCACCGGGATGCCAAGCGACACGAACCGCTGCCGGAACGTCTCGTTCTGCGCCGCGATCATGGCCGTGCGACGCAGAACGCCGGGAACGACGCGCGTGCGCAGCAGCCGGCGCGCCGATCGCTCCGATACGCGCGCATTCACCACCACAACCGGTATGCGGCGTGCGTCGGCGGCCAGCAGAAAGTTGGGCCAGAAATCCGCCTCGACGATCACGATCATGCGCGGCGCCATGCGACCCATCACGCGGCGCACGATAAACGACAGATCGAGCGGCAGCAGCACGACGTGGTGTTGCGGCCAGAGCTTGTGGGCGGCGGCGGCGCCGGTGGAGGTCACCGCCGAAATGGTCAGCGGCAGATGCGGCAGCTCACGCTCCAAGCGTGCCACCAGCGGCCTGAGCAGCGTCACCTCACCCACGGACGCACCGTGCAGCCAGATACCGGCAGGCGCGGGGCTGGAAACCTCCGATCCCAGCCTCGCCGGCAGACGCCGCCACCCGCCAGTCACGACCGCCCTGTACAGCAGCCAAGGCGAAGCCAGCAGCCCGAACAGCAGCCAGATCAGATCAACGACGAACCTCATACCCCGCTGCCTCAGCGGCCCGGCCGACGTCACGCGGCTGGTGGTGCCGCCCCCGTCGATACGGGAACTACTGCCGCTTCGCCAGCGCGTCGGCCCGCGTCTGGAAGCGCTTGAGGACTTCGTCGAAAAGTCTGGCCTTGCTGTCGGTGCGCGCGTTGCTGTCGGACCGCACACCTTTTTTCGTTCCGGTGCGATCACGCGTGGCCAGACGCTGACGCTTGTACAGATCACGGTACTTGTCGCGCAATGTTCGCGCCCGCTTGATTTTGTCCCTGAGTGCGGCGGCCGAATGCGCCTCGATGCTGTCAGCGAGACTGGCCTCGAAGAGCGCCAGTTCATTGGCATTACACAATGCACGGGCATGGTTGCGGTTGTACGCCATGTGAGTTGACTCCGGAAAAGCTGCGGTCGATTTGGCCATTATTGCACGATGCATCGCGCCGAGGTTCTGACGTAAACTGCTCGCCGTCGACCTGGCAGGCGGACCGGGCATCCGCAGCGTCCGGCCCCAGGCCAACTTCGCGCTCCGCGACAGGTACGGCCACTCCCGCCTGCGGGACGATGCCTGTCACCGGCCCGCGCCGCCCGTAACCGGCTACGTCCCCGGATCCCTTGCAAGGAAGTTCTGCCATGACCGCCAACATCTCCACCGAAGCACTGCGCGAACGCCTGCAACAGAACAATCTCGAAGGCATACGGCTGGCATTGAGCGAGGTGCATGCCGCGGACATCGCCGCGTGCATTGCCGAAATGACGCCTGAGGAAACCGCTGAGGTCCTGCGGCTGCTGCCGGACCGGCGCAAGGCCGGTGTATTCGGTTACCTGGAACCAGACAATCAGGTGGACGCGGCCACGGTGCTGACCCGTGCGGAGCTTGCCCGCATCGTCACAGAAATGAATTCCGACGAACGCGCCGACCTGCTGAACGAACTGTCCGGCGAACAGAGGGAGGCGTTGCTGCCGGCGCTGGCCCAGGCGGAGCGCGAGGACATACGCCGCCTGTCGTCGTACGAGGAAGATACCGCCGGCGCGATCATGACCTCGGACTACGCAACCGTGGCCCAGCCTCAGACCGCCGCGGAAGCCATCGAAAAACTGCGGCGCGAGGCACCGGACAAGGAAACGATCTACCGCGCCTATGTGATCGATGACGAACGGCGGCTGATCGGGTCGGTTCGCCTTCAGGACCTGATACTCGCCCCGTCCAAGGCAACGGTCGGTCGACTGATGGAACGCAATCCCATTGCCGTGCACGTCGACGACGACCAGGAAGACGTGGCCGGCAAGATCGCCAAGTACGACGTACTGGCCATTCCGGTTGTCGACAGCGAGAACCGCCTTGTCGGCATCGTCACGCACGACGACGCGCTGGACGTCCTCCAGGAAGAAGCGACGGAAGACTTCCAGAAAGCCGGTACCGTTTCCAAACTGGTAACGAATGTGCGCGACGCCGGTGTGTTCATGCTGTATCGCGCGCGCATCGTCTGGCTCGTTGTTCTGGTGTTCGGCAATATTTTTTCCGGCGCCGGCATCGCGGCGTACGAGGAGACGATCGCCGCCTACCTGGCGCTGCTGTTCTTCCTGCCGATTCTGATCGCATCCGGCGGCAATGCCGGCTCACAGTCGGCGACACTGATGGTGCGCGCATTGGCCACCGGCGATGTACAGATGAAGGACTGGGGCAGCCTGATCGGCCGCGAACTGTTCGTGGCCGCGCTGCTGGGGCTGTCGATGGCGCTGGCCGTGTCACTGATCGGCGTGGTGCGTGGTGGACCCGAGATCGCGCTGGTCGTTTCGTCGGCAATGATACTTATCGTCATCACCGGCAGTACGATCGGCATGACCCTGCCATTCATACTCACGCGGCTGGGCTTCGATCCCGCCACCGCCAGCGCGCCGCTGATCACATCCATAGCCGACATCGCCGGTGTGCTGATCTACTTCGCGATAGCGTCGAGTTTCCTGCCGATGCCATAGACGCGCAGCGGACGCGGCGAACGGCTAGGTGTCGGGACGCAACGCAGCCGCGGCGCGCGTTTTCGCTTCGAGGCTCCTGGTCGCCACCGCGTGGCTGTTGATCCAGTCGTACACGAGATCCGCCCGCATCGGACGGGCGATGAAGAACCCCTGTGCCACCTCACACCCCAGACGGGTGACGACTTCAAGGTTGTCACTGCTGTCCACGCCCTCGGCAACGACGCGCATGTTCAATGCATGTGCCAGATCGACCACACTGCGCACGATCTCCCTGTCCGTGTCGTCTTTCGCGATCGACGACACGAAGTGTCGGTCGATCTTGATCTCTGTCGCCGGTATCTGTTTGAGGTAGGTAAGTGACGAGTAACCCTTGCCGAAATCGTCGATCGCAAGTCCGATCCCGGCATCGCGCAGTCGTTTCAGGCTCGCCGGAGTGGCTTCCGAGTTCTGCACCAGGCTGTCTTCGGTAATCTCCACCGACAGACCGATCCCGTGGCCTGCCAGCGTCCGCCGCAGCCGGTCGAGCCGCGAATCCAGCTCGCGATGGCCGAGCACCGACGGTGAAAGGTTCACCGCCACATTTAACGGTTTCGGCAGGGCCGCCCAGGAGGCCGCGTGCGCGGCCACCGAGTCGAACACGAACCAGGTGATCGGCACGATGCTGCCACCGCGTTCGGCGATCGGAATGAATTCCTCCGGCGGCACGAACTGGCCGGACCTGCGTCGCCATCTCACCAGCGCCTCGAGTCCCCCGACATGGGGACGCCCGAGCTCCAGCTGCGGCTGATAGAAAACCTCCAGCTGTCCCTCGCGCACCGCGCTGTCCAGGTCGCTTTCCAGCTTCCACAGCGCGGCGTGCTGCTGTGTCGACTCCGGCTGATACATGTCGAACGTCAGTTCCTGGTCGCGGGCCTCCTTGAGCGCCAGTTCGGCACGCCTGAACAGAGTGGCCGCATCGTCGGCATGCGTCGGGTACACGGCGATACCGAGGGTCAGGTCGACGATGAAGCGATCGTCGCCGTGTTCCATGTATGGCTGACTGCGATCCGCCAGGCCGGCGGCCACATCGACGACCGCCGAGACACTGTCCAGTCGCAGCAGGATCGCGAACCGGCGTTCCGACAGGCGTATTACCGGCGTGCCTTCGGGCAGCAGGTCTCGAAGTCCGGTGGTATAGCGTGCGCAGAAGGCGCTGGAGGCATCGTGGCCGAACGTGGTGCTGATGCGATTGAACGCGTCCAGCTGACCGAGGAGGAGCCCGGTCAGACGGTTGCCGCCCTCGCCTCGCGCACCGTCTTCTCGCCCACCGTCTCCTCGCCCACCGTCTCCTCGCAGATAGTGCTCCATGAACCGCAGGCTCGCACTGGCACGAGTCCTGTTGCCGGTATCCGAACCGGCCGTCGAGAGAAAATCGTCGTCCTGCAACACCACTGCGACCTTAACCAGAAGAGAACCATCCTGAACTTGGTGATTGTGACGCAGGCAAGTGGCCACGGCTGTGAGCCCTGTCACGCCGGCACGGCCGATTTGCGGACTCAGTACACGTCCCGGCCACCGCCCGGGTGGTGGCCGGCAACAGCAAACGTGTGCGGCACGGAAAGCTCAGCCGGTCAGCTGCAGTGCCAGCCACTCAGCGGCCAGGGCTGGTCTGGACTCATGCTCGATCTCGACAACGACGCCAAGGCGGATCAGAACCTGTCCGGGCTGACGCTGCTCCACCGAATCCAGATCCACGACGGCGCGAATGCGGCTGCCGCACTTCAGCGGCGCAGGAAACCGCACCCTGTCGAAGCCGTAGTTCAGCACCATGGTCATCGTATCGAGTCGCGGCACCAGTGGCAGGCACAGCCGCACGATCAGTGACAGCGTGAGCAACCCATGCGCAATGGTCGTACCGAACGGCGACTGCCGTGCGCGCTCGGCGTCGACATGGATGTACTGATGATCGTCGGTGACATCGGCGAATTCGTTGATGCGCTTCTGATCGACTTCCAGCCAATCAGACACGCCCAGCCGCTGGCCGGTCAACGCATCCAGCTGCTCTCGCGTAACGGTTCGCTGCATCGCGCATTCTCCTGACATCGTGCTGATGGTCTGTCTACGGGCGGAGCACACCCAACGAAGTGCCCTGTGTACCCTTATAATGGCGCGATGAACCAGAAACACCAACCGCTTGCGCGGCCGTTCGCCGCGCTCAGGCCCGACGCCGCCCAGGCCGCGGATGTCATTGCACCGCCCTACGACGTGATCGACACTGCCGAAGCGCGCGGTCTGGCCGCGAACCGTCCATGGTCGTTCCTGCATATCTCACGACCGGAAATCGACCTGCCTGACGGCGTCGATCCCTATTCAGATCAGGTATATGCGGCCGGCGCCGCGCAGCTGCAGCGCATGATCGAACAGCGCGTACTTGTGCGCGAAGCATCCCCGTGCTTCTACGTGTACCGCATGAACGACGGCGATCATGTGCAAACCGGCATCGCCTTCACCGCGTCCACGCAGGCCTACGACGCGAACCGCGTCCGCAAACACGAATTCACGCGGCCAAACAAGGAAAACGACCGGGTACGCAACATTCTGGCGCTGAACGCGCAGACCGGCCCCGTGCTGTGTGCCTACCGGGCCGATCCGGCTCTGGATCAGCCGCTGGCCGAAACCACGGCGTCGGCACCGCTGCTCGACGCCATCGGCCCGAACGATGTGCGGCACCGGATCTGGCGCATCAGCGATGCGGCAAACATGCAGGCCCTGCAGGATGCGCTGGATCGCCATGAGGCGATCTACATCGCCGACGGCCATCATCGCGCCGCGGCGGCCGCGCGCGTCGCACGCGAGCGCGGCGGTGACAGCGAATACTTTCTCGTCGTCGCGTTCCCCGACGACCAGATGCGCATACTCGACTACAACCGCGTGGTGCGTGATCTCAACGGCCTGTCGCCCGATCAGCTGCTGACGCGCATTGCCGGCGAGTTTCACGTTCACCCGGAATCCGCAGCCGTGGCGCCCGACCAGCCGGGCACCTTCGGCATGTACATGGCCGATCGCTGGTACCGTCTGACACTGCCACCGAAGACACGGCCGCGGAACGATCCGGTGGCAAGTCTGGACGTGAGCCTGCTTCAGGAACTGCTGCTGCGACCGGTGCTGGGCATAGACAACCCGCGCACCGATGCTCGCATCGACTTCGTCGGCGGCATACGCGGTCTGTCGGAGCTGGAGCGACGCGTGGACGGCGGGCGGGCGGCCGTCGCGTTCTCGATGTTCGCCACGCGCATGGACCAGCTGATGGCCGTGGCCGACGCCGGGCTTGCGATGCCGCCGAAATCCACCTGGTTCGAACCCAAGCTCGTCGATGGCCTGTTGTCGCACCGGATCGGCTAGATGATCCACCCGGCGCGCGGCGAACCGGCGTCCGCAGCTTCGTTCGCGCTGAACCTGGTCCGCGGCGCCATGTCGCGCTAAGGGCCGCGCTAAAGGCCGCGCTAAAGGCCGCGCTAAAGGCCGCGCTGAATCGGCCGATAACGGGACCGAGACCACGGCGCCGTGCCGCCTTCGAACAGGAGATCCCGTGTCTGTCAATCAAGCTGATGCCTACTCGCTGGTCCAGGGGCTGGCGGACGAGTTGTCTGCGGGCGATCTGCATCTGCCCGCGCTTTCAGAATCGGTCATGAACATTCGCAGTGCACTCGCGGACCCGGACTATTCCATCGACAGGCTCGCCCGGGTGCTGCGCAGTGAACCGGCCCTTGTCGGCACCATACTGACCATGGCCAACTCCTTCACCTTCCGACGCAACGGCAAACCAACGACGGACATCTCAGCCGCCATCTCGCGTCTGGGTGCCAGCGCCGTGCAGTCCGCCACAATGACATTCGCGATGCGCCAGCTGCGCGAGCGCGAGGAGTACCGCCAGGTTGAACATCTGCTGCGGCCGGCGTGGGCCGATGCCGCCCGCACCGCGGCATCGTGCTACCTGATCGCCCGCGGCAGCGGCAGGGTTTCCGCGGACGAATCACTGGTGGTTGGCCTGCTGCACAACATCGGCGTGATCTACCTTTACAGCAGGGCGCCGCAGTATCCGGAACTGTTCGCCGACGCCGAATCCGCGGAAGAACTCATCCGCACCTGGCACCCGAGCGTTGGCAAGGCCATCGCCGAGTACTGGCGCCTGCCGGACGACGCCGCGACGGCGATAGAACGTCAGTGCGAACCCGACGTCGAAGAGCGCGAACCGATGATCGACGTGCTGACGCTGGGAATCCTGGTGTCGCGGATCTCCACCCCGGTTGCCGACGAAACACTGGCGCTGCTGGACGGCCGCCCCGACCTTCAGCGTCTGGGCATCGCGAGGTCGAAGCTGGACAGTCTCATCGCCGAGCGCGACGAACTCCGCGACAGTCTGGGGTTGGGATGACAGCCGTGGCATCAGCCGGATGATGCTGGTGCCACAAGCGTAGTGACACGGCACCGGGTGTCGTGACACGGGGATCGGTCTGGTTGCCAGGGAAGTTGCGGCGATGACGGCAGTGGAGAAGGAGTCGGCTGTGAAACGCATACTGGCCATCGACGATACACCGCAGATACACGACCTGCTCGCCGCACAGCTGCGCTCGCTGCCGCTGGAGCTGCTGCGCGCCACGTCCGGGCAGGAAGGCCTGGAGCTTGCCACGCGTGCTGATCCGGCGCTGATCCTGCTCGACTATCAGATGCCCGACATGGACGGCCTGTCGGTATTGCGACAGCTCAAGGATGACACCGCCACGGCACGTATTCCGGTGATGATGGTCACGTCGGCTGCCGATTCGAACACGGTGTCCGAGGCATTCACACTCGGCGCCTGCGACTACATCCGCAAGCCATTCTGCGCGGCCGAGGTGCGCGCCAGGGTCGGCGCCGCGATCAAGACCCAGAGTCTGCTGCAACGTCTTCAGCAGCAGGCTCTGCACGACAACCTGACGGGTCTGCCGAATCGCCATCTGCTCGGAGACCGTATCACCCGCGCCATCGAGCAGAGTCAGGCCATGCCGGACTTCTGCTTCGCGGTGCTTTACTTCGACTTCGACCGCTTCAAGGCCATCAACGACAGTCTTGGTCACGATGTCGGTGACAAACTGCTGCGCGAAATCGCGTTACGGTTCCGCAACAATCTGCGCGTGCACGATACCGTCGGTCAGACCGCCACCAACCAGACCACCGTCGCGCGGGTGGGCGGTGACGAGTTCGTCGTGCTGCTCACCGGACTGAGCAGACCGGAGGACGCGGCGCGTGTCACCGAGCGGCTGCTGGCGGCGTTCGAGAAGCCTCATCTCATCGACGGGCATGAAATATGCTCCACCGCCAGTGTCGGCATCGTCACCAGCGAACTGGGTCACGATTCAGTGGACGAACTGCTGCGCGATGCGGACACGGCCATGTATTCGGCCAAGGCTGCCGGCAAGGGGCACCACGTGGTCTTCGATGGCCGGATGCGCGAAGTGGCCAGACAGCGCCTGTCCATGGAGCGCGACCTGCACCGTGCGCTGGACCGGGAACAGTTCCTGCTCGTCTATCAGCCGGTGTTTTCGCTGCACGGCGGACAGATCACATCGGTGGAAGCACTGCTGCGCTGGCAGCATCCGGACTACGGCCTGCTGTCGCCGGCTGCTTTCATGTCCGTCGCCGAGGACACCGGCCTCATCGTGCCTATCGGGGAATGGGTGCTGGGCGAGGCGTGCCGGCAGATGAAGGACTGGCGCATGCTGCTGGCAGAACGCGCGCCCGCGACACTGGCCGTCAACATCGCCGTGCAGCAGCTGCTGGCACGGAAAAACGCCCGACGCTACACCGACATCCTCGCCGACTCCGGACTTGAACCGACCGATCTGGTCGTCGAGGTGCCCGAAGCCAGCCTGATGCGCGACACCGACGTATCGCGCAATGCACTGCGCGAACTGGCGGAGCTGGGTGTGCGTATCGCAATGGACGACTTCGGCAGCGGCTATTCGTCGCTGGCCTGCCTGCGTCAGTTCCCGCTGAGCATCGCCAAGATCGCGCCGGCCTTCGTTACCGACATCGGCAACAGCCGGGATCTGGTCGCGGTGCTGAATGCCATCATCGAACTGGCACATGACCTTGGCATCGACACCATCGCCGAGGGCGTGGAGTCCAGCGACCAGCTGATCACACTGCAGGCGCTGGGCTGCGACTACGCGCAGGGCTTCTACCTGTCGCGACCGCTACCGGCGCGGGCACTGTTCAATCTGTGTAACGGCTCACCGGCCGGACAGCTCGCGGCATTGCCGACTGGCGGCGCCCGATGCTGAATGCGGTATCCGCGAACGACGGCGCTCGCAGAGCGGAGCTGGCCGACAGCGCGATCCGGCGTGTCCGGCGCGTGGCCATGCTGCCGGACGTGACGCTGCGCATCATCGAACTGATGCAGGATCACGATTACACCAGCCATGAACTGGAAAAACTTGTATCGACGGATCCCGCCCTGTGCCTGCGTATTCTCAAGGTCGTCAACTCGGCGTTCTATGGCACAGCCGGACGCATCGGCACGATACAGCGCGCGGTCATCGTTCTCGGCGGACCGGCAATCCGCAATATCGCCATCGCCACCAGTGTCGGCGCCATGCTGCGCGGCAAGGTCTGGCGCGGCGAAGCTTCTCCGCGGGCGTTGTGGCGACACTCGCTGGCGGTTGCCGGCGCCGCGCGCCTGGCCGCGACGGTGTCGGGCAGGATCAACGGTGACGAAGCCTTTCTGGCCGGCCTGTTGCACGACATCGGCTTCGTGATCGAACTTCAGGTTTCACATGCGCGCGAGTCCGCGGCAGCGGCCGATGCGCAACTGGTCGAGCTGCTCGGTGAACTCAGCGCCCTGGCAGTGGGCCATCACGACTATGGCTACAGCCTCGCACGCAACTGGCGACTGCCCGATTCAATCGCCGATGCCATCGGCTCCCACCATGATCCCGCCACCGGCCCCGCGGCCACCCTGCCGCAACGCTGTGTGGTGCATCTGGCCGATGTGCTGGCTCACAAACAGCACATCGGCTTCGTGCGCGACCCGCAGGCGCAGCAGCTGCAGCGTCCGGCACTGTCCGCGCTCGGCCTGGATAATGACGATGTCGAACAGATCGCGGCGACGCTTGCCGGCGTCACCGAGGAACTGGAAGCGACCCTGTCCTGATTCAGCGGCTCTGCTGTTCGGTGCCGTGCCGATGATCGGCGGATGTCACCGGAAGCGGTCGTCAGCGTCAGCGGACTTCGGGATCAGGCACTGGCCTGCATCGGCGCCGGGCTGACTGTGGAGCTGCCATGCAGCTGCACGATCAGCGCCGCCTCGGCGCGCGTGATGCCGGTACGTTCCACCAGGGAATCCACTCCGACACCACTCTCGGCCTGACGCACGGCACGAAAATACGGGCCCGTCTCGGCATCCTTGAGCAGCACATGCTGAAGATCCCGATGCAACTGCTCGACCCGCTCGCGCAGCTGCCGTTCGCGTTCGGCAACCGCATGACATTCGTCACGCAGTTCGTCCAGTTTCCCCGTCAGTCCCGCACAGCTCTCCCGCAGTCCGGCATGCTCGACCTGCAGCGCGTCATGACGACGCTGCAGTCGCAGATCGCTCCGCAGCAGCAACGCGCCGATCAACAGGGCGCCAGGCCCGAGCACCAGATAGATGAGATCAGTGGTCGTGATATTGAATTCCATAGCCAGCTCCATCGAGTGTAAAAGAAGCGGAGGGTTCACCCATTGTCCATCCGCGTTCGCCCATTTCAGCTTCGGTCCAGACTTTTCCCGCGTGATCATCACGCCCGGCCATGATCACGATCACAACCCGCCGGTTGCGCGCGCGCCCGGCAGCGGATTCGTTGTCGTCCACCGGGCGAAACTCGGAGAAACCGACCGCCGACAGCTGCGCGGGATTCACGCCACCACCGGCAAACAGCCTGACGACCGTGGCGGCCCGGCCTGCGGACAGCTCCCAGTTCGACGGATAGGTTGCCGTACTGATCGGCAGCGAATCCGTGTGGCCCTCCACCTGCACGCGTGTGGGCGTGTGCGCGAGGATGTCGCCCAGCCGCCGCACGATCGGCTCCGCATCCGCGGCCAGTTCCGCGCTGGCCGTCGCAAACAGCACGCTGGTGTTGATTTCCACTTCCAGCCAGAAACGTTCCGGCCGCAGCCGCACCATGTCGGCGTCGATCAACTCGGACAGTTCGTCGGCGATCTGCGTGGTGATGTCCTCGATCAGTGCCATCGCCGCATCGATTTCGTCCGGCGTGAGGCCCGCGGTACGCATCATGGCCAGTTCGTGGCGCCCGCCTTCGGGCATCCGTGCCATCTGTGTGGCGAGGTAGCTGTCGATTTCCAGAGGCACCAGCGTGCGCTGCTGACGAACATCCGGCACCGATGCGGAGCGCGATGGCTGACCCACCTGGATCGGCTCCAGCGACTTCGGCTGGGAACGGAACGCGGCTATCAGGGAGTCGGAGAGGATTCTGTACTTGCCCTCGTTGACCGATGACAGCGCATACATCACGACGAAGAAGGCCAGCAGCAGCGTGATCAGGTCGCCGTAGGGAATGGCCCACGCCTCGTGGTTCACGTGATCTTCATGCCGCTTGCGCCGTGCCATCGCGAAGACTTCAGACCAGAAAGCCGCGCAGCTTGGTTTCGATACCGCGCGGATTGTCACCGCGGGCAATGCTGACCAGGCCTTCCAGAACGAGTTCACGCTGCTGCACGGTTGCCTGTATCAGCCCCTTGAGCTTGTTGCCGATGGGCAGAAACAGCAGATTGGCCGATGCAATGCCGTAGATTGTCGCCACGAATGCGGTGGCGATACCCGGACCCAGCTTTTCCGGCTCGGCGAGGTTCTGCATGACGCTGATCAGGCCCATTACCGCGCCGATGATGCCCAGCGTCGGCGCATAGATGCCCAGGCTCTCGAACACCTTCGCGCCCTGCTGATCGAAGTGCTCGCGGCTTTCGATTTCCACATCCATGACATGGCGGATCGTTTCCGGCTCGGCCCCGTCCACCAGCAGCTGCAGACCCTTGCGCACGAACTGATCGGTTTCCTGTTCGGCGATGCTCTCCAGACCCAGCAGGCCGTCCTTGCGCGCCACCTGACTCCAGCCCACCACCTGCTCGATCAGCCGCTCCGCATCAGCGGTCGGCGACTTGAATATCCACGGCAGAATGCGAAGTCCGTGCGTGAACACCTGCATGCGCACCTGGATGAACACCGAAGCGAATGTGCCCACGACAACGATCAGGAACGCGGCTCCGTTCCACAGCGCGGCCACTCCGCTGCCCTTGAGCACGCTGCCACCAAGGATGGCGACGATCGCGAGTACGACTCCAAGCAGGCTAAGTACGTCCATAAATCCCGTTCCGCAGGTTGGTCCTCAGACCGATATCTCGTCGTATTCCCATTCACTCAGCTTCGATCGCAGCCTGATCAGTGCCTGCCCGTGCAGCTGGCACACACGCGATTCGGTTACGCCGAGCACGGCGCCGATTTCCTTCAGCGTCAGCTCATCGTCGTAGTACAGCGACATCACCAGCTGCTCCCGTTCCGGCAGTTCGGCAATCGCCGCCTGCAGTGCTTCGCCGAAGTCACCGCGCAGCACTTCGCCGGCCGGGTCATCACCGCCGCCGAGCACGTCGGCGCCATCGTCCGGCCCGTAGATTTCCTCCAGGCTGAACACCCTCGCCTGACTCGCACGACGCACCATGTCGTGATAACTCTCCACATCCACGCCCAGTGCCGCAGCCACATCGGCCGAACCCGCCGCGCTGCCGGTGCTCGCTTCCACCGCCTGCATGGCCTGGCTGATCTGACGCGCAAGGCGATTGGCCGAGCGCGGCGACCAGTCGCTGCGGCGCAGTTCGTCGAGCATGGCGCCGCGTATGCGCAGACCGGCGTAGGTCTCGAAGCTCGCGCCATGGCTGCTGTCGTAGTGCTTCGCCGCGTCCAGCAATCCGATGGCACCGGCCTGTATCAGATCCTCCACTTGCACCGCGGGTGGCAACCTCCCGAGCAGATGAAACGCGATACGCCGCACCAGCTCCATGTGGCACTCGACCAGGCGTCCCCACTCTTCCGAAGCGTTCGCGGCGTACATGTCAGCCCCCCGCCGTCATGGCCGAGGCCTCACCGTTCCGCAGCAGTCGCTCCAGAAAGAACAGCGGCCTGGCACTCGATGACCGAGGTACTGCCCATTTATCGGCACGGGCGGCCAGATCCTTGAATGTCCGGCCGGCAGGGCTTGTGGGCAGCGACTCCACCACCGAGCGCCGGATACGCGCCGAGAACGCCACGGCCGGGTCGTCGGGTACGGAACCGAAGTGGTGCAGGGTGATGCTGAGAAAGCGATCACAGACTTTTTCCAGTCGGCGGAACAGCGCCATTCCCTGAGTCGCGTGATTCACGCGGTTGCACAAAATCCGGAAGCACTTCACGCCGCGCTCGCGCGACAGCAGCTTGATCAGCGCATAGGCATCGGTGATCGATGCCGCATCGTCGCAGACCACGACGACGACTTCGTGCGCGGCACCGCAGAAGCCGAGCACGGACGCATCGATGCCGGTGGCCACATCGATGACCATCGCATCCGGTGTATAGGGCAGCGTCGAAAACGCACTGATGAGGCCGTGCTGAACACTGGAATCCAGACGCGCCAGCGCCGACACGCCCGAAGCACCAGGCAGAATCTTCAGCCCCGCCGGACCTTCGAGCATGACGTCCTCGAGTCGATGCTCGCCGGACAACACCTGTTCCACGGTCGCGACGGGCTTCAGACCGAGCATCACATCGACGTTGGCAAGCCCCAGGTCGGCGTCCATGAGCAGCGTTCCCCTGCCCTGCTTCGCCAGCGCCACGGCCAGATTGATGGCCACCGTGGTCTTGCCCACGCCGCCCTTACCGCTGGCCACTGCGATTACTTTCAGTTGCGAAGGTGCATAGAGCCGCCGCAGGCCGGCGGCCTGGTCTTCAGGCTGCCGCATGCCGCACATCCTTTTCCACATCATCGACCGGCCGGGTCGCCCAGCCGATCAGATTGGCGATGCGTGCCAGTCGCAGGTCTTCCGGAACCCGCTGACCATCGCTGAGCCACGCAACCGGCAACCGCTCATCAACCAGCGCCGACAATGCGGCACCCAGACCATTGGCTTCGTCCAGTTTGCTCAGCACCACGCCCGACAGCGACGCGCCGCCAAAGCACCGCAACGCATCGCGCATCACCGATTCCTGAAGGTTGGCCGACAGGACGAGGAAACGGCGCAGTCCGGGTGCCGTCTCGAGCGGCTTCATCGTCGCTGCAAGCCGGGCGTCGCGCGGCGCGATGCCGGCGGTGTCGATCAGCACCAGTCGCCTGCTGCGATACTCGTCCAGCAGCACGGTCAGTTCTTCTCCGGTGTCGGCACGACGCACCGGTACACCGAGAATGGCGCCGAAGGCATCCAGCTGCCGCTGCGCGCCGACGCGGAAATTGTCCGTGGTGATCAGTGCCAGCGAATCGCGGCCGTAGCGCAGGCAATGCCGCGCGGCGAGCTTGGCGATCGTGGTCGTCTTGCCGACGCCGGTGGGACCGATCAGCGCGATCGCGCCTTCCTGCTCCAGCGGATCGTCACGCAGCACCTGCACACGCCGCGTCAGGGCATACAGCACCTCGCGCCACGCCCTGTCCGGCTCGTTGATGTTCGCCACCTCCGCCACCAGTGTCGCGGCCAGCGCCGGGGCAATGCCGATGGATTCGACTCTGCGCAGCAGTGCCGCACGCTCGGGATCGAAGGTTTTCATGTCGGCCCAGCTCAGCCGCGCGAACTGCTCCCGCAGCATGTTCTTCAGTGCCTTCACCTCCAGCTCCAGGGTTGCCAGCGCCGGATCCGATGTGTCAACCACAACGCCCTTCACGCCACCTGCGGCACCGGTGGTCACCGTCTCCGTCGCTGGCGCCGCGGACGCATCCTGAGCCAGCGCTGTCGATGCCATGTCGGCCGACCCCTTCTCTCCCCGTGCGTCGGCCTGTGCGTCGGCCTGTACGTCGGCCTGTACGTCGAGCGGTGCGTCGCCCCGCGATTCGGTCCGGGCGTTGGCACCCACGCCGGCATCCGGCCCGCTATCGGGGCTGCTGTCACCCGGTCTGTCGGCGGTGGCGGTGGCGGTGGCGCGGGACTGCGCCTGATCCGATTCCTCCTGCGACGCCGACTCGCGCGACAGCGCGGCCAGCAGCTCCGGGTCGTAGTCGATGGCCGCGACGATCTCCACGCCCTCGCCCACCGAACGACTCGACAGGATCACCGCGTCCGGACCATGAACGGCCCTGACCTGATTGATCGCACGGCGCATGTCCGGCGCCAGGAATCGTTTAACGTTCATGAATCATCTGCTCCTGTCAGGCGGTTGCACCGCCCGAACCTGCCGGCAACAGGCCGGCGCCGTTATCTCCACCCACACTCGCGACGATCTTCACCGCCCGGTTGTCCGGAATTTCCGTATAGGCCATCACATGCAGGCCATAGATCGAAGGCCTGAGCCAGCGCGAAACCAGCGTGCGGATCTCCGGACCCACCACCAGCACCGAGGGCTGACCTTCCACTTCCTGACGCTGCACCAGATCGCGCAGCGACTGCTGCAACCGGGCGGCCAGACCAGGTTCGATCGCACCACCGCCACCCTGCCCGAACGCCTTGTGCAGCAACTGCTCCAGCGCCGGATCCAGTGCAATCAGCGGCAGCTCTCCGCTGCCGCCGGCGATGCACTGCACGATCGAACGTCCAAGCGCTGCACGTGCCGTCGCGGTCAGCGCATCCGCATCCTGTGTTCTGCCTGCCTGCTGCGCGAGCGCTTCGGCGATACTGCGCATGTCACGCACCGGTACCTGTTCGGCGAGCAGGTTCTGCAGCACGCGCAGCACCACACCCAGTTCCAGTGCCTTGGGCACGAGGTTCTCCACCAGCTTCGGATGTGTGCGCGCCAGCATGTCGAGCAGTGCCTGCGCTTCCTCGTGACCCAGCAGTTCGTGTGCGTGCTCCTTCAGCACGCGACTGAGATGCGTTGCGATCACCGTGCCCGCGTCCACCACCGTGTAACCCAGCTGCTGGGCTTTCTCGCGCTGCGCCGGCTCGATCCACACCGCTTCCAGGCCGAAAGCCGGATCGCGGGTTTCCTGGCCGCCGATGGTGCCGTACACACGCCCGGGATTGATGGCCAGTTCGCGGTCCGGAATGACCTCACCGTCACCCACTGGAACGCCGAGCAGATTGATCCGGTAACCCGTGGGCGCCAGTTCCAGGTTGTCGCGTATGTGCACGGCCTGCAGCAGGAAGCCCAGCTCCTGCGACAGCTTGCGCCGCACGCCTTTGACGCGCCCGAGCAGGCTGCCGCCCTGCTTCGTGTCGATCAGCGGAATCAGCCGATAACCCAGCTCCAGCCCGATCAGATCCACCGGCGGTACGTCGTCCCAGGACAGATCGCGCTCCTGGTCAACCGCCGGCTTGCCGACCTCGGGCGTCTCCTCCGCGTCCTGCTGCGTGGCACGCGCGCGTATCACCCAGCCGACGGCCACGAACAGTGCGGCCAGCAGCAGGAACACGCCGCTGGGCATACCCGGCACCAGACCCAGCACACCGATCACGCCGGCCACGGTAAAGAACGCCCGCGGATTGCTGAGCAGCTGTTCACCCACCTGCTCGCCCATGTCACGGGCCGCGGACACACGCGTGACAATGATGGCCGTTGCCGTGGACAGCACCAGTGACGGAATCTGCGCGACCAGGCCGTCACCCACCGTGAGCAGCACGTAGTTGGTTGCCGCATCCGCCAGGCTGAGGCCGTGCGATGCCATGCCGATGGCAAGGCCGCCGAGAATGTTGATGAACAGGATCAGGATGCCGGCGATGGCATCACCGCGCACAAACTTGCTGGCGCCGTCCATGGAGCCGTAGAAATCCGCTTCCTGCGACACTTCCTCGCGCCGCCGTCTGGCTTCGTCCTGGGTGAGGATGCCGGCATTCAGATCGGCGTCGATGGCCATCTGCTTGCCGGGCATGGCGTCGAGCGTGAAGCGGGCGCTGACTTCCGAGACGCGGCCGGCACCCTTGGTCACGACCACGAAGTTGATGATGACGAGAATCGCGAACACCGCCAGGCCCACGGCGAAATTGCCGCCCATCACAAACTCGCCGAACGACTCGATCACCCGCCCTGCCGAGCCCGTGCCGGAGTGTCCGTTGAGCAGAATCACCCGTGTGGAGGCAATGTTCAGCGCCAGCCTGAGCAGCGTCGCCACCAGCAGCACGCTCGGGAAGATGCTGAATTCCAGCGGCCGCTGCGTATAGACGGTCATGAGAATGACGATCAGCGCCAGCGCGATGTTGAAGGTGAAGAACACGTCCAGCACCAGCGGCGGCACGGGCATGACGATCATGCCCAGCAGGGCCAGCACCAGCAGCGGCGTACCCAGACTCAGCACCTGCCAGCGATTCACCGGTGTACTGATCGCGCTCATCGCGCCACCTCGCCGACAAAGAACTCATCCGGCACCACCAGTCCCTGCGGGAACGCCGGCGTCGGCGTGCCGCCCTTCATGGCCGCATTCACCTGCATGACCCACGCAAGCACGCGGGCAACGGCCAGATACAGCCCCGCGGGAATCTCGTGACCAAGCTCGGTATGGAAATAGATGGCGCGCGCCAGCGCCGGCGACTGACAGGTCACCACGGAATGCTCGGCGGCAAGATCGCGGATGCGCGCGGCAACCAGATCGCGTCCCTTGGCCACCACGCGCGGCGCGCGGTCCGGGCGATCGGTGTAGCGCAGCGCCACGGCGAAATGCACCGGATTGGTGATCACGATATCGGCATCCGGCACTTCGTGCATCATGCGCGCATTGGCGGCGGCACGCTGCGCGCGACGCAGTCGCCCGCGCATCTCCGGATTGCCGTCGCTTTCCTTCAGTTCGTCCTTGATTTCCTGGCGCGTCATGCGCAGCTGGCGCAGGTGATTCCACAGCTGAAACGGCGCGTCGATGGCGGCGATCAGCACCAGCCCGCCGGCCAGCAGCAGCGCAGCGCGCTGCACGATCCTTGCACCATTGACCATGCCCGCCTCGACCGAGCCGCGTCCCAGCGCCAGCAGTTCATCGCTGACCATCCACAGCAGTACGATGGCGACGCTGGTGAGCACGGTGAACTTCAACACCGTCTTGACCAGTTCCATCGCACCCTGCGCCGAGAAAATCCGTTTCAGGCCGCTGACGGGATTCAGGCGATCGAATTTCGGACGGGCCGCGGCGAAACTGAAATTCATGCCGCCGATCATCACCGGTCCGGCGAGGGCCGCGACAAACGCAACCACCAGAATCGGCGTGATCACGAACAGCGCGTCGATCATCGCGCCAGCCAGCGCCTCGACCACGATGCTGTGTTCCTGTCCCGCCGTGGCGGGTGCGGACAGCGCAGTCACCATCACCTGCCGCATACCTTCGACCATCCAGCCGCCGAACATCACCAGCGCAGCGGCACCGGCCAGTGCCACCGCCATCGTGTTCAGCTCACGGGAGCGCGGCACCTGGCCCTTCTCCCGAGCCTTCTGCAAGCGCTTGGGCGTGGGTTGCTCGGTGCGTTCCTGGGCCTGCTGTTCGCTCACTGCCAGCCTCCGAACACCGTGCGCGCATGATCGAGCACGGCGCTCAGCACCAGCTCCACCTGCCCGACGAGCAGCGGCATGCTGAACAGCAGCGCGGCGATACCCAGCATCAGCGTCATTGGAAACCCGACGGCGAAAATGTTGAGCTGCGGTGCGCTGCGCGCGATCAGTCCCATCGACACGCTGGCCACCAGCAATGCGGCTGACGCCGGCAGCGCAACCAGAATGGCCGCCTCGAACATCCGACTGCCCCAGCCCGCCAGCTCGCGGAACCCGAGGGCACCAAGCCCCGACGAGGCGGGCGGCAGCCATTCGAAGCTTTCAATCAACAGCATCAGCAGTGCCAGATGACCGTCGAAGGCCAGGAACAGCAGCGTCGCGTAAACCACGAAATGCTGACCGACGAGGGGCACACTGCCGCCGCGTTCCGGGTCGACCATGCTGGCGAAGGCCAGACCCATCGACAGCGCGATGACCTCGCCGGCAATCGCAACGGCAGCGAACATCATCTGCATGAGCAGGCCGATGGACACGCCGATCAGTACTTCGCGCAGCAACAGCAGCCCGCCGGACAGCGACAGCGGCTGCACGTCGGCCGGCGCACTGACATGGGGAAACACGATGATGGCAAGCAGCATCGCCAGCACCAGACGCACGCGAACCGGCACGGTTCGGGCGCCGAACATCGGCGCCGCCAGCAGCAGCGCCCCGATACGAACGAACGGATACAGCAGGCTGCTCAGCCAGCTCATCAGTTCGCCTTCGGTGAAATTCATCAATGCCATTACCGTGCCGACCGATCCATCATCCGAGCAGGGCCGGAATGCCGGTGACCAGTTCCTGGAACCAGTCGACCATCAGCGTCAGCATCCACTGGCCGGCCAGCAGCAGCACGACGGCGATACCGATCAGCTTCGGAATGAACGACAGCGTCATTTCCTGAATCTGCGTGGCCGCCTGAATGATGCCCACGAACAGACCGATCGCCAGCGCGGTCAGCAGCACCGGCGCCGCGACCATCATCGCCACCGACAGTGCGCCATAGCCCACCTGCAGGACGTCATCCGCCGTCATGAAGAGGCTCCCTGTCGACTGTCATCACGTGTCGTAGCCATGGGGTGCGCAACCATCATCGGAAAAAGCTGCCAACCAACGTGGTCATCACCAGCGACCAACCGTCAACGAGCACGAACAGCATGATCTTGAACGGCAGCGAGATGATCAGCGGCGACAGCATGACCATGCCCACCGACATCAGTACGCTGGCGACGATCAGATCGATAATGAGAAACGGCACCAGCAGCAGGAAGCCGATCTGGAAGGCCGTCTTGAGTTCACTGGTCACGAAAGCCGGCAGCAGCACCGACAGCGGCACGTCGTCCACGGTGTCGTAGCCGTCGTGACCGGACAGTCCGGCGAACAGCGCCAGATCCGTCTCACGGGTCTGCTCCAGCATGAAACCGCGCAGCGGGCCGATGGCCTCCACCAGCGCCTGATCAGGGGCCAGGCTCTGCTCCAGATACGGTTGCACGGCGCGCGCGTGCACCTCACTGCCAACCGGCGCCATCACGAATGCCGTCAGAAACAGCGCGATGCCGACCAGAATCTGGTTCGACGGTGTCTGCTGGGTGCCAAGTCCCTGGCGCAGGATCGCCAGTACGATGACGATGCGTGTAAACGAGGTCATCGTGATCAGCAGTGCCGGCAGCACCGACAGCAGGGTCATGAACAGCAGCACCTGCAGGCTCACCGACCAGGACTGCGCCACCCCGTCCGCATCGGTGATGGTCACCAGATCCAGGCCCGTCTGTGCGTGGGCGAGCGGCGCCGCCAGCAGCGGCAGCATGCAGGCGAGCAACGCGATCAGAGGGCGAAACAGTGGCCGGCGAGTCATCATCGTCCCCCGGCCAGAACGCGTCGCAGCCAATGGGCGTTGCGCGTCTCCGCGCCACCACCGGTGCGGCTGTCACGCAGCGCCAGAGGGCGATCCAGCGTCTGCAGCAACCGCACGTTGCCGGCCGCGACGCCGATCAGCACCTGCGTGTCACCCACCTGCAGGACCAGCACCCGCTCCCTCTGTCCCACCGGCAGTGCCGCCACCACGCGAAACGATTCTCCGCCTGCCAGGGTCGCGCCGTTCAGACGCGGCAGCAGTCTTGCAACCACCAGCAGCACGCCGATGACCACGGCCAGGCCGATCACGAGGCGCGCCAGCGATGCCGCGGGCGATATACCCGACGATCCCTCGGCGACAGCGGGCAGCAGCGCAAGCGCTGCGACGGCCGCCGTCGCCATCACGGCGCACAGGATCCAGCCTCTGGCACACATCTTCATGTTCCCGGTCAGCGCAGGTTCTGTACGCGCTCAGCGGCGCTGACCACGTCGGTGAAACGAATGCCATAGCGCTCGTTCACCACCACGACTTCGCCGTGTGCGATCAGCGTGCCGTTCACGGTCACATCCAGCGGTTCACCGGCGAGACGATCCAGTTCCACCACCGAACCCTGGGTGAGCTGAAGAAGATTGCGGATCGGCACTCGCGTGCGGCCGATTTCCATCGAGATCGTCACCGGTATGTCCAGCAGCATGTCGAGATTGCGATCGGACGCATCGCCGGCGGTCGCCGTACCGGACTTCAGTTCCGGCATCTTCACCGCCTCGCTGGCGCCGCCTGTCGCGGCGGCGGCCTGTTTGGTTTCGCTCATGTCGGGGTTCCTTGCAGTTGACGTTGTCCTGGGACGTTTCGTTACGGGGCGCTGTCGGGCTCGACCGTCGCCGTCGTGGCCAGGCGGCGGCTGGCACTCTGCTTCACGGTTCGGGAGTCGGCGTTGATCGTGGTCGCGCCGTCCAGTACCACCCGCTCGGTCAGCTCGATCGCATTGCTGCCGTTCGCCACACCAAAACGACCCCGGTACAGCGGTACGCCTTCGGCGCACAGCGAAACCTGATCCGGCAGTTCGATCGGAATCACGTCGCCGGGCTTGAGCGCCAGCAGTCGGCTGAGGCTGAGCTGGGTGCGCAGCAGGGTGGAATGCAGTTCCACTTCGGCGCATTCGAGTTCGGCGAGAATCGACTTCAGCCAGCGGTCATCGCGTACGTCACGATCGCTCTGCACGCCAGCGTCGAGCAGATCGCGTATCGGCTCCAGCGATGCGTACGGCAGCGCCACGTGCAGTTCGCCACCCACCGCGTCCAGCTGCAGCGTGAAAGTGAGCACGACCACCATCTCCGTCGGGCTGACAATGGTCGCGAACTGCGGGTTGACTTCCGAACTCACATACTCGAATTCGATGGCCGACACCGGCGACCAGGCGTCGTTCATGGCTTCCAGGCAGCGATCCAGCGCCAGCTGCACGACGCGCGTTTCCGTCGCCGTGAACTCGCGGCTGTCATTGCTGCTGTAGGGGCGTCCCTCACCACCGAAGTAGGTCTCCACCAGTGAGTACACGAGGCCGCAATCAAACAGAAACAGGCCGTTGCCATGCAGCGGCGCCATGCGCACCATGTTCAGACTGGTCGGCGCCGTCAGGGTGGCCATGTATTCGGACAGCTTCAGTACCCGTACGGCCCCGAATGACACGTTCACGTAACGGTGCAGCAGATTGAACAGGCTGACCCGCAGATTGCGGCAGAAGCGGTTTCCGATCATTTCCAGTGTCGGCATGCGTCCGCGAACGATGCGGTCGTTGGCCGTGAGATCGACCGCGCGGGCGATCCCATCGCGCAGTCGCAGCGACGACCGCGTGTCGACGTTGCCGTTCTCCACGCCTTCCAGCAGCGTGTCCAGCTCATCCTGTGACAGGACATCCTGACGGGTCATCGTGTCGCCCTCACTGCATCACGAAAGTGGTGAAGTACAGCGACTCGACAGGCGGTCCGCTGTGCAGCTCGCTCATCACCGCATGGACTTCGGCCAGCGCCGCAACCTGCAGCGCCTCCTTGCCGTCGCGGGTTTCCAGCTCCGCCGCGGACTGATCGCTGAGCAACAGGATCAGGCGGTTGCGCAGGACCGGCGCATGGGCACGCAGCGCGTCGATGGTGCGCGGGTCGCGCGCCATCAGATCGATGCCCAGTTGCAGATAGCGGGCGCCGCTGCCGGCGCTGAAATTCACGATGAAGTTGTCGTCCAGCGTGTAATAGATCGGTGGCCGCGCCGGTGTGGCTACCACCGGCGCGGCGCTGTCGGCGGCATTGCCGGCCAGGCCGAGATACCACACGGCCCCGCCGCCGCCCGCGACGGCAATCGCCAGCACCGCGATCACCACAGTCATGCGGCTGGACTTCGAGCCGCCTGTCGACGGCGCAGCTGCCATGGATTGTTCATCGCTCATCACGTGTCCCCGAAAAACCTGCTCGACCGCCGATGCGGCGGTCATGGCGTCTCCAGAGCAAGAGCCGTGCCAGCCGCGCGGATCATCGTCGCGGGGCATCGTATATCGATGTTTTATCGATATTTTTTACTTTCGGCGAAGCGCCGGCGGGAAGCGCATCCGGCGCATGCCGGCGGGAATTTCGAGGTGCCGCGTCAAGGGCTTGACGCGCCGGCGACGGAACGGCGACGGTGGACGTGCGGGCCGTGCAACCCGCTCGAAGTCAGGCGTAGACGTCGAGCAGCCGATCCGGCACCACGGCCACGGCGTGCGCTACATCCTCGGGCACGTCGTCCGACGCCGACCCGGGCGCCATCGGCTGCGGCTCTTCGCCGGGCTGGTTGCGGTGGTCGGCACGCGTCTGAATATCAATCTGCGCACCGGCCAGCCCGAGTTCAGCGAGCATCTCGCGCAGACGTGGCGCCGCCTGCTCCAGCGACTCCCGCGCCTGCGCATGGGCGTTGAGCTGCAGGTGCGCCGTGTCGCCCTCGACCCGCAGTCGGATGTCGAGTGTGCCCAGCCGTTCGGGATGCAACTGCAGAGTGGCCTGCTGATGACCGTGCTGTGCCATCCATTGCAACCGCATGCCGATCGCGTCCGACATGGATCGGGCGGGCTGACCGGCGGCAACCGGCTGCGCGGCGGACGGCATCTCGAGGGTTGCAGGCATGCCCCGCTCGCTGCCCGGAACGGACAATGCGATCCGGATGTCGCCTTCGACACCAGCAGCGGTCGGGGTCGATACGGACCCGGGTGCCGGACCCGTACCGGCCATCAACGCCGGCGGATCATTCGCCAGGTGCCCGGACATCCGGCCGGCCAGCAGCCAGGATGGCGCATACAGGCTGCCGGGCGGCAGCAGCCGGCCGGTGAGCGGCAATTCCTCGCCGCCAGGGTCGGCCAGGGCGGCTTCGATATCGGCGGCCCAGCCGACTGGTGAGGCATGCAGCCACAGCGCGTCCGGCTGCGTGCCCGCCAGTGCCGGATCCGTCGCAGCCGGCGGCGGCGCGCCCTCGGGCGTCAGTGTCGCCGCTGCCGACCCGGCACCGGCTTCCATACCGGCCTCGCCCGAAGGCCGGCCATCGACCGCACCGTGCCACACCCTTTCCCAGCCCGATGCCGGCGCGGCGCGGCCGGATGGCTGTGTGTCGTCGTCACCGCCGCGGCGGGCAACCGCCTGCCCGCCGCCTGCGGTACCTTTCGCCGCGCCAGCAGTGCCCGAGCCGAGCATGTCCGCGACGCCAGTATTCAATGCCTGCATGTCATCCGATCCGTTGTGTTGGTCACATCCGCGTCTGCCCGCGCGCCGCCATGCGGCGCTCGAGCGTACTCACAGGTACCCACCGAGGGGTCTCATCCGGAAACTTATGCAAGCGCAGTGCCAGCCGGCGCACTCAGCCCTGATTGACAACCCGCGCGCGCGCTGCCGCCTGCATGGCATGTTCGTCTGACTGGCGTTGTTCCAGCCAGCGCTGCTCGCGTTCGGTCTGTTCGCTGCGGCGACCAATCAGTTTCTCGATCGCCTCACGCTGCACGCGGGCGGCAACCCAGTGCGCGCGCGCAAACTCGACGTTGCGCTGCTCGTTTTCCACCGCCTGACGCTGTGTCACCAGCGCCTGTTCCAGTTGCAGCAGAAAGCGGTGACCGTCTCGCAGCAGGCGCGAATTCGACTGCGGCGTCGTCGCGCTCAGAGTCGTCGCGCTCAGACGATAGTCATCCAGGTAACGTTGTGCCGTCTCCAGGTGCGCAACCTCCACGTCGTGACGTGCCTGCGCGGCCCGCAGCGAGGCCGCCGCCACCCGTTCTTCCTCGGTCTTGAGCCGCAGCACCGTGGCAAGACCGGCATCGGCGCGCTGCTTCATGACCGGGCCTCGCGGCCTTCGTCAGGCCCGGCAGCGGGTGCTTCCGGCTCCGCCAGCAGATCGGCCAGCTCCGCAATGCTGCGCTGCACATCGACAGCGGCTTCCGGCTGTTGCTGGAGAAAGCTTTCCATTGCCGGTCGCAGCGCGATCGCCCGATCCACGTCGGGATCGCTGCCGCGCCGATACGCACCGACACTGATCAGGTCGCGGTGCTGCTCGTAACACGAATGGATCCGCCTGAACTGCTGTGCGAGCGTGCGGTGTTCCATGGAGACGATGGAATGCATCACACGACTCACCGAGGCCTCGATATCGATGGCCGGATAGCGGCCGCTCTCGGCGATGCGACGCGTGAGCACGATGTGACCATCCAGCACCGCGCGTGCGGCATCGGCAACCGGATCCTGCACGTCGTCGCCTTCCGCGAGCACGGTGTAGATGCCGGTGATCGAGCCGCCGCCCGGTCCCGCGTTGCCGGCACGTTCCAGCAGCTGCGGCAGCCGCGCGAAAACCGATGGCGTGTACCCGCGCGTCACCGGCGGCTCGCCGATGGCCAGGCCGATCTCACGCTGTGCCTGGGCGTAGCGGGTCAGCGAATCCATCAGCAGCAGCACGTTCATGCCGCGATCGCGGTAGTGTTCGGCGATCGCCGTCGCGGTCCTGGCGCCCTGCAGACGCATCAGCGGCGGATCGTCCGCCGGTGCCACCACCACGACCGACCGGGCAAGGCCGGCCGCGCCCAGCGTTTCGCGGATGAATTCGTTGACTTCGCGGCCACGCTCGCCAATCAGCCCGACGACAATCACATCGGCCGATGTGAAGCGCGCCATCATGCCCAGCAGCACGCTCTTGCCGACACCACTGCCGGCGAACAGCCCGATACGCTGCCCGCGACCTATGGTGAACAGCGAGTTGATGGTGCGCACACCCACATCCAGTGTCTGTCGCACCGGGTCACGGCCCAGCGGATTGATCCGCTGGCCTTCCAGCGGCGCCCTGTCCGGGCAGCGCGGCGGCTCACCATCATCCAGCGGCTCACCGAACGGATTGACGACCCTGCCGAGCAGCGCGTCACCCACCGGCACCGAATGCCGCAGAGAGGTGGGAATGACACGGGATTTGGGCATCAGACCGCCGATGCGGCCCACCGGCATCAGGTACAGCCGGTCGCCGGCAAAGCCGACGGCCTCTGCTTCGATGCTGCGCCGATCGTGCCCGACGATCCGGCATCGCCCGCCGACCGGCACCTCACAGCCCACCGCTTCCAGCGTCATGCCCACCATCGACACCAGCCGGCCCTCGGCGATCAGCGGCACACGCTGATTCGCCGCTTCGCGCCATTCGGCCACGCGCGCCAGGGCATGCGCCCTGCGGTGCGTCAGACCGGGGCTGTCTTCCAGCTCAATCACCTTCGCCGCCACCGCCATTGCCTCGTTCGTCGCCAAGAATCCGTGCGGCGATCGCGTTGATGCGCGCTTCCACGGTGGCATCCACCAGCGACGTTTCCGTCTCGATCCTGGCGCCACCCGGCGTCATCGTGAGTTCCTCCTGGATGTGCAGCGGCCGCTCCATGCCGTCGGGTCGCAGCACACTGCGAACCAGCGCCGCATCATCCGGATGCAGATACAGCCTGATGGCGGCATCGGAAACCGGCAGCACCGTCAGCGCTTCCCGGATGACCTGAACGATCTCGCCCGGCTCCCGCTTCAGCTCACGGCGAATGAGCTGCCGGGCAATCACCAGCACCAGTTCACCGAGCTGATCGAGCAGCGCGTCGTCGAGCACATTGCTGCGCGGATCGATAGTGGCCATGAGACGTTCCAGACGTCGTCCCTGATGCGCCAGTTCATGGGCCCCGGCCTGCCGACCCTCCTCCAGGCCCGCACGGTAACCTTCGCGTCGGGCTTCGTCCTCGATCTGCGCCAGGCGCTGTGCGGTCAGCGGCTGCGTACCGCCGCCGGACGTTTCGCGCGCCGCGGTGCCGGTGATCGGCGGCGCCTGCCAGCGTGCCACCCCGGGCTCACCTGCCGCGACACCGGCAGCGCCGGTGACGTCGCTGACATCCGTGACATCCGTGACATCGGCGATGCCGGTGACACGGTTCGCTGCGCGGTGTTGCGTGTGTGCGCCGACCTCAGACATAGGCCTCGCCACCCAGCGCGATCTCGCCTTCGTCCGCGAGCCTGCGCACCACGGCGAGAATGTCCTTCTGCGCGGCTTCCACATCCGAGACACGCATCGGACCGCGCAGTTCCAGATCTTCGACCAGCGCCTCGGCGGCACGCTTGGACATATTCTTCAGCAGCAGCTCCCTGATTTCCGGTGTCGCACCCTTCATGGCCGGCACAAGCTGCTCGCTGGAAACTTCACGCAGCACACGCTGGATGCTGCGATCGTCCAGCTCCAGCAGATTGTCGAACGTGAACATCAGCTCCTGGATCTTGGTACTGAGCACTTCGTCACTGCCGCGAATGGTGGCGAGGATGGATTCCTCATCCGAGCTGTCCATGAAGTTCAGTATGTCGGCCGCACGCTTGAGGCCACCGCTGATAGCCGCGTTGCTGGTGGTGCTGCCGGAGAACTGCCGTTCGAGAATCCTGTCCAGTTCCTGCAGCGCGTTCGGATTGATACTTTCGAGCGACGCAACACGCATGATCACGTCACTGCGCACCGCGTCGGGCAGATGGGTCAGCACATCGGCCGCTCGGTCGCTGTTCAGATAGGACACCACAATGGCGATGATCTGCGGATGCTCATTGCGGATCATGTCGGCTACCGAACGGCCATCCATCCACTTCAGCGACTCCAGGCCACCCGATGACGTACCGGCCAGAATGCGATCCACAAGTCCGCGTGCCTGCTGTTCGCCAACCGCCTGCGTCAGCACCTTGCGCAGGTATTCCTCGCCCGGCACGCTGATGCCGCCACCGCCGTCGACAGCCGCATTGAAGTCCGTCACCACCTTGCGAATGTCCGTACGCGACACCGATGGCAGTGTCGCCATGGTCATCCCGATCTGCTGTACTTCCTTGGGACCGAGGTGCTTGAGCACGGCCGAAGCAGTGTCCTCGCCCAGACTCATCAGAAACACCGCGGCACGCGTTGCGCCATCCATGCTAAGAACCTCATTGACCATCTTCATTCATCCATTGACGGACCACCTGCGCGACCATGCGCGGATCCTGCGTGGCCAGCTGGCGCGCCTTGCCAAGGTCCTGTTCGGCAGACGCATCCGCCGCCTGCCTGGCCGAGGCATCCGCCTGCCGGGTCAGCGCGGCGCCAGCCGGCGCCGGCAGGCCCTGGGCATGGGAGCCGGCTGCCGCGGTTGCCGGCAGGGCCGCGGGTGGCAGCTGCGCCAGAGACTTCAGCGCAGGACGCAGCACCATCATGATCAGCATCAGAAAGCCCAGCGTCGCGAGCGCATAGCGGGCCGCGTCAGCCACCCATGGTTCCTGACGGAGCATCTGCCACAAGGGTGTTTCCGGCAGCGAATCGGCCACCTCCAGATCGCGGAACGAGGCGTTGACCACGTTGAGCCGATCGCCACGCTGCTCGTCAAGACCCACCGCTTCACGCACCAGCGCATTGAGCTGCGCAAGGCCTTCCGCATCCCAGGGCATCCGGGTGGCGGCGGCCGCATCTTCGCCAGCCACCATGCGATGATCGACGACGACGGCAACGGACAGACGCTTCAGCGTGGCGGGTGCATGCCGGATGTGATCAATGGTTCTGTCCAGCTCGAAGTTGCGTGTGCTGCTACGGTTGCGGGTGGTTGGCGCGCCGGCAACCGGTTCACCGGCCACCGAGTCCTGATCACCGTTCGCCGCAGCCACCGTGGCGGCCGCGGGGGGCTGATTGGTCAGCGAGCCCGGCACCCCGCCATTGCTGCTGCCGACGGCGTCCTCCTCGCGGATCTGTTCGCTGCGCAGTGCCGGATTGCTGGAATCGAAGGTTTCACGCGTGCTTTCCACCTGAGTGAAATCGACTTCGGCGGTAATCTGAACCCGCAGTCCATCCGGGCCGACCAGCGGCGCGAGAATAGCCTCGACACGCTGACGATAGGCGTCTTCGATGCGCCGCGTGTACTCCAGCTGCTGCGCCGGCATGGCGCCGCCACTGCTCGCCGCCACCTGGCTGAGCATGCGGCCGCGCTGATCGACCACGGTCACCTGTTCCACCTCCAGTTCCGGGACGCTGGCAGCCACCAGGTGGACGATACCGGCCACCTGTGTCTCGTCGAGCTGACGGCCGGGACGCAGATTCACCAGCACCGACGCACTGGGACGCGCGCGGTCACGGCGAAACACCGTTTCACGCGGCATGGCCAGATGCACCCGGGCGGCGCCCACGCTGTCCAGCGTCACGATGGATCGTGCCAGCTCGCCTTCCAGAGCGCGCTGGAACCGCGCGCTTTCCAGCTGGCGGCTGGTACCCAGCCGCGTATCCTGTTCCAGCAGTTCGAACCCCATGCCCTGACCACGCGGCAAACCGCTGCTGGCGAGATTCAGACGAGCGCGCGGGACCAGGCTGGCGGGCACCATCAGCGCGCCGCTGCGTCGGTCGAGACGATGCGGAATGTCGTTGCGATCGAGCACGGCGATCGCTTCGCTCACGTCGCGACCATCGGCATCGTGCATCAGCGTCTGGTAGCGGGGCTGCAGCCCCCACAGCAGCAGCGCGATCCCGATGGCGGCAACGGCGGCAAGACCCAGCACCAGCCCGAACTGACGATGGGCGGGCAGCCGGGACAGTCCGGCCAGTTGTCTGGTCAATGCGGCAGGCAGTGTATCTGACATGCTCTCGGGCTCCCCGAATCGGTTGCTTGCGACTGTTCTCTATCTTGCGGTTGGCGGCCGGTGCCGCGATCACGCCATGCGGCGTGGCCGTCTACACGGGCATGTTCATGATTTCCTGATAAGCGGCCACAAGCCGGTTGCGCACCTGGGTGACGGCCTCGAACTGCAGACTGGCCTTCTGGATCGCAACGACCACATCCGGCAGGCTCGCGTCCGTCGCGCCGCTGACAAAACGCGTCGTCAGATCGGAGGCCTGCTGCTGGCCGGCATTCACCGACTCCAGCGTGGTCTTCAGCAGACCGGCGAACTGTGTGCCGTTCGACTGCGTCGTTTCCGGCGCGCCGGTTCGCGCGGCGAGCTCGCGCATCTGCGCGATCACCTGATCGATTCGCATGTCGCTCATGATTCACTCTCCCTCTGCGATCCGGCGATACCTGATCGAACCCGCATCTGATTCATGCACCCCGACCGCCGCCCTATGGCAAGGCGACGCCCATGTCGCGCATGCGTGCAAGCTTGTAACGCAGCGTCCTGGGGCTGATACCAAGCCGCTGCGCGGCCGCGCCGCGGCGCCCGGACTCGGCTTTCAGGGCATGCAGGATCAGCTGCTCCTCGGATTCGCGCAGCGACGACTCAAGGTCATCGGCACGGTGTTGCGGCTGACCCGAATTCATGCCCTGAGCCGGGTTCAGCTGCTGATGCAGCGGCAGCGCATCGAGCTGCAGATCGGCGATTTCGATGCTGCCGCCATGCTGAAGGATCAGCGCACGCTGGATCACATTCTCAAGCTCACGCACATTGCCGGGCCAGTCATGGTCGGCGAGGTGGCGGGCGGCGCCCGCGCTGAGCTTCGGCAGCGTGTCACCGCCCGCATGGCGGGCGATCAGATGTTCCGCCAGTACGACAATGTCCGCGCGCCGTTCCCGCAGCGGTGGAATCGACAACGGAAACACGTTCAGCCGATAGTAGATGTCTTCGCGCAGGATGCCGTCGCGCACCGCCTGCCGCAGATCACGATTCGACGTTGCGATGACGCGCACGTCGACGCGGCGCGCGCGTGACGCGCCAAGGCGTTCCACTTCACGCTCCTGCAGAACGCGCAGCAGTTTGGCCTGGAGATCCAGCGCCATCTCGGTTATTTCATCCAGCAGCAGCGTGCCGCCATCGGCCTGCTCGAACTTTCCGGAGCGGGCATCGGCGGCGCCTGTGAATGCGCCTTTGTCGTGACCGAAAAGCGTGGCTTCCAGCATCGACGCCGGTATCGCCGCACAGTTCACGGCGACGAACGGCTGTGAGCGGCGCGGGGAATTTTCGTGAATGAAGCGCGCGTACAGTTCCTTGCCGACGCCGGATTCACCCGTGAGCATCACGGTGACATCGGCCGCTGCAACCCGCCGCGCCAGCGCCAGCACATTGCGGCTGGCGGCATCGTCCGCTACCAGCGAATGGTCCGATCCGTTCGATGCTTCGGTGCGCTGTTCCCGCATATCGCGGCACTCCCTGACTCTGCTGCCGAATTCACTACACAGCGAACACAAGCAAGGAGCGTGCCAATCGATAAAGTGTTCATATTTCAGTGGATTGCGGGCAGCGCATCAGGCAGGCGCCGGAATCCCGACGCCAATGCGACGGCACCGTGACGGCCAGCCGTCACCGGCAACGACGCCAGGGTCAGGCGTGCGAGGCGCTCGAGGCCTGATCGTTCTCGACCAGACCGCCTTCGCGTTCGATACCGAACTTGCGGATCTTCTCCACCAGTGTGGTGCGGCGCAGCCCGAGATTGCGTGCCGCGTGGGCAACGACGCCGCCGCAGCGATCCAGTGCCTGCGAGATCAGTCTGATCTCCAGGGTTTCCAGCACGCCTTTGAGCTCGATAGGTTCGTGACCGAAGCCGATGTCGGGCGGGAGACCCGGTTCGCGCAGCGTTCCGGAGCCCGGAACCGCCAGTGGATCCGGCGTCGAACCACGGGCGGCCGTTCCTTCTGGCAATGAACCCCGGAGCTGTGAACCCTGGGGTGCTGAACCCTGGGGGATAGAACCGTGCGATGTCACACCCGGTATTGCCGACCGAACAGGATGATGCGACCCGACACTTGCTGCCGGCCTCTGTGCGGCTGTGATCTTGGCGGGCAGATCCGCCAGCCGTACTTCCCGTCCCGGTACCAGTATCGCGAAACGCTCCACCAGATTCGCCAGTTCCCTGACGTTACCCGTCCAGCCATAGCGAAACAGCGCGGCGAAGGCTTCGTCGCTGAAGCGTGAAGGCGTCAGGCCGCGTCCTTCCAGACGCGAATTCAGTTCCGCCATCAGCAGTGGAATGTCCTCGAGGCGGTCCCGCAGCGGCGGCATCTCGATAGGCACGACGTTGAGCCGATAGTACAGATCCTCACGGAACGTGCCCTCCGCGATCATCTGCTCCAGATCCCTGTGCGTGGCGGCAATCACACGCACGTCCACATTCATGCTCGATGACGCGCCGACGCGGTCGAAGCGCCGCTCCTGCAGAACCCGCAGCAGCTTGACCTGCATATCGAGCCGCATATCGCCGATCTCGTCGAGAAACAGCGTGCCGCCGGATGCGAGTTCGAAACGCCCCTTGCGGGCGGTGAGCGCTCCGGTGAAGGCGCCCCTTTCGTGGCCGAACAGTTCGCTTTCCAGCAACTCAGCCGGAATCGCACCACAGTTGACGGCAACGAATGGCTGGCTGCGACGCGTGCTGAAATAGTGCAGATTGCGGGCGACGACTTCCTTGCCCGTTCCGGTCTCACCAAGAATCAGCGCCGTTGCGTCGGTCGGTGCGACCTGCGCGATCATCTCACGCACTTTCTTCACCGCAGCGCTGTCGCCGACAAGCGATCTGAACAAGGCATCGCCTTCGGTGGTCAACGCGCCACCGGCATTCACGTCGTTCGGGTTGCTCACGTCGGGACAGTCAATGGGTGTACGGGATGTCGGGTGACGGCAGCGCCTTTCACCGCCGAAGGGGAGGCACTTTGCCGGCATGCGCCGAATGCACGTGCGCACGGATAAGCGGATATTTTCATTTCCGAAGCCACGGACAGGTCATTCATGCCGGTGAAGTATGAACCGAATGTCGATACGCGCAAGTGTATTCAGTCACGGAACCAGGCACCAGTGACGGCTTTCCGCACTGTCGGAACCCGTGAATCTTGCGAATTCTTTCCGGGCAGCGGCCCGGCTTCAGTCGGGATCCCCCGCGTGCCGGTCGCTCACGGCGCGGTGGTTGCGCGAACGCTGTCGGGCAACCTGGCGACGATGGCGCCGGAACACCAGCTTGGCCAGCCAGTCTTCGACGCCCGGAGTCAGGCCCTGCAGTCGCGAACAGACAAGCCAGAGATCCGCTTGCCGCTCGACACCCACCACCTGCGCATACAGGCGCAGCGGCAACGGCCAGGGAGGCAGCAGATGGCAGTCGACACGCAGCAGCTCGCCGGACTCCGCACGCTTCGGGCTGCTCCAGCACAGACCGCGCATATTGAAGCGCACCGGCACGGGCGACACGTCCTGCTCGCGTTCACGCACGACATCCGCAAGCAGCTCCAGGGCCAGGTCCAGCTTGCCTTCCAGTCGGTGAAACTCGGCCCGTTCCGCGCCGTCGGCCTGGGTGACATCGTGTTCCTCGAGCATCGCGAATGCGCGCAGCATCGTCTCGTTTCGCGCGTTGCAACGCGCCAGCACCGGCTCCTGGGGAAGATCGTCGATGCGTCGCCATTCCAGACGCAGCTCGTCGTCGCAGTACACGTGATCTCCCAGTGCGCGCAGCTGCGCCACTGACAGTGCTTGCGTGCTGGTCGTCGAATCGCTCATCGTGGCGGCTGTGCCATCGGCTCCGGAAACCCGGCCATCAGTCTGTGGCCGGCACGAACGCCGCGCAACTGCTCCAGCGTGTCTGATTTCTGCGCGTCCAGGGTTGCGATCAGACGCCGATGCCCGGCACTGGCGGCCTGCAGGCAGGCCAGCAGCGGATACAGATCCTGCGCACTCCATTGTCCGGCGGCATGCGCACCGGCCAGTTTCTCCACCTCCAGCAGCACGCGATGCAGCGCCTGATTGGCCTCTGCCGCCGCCTGCCAGTCGTGTTCCTGAACGGCCCGCGCGGCATCCGAGATGCAGGCATCCACGCGCTCGACCAGTGCCTTGTGGAGACTGGCCTCGCCAGCCTCGTCGCCCGGTGGCAGCGTCTTGCAAGCGGGAGGCGTCAGCGTCGCGCCGGTCACCGAACTTCGTCCGTCGCGTGCCTGACCAGCAGCTCGCCAAGTTCCTGCCAGCCGGTGTTCAGTTCGCGCAGCAGGCTGGTGACCTCCACCAGTAGGCTGTCATCCCCGCGCATGTTCGCTTCCAGCAGGCGTCGCGCCATGTAGTCGTAGAGCGCGGCGAGGTTCTGTGCCAGGTCGCCACCGCGTTCCATATCCAGACTGATGCGCAATCCCTCCACAAGATCGATGGCCTTGCCGATATGCTCGCCCCTGGCGCTGATTTCTCCGGCCTGAAGTGCACCCCGCGCGGCAGCCAGTGCCTGCAGGGCGCCATCGAACATCATCTGGATCAGCTGATGCGGAGAGGCATCGTGCACCGGCATCTGCATGCCCACCTGCTGGTACTGTTTCACCCCACTGTGAATCCCGCCACGCATCATCACCGTTGTCTCCTGCAGAGGTTGGCCGTCAAGGCCGCTGTTCGTGATACCGGTTTATCGACCGCAAGCGGGAAAAACTGAAGGCGGAACAGCGCGGAAATAACGGATCAACGCCCGCCGGGCTGGAGATTGCTGATCGCGCTCAGCTGCTGGGCCAGGTACGTGCTGGTGCTCTGGAACTGCGCCAGCAGACCATCCAGGGCGGTGAACTGCGCGCGCAGGCGGTTCTCGAGCTGCTCCATACGACGGTCCAGCGATTCCTGCTGACGAGCCAGGGTGAGCAGCTGTGCGTTGAGACTGTCGGAACGCGACCCGAGAACTCCGCTGTTGCCGGCGAATCGTTCCAGCGTTCCGGCGACGCGATCACCGAAGGCAATCACCAGTGATTCCACGCCATCCCGGTTCGCCGCGAAGGCTTCCTCGAAGCGGGCCGCATCCAGTGTCGCGCGACCGTTCACGTCGGTGCTCACTCCGAGCTCCAGCATCATGGTCAGTGCCGGGCCTTCCGCTCCGGTGTCCACGCGTGATGAGAAGATGCCCGACAGGCCAGTCTGCAACGAACGCAGCGTGGCATCGCCGACCAGCGGGCCGCTGTTGCCTCCCTGGGGATCGGCACGACCACTGCTGCGGATGTTGTCGACCAGTGCATTGTAGGCGGTGAGCATTGCGTCCAGGCGCGATTTCAGCGCCTGCCGATCCGGTTCCACGCGCACCGCGACGATGTCGTCTTCGGTAGGCCGGCGCAGCGTCAGCGTCACACCCGGCAGCACGTCATCAACAACGTTCGATGCGCTGCTCAGCTGCAGGCCGTTGACGACGAATACGGCGTCACCGGCGGCGGCGGTTTCGTCCATTGCTGCTGATGCCAGACGCGGATCAAGTCCACCGGTGACAGACAGCACCATGGCGCCATCACTCCCGGTGCGGCCGGACGTCAGCAGCAGCCGGGATGAATCACCGTCGCGCACGATGGCCGCCTGAACGTCGAGCCCGCCTGAATTGATGGCGGCGGCGACATCGGCCAGCGTTGCATCGGCGTCGAACTCCAGTGTGACCTCGTCGCCGCCGATCTGAACAGTCAATGCACCGGCACCGATGACTTCATCAGCGCCACTGAATGGCGCGCTGGCCAGCGACTGCGCACTGGCAAGTTCCAGCACACGCACCTGCCAGGACGATGGCGATGCCTGCCCGGATATCGCAACGGCAACGGCCGTTGCATCGGAACTGCTGGCCCGCATGCCAGGCGTGAAACCCGACAGCGCGGCCACCGAATCATCCAATCTGGCCACCGCGGACTTCAGTGTGCCCAAGGCCGACAGTGTCGTCTGGGTTCTGGTGCGATTGCGATTGATGCGATTTTCCACCGGCTCGCGTTCGGCCCGTACCAGGCCGGCGACCAGGGTACCCAGATCAAGGCCCGAACCGATGCCAAGGCCGCTGAAACCGCTCATTGCCGATCACTCCGCATAAGGTCCTGGTCTCATGTTTTCCCGGTCCTCTGATCGTGCCGGCACCGCGTTTCAGACATGGATGGCGGCGACCGGAAGGCCGCCGCCATCGTCAGTCAACGTCCGTTCAGCGCAGCAGCGCAAGAACGTTCTGCGGCATCGCGTTGGCCTGTGCCAGGATCGCGACACCGGCCTGCTGCAACACCTGGGCGCGGGTCAGGTTCGCGGTTTCCGCCGCGAAGTCCGCGTCCATGATGCGCGACCGCGAGGCCGACAGGTTCTCGGATACCGTGTTCAGGTTCGCGATCACCGATTCGAAGCGGTTCTGCACCGCGCCGAAATCGCTGCGCAGGCTGCTCACGGCGGTCAGCGCCGAGTCGATACGCTGTATCGCATCATTGGCCGCCGAAACCGATGTCACCGTTACACCAGCCAGGTCGCCCGAGGCCGCGTAGCTCGCCGCACTGAACACCGTGGCCTGATCCGCGCCACTGATGGTGATCGGCTGCGAAGCCAGAATGCTGACCGTTCCGTTCTCGTTCAGCGTAGCGGTGCCGTCACTGCCCAGCGCCGAGTTCAGTGCATCGATGAAGCCCTGCACCGAATCATAGTCGTCGGCGGTCACCGCGACCGCCTCGGCGTCACCGATCTGCAGAGTCAGGTCGGTAATCGTCAGCGCCTCGGCCGGGGAAGCTTCGGTACCGTTGCTGTGCGTACCGACAAACGCGCCGTCGGCAAACGTACCGCCAGCCGCCGTACCGCCACGAGCAACATCAAAATCCTGCCCGTCGGCGCGGGTGAACGTCATCGTCCCGTCGGCGAAGCTGCCTGAGAACGTAATCCCGGCGGCAGCCAGTGCTCCCTGAGCGGCGACGTCGAAGTCGGCGTCAAGATCCGCTGCGGTGATCGGAACGGCAGCTCCCGTGGTCGCCAGATCGACGATCTGTACACCACCCACCGTCAGCGTGAACGTCGATCCGGTGGCGCCGGTGGCGTCGGTGAAGGCGCCTGCCGCCACGGACGTCGTCGGCACCGCATCCTCGGCTTCCGAGATCAGCGTGCCCAGATCCACCGAAGTGGCCGTGGCGATCGCACCGATGTCGGTGGTGCGCATGCTGGTGCCAAGGCTCAGCGAAATCGTTTCGCCAACATTGGCGCCAACCTGGAACACGGCCGAACCGAAGCTGCCGTCGAGAATTTTCTGGCCGTTGAACGACGTCTGGTTGGCGATGCGGTTCACTTCCGCCAGCCGCTGCTGCACTTCAGCATCCAGCGCCGCACGGTCGGAGGCACTGTTGGTGGCGTTCGCCGACTGCACGGCCAACTCGCGGATGCGCTGCAGGTTGTTGGAAATCTCCTGCAGGGCGCCTTCACCGGTCTGTGCCAGTGAGATACCGTCGTTGGAGTTGCGGATCGCCTGATTCAGGCCGCGAATCTGTGTTGTGAACCGCTCGGAAATCGCGAGCCCTGCCGCGTCGTCCTTTGCGCTGTTGATGCGCAGGCCCGACGACAGACGCTGCAGCGACACTGCGAGCTGCCCACCCGAGTTCGCCAGATTGCGCTGGGCATTCAGCGACATCACGTTGGTGTTGATGACCTGGGACATTTGGATACTCCTGATTCTTTACAATTGCGTTCGATTCTTTCATTGCCGCCAGCGGCGGGCACCGTGCCGGCGGCCGGAAGGCACCGCTTGCGACCAAGGTATCGACCCGAGTGCGCCGACCTTTAGTCCGGTATGGCATGCGCGCACCGATCCGGCGCAGGGTGTGACGCATTCGACAGTCGCAACGACGACGGCTGTGAATCCGGTCACGTTCACGCGTGCCGCTGTCATCCCTGCCGCGGTCATCGGCGTCGTGGTCATTGGCGTCGTGGTCATCCGAGCCGCCTCCGCACGCGATCGAAGGCCCGTTCCAGCGCATCCCGGAACAGGGGCACCTGGTTGCCGAACACCGCCTTGATGTTGCTGAACGCGGGACTGATGCGTGCCCGGCCGTCGACGCTGCCGGAATAACCAACCGTTGCCGGCGACAGCTCGAAGCCGTGCCGATTGGCACAGGCGGACTGCCACGGCAGGTCGTGAAATGCCAACACGCGCGCAACGGTCTCGTCCGGCGCTGCAACCAGGTCCTCGTAGTCCACGCACACCACCCGATTCGGAAACAGGTCCGCCCAATGACGCGCCAGACGTCGATACACCGCCACATACTCGGCTACCGTATCCACCTGCCAGGCGTAGGGCTGAGGCCGATCGAAATGTCGCGTATAGATCGCCATCGCATTCGCTACCGGATCCCGCTGACAGATCACAAGGCGCATTGCCGGATTGAGCAGCATCAGGGTACCTGCATGCTGATTCAGCGCCGGCGTTGTCAACAGGCGGGTACACACCTGCTGCTGCGACGCATCGCCAAGGCTTGCATCCACGACGGCCGCTGCCCGTCTGGCTTCCGCCTTGCCGATGCGGACCAGTGCGGCGGGATCCTGGCCGGCAAATACCGGCCCGAGCTGCTTCAGCGACAGGTCCAGCGTGTCCATCTCGCCGTAGGTCGTGATCGCGGCGTGTGCGGCCAGCGCACTTTCGAGCAGTGATTTCCCTGATCGTGGAGGCCCAAGGAGCAGGGTGACGCCGCGCCTTGGCCGTACCCGCCCGCGCCAGTGCTCACACACATCCGCCGTGATCCCCCGGATCAACCGCTCGGCCCGATCGAGCGGCTCACCACGGCGGAATGGTTCGAAAGCGTCGGCATGACACTGACGGCGCAAGGCGTTGGCTTGACGGAAAGCGGCGAATGCGGCGTCTGCGTCACCGGCATCCAGATGCATCTTGGCTCTGGATGACAGCAGCAGCGCACGATCACCCTGGCCAGTGCCAGGGGTGGTGTCGGATTCGGTCGCGGCGAGCAGCGTGTCCAGCAGTTCCACCTCGGGCGCGTCGGCGGCGAACGCACGTGACTCCGCATAGCGCTGCCACAGTCGCGGATTGCGCGGATGTCTGGCCAGCAACGCCCCGAACATGCTGGATGCGGTTTCCAGTTGCCCCTGCGACCGCAGTATCAGAGCGTAGTTGTCCAGAGCCGCATCGCTGGAAGGGTCCAGACGCAAGGCCTCGCGCAGCGCCTCCGCGGCGGCATCCGGTCGACCCAGCTCGTAGTACACCGCGCCCAGGAGATTGAAGGATTCCGCGTCGCTATCCGCCAGCTCGCGCAGACGCGTTGCGAACGCAAGGGCCTCATTGTGACGTCGTGTCGACAGACAGATCGCCGCCATCCCCTTCAGCGCATGCCGGTCTCCCGGATCCACGCTCAGCAGCGCGCGGAAAAGTCGTTCCGCCACGCGCCATTCCCCGTCGGCCAGCGCCGCCTGAGCCCGCTTGCGCGCCTGGGCCTGCTGAACCGGCGTCGCCCGGACATCAGCCGCCCCTCCCACGTCCTCTGCCGCCTCCGCTGGGAGTGGCCGATGGCGCGGTTCTTCCGCCGTCGGGATCGCCCTGCCGCTCACCACACCGTTCACTTCAGATAATCGAACAGACTCAGCCGGCCGAACTGCACGTAGGTCGTCTGCGCCGCTTCCAGGGCCACCTGTTGCAGGTTGAAACGGCTGATCGCCTCGGCGTAGTCCAGGTCCTCGATCTGCGACAGTGCGGTCTGCAGCTGCAGCCTGTGGTCATCGTTGGCGACGGACTGGCGTTCAATGGTGTTCAGGCGCGTTCCGACGCCGGTACGCAGCTCGAGAACACGGCCCAGCGCCTGATCGAACCCCTGCAACGACAGGTTCATCTCATCGTGAAGCTGCGCGACGGCGGCCGGCGTGGTGCGCGGCGTGGACAGGGCAGTGGCCATGTCGTCGAGCACGCCGAACATCGAAACCCGCACATCAGGCACCACGGGCGGATCGTCGTCCGGGTCTGCAACGCCCTGAATCGTCAGCCGCATGAAGGCATCCCCGCTGTCGCCCACCGCAACGCTGCGGTCCGGCGAAATCGCCACCCGGCGCTGCCCGCCATCGCCCTGAAACACCACCTCGCCGCCGCCATTGCGCACAAACGGGGGTTCCGTGGAACGATACCCGGCGAACAGATACTCGCCGTTCGCATCACGGGTATTGCCCAGGTCCACCAGGGCGTCCGCGAGCTGCCGGATCTCCACGGCAATCGCCGCCCGCGACTCATTGGTCTGTGTGCCGTTGGCGGCGGTCAATGCCAGCTCGCGGCCGCGCTGGAGCACGTCGCCGAACTGCGCCAGCACGCTCTCCTCGAGTTCCAGGCGAGTGTTCGCCATCATCGCATTGCGTGCGTACTGATCGACCGCGGCAATGCCCTCGCGAAACTTCAGCGACTGCACCGCCCCTGCCGGATCATCGGAAGGCGACAGGATCCGGCGCCCGGTGGCAAGCTGTTGCTGAAGCCTCGCCAGTTCCGTCTGCTGGCGCTGGATGCTGTTGATGCCGTTGGCGTACACCATGGAAGTGGACATTCGTGTGCCATTCATTTCCGTCTCTCCACGCTCAAAGTCTCCACATCGCCAGGTCCGCGCTCACCGGCCGTGTTGCCATCAACAGAACCGCGCACTTTCACCGCCGCACCGCGGCGATCAGCGTGTCGAACATGGAGCCGGCCACGGCGATCACCTGAGCCGCCGCCTGATAGGCCTGCTGGTAACGAAGCAGATTCGCCGCCTCCTCATCGAGGTTCACGCCGGAGATGCTGTCGCGATGCGCGCGCGCATCGTGCAGCATCTTTTCCTGTACATCGGCGTTGATCTGCGCACGACGGGTTTTCACGCCAACGTCGACAACCAGTTCCGCGTAGCTGTCCGACAGGGTTGCCGTGCCACCCGACAGCACACGCATGCCGGCAAGGCCGGCCAGCGCCAAGGCGCCGCGGTTGTCACCGACGCCGCCGATGTTGTCGCGTACCGTGAAGGTGTCGCCGTCCGCCGGCGTGCCACGCAGCACCGCCGTCCAGCCGTTGACACTGATCGTGGTGTCACCGGAAGGATCCAGCGGAACCGGATCGCCATTCACCAGATACTCGCCGCCGCTGAATACGATGGTGACCTCCGTGAGCAGCGCCGGATCGGATGCACCGGTCACCGACAGATCAACGAAATGCGCTTGGCCGGCATTGTCGGCGGATGCCGAGGACCGCACCGGCAGCGCCGCGGCCACCGCACGCGGGTCACTGATGGCGACGGCCAGATCGCGGGCCACGCGCGTTGGCTGCAGTGCGAAGGTGTCGCCGGCCACGGCGCCAGTGACCGACGCAAGATTCAGTGTCAGACCATCGAAGTCGACGCTGCCACCTTCCGGGGCCGTCGCCACCAGCGCGCCATCGGCGACGCGACGTACATTCCAGGCGCTGCCATCGAAGCGCAGCTGATAGTCGCTGGTGCCGAGCTCACCGATGTCGGCGATCGTCAACGCCGGCACACCGGTGGCGGTATTCGACGGATTGCCGGAGACCCGGGGCTCGGGACGGGAAAAGAACACACCGCCCAGCGCACCGGTCAGGTCCATACCGGCCGCATGCAGCTCGTTGAACTGATCGGTGAGCGCGATCGCCACGCGTCCCAGCGCGTTCGCCGACTCATCCAGCAGGTCCGGCCCCAGGTCCAGCAGCGCGCCAAGACGTCCGCCGCTCAACGAGTCGGTAATCGGAACGAAGGTCGAGCCGTTGCGGATTCCCACCTCCAATCGATCGCCGCCCGCGGCACTGCGTGCGATCAGCTGTGACGCATGGGTGCCGACCACCAGTCCCTGGCCCCGGCCGACATAGACATTGAGGCTGCCGTCCGACTCCTCCATCGTGTTCACCGACACCCGGTCGGCCAGATCACGCACCAGCTGATCGCGCCTGTCGAGCAGGTCCGCCGGTAGATTGCCGCGACCACGTGCTTCGACGATCTGGCGATTGAGCGCGGCGATACCCCCGGCGAGCTGATTGATTTCCTCGACGGTATCGGTGGCTGCACCATTGGCGAGCGCGCGCTGCTCGCCAATGCGCCGATCCAGCTGGGCAAAGCGATCGAGCAGCGACTCGGCTTCGGCCAGCAGGTTCTGCCTCGCCGCGGTTGAGGTCGGATCGGATGCGACATCCGACATGGCGGCGAAGAAACTGTTCAGTGCCGGCGTCAGTCCGGTGACGGGATCGGCCAGAATGTTGTCCAGATGCGAGGCGAACTGCGCATAGGTGCGTTCGTAGGCGGCCGCCGAGGCGTTCATGCCCAGCCAGGATTCAACGAAGCCGTCCATCACACGATTCACGGCCACCGGCCTGACGCCGCTGCCGGGCGACGCCGCACCGGCCGTGGCCGGTGACAGCGCGGCAAGCTCCACGCGCTGACGGCTGTAACCCTCGGTGCCGACATTGGCGATGTTGTGGCCAGTCACCTGCAGCGCACGCTGATAGGCGAGCAGCGCTGAGCTGCCTATGCCGAAAATTCCGTTACCACTCATGGCAGAGCCTCATTCAGAAAAGGGCACGCAGATCCTGTGGCTGTGTCGCAACCGCAGCCTGATTGGCGCGCACCGGCCGTCCGGGCAGGCCGCGCTCGAGAATGCCGAGAATCTTGTCGGCGTAGTCCGGATCGGTGGCATAGCCGCCGGCCTGCAGGCCGCGCAGATAGCCTTCGGCACTGGTGGCCGACACGGCCGGCGCGTAGCGCGCATTGCCACGTACCAGCGCAACATAGTCGTCGAAACTTTCACGAATGCTGCCGTACATGCGAAACGCTTCCCGTTTCCGCTGCGGCACGCCGTCGATGAATTCCAGCGTGGAGACCTGGGCGCGCCCTCCGGTCCAGACACTGCCTGTCTTCACGCCGAACAGATTGAACGATGGCTCGCCGTGTGCGCCACGTATCTGATGCTGTCCCCAGCCGGATTCCAGTGCGGCCTGTGCCACCAGCACATCGGGCGCGATTCCCAGCCTGGCCGCCGCACGTTCGGCATGCGGCCACAGCGCCTGCACGAATTCTTCCTGAGTGCGGGGCCGGAATGACGTATCGGCACCGGTAGCTGATGGCGTGGCGCGGGCTGCCCGTCCGGATGGCGGGGCACCGTCCGTGGAACCGGTACGCCGGTCAGCCGCCGGACCTGATGCGGCCACCGCATCCAGCGCACCCGCCGTGACACCGCGCGGCGCCCGCCCCGGATCCGCCCTGCCGATGCCTGCGGATACGGCAGGTGTCACACCCGACCGGCCGCCGAAATCACGCACGATGGCTTCGGCGATGCCGATGCCATTGCCACGTGACAGCGTCAGCGACAGCTGCTGATCGAACATCTGCTCGTGAAAAGCGACCTGTTCACGATCGATGAGTCCGCCGTCCACGCCCACGGACGAGCGCATCTGCTGAAGCATCATGTTCAGGAACATCGCCTCGAACTGCTGTGCGACCGCATGCAGTGCTTCGGGCGTGTCGGCCTTCGCTTCACGGCGCAGCGCGGCAAGGCCCGCGATGTCCGTGAAGTTGAAGGCGGCGTCCAGTGATGCGGTCATCAGATGACAATCAGCTCGGCACGCAACGCGCCCGCGTGATGCAGGGCCTCGAGTATCGCCACGAGGTCACCCGGCGCAGCGCCCACGTCATTGACCGCGCGCACGATCTCGTCGAGCGTCGTGCCCGGACCGAACGGAAACATCCGCGAACCGCCGGCATCGACATCCAGATCGCTGCGCGGCGTGACCACGGTATTGCCGCGTCCGAACGATGACGGCTGCGACACGTCGAAGCTCTCGGTGATCGACACCGTGAGACTGCCGTGTGACACGGCCGCCGGCAGCACGCGCACATTGCCGCCCATGACAATCGTGCCGGTACGGGCGTTGACAATGACCTGCGCCGCCGGCGTGCCAGGCTGCACGGTGAGATTCTCCAGCACCGATACGAAGGCCACCCGCTGCGCCGGATCCAGCGGTGCGCGCACCCGCACCGATGTGGCATCGAACGGCATCGCCAGCCCGTCGCCGAATGTGTTGTTGATGGCCTCGGCCAGGCGGTGGGCAGTCGTGAAATCACCGCGGTTCAGGTTCAGCACCAGACTGTCGCCCTGATTGAAGCTGCTGGGCACTTCCTGCTCCACCGTGGCGCCGGAAGGAATCCGCCCGGCACTGGGCACATTCACGGAAATGCGCGAACCATCGCGGCCGGACGCACCGAATCCGCCGACCACCAGATTGCCCTGTGCAACCGCATAGATCTCGCCGTTGGCACCGCGCATCGGCGTCATCAACAAACTGCCGCCGCGCAGGCTCGCCGCGTTGCCGATCGACGAGACGGTCACGTCGATGGTCTGTCCGGGCTTGGCGAAGGGCGGCAGATCCGCATGCACGATCACCGCCGCCACATTGCGCAGCTGCAGGTTCACGCCCGGCGGTATGGTCACGCCAAGCTGGCCGAGCATGTTGCGCAGGCTCTGCGACGTGAACGGCGCCTGAGTGGTCTGGTCGCCGGTGCCATCCAGGCCAACCACCAGACCGTAGCCGATCAGCTGATTGCTGCGCACACCGGCGACACTGGCCAGGTCCTTCACTCGCTCCTGCGCGAAAACCAGTGAATTCATCGGCATCACCGCCAGCATCAGCATCAGCAGCGCCGCCGCCGCGATTCTGCGTCGCAGAATGCCGCGCACAGCCAGCCTGTGGCGCGTCGCAACGCGTGACAGACGTTGGTTCAGAATGGCCATAGCGGACTCATGAAGAAACGGCTCAGCCAGCCGGGTGTGGATGAACGCGCCAGCGTGCCGGTGCCGCCATAGGCGAGCTCGGCATCGGCCACCTGCAGTGACAGCACCGTGTTGTCGGCACTGATGTCCACCGGCCGCACGATGCCGCGCAGGCGGATGTATTCCTCGCCGTGGTTGATGCGTATCCATTTCTCACCCTGCACCAGCAGATTGCCGTTGGGCAGCACGTCGGCCACCGTGACCGTGATCGAGCCCTCCAGCTGATTGCTCTGGGCGGCATCGCCCTGGCCTTCGAAGCCCTGCGACCCGGTCACGTCGGTATTCAGTATCGGTACGCCGTTGGATGTCACCGAACGACCGGCGATGGTGGGATTCAGCAGCCGCGCATTGGCGTCGCGAGAAGCCGATGCATTGGCCGACTTGCGCGCGCTGGTCTCTTCCGACAACAGCACCGTCAGCACGTCGCCGACGCGCCGCGCCTTGTAGTCCTCGAACAACGACTGTGCCGAAGCCGGCTGGTAGATGGCGCCCTGGTTGAGTACCGGCGCGACCGGCGTCAGCGGCGCGGTGGCGGCGAAACGCTGGTCGTTGCCGCGCTGCATGGATGGCGGTGCGGTCGCGCAGCCGGTCGCGAATACGATCAGCATCGTGCAGGCCGGGATGCGCCAGAGTGATGTGAACCGATGCATGAATGAATACTCCTTCAGGATTCAGTCGCCGTGAAATCAGCGACCGAGATTGTTGTTGGCGAACTCGAGCATGCGATCGGCCGTGCTGATCGCCTTGGAATTGATCTCGTAGGCACGCTGCGTTTCGATCATGTTCACGAGTTCCTCGATGGTGTTGACGTTCGAACTCTCCAGCGCCCCCTGAATCAGCGTGCCCAGGCCCGTCATGCCCGGCATGCCGACCTGCGGCGCACCGCTGGCCGCGGTCTCGATGAGCAGATTGCCGCCGATGGCCTGCAGGCCGGCGGGATTCACGAAGTCCGCCAGCTGCAGCGAACCGACCTCCATCACACCGACACTGCCCGGCACCGCGGCCGAGATGATGCCGTCGCGACTGATCGTCACCGACAGCGCGTTGTCGGGAATCACGATGCCCGGCTGCACGGTGAAGCCGGCCGCCGTGACCATCTCGCCATCGCTGTTGATCTGCATGGAGCCGTCACGCGTGAACGCCAGCGTGCCGTCGGGCATCAGCACCTGAAGAAACCCGCGACCCTCGATGGCCACGTCGAGCTGCCGGTCGGTCTGCACCACATTGCCCTGGGTGAAGGTCTTTTCCGTAGCCACGGTGCGCACGCCGGTACCCAGCATCAGCCCCGAAGGCAGCTGTGTGCCCTGCGAGCTCTGCGCACCAGGCTGACGAATGTTCTGGTAGACCAGATCCTCGAACACCGCACGCCCCTTCTTGAAGCCGGTGGTGTTGACGTTGGCGAGGTTGTTGGAGATCACCGACATGCGCGTCTGCTGCGCATCCAGTCCCGTCTTCGCTATCCACAATGCCTGATTCACGATATTGACTCCCCGACCGGTCAGCCCAGCCGCATCAGATTGGCCGACGCACGGTCGTTGTCTTCGGCCGCGCTCATCATCTTCACGTGCAGCTCGAAGCTGCGCGCCTGTTGGATCATTTCCACCAGCGCGCCCACCACGTTCACGTTGCTGCCTTCCAGCATCCCGGAAACGAGTCGCACGCCGGCATCCATCTCGGCCGCGCCGCCATTGGCGAGCCGCATCAATCCATCCTCGCCGCGCACCATGTCGGCATCCGACGGGTTCACCAGCCGGATGCGTTCGACGACCGCCATACCCGTTGCCTCCTGTCCGAGCGGACGAATGCTGATCGTGCCGTCGCCGCCGATTTCCAGTGATTCGTAGGGCGGCAACGCAATCGGCCCGCCATCACCCATGATCGGATGTCCGCTGCCATTGGTGAGGATGCCGAACGCGTCCACGCGCAGATCGCCGGCGCGGGTGTAGGCTTCCGAACCATCGGCGGCCTGCACGGCGATCCAGCCGACACCTTCCACCGCCACGTCCAGATCACGGCCGGTCGCGATCAACGCGCCGGGCGTGAAGTCCGTCGCGCCACCGGCCGTTACCGAGTACGTCCTGGCTTGGGCGTGTCCGGGGCCGGTGATCGGCACAGGCATGGCGCCCGCCAGCTGGGCACGAAACCCGACCGTGGAGGCATTGGCGAGATTGTGGTTGGTGACCGCCTGGGCGACCTGCGCTTCGCGCGCGCCGGTCATCGCTACGTAAACCATTCTGTCCATCAGCAACGAACTCCCTGACTGCGCCTTTGTATCGGCTGTCTGTCGTGATCAGCTGCGGCGTGTTTCATGCGGGCAACCACCTTGGTGAGGTCTGTCGGCGACTCGTGGATGATCAGCGGAGGTTGATGACGGTCTGGGTAATCGAGTCCGCCGTGCTGATCACCTGTGCGTTCGCCTGGAAGTTACGCTGTGCGGTAATGAGCTTGACAAGCTGCTCCGCGATATCGACGTTGGAAGATTCCAGTCCGCCGGATTGCACAGTGCCGAGGTCGCCGCTGCCGGCAACGCCGAAAACCGGATCGCCCGCCGCAAAGGTTTCCAGCCAGGCGTTGTCACCGGCCTGCTGAAGACCCTGGGGGTTGGCGAAACTCGCCACCGCCACCTGTCCCAGCGGCTGTGACTGGCCGTTGGTGAAACGTGCGTAGGCGACGCCGGACTCGCTGATATCCACGCCGCTGAGACGACCGCTGGCAAAACCATCCTGACGCAGCGATGTGACGCTGCCATGATTGCCGTACTGGGTGGCATTGCTGAAGTCGAACGCTACGTCGATCGGACCGGCGCCGTTCGGCGGCGTCCATGCACCAAAACCGAACGGCGATGCCGGCGACTGCAGCAGGCCGTCGTCCGAGAACTGCAGCGGCTGCGCGTCGCCCACATCATCGCCATCCACGGTCAGGTGAGCATCCCATGTCAGCTGGCCGGTGTTGCGGAAGAACATGGTGGCGACATGCGACTGTCCGAGCGAGTCGTACAGCGTCATCGACGTGGAAAACGTGAAGCTCGACGGGTCGGACGCGCTGAATGGAATCGCGGACACATCTTCAGCGCCGGAAGGCAGGTTGAACACCGCCTCCACCTGGCTGCTGGCGCGCGGACTGGATTCGGTGGTCGACAGCCGCAGGTCGGCCAGACCGCCCATATTGAAGGCGCCGGACAGACTGTCCTGCACGGCGTAGGACTGCAGCCGTTTGCCGGCCGCATTGACGACGTAGCCATCACGATCGATCTGGAAGGAACCATCGCGCGAGTAGCTGCGGCCGCCGGAGTCCTCGAGAACGAAGAAGCCCTTCCCGGACAGCGACATGTCCAGATTGTTGCCGGTGAAATCGATGTTGCCCTGCGTGAACTGCTGGGTAACGCTCGACAGGCGCACGCCGGCGCCCACGGCCGTCTGACTGATGCCGCCGTAGGCAGTTGCGAACACGTCCGAAAATTCCGAACGCGACTGTTTGAAGCCGGTGGTGCCGGCGTTGGCGATATTGTGCCCGGTAACCCGCAGGTCGGCGGATGCCGCGTTGAGTCCGCTCAGGGCTGTGCGAAATGGCATGTTTGAACTCCCGATCGAAAATTCTGGTCATCAGATCCGAAAAAGTACGTTCCAGAGGTGCTGCGTCGGCCGTCAACCGATGCCGCGTATGCGGCTGAAGTCGACGACACCCAGACCCGTCACCGTGAGCGCGATCAGGCCGTCGCCGGCGCCCACGCTGACGCTCTCGACGCGACCGGACACCAACGCTTCCAGCGCGACACTGCGGCCGCCGGCAAGACCGCTGGCTCGCAGTTCATAAAAACCCGCGGGCGCCTGCGTGCCATCGGCCAACACGCCGTCCCATTCGAAACGGCTGTGACCTTCACTGCCGTCGCCGACCGGCACGGCGCCCACCAGTCGCCCGTTGAGGTCGTAAATGCTCACCGTCACGTCGGCCACACCGGGCGGCACCGCTACCGCGCCGCTGACCTGGCCTTCCGGCGGCAGCCAGGCTTCATGCGACGGCACCAGCACATCGCGTTCGATGAGGCTGGCCGCCTGCAGCGCGTGGTTGGCGGTGAGTGCGCCGGACAGCGTTTCCAGCACGCGCCGCACGTCATCGATGCCCGATACGGTGCCGAACTGCGCCAGCTGGCCGAGGAACTCGCCGCTTTCCATCGGCGCGAACGGATCCTGGTTGCGCAGCTGCGTGATCATCAGGCGCATGAAATCATCCTGGCCAAGTTTGTCCCGGGGCCCTTCCGGCGCCCGCTGAGCGAGGCCGAGCTGGTTGAGGGTCGATGTGTCTATGCTCGTGGACATGCTTCAGGGGCTCCGATTACGGCCGGCCAAGCTGCAGCGTTCGCAGCATCAGCTGTTTGACGGTGTTCATGACTTCAACGTTGTTCTGGTAACCGCGCGACGCGGACATCATGTCGGCCATCTGCTCCACCACGTTCACCGATGGAAAGAACACGTAGCCGTCTTCGTTGGCGAGCGGATGACCGGGCATGTGCTCCATGCGCGGCGGCAGCGTGCTCTCGACAATGCCATCGACGCGCACGCCGGCGACCCCGGGTTTCGCCGACATCTGCTCAAGCACCGCGGAGAACACCGGATGGCGTGCGCGGTACGCGCCTTCCGCCGTGGAACTGGCGACTTCGGCATTGGCTATGTTGCTGGCTACGGTATTCAGCCGTACGGACTGCGCACTGAGCGCACCGCCAGACAGGTCGAACACATTGAACAGACTCATTGAATCTCTCCGGAACTGGTTGATCGCCCACTGCTCATCACGAAACTCGCTTCATCTTCGGTTAGCCGCCTGATCACTCGCCGCGCAGCGCCTTGCGTACGCCGGCGATACGGCTTTCAAGAAAATCCAGGCTGGCCTGATAGCGCACCGAGGCCTCGGCGAACGCGGCCTGCTCCAGCTGGCTGTCCACCGTATTGCCGTCCAGCGACGGATGGTTCGGTACGCGATACCTGAGTTGCGCACCACCGACGGTGCCATCGGCATGCTGATGACCGGCCTTCGTGGCGCGCAGTCGCGACGCAGCGCCATCGGTCGCCGAAACGGCACGATCCAGCGCAGCGCGAAAATCGATATCGCGTGCCTTGTAGCCCGGCGTATCGGCGTTGGCCATGTTGGCGGCCAGCAACTCAAGACGCTGTGCATTGAGGCTCATGGCCTGTGGCTGTATGCCGAGTGCGGCATCGAGAAGTTTGTTCACCGTTGTGCTTCCGTGAGCATCGCTGTGCAGACCTCTGAGCAAGAGCCATGCCAACTCGCGACAGGCGCGGTGCGTCCGGGCAACGCCGGCTGAGCCGGCCGCGGCGGCGGATCGCAGCGGCAATCCGTTGCCGCTTTTCCGGCAAACATCGACCACAGAGACCGTCCACAGAGGCTGCCGCTGTCGCCGCGCGGGCCGTTGAACGGATGGGTATCGGCCACGCCAACGGACGCGCAGGCAGCCACGGGCGACAACCGGCGCATCAACCGCTTCCGGTGGCATGCGCCTTGCAACACCCTGTGGCGATTGAGTATGAACAGGTGACAGGCAGCGACTCATGCAGCACAGCAACAGCGAACAGGCGATGGCCGGAGCCGACCATGAACCGCCAGCCGGCCGGGCGAACGGGACGAACCGGGCGACAGGGCCGATGCGTGGGTGCCCGACCCGATGCATCACCCTTCTGAAACGCACAAACGCGCTGTCGCTGGCCGCGATCTGTGCGATGGCGGCGACACCGGCGATGGCGGCGACACCGGCGTTCGAGGCGCATGAACGCATCACCGCTGTTGCCGGCGCACACGCGCTCGCGCAGGCACGGGCTGCGGCGCCGCGGGACGCCGCCGTGAACATCGAAACCGCGGTACTGGATTCGAGGCTGCGTCTGCCGCAATGTCCGACGACGCCGGTGGCATTCGAACCGCCCGGCCAGCGCACCGGGCCGAGCATGACGGTCGGTGTACGCTGCACCGGCGCGATCGCGTGGTCGCTGTATGTGCCGGTGCGGGTTGAGGTGCTGGCGCAGGTTCTGGTGCTGGTGGCGCCGGCGAACCGCGGCGATCAGCTGACGGCCACGCATCTGGGTATGGAATCACGCAATCTCGCGACGCTGGGCGGTGGCTACATGACGACGATCGCGGACGTCGAGGGCATGGTGATGCGCCGCGCGGTCAGGCCAGGCACGGCCATCACACCCGACATGCTGGAACCGGCTCGACTGGTCCGACGCGGCGAGCGCGTGGTCATCCGCTCGGGCCGGGACAGCTTTCTGGTACAGGGCGAGGGCGAGGCGCTGGCCGACGCGGCCGAGGGCCAGCGGCTGCGGGTTCGCAACACCCGCTCCGGGCGGATCATCGAGGGTACGGTCGACGCGGACGGTACGGTGGTCGCCGGCTGGTAGCACGACCGGCAGAGTGACTGGCAGGGCGCGAGGAGCGCGCATATTGTTGATGTGTAAGCGACGAGCAACGCAGCCGAACGGGATGGATCGGCGGCCAGGAATGCCAAGTTATTTCTGACCGAGCCCTAAAGATCCGGATTCCGCTGCCGATGTTCCCTATGGAGCCCCTGTATTCATGGATTGCGGGGTCCGCAGGGTACCTGACAAGGCTGAAGTGATGGATATCAAGAACACCAACGGCGTTTCCAGAATCGAACCGGTCGACGCGATCAAGCCGGAAACCGGACGAGGCGAAGTACGGCAGCAGGCCGCGCAGCGCGAACCCGCCAGTGAGCAGGTCACACTGACACCCACCGCCCGCAGCATCCTGGCGGCAGCCGATGAAGCCGGCGCGCCGCTGGACAGCCAGCGCGTCCAGAGCATCCGCGACGCGATCGCCAATGGCACCTACCAGGTGAATCCTGAACGTATCGCAGCCGGTCTGATCCGGCTCGAGACGGGACTGCCGCGCTGACCGCCGGAGGATCGAATGACCGACCATCCATCGACAGGGGCCGCGGCCGCACCACCGCGGCAGCAGTTGATCGACCTGCTTGATGAACTCGCGCGGGCCATCGAGCTCGAGCTCGAGGCGCTGGCTCAACACGATCACGAGGCGCTGATCGCCGCCACCAGTACCAAACGCGCGCAGCTTGGCCGGGTCGACCGCTTCTGGCGCCGCAACGACGCCATCGCGAACACCCTGTCGGACCCCACGGCACCGCATGCGAAGGAACTCGCTGCGATCACCGACCGCTGCCGCACGCTCAATGCCGCCGCCGGCGCCGCAATCGCCACGCTGGGACAGCGGGTTGCCGGCACGCTGGCATTGCTCGGACACGGCCACGCCGTGGCGTATTCGGCGCACGGGCAGTGCACCGCGGGGCCGGTCAGCCGTCACAACGCCGTCTGCTGACCGGGGCGTCGTCGCACGCAGCCTGCGGTGGCCTCTGCAGTAGCCATGCCGTTGGCGCCGTCGCGACCGAAAGCCTTATGATGCCGCCATGAGCTATCAGTACAACGCGCGCGCCATCAACGTCGTCTACGTCCTCATCGGCCTGAATCTGCTGGTCTTCCTGCTCTGGCAGGGCGCCTTCCGGGGCATGGTTGCTCCCGAACTGGTGCTGGACAATTTCCTGGTCAGCCGAGAGCTTCTGGACGCCGGCAGGTACTGGGTGCTGATCACCGCGGCGTTTTCGCACAACATGCTGTTTCATCTGCTGATCAACATGTTCGTGCTGTGGAGCTTCGGCCTGGCGATGGAACAGCTGATGGGCACGCGGCAGTTCCTGCAGTTCTATCTGATCGCCGCTGTCGTCAGCTCGCTGGCCCATGTCGTGACCTCCACCGTCCTGCTCAACCTGCCTCCCGACCAGGCCGCACTGGGTGCATCCGGTGCCGTCGCCGGTCTGCTGCTGCTGTTCGCCATGATTTTTCCGCGCCACAAGATCCTGCTGTTCGGTGTGATTCCGGTACCGGCGCTGGTCGCGGCGCTGGCGTTCATCGCGATCGACCTGTGGGGCCTGTTCGCCCAGTACGAGGGCGGTGGTCTGCCGATCGGCCACGGCGCACATCTGGGTGGCGCGGCAACGGGCATCGTGTACTACTTCCTGATGCGATCACGACGTCGCTGACGATGCCCGCCCACGCATGGCGGCCCACCTGCAGACACCGGCCGGCGACCTCGCGGCAATACCCTGACGCGGTCGGTAGACATAACCACCGTCAGCTGGTTTAGAATCCCAGCGGGTTCAGTCAATCAGTTCCACAGCCGATGAGACCATTCGCGCCGACTGCCGCCCTGGCCGCCGTGTTCGCACTGTCCGGGACGCCCGTGCTCGCGGACCCGTTCAACGGCATGCTGGATCACGTTCTCGCCTTCGAGCGCCAGTTTCACCAGATGCTCACGGAAGAAGCCATTCCCGGCGGCGCCTATGCGGTTGTCGCCGATGGCCGCGTGGTGAGGATCGGCAGCTTCGGGCGCACAGACCTGGGCAGTGGCCGAGCGGTGGACCCGGAGACGGTATTTCGCCTGGCTTCGGTATCGAAGGGCTTCGCCGGCACGGTCGCGGCACTGGTCGCGCGCGAAGGCGGTTTCGCGTTCGACGACCCGATCACGCGGTTCCGGCCGGATTTCGAGTTCCAGGGGCCGCATCAGCTCATCACGGTGCGGGATGTGCTTGCGCAGACCACCGGCTTCGTGTCCAACGCCTACGACAACCTGATCGAGGCCGGCAAGACGCTGGACGAGATCATCCCGCATTTCCGGACCATCGCCCCGCTGTGTCAGCCCGGCACGTGCTACACCTATCAGAACGGAACATTCAGCCTGATCGAGCCGGTGCTGGAGTCGGTGACGAGCATCGGATATTCGCAGCTGCTGACGCAGCGATTCTTCGAGCCGCTGGGCATGCGCAACGCGTCCGTCGGCTATGAGCCGTTCATCGCGACACAGAACCGCGCCGAACCGCATGTGCGGGTGCGCGCCAAGCTGTGGCGACAGAGTGCCGTTACGCCGAACTACTATCGCGTCAGTCCCGCGGCAGGGGTGAACGCCAGCGCGCTGGACATGGCCGAGTGGCTGATCGCACTGCTTGGTCACCGCGAGGATGTGCTGCCTGCCGATGTCGTCGAACTGGCCACCAGTCCGGCCATCCGCGTCCGCAGCGACATGAACCGCAATCACTGGCGCGGCCATCTCACCGACGCGTATTACGGACTGGGCTGGCGTGTATATCGGTTCGGCGAAGAGCCGCTGATCTATCATGGTGGATGGGTGTCGGGCTTTCGTGCCGACATTTCCATGTCCCGCAACCGCGATGTGGGCCTCATCATTCTGACCAACGCGGAAAGCAATATCGTCAGCGAGCTGACGGTGTCGTTCTGGGCCGCCCTGCTGAAAGACCCGCCTCGGGACATTCAGCCGATCGCGCTGAGCGCACGCTGATCCTGCGCCCGTTTCCGGGCCTTCGCCAATGCAATCCGGATACCTCTACGGCATCGCCGCCTACCTGCTGTGGGGCTTTTTCCCGCTGTACTTCCGACTGCTGGCGGCGGCCGGCCCACTCGAGGTGCTCGCACACCGGATCGTCTGGTCCCTCGCCTTTCTCGTACTGACGCTGATCGCCATACGGCGCATCGGATCGCTGCGGCCAATGCTGCGCAGACGCGGCGTGCTGCCGGGCATCGCGTTCGCGGCGCTTGCCATCGCCATCAACTGGGGCACCTACATCCATGGGGTACACACCGACCGTGTCGTGGAGACCTCGCTGGGTTACTTCATCACCCCGCTGGTGACCGTGCTGCTGGGAGTCTGCGTGCTCGGCGAGCGACTGCGCGCACTGCAGTGGGTGGCGATGGGATTCGGCGCCGCCGGCGTGATGCTGCTGACGCTCGACCATGGACAACCGCCTTACATCGCACTGGTCCTGGCACTCAGTTTCGGCAGCTACGGACTCATCAAGAAGCGCCTGGGCCTGCCGCCGACCGAGGGCCTGACGATGGAAGCTGCCGTACTCGCCCTGCCGGCACTGCTGTTTCTGTACTGGCTGCATGCCGGCAGCGGCGCCACATTCGCCACCGCGGGTGCGATGCACTCCATGCTGCTCGTGGCTTCCGGCGCGATCACCGCCGTACCGCTGCTGCTGTTTGCCGCAGCCGCGAACCGGGTTGCACTGACCACCCTGGGCATACTGCAGTACATCGCGCCGCTGCTGCAGTTTCTGATCGGTGTCTTCGTATTCCGCGAGCCGATGCCGATTGCGCGGCTGGTGGCGTTTGCGCTGGTCTGGATCGCACTGATACTGTTCACATGTGAACTGATCCGTCACGCACGCCGTGGCCAGATCGCCATGCTCAGCACCCGCGACCCGATCTGACGATCACGCACCACGCCCGCCCGATACCCGCACAACCCGATGAACGACAACGCCCAGTACACCGTGACGGCCGCGCACCATACGCGCCGACCGCCGGGATCGGCCACGCTGATCCTGATGCTCGTGCTCGCCACCGCCCTGGGTCCGCTGGCGATGTCCTCGTTCATCCCGGCGATCCCGGTCATCCAGAGCGAATTCTCGGTGTCCACCGCGGTCGCGCAGCTGACTCTGACGGTGTCACTGATCACCATGGCGCTGAGTTCGCTGTTGTACGGCACGCTGGCCGACCGCTACGGACGCAAGCCGGTGCTGCTCGCGGGCATCGTGCTGACGGTCATCGGCTCGGCCATCTGCGCGGCCGCGCCCTCCGTGTGGATCGTCATCGCCGGACGCGGTATTCAGGCAGCAGGTGCAACCGCCGGCCTGGTGCTGGCGCGTGTCATCGTTCGCGATGTCTATGGCGACGAGCGTGCGAGCAGTCTGATCGGCTACATCACCGCCGCCATGGCGCTGGCGCCGCTGATCGGCCCCGTCATCGGCGGCCAGCTCATCGATGCGTTCGGATGGCGCAGCGTGTTCATTGCCGTCGGACTGATCGCGCTGTGGCTGACCGGCCTGCTCGCGCTGCGGCTGCCGGAAACGGCACCTTTCGACCCGTCCGCCCGCCGTGGCGCGCTGCTGCCACTGGCCGACTACGGCGCCCTGCTGCTGCGTGGCGCCTATGTGCGCTATGCGCTGTTCGGGTCGATGATGTTCGGCATATTCATGTCATTCATTTCCGGCGCGCCCTATGTCGCGATGGATCACTTCGGGTTGTCGGCGAGTGCCTACGGCTGGCACTTCATGATCGTGCCCACGGGCTATCTGATCGGCAGCCTGATCGCGGGCCGCTTCGCCGGCGGCTGGGACAGGGAGCGGCTGGTGGTGATCACATCGGTCATGTCAGTGCTGCTGTGCGCACTGGCACTGGGACTGGCGCTGGGAAGCGGCTTCTCACCGTGGCGGTTCTTCATCCCGATGGCGATCCTGTCAACAGTGATCGGCGCGGTGCTGCCCAGCGCACAGGTCGGGCTGCTGGTGAGCGCCGGACCTTTGTCCGGCACCGCCTCGGGACTGTTCGGTTTTCTGCATCTGCTGGCCGGTGCGGCACTGGCGCAGCTGGTCGGCATGCTGCTGCCGATGGGACCCTACAGCGTGGCCCTGGTCATGCTGTCCGTGGCCGGCATCGGCCTTCTGGCCGCGATCACCAGGGTGCGCACTGCCAGACCGTGATCCGATCCGTGTACACTCGGTAACCAGGCGCCAGCGCCCGCAGCGGCGCGGCCGAACCGAAGCCGGGCGCCGACCCGGAGATCAGTAATGTCCGGGGGACATCCGATGCAACGGCCTTTCATCAGTTCCCAGGCACGACGCCTGCTCGCCCTGCTCGCCCTGCTCGCCCTCCCCCTGGTCGCGACGGCACAGAACACCGTCCGACCCGATCACGTCGGCCTGTCGGCGGAGCGACTGGCGCGCATCGGTGAGTTCGCCGACCGCGCCGTGGCCACCGGCGAATTCGCCGGTGCCGTCACGCTGGTCGCGCGCGACGGCCAGATTGCGCATCTGCAGGCACATGGCTACCGGGACCTGGAATCACGCACGCCGATGCGCACCGATACCCTCTTCCGCATTGCGTCGATGTCCAAGCCCGTCGGGACGGTCGCGCTGATGATCCTCGTCGAGGAAGGCAGGGTACGGCTGAACGACCCGGCTTCGCGATTTCTGCCCGAATATGAATCCATGCAGGTGGCTGTTCGCCGTGAAGGCGACGCGTCCGATACGCGCGCCAACCCGGGTGCCGATGGCGGCGCCGGATTCGGCGCTGGCGGACCACCCAGCGGGCCGCCACCGTTCGACAGCGTTCCCGCGAATCGCCCGGTTACCGTATTCGATCTGCTGACGCATACCTCCGGCGTCATGAGCGGTCAGATCAGCAATGCGGAGGGCACCGTGCATTCGGCGCGACGACATGAAGACGGCCTGCGATGGATTCACGGACTCGCCGAAGCACCGCTGGAGTTCCAGCCGGGTGAACGCTGGGCCTACAGTGCGCTGGCCGGTTTCGACGTCATCAGCCGCATCGTCGAGGTCGTCTCCGGACAGTCCTTCGACCAGTTCCTGCGCGAACGCATTTTCCGCCCCCTGCGCATGAACGACACCTTCTTCTGGCCTGATGAATCGCAGCGCGAACGGCTGGCAGGGTCTTACGTGCGGTCCGATGGCAACCTCGATCCGCGGCCCGATCCGGATTCGATGTCCAGCCCGGTGTACTTCTCCGCGGCCGGCGGGCTGATGAGCACGGCCTCGGACTATGCGCGCTTTGCATTGATGCTGGCCAATGGCGGCGAGCTGGATGGCGCGCGGATTCTCAGTCCGCGCAGTGTGCAGATCATGTCTTCACCACTGATCCCGGACACCCTGCCCGGCCGCCGGCCCGGTGAGGCGCATGGTCTGGGCGTACGGGTCGTGACCGATCCGGCCGCCAGCCGTACGGCGGTGAGCAGGGGCAGCTTTGGCTGGAGTGGCATCTACGGCACACATTTCTGGGTGGATCCCGAACAGAATCTGGTTGGCATAGTGATGTCGCAGACGTATTTCGCGAACCTGCGCGAAGACTTCGAGATGGCCGTCATGCAGGCGGTTGTCGACCAGCGATGAACGGCAGCACCACAATGCCCGGCGGTATCGCATCGACGTGGGCAGCATCCACCCGGACAGCATCGATAATCGCCAGGATGCTGGCCGTCATCGGCTGTCTCTGGCTGTCGGTTGCCTGTGCACAATCGGATACCGCGACCACGCAACAGGCCTTCACGATAGGCGAGTTGATGTGGTCGGGACGCAGCAATGGTGAGGACGTCGTCTGGGCGGAGGCAAACCGGTACTGTGCGACGCTGGAACTGGACGGACACAGCGACTGGCGCCTGCCGACACTGTTCGAGCTTGAGACGCTGCACGACCCGGACAACGAGGCCAACGGCTACATCGTCAGTCCGCTGACGCTGGACGGTTGCTGTCTGTGGAGTGATACCAGTCTGGCGGATCTCGCCGCCGAGGAGGCGGGCCTGCCCGGCGGACAGAGCAATCCGCCATCGCAATACTACTGGGGCCTGCTGTTTGCCGGCCCGGTTCGCTACTACAGCGTGGTGATATTCCCGGATGGCCAGGCGATGTGTGTTCGCGATCGGTAGCAGGCTACCAATAGCCGATCATGCGGCCCATGGCCAGGACCGTCGTCCACAGCGCCAGTGACAAACCGCCGGCCACCTTCAGCACGGCGCCGGACGCGCGGGCGGAATGCTCCCCGACGGATGCCATGGCAGTGCGCCATGCCGGCAGCCGGGTAACGATGAATGCATTGAGCAGCGCGAGCGCGATCACCGGCAGCTTGATGTAGAGGAACGGGTTGCCGTCGTACTCGGAGGCATTGAAGCTGATCATCAGCGCACCGGAGACAATGGCCATGGCCACCCCGGCAACGGCCGCCGGCATCGTGCAGCGGGCAATGATGCGCAGTGGCACGTCGCGCCACAAACCCAGCAATCGCAGATCCAGAATCAGCACCGAACCGAACAGCACGCTGACGCCGGCGATGTGCCCGAGATTCAGCAGCGCATAAGTCCACACGCCGGCACCGCGCAATGCCGCGGCCAGGGCGCTGGCCTCAAGCCAGTTCAGCAGCTCGAGCATTCACCGGCCTTGGGCACGTGTGCCAGATATGCCCGCTTCAGTTCACCGGATAGACGTCGTAGTTCGTGCCATCGTGCGTGACGCGACGCGTCTTGACTTCATGTCTGTCCGGATCGCTGTTGCGTGCACCCATGATGGTGACGGTATCGCCTTCGGAAAGCACATCTTCGCTGAGTCCGGCACGACTGGTTCGCGGGGCCGGTGCCAGCGTGACATCCCAGATCTGTCCGTCCGCGTCGCGGATCTGCAGGCTGGCGTGGGGTCCGGCCAGACTGACATTGCGCACCACCGTACCGGTGACCTCGATTGCCGCGGTATTGTCACTCCAGCCGTGATGCGCGTTGGCAGCGGAGAGTGCCAGAACCATCGAGACCGGAATCAGTGCTGTTGTTGTTCGACCAGGCATGTTCCACCTCCTGTTCAGGAACGGCGCCATCAGGACGCCATGAAGGAGCCACGCCGGTCAGGTTACGCAACCGGAGCACGGATTCCAAACAGTCAGTGCCCGCGGGCGCCGGCGACACCCTCGCTGCCGTCGGAAACCGCCGCAATCGCCCGTTGCACGGCATCCAGCAGCGCATCGGCGGTATAGGGCTTCTGAACCAGGCAGTTCGCCCCGGCCGCAGCTGCGTGAGCTGCGTGAGCTGCCTGAGCTGCCTGAGCTGCGAGCCGTGAACTGTGAAGCAGCGCACGCAACCGACGTGGCGGGCGCGCAGCGGACAGCGGTTTTGCGGCCCACCACGATGTGGCGCAGAATACGCCGACAGGCAGCGGTGACGGAGATGTCATCGTTACGACAAGCATCCGGAGCCACCGATGTCACGAATATTCACGCTCGTAATGAGCCTGGCCCTGTTCACCGCCTGGGCCGTGCCCGAGGCGGTAGGCCAGGACCGTGTCTTCACCCTTGGCACCGGCACTCCGGTGCCGGACCCGGATCGCGCGGGATCTTCCATCGCCGTGGTGACGGGTGGCGAGGCCTATGTATTCGATGCCGGCGGTGGCTCGGTGCAGCGTGCCATCGAGGCCTCGAACCGCTACGACATCCCCGAACTCATTCCGCAACGAATCCGCTACCTGTTCATCACTCACATGCACAGCGACCACATCCACGACCTCGCGGAACTGGCATCCGCACGCTGGTGGTCACGTGATCATCGCCTGCATGTATTCGGACCCCGCGGCATGGCCGACTACGTCGGGCACATGAACGCCATGAGTGACGTGGAAGCCGACATACGGGTGCCGGGCACCCCGCCTGAACTGATCAACGACCGTTACGGCTATCGTGCCATCGTGACGGAAATCGAAGACGGCGTGATCTTCGAGAACGAACACATCTCGGTGGAGGCGTTCACGGTGGATCACGGCGACATCCGCCCGTCATTCGGCTATCGGGTCGAAACCGCCGACCGCACCATCGTGATCTCCGGCGACACCGCCTTCAGCGAAAAGCTCATCGAGAAGGCGCGGGGCGCCGACCTGCTGTTCCACGAAGTCGTCAGCGGCGACCGGCTGTCTGAGATGTCCGAATTCTGGCAGCACTATCACGGCACCTCCCACACGACGACCCATGAGCTGGCCGAAGTCGCCGAGCGCACGCAGCCCGGCACACTGGTGCTCTATCACGTGCTCTTCATCGGCGCCACCGCCGACGAAATCGTCGCCGAAATCACCCGCGACTACGATGGCAACGTAATCCTCGCCAACGACCTCGACGAATTCTGATCAGCGACCGTGCCCGGAGTGGTGTCGTCGTCAACGGCGGGCTGCCGCGTGGGCTCCCCATTCTCGGGGCGTCCGCGGCCATGGATGGCCGCGGCCGAGGCGCATGGACGCTCTTCCGCCGTCCCCGAAGAATGGGGAGCC
>JBJHBT010000011.1:0-105242 GCA_050485645.1 Gammaproteobacteria bacterium | reverse complement strand
GTTCGCCACTCGTCAGCACCCCGAAGGGCCTGTTACCGTTCGACTTGCATGTGTTAAGCATGCCGCCAGCGTTCAATCTGAGCCAGGATCAAACTCTTCGATTTAAAGCTATGAGCTTTTTCGAGCTGCTGCTCCACGATTCACACACGAATGCGTTTCACGCGGGGCCATCGCTCAGGCACTGTTGCTCTATTACGAGCGCCCACACAAGTTGCTTGAGTAATTTGTTAAAGAGCTTGCCCGAAGAACCCCGGGCAGACCCGGAATCTTATCTCATCGAGCGCTCCCCGCCAAGCCCTGCGACAACCTCGGTTTCGCAGCAACCACGTTTCCAGTGGGGAGGGCGCGGCATTATACGCATTGCGTCACCGACCGCAAGCGTTGTCGAAAAATAATTCCGCAGCGCCCTGCAGTGCTCGATCTTCACGCCGGTGTACCGGCGTCCACCCTGCCTGCGCCCGCTAGTCGCCTGACACCGGGCGCAGCAGAACACGGGCGAATCGCCGTTTGCCGGCCTGCACGATCACCTCGCGGCCGGCGTCGACAGACGCTGCCCTGTGCTCGATTTTCTCGCCATCGATCCGCACGCCGCCCTGCTCGATCAACCTGAAGGCCTCCGACGTGCTGGCCACCAGGCCCACCGACTTCATCACCTGCGCAAGACCCATGCTGCCGTCGGCCGCGTCCAGCGTAGTCAGCGGCAGATCATCCGGCAGGCTGCGGTCGCGGTGACGGGCAATAAACGCGGCCCGCGCCGCCTCCGCGGCAGCCCGATCATGAAAGCGCGTGACGATTTCGTCGCACAGTTCGAACTTCACGTCGCGCGGATTGCGCCCCTGCTCAACCTCACGCCTGAGCACCGTCAGGTCACCCAGTGACCGGAAGCTCAGCAGCTCGAAGTAGCGCCACATCAGGTCGTCGGAAATGCTCATCAGTCGTCCGAACATCTCGTCCGGCGCATCCGTGATACCCACATAGTTGCCCAGCGACTTCGACATCTTGTTGACGCCGTCCAGTCCCTCCAGCAGCGGCAGAGTCATCACCACCTGCGGTGTCTGGCCGTAGGCTTGCTGCAACTGCCTGCCGACCAGGAGATTGAACTTCTGGTCTGTGCCGCCCAGCTCCACATCCGCCTGCAGCGCGACCGAGTCATAGCCCTGCACCAGCGGGTACAGGAACTCGTGGATGGAGATCGGCCGACCGTCCGCATAGCGTCGCCGAAAGTCGTCGCGCTCCAGCATGCGGGCGACGGTATGCCGGGCGGCCAGCTGGATCAGGCCGGCGGCATCCATATCGCCCATCCAGCGGGAATTGAATTCCAGCCGGGTGCGCTGCGGGTCCAGAATCCTGAAGACCTGATCGGCATAGGTCTTTGCGTTGACCTCCACCTCGTCCCGGGTGAGCGGAGGTCGGGTTGCGTTCTTGCCCGAAGGATCACCGATCATGCCGGTAAAATCGCCGATCAGGAAAATCACTTCGTGACCGAAATCCTGGAACTGCCGCATCTTGTTGAGCAGCACTGTGTGGCCCAGGTGCAGGTCCGGGGCGGTCGGATCGAAGCCGGCCTTGATACGCAGCGGCCTGCCGCCGGCCAGCCTGTCCCTGAGTTCGGCCGCGACGAGAATCTCCTCCGTCCCGCGGGCCAGCTCAGCCAGTTGTTCATCTACTCCCGTCACTTCGGCCGATTCCTTCCGGGTCAGCGATCACAAGGGCACCACAGGCGCCCGCGCGCAGCATAGATCAACCTCTCACCACCGGCTACCTCGGGGTCACCGGCTACGTCGGGCCCGTTGACCGGCACGACCACGCCGGCATCGACCACGCCGCCACCAAAGTGTGAGCGGCCGCACGAAACCGCACATCGATGGCCGGATCCGGTTTTGACGTGCTGTAATGCAGCGGTTAAATTACCCGGGCGGTATTCAGTGGGACATTGTGTGAAACCGTACTCAGGTGGCGTTCGCCACGATTACAAAGACAGCCTGTGGAGCCAGCGACGTACGCGCAATCGTCGCTGGTCATGGTTTGTGGCCGGCTTATCGGTGCCGCTGTGCGTCGCCGTGCTCCTGCTCAGTGAGCGCAACGAATCCGCGATGGCGCCGGAACCGGCGGCTCGGGGCGGGTCCGTTGCAGCATCGACTTCATCCGACCCGGCAACATCCTCCGACCCGACGCTGACGGACTCACAGTCGCCGGCAGCCACCACGCTGGCATCTGCCACGCCGCCGTCAGAAATACCCGGGGCCACGGTCGCGCGTATCGGGCTCATCGAAGACGCAATCGCCAACCGCCACAGCGAGACGGTGGACCTGGAAGCCGATCTCGTCGCCGTCGCCGCCCGCGACCCTGACGCGTCAACGCCGCCCGGCTCGCCGGCGAACGACGCATCGACTGCCGCAACCGCAACCGCAACCGCAACCATTGACACCGCAGCCCCGCAAACGCTGCCATCGGCAGACGAAGCACGAATGACCGCTGCCGGCACCGATCACGAGCCACGGTCCGCCGTCGAGTCCTCTCGTGCAGCAGCCGCGTCCGCGCCGGCACTCAAGGCGGGCTCCTTCACGACCATCCCTCTGGCGCTGCCGGAAAACGGTTACCCGGTCACGCTGGACTACTCGGACTCAGGCCAGGACCTGCCGTCAGCCGCGGCGCTCAACCTGATCGTGGATCGCGGCGACACGCTGGACCGACTGTTCCGTCGCAACGGCCTGAGCATCACCGACCTGCACGCGATGGTGAATCTGGACGAGGCATCCCGTCATCTGCGCCATCTGCAGCCGGGCAACCGCATCGCCATCACGCACGAAGATGGACGCGTGCTCAGCCTGTCCCGAGAGCTCGATGAGATCCGTCTGCTCACCATCACGCGCGGCGAATCCGGCTACGCGGCGCAGACCATCGACCGTGATGTGGAGATTCGTGTCGTCGGCGCACACGGCGTCATTCGCAGCTCACCATTCCTCGCCGCCCGGGCTGCCGGGGTCTCCGACACGGTGATCATGAACATGGCAGAGCAGATCTTCCAGTGGGACATCGACTTCCATCTGGACGTCCGCCAGGGTGACGAGTTCACGGTGATCTACGAAGAACTCTGGCGCGACGGCGAGAAACTTCGCGACGGGCAGATTCTCGCCGCCGAGTTCATCAACCGCGGACGGTCGTACCGGGCCGCCCGATTCGTCGACCCTGAAAACCGCTCCCACTTTTTCACGCCCGACGGCCGCAGCGTGCGCCGCGCATTTCTGCGCGCACCACTGGAGTTCACGCGCATCAGCTCCAATTTCGACCCGAACCGGCGTCATCCTGTACTGAATACGATCCGCGCCCACCGCGGCGTCGACTACGCCGCACCCACCGGCACGCCGATTCGCGCCGCCGGCGACGGACGCATCCAGTTTCGCGGCGTGCAGGGCGGCTACGGCAACACCATCATCATCGAACACGGCGGCGGCATCACGACGCTGTATGCGCACATGTCACGGTTCGGCGAGTACCGTCAGGGCAGCCGCGTGCAGCAGGGTCAGGTCATCGGCTACGTCGGTATGACCGGGCTTGCGACCGGCCCGCACCTGCACTATGAATACCGGGTCAACGGCGTGCATCGTAATCCCACGACGGTGCCGCTGCCCGACGCGGACCCGATTCCCGCCACCTACAGGGCAGAATTCGAAAGGGAAACGGCGCCGCTGTGGCGCCAGCTGGAGCTGTATCAGCGAGCCACGCGCCTTGCGTCCCTGGACTGATCCGACTGATCCGGCGGCCGCCAACGCCGGCCGCCACGGCGCATGGCGTGCCCGGCATCGCCGATGGCCGGCAATCTCTACGTCGGCCTGATCTCGGGCACCAGCATGGACGGCGTCGACGCCGTGCTGGCCGCCATCGATGACCATCGCTGCGTCATTCGCGATGCCGCCACCACGCCGTATCCCGTCGCACTGGCCGACAGGCTGCGCAGGGCCCTGGGTGCCGGGCCGCAGTCCGTCGTCGAACTGGGGCGGCTGGATGTGGCACTGGGCCGGTTCTTTGCCGACTGTGCGCTGTCACTGCTGAAAGACGCCGGCTGCGCCACGGACGAGGTGGCGGCCATCGGCCATCACGGCCAAACGCTGTACCACGCACCCGACGGCGACGAGCCGTTCAGCTGGCAGATCGCCGATCCCAACATCGTCGCGGCGCGCACAGGCATCGCCACGGTGGCCGATTTCCGGCGGCTGGATGTCGCCTGCGGCGGTCAGGGCGCGCCACTGGTGCCGGCCTTCCATCACTGGTGGCTGCACAGCGAAACGCAGACCCGTGTGGTGCTGAACATCGGCGGCATCAGCAATATCACCGTGCTCGACCCGGCCATGGCGGTGGCTGGCTTCGATACCGGCCCGGGCAACACGCTGCTGGATGCATGGCACGCCCGTCACAACGGTCGGCGCTTTGATGCGGATGGCGCCTGGGCACGGACCGGCTCGGTGCACGAAGGCCTGCTGGACCTGCTGCTCCAGGATCCCTACTTCTCGCAACCGTGGCCGAAATCGACCGGACCAGAGTACTTCAATCCCGGCTGGCTGCAGCGCAGCCTCGACGCATTGCCCGCCATGCCCGAGCCGCAGCATGTTCAGGCCACACTGGCAGAACTGACCGCCGCGTCGATCACCGCGGCCATCGCCACGGCCGCGCCCGCCTGCAGCCGGATCGTGGTCTGCGGCGGCGGTACACACAACGGTGACCTGATGGCGAGACTGCGCCGAAGGCTGGCGCCAGCCGCCGTGGAAAGCTCTGACGTCCACGGCGTCGCGCCGGACTGGGTGGAAGGGGCGGCATTCGCATGGCTTGCGCGCCAGCGCCTGCTGGGGCGCCCCGGCAACCTGCCCGGTGTGACGGGCGCACGCCAAGCTGTAACACTGGGCGGCGTATACTGTCCTGATCATGGTCACCAGTCTTCGTCATAGCGCGCCAGACAGCCCGTCAGCCATCCCGGCACCCGCCGCACAGGTCGACAGCGACGCAGTGGCAGCACCGAACCTGAAAGCGCCGGAGTTCTACATCAACCGCGAACTGTCGCAGCTGGAATTCAACCTGCGCGTACTGCAACAGGCGAAGGACGAACGCATCCCGCTGCTGGAGCGGCTCAAGTTTCTCTGCATCTCCTCCACCAACCTGGACGAGTTCTTCGAGATTCGCGTGGCCGGCCTCAAACAGCGTCTGGAAGTCAGCAACACGCCCAGCGGCCCGGACAACCTGCCGCCGGCCGAAGTGCTGCGCATCGTGCAGGAGAAAACCGCTGCGCTGGTGGAAGAGCAGTACAGGCTGCTCAACGACGAACTGATACCCGCCCTGCGCGCGCAGCGCATCAGTCTGATCCGCCGTGACGACTGGACGCCGCAACAGCGCGAGTGGCTGCAGGATCACTTCGAGAACAGCATCGTGCCGGTGCTCAGTCCCACCACCCTGGACCCGACCCGGCCCATTCCGCGCATCCTGAACAAGAGTCTGAACTTCATCGTCAGCCTGCATGGCCGCGATGCCTTCGGCCGCCCCTGCCATCGTGCGCTGGTGCAGGCGCCAAGGTCGCTGCCACGCCTGATACAGCTACCGGAGAATCTCGGCCAGCCCGGGGAGAACGCTTTCGTTTTCCTGTCCTCGGTCATTCACGCCTTCGTCGACCAGCTGTTCTCCGGCATGGACATCGACGGCTGCTACCAGTTTCGTGTCACCCGCAACAGCGATCTGTACATCGATGATGAGGACACGGACGACCTGATGCGGGCGCTCGAGGGCGAGCTGTTCGAGAGCCGCTACGGTGCCGCGGTGCGCCTGGAGACCGCCCACGACTGCCCCGAGGAGCTGGCGCAGTACCTGCTCAAGCACTTCCGACTGACACGCGCCGATCTCTATCAGGTGCCCGGTCCGGTCAATCTGAACCGGCTGCTGGCGGTCTATGACCTCGTCAATCGCGATGAACTGAAGTACCCGCCTTTCACGGCCGGCCTTCCCAGGCAGTTGGCGAACATGAACATTTTCGACGCCATCGCCAAGGAAGACATCCTGCTGCACCACCCGTACGAGTCGTTCGCGCCGGTCATGGATTTCGTCTATCGCGCGGGCACCGACCCGGACGTGCTTGCGATCAAGCAGACGCTGTACCGCACGACCCCCGACTCACCGCTGGTCGAAAACCTCGTAGCGGCGGCCAAGTCCGGCAAGGAAGTCACGGTGCTGATCGAACTGCGCGCGCGCTTCGACGAAGCCGCCAACATTGAACTGGCCAGCAAACTGCAGGAAGCCGGCGCGCACGTGGTGTATGGCGTGGTCGGCTACAAGACCCACTGCAAGATGATTCTGGTCGTGCGCCGCGAGGATGGCCGCCTGCGTCGCTATGTTCACCTGGGCACGGGCAACTACCATCCGAAAACGGCGCGCGCCTACAGCGACTATGGCCTGCTGTCGGCCAATGAACAGCTGGGCGAAGACGTGCACCAGATTTTCATGCAGCTCACCAGCCTGATGAAGACGCGTGAGCTGCACCTGCTGTCGCAGTCACCGTTCAACCTGCATGACCGCCTGATCGCAAAGATTCGCCGCGAGACCGAGCACGCTCGGGCCGGCGGCACAGGCCACATCATTGCCAAGGTCAACGCGATCGTGGAGCCGGAAGTGATCAGGGCGCTGTATGAAGCCTCCTCGGCCGGCGTCTATGTGGATCTGATCGTGCGTGGAATCTGCTGCCTGAGACCGGGCCTGCCAGGCGTTTCGGAAAACATACGCGTCCGCTCCATCATCGGCCGATTCCTCGAACACTCGCGTTGCTATTACTTCCACAACAGCGGTCGCGAAGAAGTCTTCTGTGCCAGTGCCGACTGGATGGACCGGAACTTCTTTCGCCGCATCGAGCTGATGTTCCCGATCGTGAACCCGGAACTCAAGCGCCGCCTGCTGGCGGATCTGGATACCTGCCTGGCGGACAATACCCAGGCGTGGGAGCTCCGTTCCGACGGCGGCTATTCGCTGCTGCAGCCACACAGTGACGAGGAACCTCGCAGCGCGCAGCTGACGCTGCTGCGTCAGCTCGCTGAATCGGTCTGAACGCCGGCCTCGACTACCAGCGCAAAGCCACGCATTGCCAGCAGCTGCCGCTCGCGGCCAAGGTCCGCCTCGGTGAGCGGATTCTCATCCAGCCATGCATCCGGAAAGCGTAGCTGCAGCCGCTGCGAACCAGGCATCAGTTCCGGTATCGGCACGTCGGCCACGGTGCGTGAGCGGTTCAGCAATACGGCCAGCCGCAGCAGCACGATCATTCGGAACATCGGCACATGCCACTCCGGTCGCAGCTTCTCGAACGACAGTGCGTCCAGCTTGCGCCGGTGAAACCCGACCAGCAGCGCCAGCTGCTGCTGCTCCAGTTTTTCGAACCCCGGGAGGTCGGCATTCGCCAGCAGATAGCCGCCGTGCTGGTGATACCTCGAATGAGCAATATCCAGACCCACTTCATGCAAACGCGCAGCCCACGCCAGCAGGCGGCCGAAACGCGGGTCGTCCAGCGCCCATGCCGTCGTCACACCGCGCCACAGCTGCATCACGGTGAGTTCGACGCGTGCGGCCTGTTCCTCATCGACGTGATACCGGCGCTGCATGGCGCGGACGGTACGCTCGCGCATGTCCTCGTCGTGCAGACGTCCAAGCATGTCGTACAACAGGCCTTCGCGCAGCGCGCCGTCGCTGACCTGGAGCTCGGCAATACCCAGGCTGTTCATCACCTCCACCAGAATCGCCAGTCCGCCCGGAAAGACCGGCGCGCGCTCGCTCCCCAGTGACGGCAGGGTCAGTGCATCGACATGGCGCGCGGCAACCATCTCGCTGATGATGGTCTCAAGCGCCGCCGTGCTCACATCCTGGTCGACGAGGCCGAGTTCATGCGCGATCTGCGCGGCGGCGCGAACGGTGCCCGATGAGCCTACTGCCTTCGACCAGCCGACGCGCTTGAAGTAGGCGGCAACGGGCTGCATTTCCAGTCGTACGGCCATGCGCGCCTTGTTGAATCGCCTGCGACTGATGCGGCCGCCCGCGAAATAGCGCTGGCTCACGCCGACGGCACCTATCGACAGACTTTCCAGATGACGCGGCTCAAAGTGCTCGCCGACGATGAGCTCGGTGCTGCCGCCGCCGATGTCGATGACCAATGTGGTGCCAACGTGGCGTTCCACATGATGGGAAACGCCCAGATAGATCAGCCGGGCTTCCTCGATGCCGGACACGACCTCCACCGGATGACCCAGCGCACTTTCCGCCGCCGCAAGAAACCACTCGGCGTTGCGCGCGCGACGAAAGGTGTTGGTGCCGACGACTCGCACCTGATGCGCCTGCATGTCGCGAATCCGCTGACCGAAGCGTTTCAGGCAGGCCATCGCCCGCTCCTGGCTGCCGCTGTCGAGATAGCCGTACTGATCGAGGCCAGAGGCGAAGCGCACCATTTCGCGCAGCCGATCGATCACGATCAGCTGCCCCTCCTGCTCACGGGCAACGATCATGTGAAAGCTGTTGGAGCCAAGATCCAGCGCGGCAAGAACCGGTGCCCTGCCGGCACCGGCAACCGCCTCATCCTGCGCAGCCGCGCCGCCTGGCGAAGGAAGCCCGGTGGCGTCGGCGTTCAAACCGTGAAGGAAGACCCGCAGCCGCAGGTAGTGGAAGCGTTGGGATTGCGGATGATGAACTGCGCGCCGGACAGATCCTCGCGATAGTCGATCTCGGCGCCGGTCAGATACTGCACGCTCAGCGGATCAATCAGCAGTGTCACACCGCCGTTCTCCACCTCGGTGTCGCCGTCCTGGATTTCCTCGTCGAAGGTAAACCCGTACTGGAAGCCGGAACACCCTCCGCCCTGGATGTAGACACGAAGCTTGAGCGCCGGATTGCGTTCCTGTTCGATCAGCTGCCCGACCTTGCGCGCTGCCGCATCAGTAAAGTTCAGCGGCGCAGTCTGCGTACCGCTATCGACATGTTCCATTGTCTCGCTCATTTTGAATCTCCTGCAACGGCTGCGGGGTGTGATACCCCCGCGGCATCCGATTCCCTGGCCGAATCCGTTGCAGCCAGTTCGCCGCTCCGGTCAGCATCGTGTATCAGCTTGCCGTTGACCTCGGCCCCGATGGCCATTTCGATCAGTTTGTACTGTACGTTTCCAATGACCCGGGCATTCGGGCCGAGTTCCACGCGCTCAGTCGCATGCACATCACCCTTGACGGTGCCATTCAGCACAATATGGGAGACGAATACCGAACCTTCAACGCAGCCGCGGTCGCTGATGCTGAGCATGGCCTGCGGATCCTTGATGGACTGGACATTGCCCTTCACGTAGCCATCGACATGGAATCCGCCCTGGAATTCGATATCGCCATGCACCCGGGTTTCGGGTCCGACCAGTGTACCGATGGCCGCCTGCCTGCGTCGTCTGCTGTTGCCGAACATGCTGCTGCTGAACTCCCTGCGTGACCTCTGACCCCCTGTGGAACGAACGGCATCACCCCACAGGCCGGGGACCAGACCGGCCCGCGCTGCACGGGCCGAACTATGTGATGATATCGGACCACGGGAATTCATGTGTGACGCGTTCCGCACGCGGTTCAGCTGGCGACAGCTCCACAATCAGCCGCCGGGCGTCAAACCCGGCAGGCAGACGGATTCTGACGTCAAATCCCTGGAAATAGCGGAATCCGTAGGGCAGCCCGTCGGCCTCGACGCCTGCCGCAAGATCCTGGATCGCGTACTCCGCTTCTTCCCCGGCCACCGATCCGGCAACGCGAAACGACATGACGCCCGCCACTTCGGACGTATGCACGATGGTCTGCACCAGCACCAGCTTCACCATGTAACCGCCCTCACGGTCCAGCGGACTGACCTCCGCACTCTGGACCCGCAGCCCGGCGGTTGCATCGTCCGGTGACACGATGCCGCGATAGAACTCCAGTTCTTCCTGCTGTACATGGATACGCGCCTGCAGCTCGGTCAGATCGGCCTCGACCTGTGCGTAAGTGGCGCGATCGATGTCGCGCGACATCTCCAGCATCGCCACCTGTCGCTCCAGCGCAGTCACCGCCTGATCGCGCTGCTCCAGTCGCCGCTGATACTCAGACAGTTCGCGGCGCACGTCGAACATCGCATAGCCGCCCTGATGTCTGCCCAGCTCATAGGTGAGGTAGCCGCCCGCCGCCAGCACGGCGAACAGCAGAATGCCAATGACAAGGGGGCGGATACTGGGTCGTGGCATGTGCTGCTCGGGTGGTCAGTCGGTCCTGGATTCTCGCAAGTCCGTGCCGCTACGCCAATGTCCGGCGTCACGTCCGGTACTAGCAGCCTGTCTCTTCGCCGCGCGCGATGCACCGGGCTCCGTCGGCTACGGTGCGCAGCGCGCGCGACCAGTGACGCGGCCACCATGGCGGTGGCGGTGGCGGGCCGGTTTCCGGGAAGGCCAGAGGCCCCAGTTCGCTCAGCGCACGCACGTAGACATGGCGCTTGAAGTACACCACCTCCTTTACCGGCCGCCAGTAATCCACCCAGCGCCAGCGATCGAACTCCGGTTCTTCGGTGGCATCCAGACGCACGCGATCGGCGCTTGAAACCAGTTGCAGCAGGAACCAGCGCTGCTTCTGGCCAACGCACACGGGATCCGATGCCCTGCGCACGAAGCGCTGCGGCAGGCGATAGTGCAGCCAGTCGCGCGTGGTGCCGACCAGCTCCACATCGCCGGGCTCCAGACCAACCTCCTCGCGCAGCTCCCTGTACATCGCCATCTCGGTCTGTTCCTCGAGATGCACCCCGCCTTGGGGAAACTGCCAGCCGCTACGCCCGCGACGACCGGCAATAAGTACGCGACCGGCGCCATCCGTAAGAATGATGCCGACGTTGGCCCGAAATCCCTGTTCGTCGATAAAATCCATGGTCTGCTCGCGGGGCATTTGCCTGTGCATAGCCCGAGGCGCGAACCTGATCGCGCCGCAGCCGTTTGAAGGCCATTATAAGGGCTCGGTCAACGACGGTTGCCCAGATACTCACGGCCGGCCTCCATCAGTGCCACGAACCCGGACTCGTCACCGTGCTCCACGAGGCGCGCGACCTTCTCCGTCGCCGCGCGCAAGGCGGACAGAGATGTCTGCCCATAGGAATTCAGCGACTGGATCTCAAAGTACAGGCGCGGGTTGTCCTGCGCCACCAGGCTGGCCACCCGCAGCTGCGCGTCGAATGTGGTGCTGGACAGTTCCTTCAGGCGCGGCAGCAGTTCGCCACTCTCGGCCAGTGCAGTGAAGAAAACCAGATTGAGCGCGTGAGACAGCCCGAGCACGTAGGCAATCAGCCGATCATGATCGTCCAGGCTCATCTCGATCTGCTCCGCCATCGTTGACGCGAACAGACTACGCGCCTCGATCGTGGCCTGCGCCACGCCGGCATCGCAGAAGATCACATGGCGGCCCGACAACAGTCGGGTGTCCGGCCCGAACATCGGGTGGATGGAAGCAACCCGGCAGCCGGCCGCGGCCAGCGCCTCGAGCCCCGAACGCAACGGCGATTTCAGCGAACCGATGTCGATGACCAGCCCCCGCGGCGCCCGGGCCGCCAGTTCCGCCAGCACCGCTGCGGCGACTTTCATCGGCGTAGCCACGATGATGATGTCGTGGTCCAGATCCAGTCCGCGCCAGTCGTCGGTGCGCGGATAGGGCAGATCGGTCGGGGCCGGGTCGGCGACGTGAATCCCGTAGCCCTGCGACGCAAGAAACCCGGCGAACCACGCGCCCATTTTGCCGGCTCCACCGATGATCAGAACCCGCTTGCCGGCCCCCGCCGTCTGCGCGGCAACCCGTGTCTGCTCCTGGCGGGTCAGCGAAGAGCGGATCAACAGACGCATGATGTCCTCGGCGAGCTCAGGATCCAGCCCAAGAGAACCGGCCTGCCCGCGGGCATTGCGCAGCACTTCCCGCTCACGCTCGAAATCACGGGTAGGCACGCCGGTTTCGATCTTGTGTACACCGATGGCGGTTACGATACGTTCGCGCGTCGCCACCAGCTCCATCAGCTCGCGATCCACCGCCGAAAGGCGTTCACGCAGTTCCGTCAAAGTCATCCTGTCGTCCCGTCACAGCGGCCAAGATCCGCAGGAGCGAACTTTGCGCCAGCCGACCGGAGCGCGCAACGACGCAGGCGGGTAGAATGCTCGCCGACCCGACACAGAAGGATCTCAAGATGGCTGACATTGAGCTGGTTGCCGAATCAAGATGCTTCGGCGGTCGACAGCAGACCTGGCGACATTACGCGAAAACCTGCGACTGCACGATGCAGTTCGCAACCTACCTGCCGCCTGCGGCCGAGCATGGACGCGTACCGGCACTGTACTGGCTGTCGGGCCTGACCTGCACCGAGGAAAACTTCAGCGTGAAGTCCGGCGCCCAGCGCTACGCGGCGGAACTGGGTATCGCCCTGATCATTCCCGACACCAGCCCGCGTGGCGTGGAGGTCGCCGGTCAGGACGAGCATGTGGACCTTGGCGGCGGCGCCGGATTCTACGTGAACGCCACGCAGGCACCCTGGGCGCCACACTACCGCATGTACGACTACGTGGCCCGCGAACTGGTGGACACCGTCAACGCCAACCTGCCGGTGGACGCGGATCGCAAATCGATCAGTGGACATTCCATGGGTGGCCATGGCGCGCTGATCATCGGCCTGCGCAACGCGTCGGCCTACCGCTCGATTTCCGCGTTCGCACCCATCGCCGCCGCGAGCCGTTCGGACTGGGGACGCAAGGCGCTGGGTGCCTATCTGGGTCCGGACGAGAGCACCTGGCTGGATTACGACGCCAGCGAAGTGCTGCGACGCACGACGCACCCGCAGGAGCTGCTGATCGATCAGGGCATGGGCGACCCGTTTCTGGAGAAGCTTCGCCCGGCCGATCTCAAGGCGGCCTGCGAGGCCTCCGGCCAGGCGCTGCGCTATCGCGAACAGCAGGGCTACGACCACGGCTACTATTTCGTCTCGACATTCATCGGCGACCACCTGCAGTTTCACGCCCGCGCACTGGCCTGAGGCCGGCACCAGTCATTGCCAATGTTGTCCGATACCGCGCCCGCCGATCCGCTGCCCGTCATCAGGGCATGGCTGGATGACGCGACGGCGTCCGGGCAGCACAATCCCGATGCACTGGCGCTGGCCACGGTGGACGGCAGCGGCGCGCCATCGGTGCGCATGGTGCTGATGCGGGGATTATCACTGGATCACGGCTACGCCGTGTTCTACACCAACTACCTGTCTCGCAAGAGCGTGGATCTGGATACCACCACCGTCGCGGCCGGTGTGATCTACTGGCCCGGTCAGGGCCGGCAGGTGCGCCTCGAAGGGCGAGTGGTGCGCTCACCCGCAGCGGAAAGCGACGCCTACTTCGGGCAGCGTCCGATCGGCAGCCGGATCAACGCCCTGGTCAGTGAGCAGAGTCGCCCGCTGGATGATCGCGCGCAACTGATCCGGCGCGCCGAAGCGATGCGCCGTGATCTGGATGCGCAGCCGCAACCGGCCGGCGTTCCAAGACCGGATCACTGGGGAGGCTACCGTCTGTGGTTCGCGGCAGTGGAACTGTGGCAGGAGGGCGGCGAACGGTTTCACGACCGCGTTCGCTACGAGAGGGAACTGGTGCCACTGGAAAATGGTACGGGCTTTCGCGCCGGCCAGTGGCGCCACCAGCGGCTGCAGCCCTGATGGTCAGCCGGCACCCGCCCGATCGCTCACAGCCGATGTCCGTGCGCGGGACGGCACGAACGCTTGCGCGCCACCTGCCTGCAATCGCCATGATCGCACTGTTGGCCTGCGCCAGCCTGCCGGCGCATGGCGAGGAACGTATTGCCGATGTTCGTCAGGGCACCAACATGTCCGTGGCCATCACGCCCGACGGTTCGACCCTGGTGGTGGGACTGCTGGGACGACTCTGGCAGCTGCCGGTCAGCGGAGGCGGTGCCGCGCCACTGACACCCGCCACCGAACGCGCAAGACACCCACGCGTCAGTCCCGACGGTACGAAGGTCGTTTACCAGCGGCACCTCGAAGGGCGCTGGACACTCTGGCTGCTCGACCTCGCCGATCACAGCCGCGTGGCATTGACCGACGGCCCCTACAATGATCGCGAACCGGACTTCATGCCCGACGGCAACGCTATCGTGTTCGCATCCGACCGCGCCGGTCAGTACGGTCTGTGGCGGCTGGACCTGGCGGCCGGGAACGTCGTTTCCCGGCTGACGTCCGAACCGGGTGATGCGTCTTTTCCGGCGGTGTCGGAGCGCGGCGAGATCGCCTACGTGCTGGCGCACAACGGCCGCTGGCAGCTCAGGGCATTGACACCGACGGGCTCGACCGTGCAGCTGCACGATTCCGCGTACCCGCTGTCGGCACCCAGCTGGCGTCCGGACGGCGGCGTGATCGTTTTCAACGAGCATCAGGACGGACGGGCCACGTTCTCACACATGCTGATACTGGCCGATCCGCCTTTGCTGCGGCGGCTCAATCAGGGAGAGGATGTTTTCGCTTCGCGCGCCGCATGGCTGTCTGCCGCGGAATACCTGTACACCGCCGATGGCCAGATCTGGCGACGCGGGCTGGCGCAGATCGCCCGCCGTCCGGTTCACCTCAACGCCGCGGTACTCGTACCCGCGTACGAGCCCCCACTGATTCGCACGGTGATGGACGCTGACGGTCCACATGCCGCTCGCGGCCATGCCGGGCTTGCCACCAGCATCGACGGACAGCGCACGGTGTTCGCGGCACTGGGCGATCTCTGGCTGCAGGACGCCGGTGCTCCGCTGCTCCAGCTCACCGATGACACACACTTCTACGCCCACCCGGCGCTGTCGGCGGATGACAGTCAGATCGCGTTCACCAGCGACCGTGACGGGGAGCTGAACCTGTGGCTGATGAACCTGGACAGCCAGGCTACGCAACAGCTGACGTTCGGGAGCGGGAAGCATTTCGAACCGGCGATTTCGCCGGGCGGTGGACAGATCGCCTTTCTGCACACACAGGGACTGGGTACATGGGCGCCGGCCACGCTGCAGATCATGGCGCTGACCGACGCCGCCGGCACGCGGCGCACGCTGGCGGGCGACCTGATCGACGCCGAGGCCGTGCGCTGGAGCGCGAACGGTGAGCGCATCGGTGTCGTCGCGAGGATGGCCGCGGCCGGCTCGCGTGACCTGTTGTGGTTTGATGCCGTTACCGGCGCCCTGCTGTCATCCGAACCACCACCGGAGCCGACCGCATTGCCGGACAGCGTCATGGCCGTCGAGTGGCACCAGCCCGACAGCACGGAGACCTATGTCGTTCAGGCCGGCAGGGTCTTCGACGGTTTGCGCGGCAACTATCTGCGACACATGGACATACATGTGCAGGGACAGCGAATCACCGCCATCGTGGGTCGCAATAGGCTGCCCCTGCCGGACAAGGTCATCGATGCAGCAGACCTGACCGTCATCCCCGGTCTCATCGATCTGCACGCTCATCAGTCGGTGCTGACGGGCGGGCGTCTGGGACGGATCTGGTTGGCCTGGGGAATCACGACGGTCCGCGAGCGGACGACCCGCGTTCCCGAAGCGCTGGAGCGCAGCGAATCCTGGGCCAGCGGACGACGGCCGGGGCCGCGGCTGATCGTCAGTCCCGTGGCGGCCGCCAGCACCGTGTCGACCAACGGCATCGCGTTCGACATCGCGGATTCGTACCCGATCGTCGTGCAGCACTACGCGGGCATCGCCGATGGCCTTGGCCACAGTCTGACCGCACTGGCACACAAGCTCAGGATCACGCCCTGGCAACAGCCGCTGCTGCCGGCGAGCCTGCAGCACTGGCGCGGCACGCCGGGCCACCTTGAGACGATCGAAATCTCACCGTTAAGCTTCACGTACCAGGACGTGTTGAGTACGACAATCACCTCCGGTGTCATGCTGACGCCCACGCTCGGTGCGCTGGGCGGTCTCGACGCCCTGGGCAGCAGCTGGCGCGAGGCGGTGAGCGACCCTGCCTTCGCCGCGTTCTACCCCGCGTCGGAACGCGCCCTGTGGGTACCGACCAATGGCGCCGTCAACGGATCGCTGCACGGGCTGCAGGACAAGGTGGCGCAAATCGTGCGCGGCGGCGGCAGGGTCTCCGCGGGAACCGATGCGCCGGCTGTGCCATACGGACCGGGACTGCACGCGGAGCTGGCGCTGCTTGCACGCGCCGGCATCCCCAATGACCATGTGTTGCGCATCGCCACCGCGCAGGCCGCGCTGGCGCTGGGCCTGGAAGGCCAGATCGGTACGCTGGAGGCGGGTCGGCTGGCTGATTTCGTCGTCATCGATGGCGATCCGCTGGAGCGGATCGAGGACATCCGGCGCATCACCGCGGTTGTGAAGGGCGGACGCTGGATGGATCGCACGACGCTCTGGCAGGCCCCGGTCACACCCGCGCACCCGGTTCCCTGACTGTCACATCCTGTGCGACACCGGCAGCATCTGGCCACCGTCCGGATCTGAAGTAGACACATCACGCAGGCTACCAGAATTTGCGCACTCTTTTAATTCAATGACTTATCTTTGAAATCTGAGAAGCTGGTATAGATGATGACGGCAACTGGCCAGTCGAAATTTCTTACAGACGCCCCGTCGAGCATCGCGAAGCTCCCAAAATCGCCACTCTATTTAGCTGTTTTTAATGGAAATAATTCTCGTGGCACGGCTTTTGCTTGTAGAATTCCGCCTCCTGAACGGAGGTGTTGAGTGCACAAGCAACAGAAAAACTGTGCGATTCCGCACACGGTTCTGTTAAATTTTGAAACCAGATTAGAAGAACAAGAAACAGAACAAGAAGAAGACAACGAAGGCTGCATACAACAACACCAACAAGCGGTAGCACTTTGACGCATACAAAGTCTGCCAGCAGCCGGGCCGCATACTAGAAACCGTAAAACTCCGATAACAAGAAAGTGTCTGACCCGGCGCTCCCACCGCCGGGTTTTCTTTTTTGTGCCACCACCGCGCAGCCTGGCGGCGTGTGCGCACCTGTTGTAATAGACTCTGCGTTGCGCTCAGGGTTCCGCAGATTCCGTGAATTCCTCATGCGTACCGCACCCGTGTCGGCGAATCCTTTCAACGCGCTGCCATCGGCTTTCACCACGCTGCCATCGGAGCTTCCATGGGTAATCGTCTGAGCAGAATCTATACACGCACCGGTGACGACGGCACCACTGGCCTGGCGACCGGCGAACGGGTTGCCAAGACCGATGCGCGCATCAATGCATGCGGCGACGTTGACGAAACCAGCTGCGTGATCGGCATGGTGCTGGCCGAGCAGGAACTGTCCGACGACATCCGCCGATGCCTGTTCGATGTCCAGCACGAGTTGTTCGAGATTGGCGGGGAAATCGCTTTTCCGGACTACACGGGGATCAGCGACGCGTCGGTGGCGCGACTGGAAAAGTCGCTGGACGATCTCAATGCCACGCTGCCGCCACTACAGGAATTCATCCTGCCGGGCGGCAGCCGGGCTGCTTCAGCCTGCCATCTCGCGCGTGCGGTATGCCGGCGCGCCGAGCGCAGTCTGTGGACGCTGGCCCACACCGTTCCGGTGAATCCGGTCCTGACACGCTATCTGAATCGCCTCTCCGATCTGCTGTTCGTTATCGCACGGGTGATAGCCCGCAGCCACGGCGGGCAGGAAGCGCTGTGGGACCACGAGCGCCGAGAGTGACAGATCGCGGGTCTGATCCGCAGGACGGATCAGACCGCCCAGCCGAAGATGGTCATCAGCGCAATCACCGTCACCCAGATGAACAACGTACGTGTCACCAGTCTGAGCGCATTGCGCGCGGCCGCACTGGAATTTTGCGGCTCGGCCAGCGCACCACTCATCGCCGCCCTGCCCACCAGAGCGACTACTTCATCGTTGGCTCGATGCAGCGCAACCCGGCCGCGCGTACGGAGCCGCCTCCACGCATTCAGCGCATCGTCGAAACTGCCGCTGAGCGCGTAGCACATCGCTGCCAGTCTGGCAGGAACGAACACCAGCACGCCGTGCACCTTCTCCACCGTGTCTGAAACGGCGGCACCGTGCGCCGCGCCACGGGCGAATTCGAACACCGCGCGGCGGCGGAACAGATCACTGATCCGAAACAGCCAGGCACCGACCGGCCCGAGAACAACAAACCAGAAGACCACACCAAAGACGCGATTCGTAGCCTGGATGAAAATCGCGTCCTCCACGACATCGATCTCGTTGTCCCGCAGACGCTCCACCTCCGACAGCTCGACCAGCACCCGATGCGCGGTCTCCGGGTCATCGCGGTCGACCGCTTCACAGTATTCATGCACCTCACTCACCAGGTCGCGAGGCCCAAGGCAGAAAAATACCACCAGGATGGCGAACAGCAGGTACGGCAGATCCCAGGGGAAACCCGTCTCCTGCAACATCAGGCTGGCCCACAGTATCGGTACAAGCGGCAATGCCAGTGTCAGAATGATCAGCGCGTAGCGGGCAAACCAGCCCGCCCGCGCACCGTGGCGCAGTCCGAGGTCGAACCAGTGATCAAACCAGCGCAGCTCACGCAGATGCAGCACGCTGGTGACACCACGCTCCAGCGCAAGGCCCAGAAGAAGCGCCAGGAGCTTCATCCGCGAACCGCCGCGCGCCCCAGCAGGCGCTCCAGTCGATGCCACTGAAAGGCCTGACCCGGATCGGTCTTGCGTCCGGGCGCCACATCGCAGTGGCCCACGACGTCGCAGCCACGCAGCGAAGGATACGCCTGCTCCAGGGCCGCGATCAGCTGTGCCAGCTCCCGATACTGCGCATCGTCGTACGGCAGATCGTCGTCACCTTCCAGTTCTATGCCCACCGAAAAGTCATTGCAGGCATCACGGCCACGATACGACGACACGCCCGCATGCCAGGCACGCATCTGAAACGGAACGTACTGGGTGAGTGAACCATCGCGTCGCACCAGCACATGCGCACTGACGCGCAGTTCCGCGATCGATGAGAAGTACGGATGTGCATCCGGCGGCAGCTGGTTGGTGAACAGGTGATCGATCCACGGCCCTCCAAAGCACCCCGGCGGAAGGCTGATGCCGTGTACGACCACCAGGTCGGGCAGTACGCCGGCGGGACGCTGGTCGCAGTTGGGAGACGGGACGCGCACCACCTCGTGCAGCCAGCCGGTATCCGGGTCGACGCCCGGTCGCCCGGCCGCCACGACATTACGCTTCATACAGCACGCTCATCGACGATTCCGCGAAACCTTTGCTCGCCCGCCGTTCAGCGGCGACTATATACCACCCGCATGTACGCTCCACAGCACACCAGGCGTCAGCCGTGACCATGACCGCACACCGTACGCCCCGCCTGTTCGTCGACCACAGTCTGGACGCTGACCACGTCCCGCTGGATGAACGTGCAGCGCACTATCTGGGCAAGGTACTGCGCCTGAAGCGCGGTGATCGCATACTCGCCTTCAACGGCCGGGGCACGGAGCGCCACGCCGGCATCGACATGCTCGGCAAGCGCGGCGGACTGCTGAACATGCTCGACTCCGCTGCGCCGCTACCGGAACCCACGCTGGATCTGGTGCTGCTGCAGGCGCTGTTGAAGTCCGAGCCCATGGACATCGTGATCCAGAAGGCCACCGAACTGGGTGTACGCACCATCATCCCGGTGCAGACCGAACACAGCGTGACCCGGCTGCAGGGTGAACGCGCACAACGCCGGCTGGAACACTGGAATTTCAAGGCGCGAGGCGCCTGTGAGCAAAGCGGCAGGCACTGTCCTCCGAAGATCCTGACACCACGTCCGCTGTCTGATGCGATAGCCGGGATTGCGCCATCATGTCTGAAACTGCTGCTGCATATGGAAGGCGACGGTCCGGCGCTTCCGGACAGCGTCGATCACGGCGTGTGCCTGGCGGCGGGTCCGGAGGGTGGATTCAGTCCGGCGGAGCTGACGCTGTTCGCGCGCCAGGGCTTTACTGCCGTGCAGCTGGGCCCGCGCATCCTGCGTGCCGAAACAGCGTCCGTCGCCGGCTGCACCTTTGCACAGCTGCGATGGGGCGATCTGGGTTAAGACAGGCAGCACGCTTTCCGCACCATCGCCGGCCGCTGCCACCGCGGTGCCGGAGTGGCCGGCGGGCGCAGGGCGACCTCCGGCCGTTCCAGACCTTCAGGCAGCCACCTCGAGTCCGGCGATCATGGCTTCGATGCGCTCCAGGTCCGGAATCAGCGGATACTCGTGAATCATCCTCACGCGGCACAACGCCGGCGGCGACTCCGGCAGCTCCTGTTCGGAATCGGTCTGCAGCACGTCACGATTCACGCGTACCAGCTGCGGAAAACCCTGCGTCAGCAGGCCGAAGCATCCTCCGCGCAGGGAGTCGCCGATGGACTGGAACACGACGATGCGCGTACGTCCCCGCTTTCTCGGCACGGATGCATCGTCAGCGGAGTCGAAACTCACGACCGGCAGGCCACGACCATTCCACACGATGGAACCCAGATACCACGATGGCCTGTCTTCGTCGCCGGATGCCCTTTCCGCTTCGGTAAAAGTGATGACCTCGGCCACGCACATTCTGGGCACGAGCAGCCGTTCGCTGCGCAGCGGGATCAGCAGACTGTAAAGTTCTGCCTGTTGCATGCTCACAGCGTACGCCCAAGCAGTGCCTCAACGGCACCGATCAGCTGATTTTCCTGGTAGGGTTTGCTGAGATAGTCGTTGACGCCGATCTCTATCGCTCTGGCGCGATGTTTCTCGCCCGACCGCGACGTGATCATGATGATGGGTACCTCGGCGATCCGTGGATCGTTGCGTACATGTTTGGCGAACTGATAGCCGTCCATGCGTGGCATCTCGATGTCGAGCAGGATAATGTCGGGTTCGGCGTCCTGCAGTGTTGCGATTGCATCCAGCCCGTCACGAGCCGTCACCACACGCACGCCACGCCGCTCCAGCAGTCGCTGGGTCACACGGCGCATCGTGATCGAATCATCGACCACAAGTGCGGTCAGCGGCCGGCTCACGGGCTCGGGTGCGGGAGGCGGCGTCGCAGTGACGTCGCCCTGCTGGGTACGCACCAGCGTACCGATATCGAGAATAACGATGACTCGACCGTCGCCCAGTATCGTTGCGCCGGACACGCCCGCGATACCTGAAAGGTGCGGCCCCAGCGTCTTGACGACGATTTCACGGCTGCCTTCGAGCGAATCGGTCAGCAGCGCGGCTGAGTATTCGCCTGCCCGCACCAGCACCAGCGCCACCGCGCCCTCTTCATCCGGCAGCGCGGCCGGCGCCCCGCCCACAAATGTGCCCAGGTGCTGAAGGCGATAACTGACACCGCCATAGTCCATCCTCGGTTCGTCTTCGGTCAGCAGCTGCAGCAGCTGCTCGCGCGGCACCCGCGCGATGCCTTCGACAGTCGGCAGAGGCAGCGCGAAGGTCTCGTCCCCGACATTCACGATCAGCGCCTGCGTGATCGCCAGCGTATAGGGCAGGCGAATCAGGAAGCGGGTGCCGTGACCGGTAGTGGACTCGATACGTAGCACGCCACCAAGCTTCTTGATCTCGTTGTCGACCACATCCATGCCGACACCACGGCCGGCGGTCTGCGTGAGCTCCCCGGCCGTGCTGAACCCGGGACGCAGAATCATTTCGCGAGCCTCGGCGTCCGACAGCTTCTGCCCCGGCGACAGCAGGCCCTGTTCCAGCGCCTTGCGCTGAATGGCCGTGACATCCAGTCCGCGGCCGTCGTCGGTCACTTCGATCGCCACTTCCGAACCTTCACGATGGATCCGCAACGTCACCTTGCCGATCGGTGGCTTGCCCGCCGCCGTCCTGACGTCGGGGCGCTCGATGCCATGCACTACGGCGTTGCGCAACAGGTGCTCGAAAGCAGGCAGCATGGTGTCAAGCACCTGACGATCGATTTCGCTGGTCGCGCCTTCGACCGTGAGCTCTGCCTGCCGACCGGAATCGGTGGCGGCCTGTCGAACGATACGTGCCAGCCGCGACACATGGCGCTGGAACGGCACCATGCGTGTCTGCATCAGTCCATCCTGCAGCTGCGCGGTTGCGCGCCCCTGCTGCGTCAGCAGCGTGTCCGCTTCCGCGGTAAGGCCGCGCAGCAGTTCGTTGATGCTGGCGACATCATTGGCGCTCTCAGCCAGCCCTCTGGACAGCTGCTGTATCGTGGAGTAGCGGTCCAGCTCCAACGGATCAAAGCCCTCGTCGGCTGTCAGATCACCCTGATGACCATGGAGAATCTGCGCTTCCGTTTCCGCTTCGAGTTTGCGCAGCTGTTCGCGCAGTCGCGTCACGGTCTGCCCGAGCTCTCCCAGATGAAACTCGACGGAATGGATCTGCTGATTCAGGCGAGACTGGAAAATGCTGATCTCGCCGGCACCGTTCAGCAGCGTATCCAGCAGCGCGGAATCGACCCGCGCATACTCGGTACGACCGCTGATTCGCGATTCAGGACGCGCAGCGGCAGCAGGGGCTGAGGCCTGCAAAGCAGCCGCGGCATGCGGTTCTTCCGCTGCTTCCGCTGCTTCCGGCGCCAGGGTCGCTCCGGGCCGATCCGCCAGATCCGCCAGATCCGATACGGTCGGATGCTCCGTAAGCGCATCCGGTATGCCGACATCGAAAATTTCAGATGACGGTGCTGCAGCAATCAGGTCTTCCGTGGCCGCATCTTCCGTGACCGCACCGGGCGGCACCGCCACCGGTTCCGGCGGTGGCGGCGGTTCGGGCGCAGCGGGTGCCGGCTCGAAGGAACGCGCCGCTTCGCTGCCGTCTTCACTGTCACCCTCAGTGTCATCTTCACCGCCATGCCGCGCTATGCGTTCCAGCAGGGCTGCGTCCACGGCCGGCACGCCACGTCCGGCGGCAACCAGATCGCGCATCTGATGCAGCGTGTCCATTGATTCCTGCACCAGCGCGAAGGCCGCCACCTGCTGTTCGCGATCCCGGCGCGCAACCTCTTCCAGCAGGCTTTCCAGTGCATGACTGAGATCGCCCATCGCGACGACACCCGCCATGCGGGCCCCGCCCTTCAAGGTGTGCAGAACGCGCTGCAGCTCACCTCTGCGAGCAGCGTCCTCCGGGTCCGAGCGCAGATCAACCACGGCCGACTCCGCGCTCTCCAGCAGCTCGGCTGCTTCCTCGACGAATATCGCCGCGATATCGGGGTCGAAGCCCGGCGCAGGCGCCAGGTCGACCGAGTCATCGCCCACCTCCGGCGCGGGATCGCGGCCTGCCTGAGGTTCCACCCGCCGGTTCGACAGTGAAGCCAGTCTGCCGATGAGGTCGGCATTGACCTCATAGGGTAGCGATGCGTCCAGCGCATCGACCATCAGTCCGATTTCAGCCGCCGCCTCGCTCAGCAGCCCCAGCTCCTCGGTGGAGATGCCGGCGCCGGCTTCGTAGCAGCGGCCCAGGTACTCACTGACCGGACCGGCCACGGCCAATACCGGCTCGAAGTTCGCCATGCGCGCGCTGCCAAGCAGGGTATGCCAGGCACGATACAGATCTTCCTCGACTTCATGCGGCGGGAAGCCGCGCTCGGCCGTCGCGACGTATTCGCGCACTGCCTGCAGATGGCCGCGTGTTTCCTTGATGAAAATTTCCGCCAGCACCGGGTCCATCCGCCGGGTCCCGGTGTCCGTGCCGGTATCGGGGACGCTGTCGGGGATGTCCGCGACGGGCAGATCAGACCAGGAGTCTGCGGTGGCAGGTGCAGACGATGCTTCGACGGCAGGCGGTACAGGCTCATCGACCATGGGGGCGCCGGATTCGCCATTCACGAAGGCTTCCGCCCGCTTCATCAGCAGATGCACATTGACCTTGGGCGCCAGCCCGATCTCCAGCTGTTCGATCAGTTCCGGCAGCGCATTCGCCGCCTCCGCGACGAATGCCGTCAGCTCGGGCGTCACGGACAGCGTCTGATTGATCAGCCGATTGAGGAGACTCTCGATGCTCCACGCGAACTGACCGATCAGCTGCGCGCCCACCATGCGTCCGCTGCCCTTGAGCGTGTGGAACGAACGCCTGATCGCGATCAGCGCATCAGTGTCGTCCGGATTATCACTCCACAGAGGCAGTCGCCGCCGGATACCGGCAATCTCTTCCCGCGCCTCCTCGATGAACAGTTCCAGCAGTTCCGGATCGGAGCGGTCCTCGGCCAGGTCCATGACCGGCGCGTCGGACGTGGGCTTCGCGGCCGGGGGTGACGGCTCCTCAGCCGGAACGGGTACCGCCGGCACCTCCTGTGCCTTCGCGGCGGGCAGGCTCTCCAGCAGTGACAGACAGCGCTCGGCATTGTCCAGCATGTACAGCGGGTCGTTACGACCGGCGCTGACCGTTTCCATGAAGTACTCGACGCTGACGATCGCGTCGGCGAGGCGTTCCAGGTGCTCAGGGCGCATGGGCACCGCATCGGATACCAGACGGCGGGCGATCAGATCGCCGATACGTTCGACGACCCGTACGGCCTTGACCTTGTCGAGCATCAACAGACCTGCCGTGATGCCCCGCAACTGCGGCTTCACCCTGTCCAGCGCCCTGACATTGGAAGGATCGTCCACCAGATCGACGACGGCTTCCTTGATCCTTGCAAGGTTGACGATGCACTCGCCCATGACGGCCTGAGCGACATGGCGGTACCCGGCTTCGCCGTCTGCTTCGCGTGCCGCGGCACCGGCCGGCATCACCGCCTTGAGCAGCTCACGGTCCAGAGCCTCCTCGACACCCAGCAGCGTGCCGGCAACCTGTTCCAGCACGGACTGATCGGGCTCACTGCGGCCCGCCGCGATCGCATCCAGCGTGCCCGCCTGCTGATGGATTGCCTCGCGCGCGTCTGTCAGTCCGAGCACGCCGAGCGTCTCACTGATCTTGCGCAGCATGTCCGCCTGCGGCGCCAGCTGGTCGGCTCCGGTGCGTCCCGTGCGCACGAAAATGTCCAGCACATCCTTGACCGTACCCATGTCCTCCTTGATCGCCTGGGCTACGGTCTGCATCAGCCTGGCGCTGGGGCCGGCCAGCCCTTCTCGTGCCAGCTCCAGTTCATCGGCGCGTGGCACCACACTGTGCAGATCGAAGGCGGTGCGCACCGCTTCAACGCGTGCATGCTGACTGCCGGAGCGCGCCACGTAGTAAAGGAGGTTATTCAGCAGCTCGTCGGGCGGAGCGTTGACGAATACCGCCTCGCCGCCGTCAGCCAGCCGCTTCAGCTGCCTGTCGGCCTGCCCGACCAGTCGTTTGACCGCAACCGTCGCCTCCAGTGCGCCCTCGCTCACGGCGATCAGCACGGCGCTCAGCACATCCCAGAACTGCCGCACTTCAGCCGTCGTGGAGGCTTTCAGCACCGCATCGCTGACACGTACCAGCTCCACCAGCGCGTTGTCGGCGTCGTGACCGCGAATCCATCCCAGCAGTGCCGTCTGAAAGGACGGGCGCAGCTTGTGCACCGTGCTGCGGAAGCCGCCCGGCATATCGGCCAGCGAAGTCGCTTCCTCCGTCCTGCGACCGCGATGGCCGTGTGACCGCTGCGCCGACCGCTGTCCGACGTCCAGCAGCAGCAGGGTACCTTCGGACATCAAAGGCTTGCCGCGCACGGCGCGCAGTTCGTTCAGCAGCGGCAGCAGTACGAGCGCGATGTCGGAACCGCCGGTCAGCAGACGGTCCAGGTAGGCGGGCAGCTGAACCATCGCACGGGTCAGCGATTCCATGCCCTCGTCGGTTCCGTCTCCGTCACCGAGCTCGAACAGATGTCGGCAGGTGAGCTCCATCTCCTCGGTGAGCAGGGCGCCGCCCTGCACATCGACGATTTTCAGCGCGCCGCAGGCCAGGTGCAGCAGCTCCGCGCAGCGGATCAACGCCTCGCGGCCGGCATGACCATCGACGTAGGCTTCCAGCTGTGCCCGCGCGGCATCCAGGGTTGTGCCGAGCTCACGACTCACCAACTCCAGCGACTGCGCAGCCAGGTCATTCATGGATTCGGGGTTCACCGTCATGGCAGTGCGCATGCGCGGACTCAGCCGGACTGCAGCCGTCGCTCCAGATGCGGCTGTACCTTGTCGTCGCTGGCCGCGGCAATCTGTTCATCAGCCTTTCTCGCCTCTTCCAGCGCCGCAGTCACCTGCGACCGGGACAGCACACCGGTGTTGCCCGGCAGCTCAGGCAGCGCAAAACCACTGACGGTATTGCGCAGCTGCGAGGCGAGTTCCGACAGCTTGCTGATGGCGCTGGACGTCGCAGCCGTGGAGACCGTGGTACGCGAGCTGATCTGCTTGAGCACCTGCATGTTCCGGGTAATCGCGGTAGCCACGCCGGACTGCTCGCGCGCCGAGCCGGAGATGTTCTGCACGAGACTGGCAATCTGATGGGAAACCTGTTCGATTTCTTCCAGGGCCGCACCGGCATTTTCAGCCAGCAGCGCGCCGCCAACCACGTCCGTGGTGCTGCGTTCCATGGACACCACCGCTTCGTTGGTGTCCGACTGGATCGTGCTGACCAGCACTTCGATCTTGCGCGTGGCGTTGGTTGACCGCTCCGCCAGCTTCTGCACCTCGTCGGCGACCACGGCAAAGCCGCGTCCAGCCTCACCGGCCCGCGATGCTTCGATCGACGCGTTCAATGCAAGGATGTTGGTCTGTTCGGCAATCTCCTCGATCAGCTCGACGATGTTGCCGATTTCCTGTGAGCTCTCACCCAGACGCTTGATGCGCTTGGACGTATCCTGAATCGTTTCACGAATGGCGTTCATGCCTTCGATCGTGCGGCGCACGGCTTCGCCACCCTTGTGCGCCACCTCCACCGCATGACGCGCAACGTCCGAGCAGCGCTCGGCGTTCCCGGACACCTCTTCCACCGAGGCCGCCATCTGCGCTATCGACTCGGAGGCGGCGGCAACCTGCTTGGTCTGGGTCTCGTTCGACTTTACCAGCTGCCGGGCCGTGGCCTCACTCTGCTTGGCGGCCGAGTCAACCAGAATCGACGTCTGATCGATGGTGGTGACCAGTTCGCGCAGCGCCTCGATGGCGTAATTGATCGAGTCGGCAATCGCGCCGGTGATGTCTTCCGTCACGGTGGCCTGAACGGTCAGATCGCCATCGGCGAGGCTGGACAGTTCATCGAGCAGTCTGAGAATGGCCTGCTGGTTGCGTTCGTTCTGCATGGCATGGATGTCGGCCGCGCGCCGGAAATCCCGTGCCCGGTAGTAGCCCAGCATCATCAGTGCCAGCAATCCCATCGCCGCGGCGAGCAGCATGGCCGTCGTCCCGGAAACCGTCGCGACGCCGGATGCGCCGGCGCCACTGTAGGCAGGCTGGCGCTCCAGCAGGCGCTGCGCGGCCGCATCCAGCCGTTGCAGTGCCTGCGTCGACGGTGCCAGTGCGCCGCGGGTGGCGACGATGCCGTTGACCGCTTCCACCGCGCGATCGAAATAGCCGGAGGCCACCTCCAGCTCCGCGGCTGCCGCGGATGAATTCACCGCCGTGAGACCCAGCGTGGGTTCCTCGCCACGCAGCCCGCGGATGAACTGGCCCAGGTACTGTGCCGCGCCGTTCAGTCGGCGCGTCAGTTCCGCCGTGTCCATGCCGGCGGCCAGCGCATGCATGTTCTGTTGCAGACCTTCAACCGTGATTTCCAGACGCTCCAGATGCAGCTCATTGGCGGCGAGTCCCGCGGGGGCGGCGGCGAGCAGATTGCCGGTGGCGCCAAGCAGCTCGGGCAGCAGTGACTGCAGAGCGCGGCCCATGGCGTCCAGTTCGACCAGCTGCGGCGCGGCGGCGGACACGTCCTCCAGTCCGCCGAGCAAATCGCTCCAGGCGCCGTCGTTCGCGAACGTCCTGGCAGGCCCTGACTGCGCCGCCTGAACCGCGCGCCGCCGGGTTTCCAACTGCGCGCGCAACCGATCCAGCTCGGCGGCCCGACCGACATCACCACCCAGGACGGCATGAGCCTCGGCACGCGCCGCATGCGCCAGCGCTGCAAGTTGACCGACTCCGGAGTCCCCGTCACCGCGCGGGCCGGCCAGCCACAACGACGCGATGGCCGCCACCAGAACGGCCGCCAGCGCCACGCCGATCACCGGTAGCAGGCGCATCCACGGACTGGGTTTGATCATGCCGCTCTTACTCCACTACCGGTTGCATCGGCAACCAGGAAATGATCATCCGCCAGCAGCTGCGGCAGACTGAATCGCGGCGCCACTTCCGAACCGCGACGGTAACCGCCTTCCAGATAACGATCACAACGGATGATGGTAGCGGGCGTATCCTCACTGTGTTCATTGGCCGAAAACCTGCGGAAGCCGACCACCTCATCGACGATCAGCCCTGTGGGTATTTCTCGGCTGGCCGGCACCAGGATCCGCCCGCGGCGATCCTGCAGTGTCGTACCGCCACCCAGAAACGCCTTCAGATCGACGATGGTCAACAGCTGGCCACGCACATTGGCGACGCCACGCAACCAGACCTTGGCGCCGGGCACACGCGTGATCTGCTCCGGCACCGGCATCACCTCACGCACATCGTGGCGTGCCACGACGAATTGCTCGGCGCCCAGTCGGAATCCGATACCGACCCAGTCCTCGGCGGCCTCGTTCGAGCCCTGCCTGACAATACTGGCCGCGCGCGCGCGCCGCTCCAGCTCCAGCAGGAGGTCGAATGGCCGGTCCGTGAGTTCAGTCAGATTCAAATGCCACGCTCCAGGTCGCCGGCTTCCGAGCCGTCACGGGTTCGCTCCAGCACTTCCTGAGCCTTGGCAATCAGCGCGCTGGCACTCACCGGTTTGGTCATGTAGTCCACGGCCCCCTGACGCATGGCCCAGATACGGTCGGTTTCCTGGTCTTTGGTGGTGATCATCACCACCGGAATCGTGGCGGTCTGCGGATCGCGTGACAGCGTGCGTGTCGCCTGAAAACCGTTGATGCCGGGCATCACGACATCCATCAGAATCAGGTCGGGGCGCATGGATCTGGCCATGTTCAGACATTCCGAACCGTTGGCGGCCGACACCGTATCGAAACCGTGCTGTTCCAGGGCAGTCTTCATGACATGCACTTCGGTGGGTGAATCGTCCACGATCATGATCAGCGCCATCGCCATCTGCTCCCGGTCATCGCACCACGTGACTCTGGATCGCGCCGAGCAGTTCGTCCCTGGTGAACGGCTTGGTGAGGTACTGCTCCGAACCGACGAGGCGGCCGCGGGCGCGGTCGAACAAGCCGTCACGGCTGGACAGCATGATCACCGGCGTGTCCTTGAAGTTCCGGTTGTGCTTGATCAGCGAGCAGGTCTGATAGCCATCCAGTCGCGGCATCATGATGTCCACGAAAATAATGTCCGGATGGTGGTCGGCAATCTTCGAAAGCGCGTCGAACCCGTCGACCGCGGTAAAGACCTCGCAGCCTTCCCGGGCCAGCAGGGTTTCGGCAGTGCGCCGAATCGTCTTGCTGTCGTCGATGACGAGGATCTTCAGGCCCTGCAGCCCCTTGGCGGGGTTGATGGTCTGGCTGGTGGCATTGCCGCTGGACACGCGGTCCTCCGTTGTCGGATTCATTGTCTAATCCCGCTTGCGCGCCGGACGGACGCGCCGACAGACGCGATCTTTTAACATATTGGCGGGATGCCTTCCAACGACTTCATCATGCCGTGGATTCCCGCAGCCCGAACGCGACCTTGAACGACCCTTGACCTGTGTAAGTCACGCCCTGTCCGCACTGCTGGATATGGTAGCTTTGCGCTCGCCATTGAAACTGAGAACTCCCGCCCAAATCCGGCGCTGAAAGCGAGGCATACATGACAGGCTCCATTCCCGTACAGCTGGGTGTGGTCATGGACCCCATAGAGGGCGTCAACCCGACCAAGGACTCCACGCTGGCCATGCTGCTGGCTGCGCGCCGACGCGGCTGGCGCACGGTGTATTTCCGCCAGCGTGATCTCTACGTACGCGACGGCGTCGCCTTCGGCAAAGGCCGGGTGGTGAATGTCGCCGACAGCACCGACAGCTGGTTCGAATACGGCGAAGACTGGCATGGGGAGCTTTCCGCGCTGGATGTCGTGCTGATGCGCAAGGATCCACCGTTCGACATCGAATACATCTACACCACATACATCCTGCAACTCGCCGAGGACCGCGGCCTCATGGTGGTCAACAGGCCGGCAAGCCTTAGGGACATCAATGAAAAGGCCTACACGGCGTGGTTCGCTCACTGCACGCCGCCCAGCCTGATCACCCGGTCCCGCGAGCAGATCCTCGCGTTCCTTGAGGAACACGGGAAGCTCGTCCTCAAACCCCTGGACGGCATGGGCGGTCGCTCGATATTCATCGTCACCAGTGGCGACCAGAACACCAATGTGATCGTGGAAACGCTCACGGACTATGGGGCACGCTTCATTCTTGCGCAGCGCTATATTCCGGAGATCAGCGAAGGCGACAAGCGCATCCTGCTGGTAGACGGTGTACCCGAAGATTACGCGCTGGCGCGCATACCGGCGCCCGGCGAGAGCCGGGGCAACCTGGTAATGGGTGCCAAGGGCGAGGGGCGGCCGCTGACCGAACGCGATCGCTGGCTGTGTGCACAGGTGGGTCCGGTATTGCGCGACAAGGGCGTGCTGTTCGCGGGTCTGGATGTGATCGGCGACTATCTGACCGAGATCAACGTCACCAGCCCCACCGGGATCCGTGAACTGGATGCGCTGTTTGGCCTTGACGTGGCGGCCAACCTGATCGACGCCATCCAGGCTCGTCTGGATGGTCAGTAAGCCGGACGCCGGTCATCCGGCGTCCGCTGCCCGCTGCCCGCTGCCGACGGCGCGCGATCACCTTCCGGCCGGAAAGGCGCCTGGGCCCGAACCGGCCACCGCGGCGCTTCGTTGATGGCGGAAATGTCGACGGGTACCTGGCATTGTTGCGCAGCCGTGGTATAGAGGACGCCATGACCTACGCAGGCAGAATCAGATGAGTGTGGCGACGCCGCGATCGTCGATCACCGACCGCTTCGGCTCGACGCTGTTCCTGGCCGCGCTTGCCCACGGCGTGCTGCTGCTGGGCGTGACGTTCACGGCCACGCCCTTCGCATCCGGCGACGCAATGCCCGCGCTCAATGTCACTCTGCTGCTGGAAAGCCATGAGCACAGCGAGGCGCCCGAGCACGCGGACATGATCGCCAACCGCAGCCACGCCGGCAGCGGCGACGTCAGCGAAGGGCAGCGGCCGCTGTCGGCACCAACCGCCGACCACAGCCTGAGCATTCAGGGCGACATGCGTGCCGCCGACCTCCGCGATGGCGCGCCACGCACACCGGCGCCAGCGGCGGAACTGCTGCTCACGCGCACCGCGGCCGATCTGCGCATCGCCGCGGCACCGCAGGCCATCGAACATCAGGCCGAGGTGCCCATGCGCGCGGCGGCCATGCTGGCCAGCGATTCACCGCTGTCGCTGGTGGCCGAAACCGGCTTTGCCAACGAACTGCCGCAGACCGACAGGCGCGAACTGCTGGTGACCCCAAGTACACGTGAGTCCGCGCTCGCGCCCTGGCTGGACGGTTGGCGACGCCGCGTTGAAAGTATCGGTACAGCGAACTTCCCCGAACAGTTTCGCGGACGGGCCGGTACGGGCAGACCGATGCTGGAAGTTGCAATCGACAGTCGCGGCCGGCTGGAGGAGATCATCGTCCGCCGGTCATCGGGCGACACGGCGCTGGATCAGGCGGCATTGCAGATACTTCGCCTGGCGGCGCCGTTCGATGCATTCCCCGACGAAATTCGCGGCCAGTACGACGTTCTGCGTTTCGCCTATGAGTGGGATTTCTTCGGCGGACGCGAACAGACCGGCCGGTAACCTTCGCGTCCGCTGCGCCCGACCGAAAAAGCGGCTACGATAGTATTGAGCGCCGCCACCCGGCGGCCAAACGGACCGATCCACATGCGGACACTGGAAGACCACTTCCTGATCGCCATGCCTGCGATGGGTGATCCGAACTTCAATCAGACGGTCACCTATCTGTGCAAACACGATGCCGAAGGCGCACTCGGCATCGTGATCAATCGCCCCGGCGACATGCTGCTCGGCGAAGTGCTGCGCCAGCTGGGACTGACCGTTCACGACGGGCAGCTCGACGGGCCCGTGCTGTCAGGGGGGCCGGTACAGCCGGACCGCGGCTTCGTACTGCACCGCGGTGACAGGGACTTCGAGTCCACGATCACTGCGCCTTCCGGCATTCGTGTCACCGTTTCTCAGGACATACTCAACGAAGTAGCGGCCGGCAACGGCCCCGAACCCGTGCTGATCGCACTGGGTTATGCCGGCTGGAGCCCCGGACAGCTCGAAGCGGAACTGGCGGCCAACGCATGGCTCAGCGCACCGGCGGATGCCGGTATCGTCTTCGACACCCCGTTCGAACAGCGCTGGGCCGCAGCCGTTGGTCTGCTGGGCGTGGAGATCGGCCAGTTGAGCAACTACGCCGGACACGCCTGATCATGTCGGACGGCCGCTCGGCAGCAGCAACGCCGGATGCGCAACTGTTACTCGCCATCGATTTCGGCCTGCGACGCGTCGGCATCGCCACGGCGAACCTGCGCACACGCACGGCCAGCCCGCTGTCGACGCTGCAAACAGGAAAAACCTTCCCGTGGCAGGCGCTGGACCGCCTGATGGCGGAATGGCAGCCCGGCCGCCTGATCGTCGGCATGCCCGCCGACCCGAATTCAGCGGTGGGCAGGGGTGTGCGCGCCTTCATCGAGGAACTTGGGGCGCGCTATCAGCTTCCGGTCGACTGCGTGGATGAGTCACTGACATCCCGGTCGGCGCAGTCCGGACTGCGGGACGGGCGCCGCGCCGGATACCTGCGCCGGCGCATCGGGCGTGACCGGATCGACAGGCTGGCAGCCTGCCTGATCGCCGAACAATGGATGAACAGCCACCAATGAGCCACAGCCCCTGCTCAGCCCGGCTCATGTCGCAATTCCGGACATGGACATGAACAGCCATCCACATCGCGGCACCATCTGCCTGGTCGATGCGCAGGTGATCTCGCAGCGTGCTTACGCCGGCAACCAGTACCGGCTTCGAGTTCATGCGCCGGACGCGGCCGGCCGCGCGGTGCCGGGCAGCTTCGCGCACATCACATGCGATCCGGCGATTCCGATGCGCAGACCGCTGTCCATCATGCAGGCCGACGCCGATGCGGGCTGGCTCGAGTTTCTGTATAAACCGGTTGGCGCCGGTCTTGCCCGACTGGCCACTCGCGGGGCCGGCGACCGCATCAGCCTGCTGGCGCCCATAGGACGCGGTTTCGCTCCGGATCCGGCACGGCCCAAGGTACTGGCGATCGGCGGCGGCGTGGGCATTCCACCGATGGTTTTCCTTGCCCGGCACCTGCGCGAGCACCCGGTGTTCAGTCCGCTGGTGCTGATGGGATCGGAACTGCCGTACCCGTTCGAACTCCAGGAGGCCGGCCTGCGGGTGCGCGGTATGCCGGCCAGCACCGCCAGCAGCCTGGCACTCCTGGAAAGCTGGGGCGTACCGTCCCGACTGGCCAGTCTGGCCGAGCTGCCCGGTACGTTCCGCGGCTATGTCACTGCGCTGGCGCAACTGTGGCTGGATGCGCTGCCCGCCAGCGTCCTGAACGAGGTGCAGATCGCGGCATGCGGGCCGGAGCCGATGCTCAAGGCGACGGCGGACCTGGCGCGACGCTACGGGCTGCCATGCGCCATCGCGCTGGAGGAATACATGGCCTGCGGCGTGGGAGGCTGCGCGGGTTGCACAGTGGCGATCCGGACCGCGGAAGGCCCGGCGATGAAGCGTGTGTGCGTGGATGGCCCGGTCTTCGATGCGCGCGAGGTGTATCCGTAATCCGGCTTCCGGCTTCCGGCTTCCGGCTTCCGGCTTCCGGCTTCCGGCGATGGGGCCGCGTGGCTGAATGAAGGTGCCGGTGCGGCTGACGCCGGAGGGGCGGGCGTGAGATGGACGCGGATACCGCAGACCGTATCAGCCGAAGTTGATCTTCGCCTCGAGGTTGCTACGTGAGTCGGCGTTGGACAGCGCCTCCTCCATGCTGATCGTGCCGTTCCGGTACAGATCGAACAGCGCGTCATCAAAGCTCTGCATACCCGGCTCGTGAGTGTTCTTGAAAGCCTCCTTCACCGAGGAAATGTCGCCCTTGAGTATCATTTCCGACAGATGCGGCGTGTTCAGCATCAACTCCACCGCAGCGACGCGCCCGCCCTCCCTGGAGCGAACCAGGCGCTGGGAAATGATCGCGCGCAGGTACTGCGAGAGGTCCATCAGCACCTGTCGGTGCTGATCATTGGGATACATGTTGACGATGCGGTCCAGGGTCTCGGGTGCGTTGTTGGCATGCAGCGTGGCAATCGCAAGATGCCCGGTACCTGCCAGATTCAGCGCCGCCTGCATGCTCTCACGGTCGCGAATCTCGCCGATCAGGATCACGTCCGGCGCCTCGCGCATCGCGCTCTTCAGTGCCCGGGCATAGGAGTGGGTATCCAGACCGACTTCGCGCTGATTGACGATGGATTTGTGATTGGAGTGAAGAAACTCTATCGGATCCTCGATCGTCACGATGTGTGAAGCCGAGTGGCGGTTTCTGTGATCGATCATTGCGGCCAGTGTCGTCGACTTGCCTGAACCGCTGGCACCGACCATCAGCATCAGGCCGCGACGCAGCAGCACCAGCTCCTTGAGCTTGTCCGGCATGCCCAGCTTGTCCAGATTCGGCAGTTCCGGCGTGATGAAGCGCAGCACCATTGCAACATTGCCACGCTGGTGAAACACGTTGACACGGAAGCGGCCCAGTCCCGCTTCGGACACCGCAAAGTCGATTTCCAGATCGCGGGTGAAGGCTTCAAGCTGACTTTCGTCCATCAGCTCCAGCGCAGCCTGGCGCACCATCTTCGGCGTCAGCTCCACCTGATTCACAGGCATGATCTTGCCGTCAATCTTGATCATAACGGGCGCATAGGTGGTAAAAAAAAGGTCCGAGGCCTTTTTGTCCACCATCAGTTTGAACAGGGGTTTGACGTTCATGATCAATCGCGATCCCGGTTCCGCACGATGCCGTTACAACGGTGATGCAGGAAGGGTTTCAGAACCGCGATGCCTTTTCCTCTTCCGCCAGTTGCAGGCTCTGTGAATGCTCGAGGGACGACGCATCTTCACGCTTGCTTTGCAGCTTGATGCGCAGCCTGAGCTCATTTTTGGAGTCGGCATTGCGAAGTGCTTCCTCGTAGGAGATCGCGCCGTCTTCGAAGAGCTGGAACAGTGCCTGATCGAAGGTCTGCATGCCAAGTCGTGTGGACTTGGCCATCACATCCTTGATCGCAGCCACTTCACCACGGAATATGAGGTCGTTGATCAGCGGTGACGCGAGCATGATCTCCATCGCTGCCACACGCCCCATGCCGTTTTCACGCGGGACCAGACGCTGCGAAATCATCGCCGTAATGTTGAGCGACAGGTCCATCAGCAACTGATGGCGACGTTCCTCGGGAAAGAAATTGATGATGCGGTCCAGCGCCTGGTTGGCGCTGTTCGCATGCAGAGTCGCAACACAAAGGTGCCCGGTTTCGGCGAACTGGATACCGTATTGCATCGTGTCCCGGTCACGTATCTCGCCGATCATGATCACATCGGGCGCCTGACGCAGCGTATTCTTGAGCGCATTGTGCCAGCTGTCGGTATCCACGCCGACTTCCCGGTGGGTAACCACACACCCCCGATGCGGATGCATGAACTCGACCGGATCCTCGATCGTAATGATATGCCCGCGGCTGTTTTCATTACGATGACCGATCATCGCGGCCAGTGTCGTCGACTTGCCCGAACCGGTGCCGCCGACGACCAGACACAGGCCGCGCTTGGTCATCGCAACGTCCTTGAGCTGCGGCGGCAACTCAAGCTCCTCGAAAGTTGGAATCTCGGTAACAATGCGGCGGATCACCGCTCCGACATTGCCCTGCGCGACAAAGGCACTGACGCGGAAACGACCGATGCCCTGCGGCGCGATCGCGAAATTGCACTCCTTGGTCGCGTCGAACTCCTTGGCCTGCTTGTCGTTCATGATTGAACGCACGATCAGGGAACTCTGTGCCGGTGTCAGCGGGCGATCAGCGAAAGGTTTGATTGTGCCATCGATCTTGATGGCTGGCGGAAACTCGGCCGTAACAAAGAGGTCGGAGCCATTCAGCTCAACCATTTTGCGTAACAGATTTTGTGTCAGGCGTACCGCCTGGTCGCGTTCCATGTCGACGCGCTCCTCGTGTTAAGCGAACCTAGAAGGTCTCTTTGTTGACCGCCCGGAAGCGGGCCTCCTCCTTGGTAATCAGCCCCCTCTTCAGCAGCTCCTGAAGATTCTGATCCAGCGTCTGCATGCCCTGCGACTGGCCGGTCTGGATGGCTGAGTACATTTGCGCAATCTTGCCCTCGCGGATCAGATTGCGAATCGCCGGAGTGCCTATCATGATCTCGTGGGCCGCAACCCGTCCACCACCGACTTTTTTCAGCAGCGTCTGCGAGATGACCGCGCGCAGCGACTCCGACAGCATGCTGCGCACCATCTCTTTCTCCGCCGCAGGGAACACATCGACCACGCGGTCGATGGTCTTTGCCGCCGAGCTGGTATGCAGCGTACCGAACACAAGGTGGCCTGTTTCCGCGCCGGTGAGTGCCAGCCTGATGGTTTCCAGGTCCCTCATTTCACCCACCAGAATCACATCGGGGTCCTCGCGCAGCGCCGAACGCAGGGCTTCGCTGAATCCCAGCGTGTCACGATGCACTTCACGCTGATTGATCAACGATCGCTTGCTCTCATGCACAAACTCGATCGGATCTTCAATGGTGATGATGTGGTCGGGTTTGTTGTCGTTGATGTAGTCGACCATCGCCGCAAGCGTGGTCGATTTCCCGGATCCGGTCGGGCCTGTAACGAGCACCAGACCTCTGGGATGCATCGAAACATCCTTGAAAATTCGCGGCGCGCCAAGGTCGTCCAGCGTGAGAATATCCGACGGAATCGTGCGGAACACGGCCGCGCAACCGCGGTTCTGATTGAACGCGTTAACCCGGAATCGCGCCAGTTTCGGAATCTCGAACGAGAAATCAGTTTCCAGGAACTCCTCGAAGTCCTTCCGCTGTTTGTCGTTCATGATGTCGTATACCATACTGTGCACTTCCTTGTGCTTCAGTGCTGGCATGTTGATGCGCTTTACGTCACCGTCGACACGAATTATCGGCGGCACACCCGCGGACAGGTGCAGATCCGAGGCGCCGTTCTTGACGGCGAAGGCAAGCAGTTGCGCGATATCTACGGCAGCCATAGCAATCCTTAAGAAATGCTCAAGCCAAGGCGAGCCCGACTGGAAGACGCTCATAGTATAGCGAGCGGCCACAGGCAAAGCGTGACTGATATCACGGACCATCTTGCTGAAATACAGCGCCGCGTGCACGCCGCACTCAAGCGGTCCGGCCGCACTGCGAACTGTGTCTCTGACGCGTCCGACTTCACTGTCGACCACGTCACGATAGTTGCCGTCAGCAAGCAGCAGACTGTTGCCGCGATCCGCTCAGCCTGTCGAGCCGGGCTGCGACATTTCGGCGAAAGCTATGTACAGGAAGCCGAATACAAGATCCCGCGGATCAGCGAGCCGGGTATCCAGTGGCATTTCCTCGGCCACATCCAGGCGAACAAGACGCGTCAGATCGCCGTACTGTTCGACTGGGTACATACGGTGGACCGCATTCGGGTAGCGCAGCGACTGAATGACCAGCGGCCGCATCATGCGCCTCCCCTGAACGTGTTTCTTCAGGTGGACCAGACCGGGCTTCCCGGCCGCTCGGGCATCAGCGAAGCTGAGCTTCCCGCGCTGCTGCAGGCTGTTTCCGCGCTGCCCAGACTGCGCGTCCGCGGGCTGATGACGCTGCCGCCAGCGGAAGCCGATGACGAAGCCGTGGCCAGCCATTTTCGCCGGCTGCGCGATACCGCCGCCCGCCTCGGCGTGAGCGGGATGCCTTTGCAGGAACTGTCCATAGGCATGTCGGACGACTTCGAACTCGCGGTCGCCGAGGGAGCGACCTTCGTCCGCATCGGAACGGCGCTGTTCGGACAACGCACAACTGACCACCCGGCAAACGGCGATGCTGAACACCGACTGGTCCAACCGCCAGACCGTACCTCGTGATATCGTTGCCGGGGTCGCGGAGGGCCAGCCAACATAGTCATGCAAAACTCGCTCATTTTCATTGTCAAGACACTCGCGGATCTGTACCTGCTGACATTTCTGCTGCGATTCATCCTGCAATGGGTGCGTGCCGATTTCTACAATCCGCTGGCTGAATTCATTCTTCGCGTGACAAATCCGCTCGTGATTCCAGCGCGGCGCATCATTCCCAGCGCGGGCGGAGTCGACGTGCCAACGCTGGTCGTGATGTTCGCGCTCCAGGCCATCGCGACGTGGCTGCTGTTCACGATCGCGAACTATTCCGTGCCGCTGAACACCTTTCTGGGTTACGTGATTCTTGGCTTGATCAGCCTGACGCTGTGGTTCTATACGGTGAGCATCATCGTCCACGTGATTCTTGGCTGGCTGGGACAGACCTACAACCCCATTGCAGGCATCCTTCGGGATATCAATGAACCGCTGCTGGGCCGGGTTCGACGCCTGCTGCCACCGATCGCCGGACTGGACCTGTCGCCGCTGTTCGTCATCATCCTGATCCAGGCCATCGCGCGGATGCTGCCCATACCCGGTTTGCTGCGATAACAGGACAGTCAGCCGCGGCGGACAGTTCGCTGCGACCGCGCTGCCTGTGTTATAAATTGACCAGGGTTTCGTCAGTGAGGAGGCTACCGGGATGACTCCAGGGATGCGATCGGTTTTCTGGTTGTGCGTTCTCATGCTGCTGGCGGCGTGTGACCAGAGGGCGCCTGCAACCGGCAGCGAAACCGCCTCGCAGGTCCTGTCGTCAACCGAGAGTTCCAGGGACTTCGGTGACTATGTGCTGCATTTCAACGCACTTGCCACCGACCAGCTCACCGCCGACGTCGCTCGCCAGTACGGCATCGTGCGCAGTCCCAACCGCGCATTGCTCAACATCAGCATACTGCGCAAGCCCGACGAGCCCAATGGCGCCGGAACGCCGGTGTCAGGCAGCGTATCGGCATCCGCCATCAATCTGGCAGGACAGTTCCGCAACCTCACCCTGCGTGAGGTGACGGAAGGCGATGCGGTCTACTACATCGGCGAGGTGCCTGTCTCTTCTGGCGAAACGCTGATATTCACGGTGGACGCAACGCCGATAAACGAGAGCAGCAGATTTTCCGTCCGCTTCATGAAGCAGTTCTACGGCGAGTGACCGCACGGCGCGAATGACCGCGCGGCGGGCCGGAGTCGCCATCCGGCACCAGGCTCTCGTCAGGTTCCCCGGACGCGGTTCCTGATTCGAATCAGGTCGGCATGCGGGACATACAGCAGCCCGGCCACCTTGCGGATCAGGTGATCCTCATGCCTGTCCAGTACGCTGTCAGCCAGGGCAACCTGCCACAGCATTTCGATGATGCGCTGCTTTTCTTCCCCGGCAAGGCATTCATGCAGGCGCCGCGTAAACGACTGCAGGGATGCCGCATGATCGGCTTCGGCACGGGCCTCCTCGATCAGCAGGCGTGCCTCATCGTCGGACAGTTCGAAGTGGGTCCTGAGCAGATCGAACACAGCGGTGTTGGAAGTAATGTCCTCCTCGAAATCCGCTCGCGCCACCTCGACAAGCAGCACGGCCGTGGCCAGTTCCACGCCGTGCCGCCGCTGGGCCGTACCGGCCCCCGGTCCATCCGCGCCTGCCGGTCCGGTCCCCAGCGCGCGGTCGATCAGCTCGCTGAGCGCCTTCAGCATGTTGCGATGATCCGCCTGCCTTCAGCGGTTGCCGTCATCGCGGTCGCCTGACGGTGAGAAATCCAGCGACGCGGAATTGATGCAGAACCGCTGACCGGTGGGTGCAGGCCCGTCCGCGAACACATGCCCGAGATGGGCACCGCAGTTCGCGCACCGTACTTCTTCCCTCACCATGCCATGGCTGCTGTCGCGATGCCCGGATACCGCACCGGCTGCCGCCGGTGCCCAGAAGCTTGGCCAGCCACTTCCAGAGTCGTACTTCTGCCGTGACGTGAACAGCTCGGCGCCGCAGCACACACACAGGTACGCTCCGCGCTCGCTGTGTTGGTAGTACTGACCGCTGAAGGCCGGTTCCGTGCCAGCCTGCTGCGTCACGCGGAACTGTTCCGGCGTCAGCCGCCGCCTGAGTTCCTCGACGTCAGTGTGTTCCTTTGCGGGCATTTGTTTCTCCAGTCAGTCGGCCGCCGTCAAGCGTCAGCAGCAAGCTGATCGCTGCCAGGCGGCGCCGGCACAGCCAGCAGACGGTTGATGCGCTTCACGAAGGCAGCCGGGTCTTCCAGCGCACGGCCTTCCGCCAGGACCGCCTGTTCATACAATAACAAGGCGAGTTCCTCGAAGCGTGTGTGCTCGGCCTCCCGCTCCATGCGTCGCACAAGGTCGTGACCGAGGTTCAGCTCCAGGTCCGGCACCGCCGCGGGCGCCTCATGTCCCGCCGCTTTCAGCAGATCACGCATGCCATAACCCAGATCCTGCTCGCCAAGCACCAGACAGGACGCCGATTCCTTGAGTCGCTCGCTGGCGCGGACTTCACCGACCCTGTCGCCCAGTGTCTGCTTGACCCGGTCAAGTACGCCGCTGCCCTCCTTCGGCGCGGTTTCACCTTTCTCCGACGATGCCGCGTCCTTGCCACCCGGCAGGTCCAGACCGCCTCGCGCAATGTCCTTGAAGGGTTTACCGCGGAATTCGGTCAGATACTGCATCGCCCATTCGTCCATGCGATCGGTCAGCAACAGCACCTCGACATTGCTGTCGCGGAACGCCTCCAGATGCGGGCTGGACTTCGCTGCCGCGGCCGAATCGGCGATCAGATAATAGATGCGATCCTGATCGGGTGCCTCGTCCACATACTGCGCCAGACTGCGCAATTCGCTGTCCCCGGTGCGGGTGCTGCTGAATCGCAGCAAATCGGCGAGCCGGTCGCGATTGGACGAATCTTCGGCCAGACCCTCCTTCAATACCGTGCCGAACTCCCGCCACAGCGTCCTGTACCGATCCGCATCGTCGGCAGCCAGTTTGGCCAGCATGTCCAGTACACGCCGGGTCAGCGCCGAACGGATGGCAGCGACTTCGGGACTATGCTGGAGCATCTCGCGCGAAACATTCAGCGGCAGATCGGCGGTATCCAGCACGCCGCGAACGAAACGCAGGTAAAGCGGAAGGAAGTGTGTTGCATGGTCGGTGATGAAGACTTTCTGCACATAGAGCTTGATGCCCCGCGGCGCTTCGCGATTCCACAAATCGACAGGCGCCACGGCCGGTATGTACAGCAGGCTGGTGTAATCGCGTTTGCCTTCAACGCGGTTGTGACTCCAGGTCAGCGGCTCGCTGAAGTCGTGCGAAATGTGCCGATAGAATGACTTGTATTCCTCTTCGCTGATTTCGGTACGCGGACGGCTCCACAGCGCGCGCGCCTGGTTGACGGTTTCCGGCTCCCGATCGGGCGCCTCGCGCAGTTGCACGGGAAACGCGATGTGGTCCGAGTACTTGCGAATCACGGCCCGCAGGCGGCCGGGATCAAGAAATTCCGCGGCGTCGTCCTTGAGACGAAGTCTGACGGTGGTTCCGCGCTGCTCGCGCTCGATGCCCTGAACGCGGAACTCGCCCTGTCCGTCGGAAACCCAGCGGACGGCCTCCGCCGCCGGCACTCCGGCCTTGCGGCTCAGAACCTCGACCTCGTCAGCGACGATGAATGCTGAATAGAAACCGACGCCGAACTGCCCGATGAGCTGCGAGTCCTTGCGGCTGTCGGCTTCCATCTGCTCGAGAAATCGGGCGGTGCCGGAGTGTGCGATCGTGCCCAGGTGCTGAACAATGTCGTCACGAGTCATGCCGATGCCGTCATCGGTGATGCACAGCAGCTTCTGCTCCGGAATCAGTTCAACGCGAATCGACAGATCGGCGGAATCCGCTGCCAGTTCGGGCCGTGCAAGCGCTTCGAACCTGAGTTTGTCGTTTGCGTCAGACGCGTTGGAGATCAGCTCGCGGAGAAAGATTTCGCGATTGCTGTACAGCGCGTGCACCATCAGGTGCATGAGCTGCTTCACTTCCGCCTGAAATCCGTATGCCTGTTCCACCGCATTGTCGGCCATCGACGCCTCCCATTTGCCATTCGTCCGCAAAGACATCCGGGTAGGATGGGGCCGTCCGGCGACAAATCAAGGGCCGATGGAGCTGCAGCCTTGCCACGGCCATGGCCAGCAGGTCGTCCAGCTCATCCAGGTATTGCAACAGTACTTCCATGATGAGAGCGCATTATCGGCAAGCGGCACCGCGCGGCTCTGTGAATAAACTCTCAAAAGCCCCAACCGGCTGGCGACAAAGCGTTTTACTTATTGTAAGTTCACGCCATGCAACGAATCGTGATACTGAATACCAAGGGTGGAGCCGGGAAAACGACAGTGGCAACCAACCTCGCCGCCTGGTTTGCATCCACCGGACAGAACGTGGCTCTGATGGATCTTGATCCACAGGGTTCCAGCGCGCGATGGCTGCGCAGGCGTGCCGCCGAATACCCGTCCATACACGGCATCGCTGCCTATGAGCGATCCGCGAACGTCACCCGCAGCTGGCAATTGCGCGTCCCGGCCGATTGCAGCACGGTAGTCGTCGATACGCCGGCCGCCATCGTTACCCAGAGCCTGCCGGAGATCACTCGTGGCGCCGACGCCATCCTGGTGCCGGTCATGCCGTCGGAAAACGACATCCACGCCTCGGCGAAGTGCATTGCAGACCTGCTGCTGGTGGCCAAGATCCGGCGCTCCGAGAAACGCATCGGCATCATTGCCAATCGCGTCAGGGTCAATACGCTGGTTTCCCAGTCGCTGATGCGCTTTCTGGCCAGCCTGGACATTCCACTGATCACGACACTGCGCGACACGCAGAACTACGTGCGTTCAGCTGAGCTGGGTATAGGTGTTCACGAGATGCCACGCTGGCGCGTGTTCAAGGACCTGGCCGACTGGGAACCGCTCACCGAATGGCTGCAGCCAACTTCTTCCGGCAGCGGCTTCACTTCGAACAGCAGTCTGGCCACCGCGTTCCGACGTGACGACCTATCCTGATATGCCCCGGACACCAACCGGCGCCGTCTGGCATCAGGTCTTACCGTTCTGATCCTTGTCGTCGGAATTCCAGTTCTGGCGAATCCTGTCCGCCCAGTTGTTGTAACCCTTCCAGCTGTAGATCGAAGGGTCCAGCGGCGTGCGCTCCACAGGTGCCTTGTCTCCGGTGCGTGCCAGCCAGCGCCGATAGGCATCCCAGCTCTGTCGCTCACTGTCGGTGACTTGCGGCACCGCGGGAGACGCGCCTGGGCCAACCCCACCGCTCCCCGAACCAGCGGACTCGTGGCGGTGATACAGAGGCGGTCGGAAAAGATGTGATTTTTGTCGACTCATCGCACCCGACGAAAGTCCAATGGCAGGTGCGAAAAAGGTTAGCGCTGCGAGGATGGGATTCACAGGAACTGAGTCACAGACAACTGCGGAGGATGATCACGCGAATCGCACAGTGACAGGCAAGTTAACCTAATCGGCAACAATCAGAAAAATCACGGTACGATTCGTCAGGACACGATTCGATAGCAGGGCACATACGTTGCCGGATCAGACAGTCGCATACGCCGTGACGCAACGAAGTCGGCAAGGAGCTGATCGAGCGCGGCAATGATCACCCTGTCGCCGCGCAGTTCGAAGGGTCCGTATTCCTCGACGAGACGGATGCCCGCCTCGCGAACATTGCCGGCAACGATCCCGGAAAACGCCCGACGCAGGTTGACGGCCAATTCACTTGCCGGCAGGTCGGCGCTGAGATCCAGTTTCGCCATGTTTTCGTGTGTTGCGTCGAAGGGCGTCTGAAATTCCAGCCCGATATTCAGTAGCCAGTTGTAGTAGTAGGCATCGTCGGTGCTGACGCGGAACTCACGCACCTGCTCAACACCCTGATGCACCCGCCGGGCGACTTCCGCGGGATCACCAAGCACAACGCTGTAGAGGCGCTGCGCCTTCTCTCCCAGCGTGCGGCCGATGAACTCGTGCATCAGCTCGAAATAGCCGCGGCTCGAGGGAGGGCCTGAGAAAACAAGCGGCAGACACGCGCCCTCATTGTTGTCGCTGAGCAGAATGCCCAGCAGATACAGAATCTCTTCCGCCGTCCCGACACCGCCTGGAAACACGACGATGCCGTGCGCGACACGCACGAAGGCTTCCAGCCGCTTTTCCATGTCGGGCAGAATCACGAGTTCGTTGACGATCGGATTCGGGCTTTCCGCCGCGATGATCGTGGGCTCGGTCAGCCCGAGATAGCGGCCATCACGGATTCGCTGCTTGGCGTGACCCAGTGTCGCGCCCTTCATCGGCCCCTTCATCGCGCCCGCGCCGCAGCCCGTGCACACATCAAGACCGCGCAGCCCGAGCGCGTAGCCGACTTCCTTGGTGTAATCGTATTCGATGCGGCTGATCGCGTGTCCGCCCCAGCACACCACCAGACGCGGCTCCATGCGCGGGTGCAGCACACGCGCGTTACGCAGGATGTGAAACACCGCATCGGTGATGCCGGAAGAGTTGCCAGGGTCGAAACGCCTGCTGTTATGGATCTCATCATGCGTGTAAAGCAGATCACGCAATACCGCGAAGAGCTGCTCACGTATGCCGCGCACCATCTTGCCATCGACGAAGGCGCTGTCCGGCGCGTTGCTCAGACGCAGCGCGATACCACGCTCCTGCGGAACGATTTCGATATCGAATTTCTCGTTGGCGCGCAGAATGCGGCGAACGTCATCGTCCTCGGCGCCGGAGTTGAGGATGGCCAGCGAACACTGCCGCCAGATCTGGTACAGGCCACCTGCGCCGGCGTCACGCAACTGCCGCACTTCGGAATGCGACAGAATCTCGAGACTGCCCTGCGGTTCGATCAGCGCATCCATCGCGCGTCCTTTCGCCTCAAGGGCGTATCTCGATCGGTGTGCCCTCACGGGTCATCAGCCAGATATCGATCATGTCCGCGTTGGACACGGCTATGCAGCCATCGGTCCAGTCCCAGCCCTGATAGCTGCTTTCCTCGTAGCGGGGTACGTTCGGCGTACCGTGAATCATGATCGCGCCGCCGGGATCCACGCCCAGGGAACGGGCATGCGACCGATCCCGCTCATTCGGATAGGAAACCAGTATGGACAGAAAGTACGCGCTGTCCGTGTTGCGTGCAGTGAGCCGGTAGCGTCCTTCCGGCGTACGAAAGTCGCCGGATCGTTCCTTGTGCCCTTCCGGCATCAACCCCAGGGAAATCGGAAACGTGCGCAGCGCCTCGCCGTTCCGCATCAGGTGAAGCACGCGGTTCGATTTCTCCACCAGCACCAGGTCGGCGGTCTGAATGTGGGAAGCCAGCGCCTGCTGCGCGGCGGCCGGCACCACCGGACTACACAGCAATACGCTCAGCAGCAGAGCGACCCGGACCCGCTTCATCGCTGTCGACTTCGCCGTGGCGAAGGCCGGACTGTCCCTGACATCACGAACTCCGCTCAACCCTGATTCCGCAACGCGGCAATTCGCTCCTCGATTGGCGGATGGGACATGAACAGCCGTTTGAATCCCGCCATGTGGCCGGAATTGATGCCGAATGCCTGCATGGACTCCGGCAGATCGCTGGGCTGATGGATTCGACGCAGCTTGTCGAGCGCGCTGATCATGTTCTCGCGCCCTGCCAGTTTCGCGCCACCGGCATCGGCACGGTACTCACGCAGTCTCGAGAACCACATCACGATGGTGCTGGCGAGAATGCCGAGCACGATCTGTGCAACGATGCTGACGATGAAAAATCCCGGCCCGACACCGCGTTCGTTGCGGAACACCAGCCGATCGACGAGAAAGCCGATGACACGGGAGAGAAACACGACGAATGTGTTCACCACGCCCTGTATGAGCGCCAGCGTAACCATGTCCCCGTTGGCGACATGGCTGACTTCATGGGCCAGAACCGCCTCGACTTCGCGCTCGTTCATCTGACTGAGCAGTCCGGTGCTCACCGCCACCAATGCCTTGTTGCGATTCCAGCCGGTGGCGAAAGCGTTCACATCCCGCGAATCATAGACGGCCACCTCCGGGCAGCCGATGCCGGCAGCCTGGGCCTGGCGCTGAACGGTATTGAGCAACCAGCTCTCGGTGGCGTTGCGCGGCGTCTCGATGACGCGGGCACCGGTCATGCGCTTGGCCGACCACTTCGAGATGGCCAACGAAATGAACGAACCGGCAAAGCCAATGACCGCGGAGAAAATCAGCAGCGCCCGAAGATCCAGATTCGTTCCGGTCTCATCCAGAATCGACTGTATGCCCAACAGCCGCATGACGACTGCAAGCACCACCAGTACGGCAATGTTCGTGGCAAGAAAGAGCGCAATCCGCTTCATGAGATCTCCAGTCAGCTATCCATGCAGGTTCTCAGATATGGATGCCAATTAGAGCATTACAAGCGCTCGCGGTTCCAGTTTCAGCCGCGGAGAAAGAGACCATTGGCAGCGCGGGCACCATCGGCACTGGTAGAATCCGCGTCCAGTCAGGCCCTCGGGCCGCCCCCCGGGTATCGGCCCCGCTCATGACGCCATCCAACGAACTCTCGCTGTCCAGGTTCCGCGCACCGCGCTACTGGCCCGCTTGGCTGCTCTGGCTGCTGATGCGCGCGGTGGTGCTGCTGCCGTTCCGATGGCAGATTCGCATCGGTAAGGCGCTCGGTCGCCTCGCCGGCCGATTCAATACGCGCGAACGCCGCAATGCGGCACGCAATCTGGAGATCTGTTTCCCGGAGCTTTCCATTGCACAGCGCCGGACGCTACTCCGGCGGCACTTCGAGGCCATCGGTGCATCGTTTGTGGAAATGGGGCTGGGCTGGTTCGCACCGATAGAGAAGCTGCGCCGGCTGGTGGCGATCAATGGCCGAGAGCACCTGGAGAAAGTGGTCCGCGACGGCCGCGGCGCGATCATCTTCACCGCCCATTTCACCACGATAGAAACCTGCTGCGCGCTGTTCCAGGACCTGATCCCGGGCTGCGTGTTCATGTACAGGCCGCAGGACAATCCGTTCATCGACACCATGATCCGGCGCGGTCGCAGTCGATTCGCCGGCGAGCAGATTCCGCGGGACAATGTGCGCGCGCTGCTGCGGGCACTGAAGAACCGCAGAATCATCGCCTACGTGCCCGACCAGAGCTACGTTGGCAATCAGGGTGTCCTGCTGCCGTTCTTTGGTGAAGCGGCGATATCGAATGTGGCGACCAGCAAGTTTGCGCGACTGTCCGGCGCCCCGGTGCTGACCTACTTCTTCCGCCGCCTGCCCGACGATTCGGGTTACGTTGTCGACATCAGCCCCCCGCTGGAAGGATTCCCTTCAGACGACCCGGTGGAGGACACGCGCCGGTTGAACCGGCTGCTCGAGGACTACATCCGACTGGCACCCGATCAGTACCTGTGGACGTACCGCAAGTTCAAAGGCCGGCCACCACCCTATCCGGACCTGTATCGAAGTCGCTGATCACGGGGTTGCACCGCCGATCGCGTTCGCGCGTCGGCGCAAAGACCGCGCCGGCCGGGTCGTGTCAGCCCGCGTTGTGGTAACCGGCCTTCAGCGCCTGCCAGTCGTCCTCGGCGAACGATATGCCGGTCTCCAGCGCAACTTTGCGCAGCGATCGCTGTAGTCGGGCGACCCCGGCCTGGCGCCACCGCCCCGGCCGCCGGATGCCGGCCTTGTCGAAGTCGACAAGATAAACGCGGCCCTGCGAATCGAGCAGGATGTTGTGGGCGGTCAGGTCAGGGTGATCGACGCCATGACGATGAAACTCATGTACCACCCGCCCGATGTCTTCCCACTGCCGTGACGTGACACGCCCTTCCCTGAGGAAGGAAGCCAGGGCACGCGCATCGGCCAGGTACTCGGTAATGATGTCTGCCTGGTACAGGGGGCCCTGACGGACCACGCGCGCTGCAACCGGCCGCGGCACCGGCAGACCGATGTCGAACAGCTGCCGCAGCAACCGCCATTCGCGGAATGCCCGCGTCCGTTCCAGGCCCAGCCACAGGTAGTGGTCGTGCACGAAACGGGACACCATCCCGCCGCGATGATAGTGCCGCAACACCCAGGTCTGCGCGTCGTGCCTGACGACGAGCACGGTACCCCGCCCCAGCGCCTGATCCACGACCGCATCGCGACCGTGCCAGTAGTCACGCTCGAACCACTGTTCCGATACCGTCTGCTCACCGGCATCAAAAAGCATCGCTGCGCTGCCGCTGTGCAGCACGCCGGGGTCGGTACTCATTGCCACGCCTCGCCGGCACCGATACCGGAGGCCGCACCGGCGCCACCATCGGCAGCCGCGACAGCCGCATGTACCGTCTCCACGTCGATACCGCGCAGACAGTTCAGATGGGAAAGCGGACAGCTGCGCTGCCAGCATGGACTGCACTCGAGGTCGAGGTGGATCACTGTGCGTCTTTCGGTGAGTGGTGGTGTGAACGCGGGTGATGACGAGCCGTAGATCGCGATGACGTGAGTATCGACGGCAGCGGCGATGTGCATCAACCCGGAGTCGTTGCTGACGGCCACCCGGGCCAGCGCGAGCAGATCCACGGCATCGCCCAGTGTCGTGTCACCACACAGGCTGCGCACCAGCGGATGTGCCGCGCGCGCCTGAATCTGCTCGCCCAGTGGCCGCTCCCTGGCCGACCCCAGCACGACGACCGCCCAGCCGTCGCGCACCAGACGCCGGGCCAGTTCGGCGAACCGGTCGGTGGGCCAGCGTTTCGCCTCCCCGTACTCCGCACCCGGCATCAGCGCCGCCAGGGGCCGCCCGCCGGGCACTTCAAACCGGGCGGCGAGCTGCGTCTGATTGGCCGCGTCCACGCGCAGTGAGGGTGCCGGCGGATCAGCCACGGGTGGCGGCTCGGTGGACGAATCCGGCGCCAGCGCAACAAAGCGCTTGACCGTCTGGTCCAGCACGACGGCATCGAACGGTCGGATGTCGTTGATCACGCCGTAGCGGAATTCGCCCCGATAGCCGGTTCGCACCGGTATACCGGCCAGCCACGGCACCAGCGCCGCCTTCAGCGAACGCGGCAGTACGATGGCGCGCGCATAGCCGGTCGCGGCCAGCGCGCCGGCGACACGCCAACGCCGACGCAATGCCAGCTCACCATGGGCAACGGGCAGCTCGACGGTCCTGCGCACCTGGGGCATGCGCGCAATGACCGGCGCCGACCAGCCCGGCGCGAGCACGTCGATATCCCGGTCCGGCTCGCGCTGCTTCAACTCACGGTACAGCGCCTGGGCCATCACCATGTCGCCGACCCAGGACGGGCCGACCACCAGCAGCCTCGAAGCCGTGCTCACGAACGTCCGGCCAGCCGGTCCAGATAGGCGCGCACGCCGGCTTCCACACCCCTGAACGATGTATCGCATCCGGCGTTGCGCAATGCGGTCATGTCCGCTTCGGTGAAGCTCTGGTAGCGCCCGACAAGGCTCCGGGGAAACGGCACGTAGCGAATCACGCCGCGGCCACACCAGTCGATGACCGCCCGGGCGAGGTCGTTGAAGGTGGCGCTGCGGCCGGTGCCGACGTTGAACACGCCGGACACGTCCGGATGTCCCAGAAACCACAGATTGACGGCGGCAACGTCGTCGACATAGACGAAATCCCGGCGCTGTTCGCCCGCGTCATAGCCGTCGCTGCCCTCGAACAGCCGTGCCTCACCATCATCGCGAATCTGGCCGTACAGATGGCAGGCAACGCTGGCCATGCCGTCCTTGTGCGCTTCGCCGGGACCATAGACATTGAAGTAGCGCAATCCGACGATCTGTGACCTGGCACTGGCCAGGCGTCTGCGTACGTACTGATCGAACAGCAGTTTCGAATAACCGTAGACGTTCAACGGCCGCTCGGCCTCCGGCTGGTCCTCGCGAAATACACGGCCGGCGCCGTACACAGCCGCCGATGACGCATAGATCAGCGCGATGCCTTCGGCCAGGCAGTAATCCAGCAGCCTTGTGGAGTATCGATAGTTGGACTCCATCATGTAGCGGCCATCCCACTCGGTGGTCACCGCGCAGGCGCCCTGATGCAGCACCGCGCGAGGCCTGAAGCCGAGGCCGCTTTCCAGTCGGGCGGCGAACAGGTCGCGGTCCCAGTAATCGCTGATGCTGCAGCCGACCAGATTCGCGAACTTGCGTCCGTCCGTCAGGTCATCAACGACCAGGATGTCGGTTTCACCGGCTCGATTGAGTGCCCGCACCACATTGCTGCCGATGAAGCCGGCGCCGCCGGTGACTATGATCATTCCACTTTCCCGTTCAATGTGAAGCCAGGCAGCAGCTGACGGTACACCTGCAGGTAACGATCAGCCATGCGTTGTGCCGAGAAGCCCTGCGCGCGGACGCGATTGGCCTCACCCATGGCGTTGCGCAACACCGGCCGCTCGTACATCGTCCGCAAGGCCTCCGCCAGGGCATGCGCATCGCCTGGCGGCACGAGCAGGCCGTTCTCGCCGTCGGCGACCAGCTCCGGAATGCCGCCGGCCCGGCTCGCGACGATGGGCAGCCCGAACTGCATGGCGTCGATCAGCGTCGACCCCAGCCCTTCGTTCAGTGAAGGAAACACGAACAGGTCGAACGCGGCGAGATAGTCACCGACATTGGCCGACCAGCCGGCGAAGGTGACGTTGGACAGATGTGCGGCTGCGCGCCGTACTGCCACTTCATCCCTGCCCGATCCCACCAGCACGAAGTGTAGCCGAGGATGAGACTCGGCCAGCATGCCGGCTGCCTCGATCAGCACCAGGTGCCCCTTGCGCTCATCCAGCGCGCCGATGGTACCGACCAGAAAACGCGCCGGGTGACGCTCGCGGAATGCACGCACCCACTCCCGGTCGCAGCGCAGATCGCTCGAAGCGCTGGGGATCTCGTGATACTCCAGATCCGGCGCGTACGACCGCATCACCGTGCCGATTGCACCCGACAGCACCACCACCGCGGCTGCTCGCCGGTACATGGCGCGGGTGAATACATCGCTACGCGGCCGGTTGTCCACGCGGCGAGTGACGACATAGGGCACCGGCCGCAGACAGTTGAGCATCATTGCAGCCTGAGCACCGTGCGTTTCATGTGCGTGGACCAGGTCCGCGCCGGAGAGAGCGAACACCGCGCCGGCACGTGTACGTACGGCGACGACTTCGATATCGGGGAGGTCGTTGAGGCGCGTGTTCAACGGCTCGCCGGCGCGCACGATCAGTCGCTGCGATTCGGCCCGCCCCCGCAAGGCACGGACCAGCAGTTCGGTCTGTCGTTCACCGCCACGGAATCCGCGCGCCAGATTGACATGGCAGATACGCGGTGACCGCCCGGCACGGGCATCCCGCGAGCGATCAGGACCCGTCGGCGACAAGCGTGTAGTGCGCACCGCAGTAAGGACACTTGGCCTCACCGGTGGCTTCGATGGGCAGATAGACCTTGGGGTGCGAGTTCCACAGATACATGCCGGGCCGCGGACAATGCAGCGGCAGTTCGCTGCCGCGAACCTGATAGCTGCGTTCCGCATTCGGCGCAATGAGATCTTCGTCCACCCTGCCAGCGCGTAAACGCACGGTGTGTCCTCCTGAATCCGCGAGAGGCGGATTATACGGCATCCCGCCCACGCCACCGCGCCCCGCCGCCGGTGCCGGACCGGCAGCGGAAGGAGCGGAATTGCCCGACATCGAAAAACTGCTTACCCTTGAAAGGCTCCGTCCCGGGCGACCATCACCCATCCGCATGACCGTACTGCTCTATCACCGCAACCTCAGCCTGACCAGCGGCACCGGTCAGCTCGTGCACATGCAGGCCCGACACCTGAAGCAGCGCGGCGAAAAGACGCTGCTGGCCTGCCAGCGTCGCGGGTTCAAATTCTTCCTTCGCACCGGCCTGCCAGCCAGAAGCCTGTCCGTGAGCCGTGTACGCAAGCTGGCGGCACGCAATGGCTGCCTGCTTGTCGACCATGGCATGCTGATCCCCCAGGCCGACCTCGTGTTCGTGCACAACGTCGTGACGGAAGCCAATCGCCATCTGAACCGACAGGATCTTCAGGCCGACGTCACCCATGAGCAGGCTTTTTTTCGTGATCTGGATCGGTACACACGGCTCGTCGCCAACTCCAACCTGACGCGCAGCGCGCTGGCGTCGTGCTTCGACCTGGAACCGGATCGCATCACCGTTGCCTATCCGGGCTTCCGCTCGGACCGGTTCTCATCGGCAACCACACGACAGCTGCGTACCCGCGCACGGCGGCAGCTCGGCATCGCCGATGACGTGCCGCTGATCGGCTTCGTCACATCCGGCGACTTCCACAAGCGCGGACTGGACCTGTTTCTGAGGTCGGCCAGACGCATTCTGGCGGCCCGCGACGATGCGCGCTTCCTGGTGGTCGGATCACGCCGGCTGCCCGGCGATGCCGCGGCGGACACACTTCACACCGGGGGTGCACTGCTGCATCGCCCGAAGTCACATCAGCCGCAGCTGTGGATGTCGGCACTGGACCTGTTCCTGTACCCCGCGCGCTTCGAGGAGTTTGGCATGGTGGTTGCCGAGGCGCAGGCTTCAGGTATCGCGGTCGTGACATCGCGGCGCGTTGGCGCCGCCGAGTGCCTGCCTGATGTCTACCGGCCGTGGCTGACGGACACGCCCGAACCCGAGGCACTGGCCGACAACGCATTGGCGCTGCTGGATCAGCCCGGAACGCGGCAGGCGCTGGCCGACGCCGGCATTGCCAGCGTGGCGGCGCTCGACCAGCATCACTACGCACGCCGGACCGTCGATACGATTCTGGCTCAGAAGCGTCTGCTCAGGTAGAGCCGAAATCCGCTGATATCGTGAAAATTGTCCGGACTGCCGCCCTGCGGGTCCGAAGGCAGCAGGTTGTCCCGTGCCACCTTGTCGCCGTAGCGCACGTCCAGACCAAGATCCCAGCGCGGCCAGAGATCCTTGTACTGCGCGCCGAATCCGGCGTAGTAGCCGTAGGCCGGCGTTGCCAGATCCAGCCGCGCCGCGCCGATGAAGGCGCCGACTGCGAAGCGGCGTGATACATGGAAGCGATAGTCGAGCGCGCGCACCGCGAGCAGCAGATCGCGATCGATCCGGTCGACTTCCAGACGGGCGCCGATATCGCTGCGGTCACCGATATCCCGCCGGGCGCCGACGGCGACAGCCAGTCCCCTGTCGCGGCGATTGACGGTGTCGTCGCGCAGCGCGATTTTCGATTCCACCCGGGTAACACTGGCACCCGCATCAATAAACACCTCGGCCATGGACGGCGTTGCCAGCAGTGTTGCGCACACGGCCAGACATCCGACCTGTCGAATCCGTTTCACGGGTCAATACCTCACGAATACGCCAAGCATGGAGAACGAGTCACCGAACACGGTGCGGCCGGCATACAGCTCGGTGCCGACATGGAACTGCCGCCATGGCCGGCTGTACCTGACTTCCAGCAGCCGTGCCCGGCTGTAATCGGGCGCAGAATAGGACTGGTTGTCGAGTGTCCGGTATACGGCACTGACCGAACCACCTCCCGTGGCATGCCGGACAACCCGAAGCATGGCGCTGCGCGCACCAACGCCGTCGCCGACCACGCGGTAGTCGGCTCCCCAGTGACCCAGTACATTGCCCTTGTGAAGCAGCCCGTCCTGATAGGTGCTGTGTACATACCAGGCGTTCTGCCATTCACCCAGCTCCACCACGAGTTCGTAGCGGCTGAACAGGCGCGGAAAATGAATGCCGCCGGACAGTGCCGCGTTGCCTATGCGGATATCGCTCTGCGCCGACGTGTCCTCGCCGGCGTACTCGAAGTAGACGGCGAACGGCAGCCTGCCCGGCATCACCAGGCGCGTCGTGATGGACGCGACCTGGTTGCCGAACTCGTCGTCCTGGGAAAGCCCGTTGCTTGATAGATTGTCGTAACGTGACGGGCTGAACAGCGCCTTGAACAGGTCGCGTGGATTCAATCCGCCGCGCTCCCCGCCACCAAACTGCATGAGGCGATTGAACCCGATCGACCAGCCGTCGAAAGGCTGCAGTGACACATGCATACCGGCCAGCGAAGGGCGGCCGGCGGTAAAGCCTCCGTCAAACACGATCCGGTCGGAATGGCTCATGCGGCCGACGAACACCTCGTATCGCAGGCGAAACCGGGTCAACGGCGCGTAGTTGGAAACCGTCAGCGAAGGCATGGTTGCCGCCTGCGTACCGATCACCATCGGACCGTCCGTCATCGGCGACCACCATCGGTCGCGGTATCCCAGATCCACCTGCGCGAACTCGCGGCCGACACTGATGAAGGTCCCGGTCGGCGTGATCTCGTCGCTGTAGGCCAGGACGCCCTTGTTCACAAGCACGAAGTCGCCAGCCTGCCAATGCGACTGCAGCGAAAACCCGTAACGGCTGGTGCTGGACATGCCATGCCGCGACGGCAGCGCGGTGTCCGGACCATCCGACGTATAGACCGTGACACTGGCGTGATTCATGCCCATGGAGCGCATGTAGCCCGCCAGGTGATTCCTGACTTCGGCACACAATGCCGGATCGACTTCGCACGCCGCCGGCAACGCATCAAGTACGGACGCGGCGGACAGCGGTCTGGCCAGCACCGGTTCTCCGGCCAGTATCATCAGACGCTCGATCCGGCTCTCGATTTCCGGGGAAAGCTGCAACGGCAGGTAGGGACTCACGCCGCGAGCCGCCATCGCGGCGGTCGACATGAGCCACACAAGCAGTATCGGAATTGCGTATCGCCGTGCCATCACGGCGCACATCGTATAGACGTTCGCGGCTGTTCGCGACTGTTGCCCATTGCCGACATCCGGGACTTCTGATGCCGGAAAACCATTGCAGCCCCGAACGTCGCTAGCCGAACACGTCCGACCAGATCGCCGTGACCTGCGACCGCAGCGCCACGAACTCCTGATCAGAGACGACACGGCCGCGCTCGTCCAGCGCCAGCTCATGCACGCGCTGTCGCAGTGCGAGGTAGCCTTCGCGCAGCGTGCGGCAATGTTCGGCGGCAACCAGTCCCGCCTGTTCCAGCGCTTCCAGCTGTCGAACATTGTCCGGATAGGTCACAAGGTCAGGATGGTCGTGTGCATGAGCCAGCACCCAGTAGTCGACCAGAAACTCGATGTCGGCGATGCCGCCGGGGTCCTGCTTCAGATCGAACTCCCCGGCAGCTGCCGTTGACAGCTCCCTGCGCATGCGAAGACGCATTTTGCGCACCTCGCCGCGCAGGGTTTCGCGATTCACATGACTCACCAGCACTTCGCGTCGTCTGTCGGCGAAGGCCTGCACAACCGTGGCGGCGCCGGCCAGCGCGCGGCTGCGCAGCAGCGCCTGGTGCTCCCAGACCCAGGCATTCGAACGCTGATAGCGTACGAATGCGTCCATGCTGGCGACCATCTGTCCCGATGCGCCGCTGGGACGCAGGCGCGTATCGACTTCATACAGGCGCCCCGAACTGGTCTGAATGGTCAGAAAGTGGATCAGACGCTGCGCCAGTCGCGCGAAAAAACGCGCATTGTCGATCGGTTGCGGGCCATCGGTTTCCTGGTGGGAGCCGGCCGAATCGTGCAGGAACACGAGATCCAGATCGGAGCCGTAGCCGAGCTCGAGACCTCCCAGCTTGCCGTACCCCACCACGGCAAAGCCCGAATCATGCAGATCACCGGGCTCGCCATGGCGCGGCCTGCCATAACGGGCAACCAGTTCCTGCCAGGCGGTCTGCAGTGACAGATCGACGACCAGCTCGGCGATATCCGTGAGTCGATCGCTGACCTTCATCAGTGGCAGGTTGCCCAGCCGATCGGCGATCGCGATCCTGAACACCGCGGCTCGCTGGAACACGCGTATCGCGTCGAGGATCTTCTCCGCGTCGTCAGCATCCTGCGCCCGCGCACGCTGCACCTGCTGTTCCAGCATCTGCTCCAGTTCCACGCGACTGGGCGGTGTCTCGGTGACGCGCGCATCCAGCAGCTCGTCGAGCAGCAGCGGATGTTCAGCCACCTGGCCGGCGATCAGGGCACTCTGCGAAGCCAGCCGCAGCAGCCGTTCCAGTGCCGACGGGTTCTCGTTGAGCAGCGCCAGATACGCACTGCGGCGACAGATGGCGTGCAATACCGGCAGCACGCGGCGCAGCATCAGCTGCGCGCTGTCACTGGCGGCCAGCAGCGGCACGATGCGCACGATCACCGCGGACAGGCGCTGACGACTGACTTCATCCATACGCTGATACAGGCTGCCGGCGCGGAACTCGCCCAGCACGGCGCCGACCTCCCCGGCATCCGCGATTGGCAGTGCGGCCACATGCTCGGCGATACCACCGCCCTCCCATGCCGTGCGCAGTGCGTCGCCGTCGTCGGATTCGCTTCCTGCAGCGCGATTCGCATCCCATGCGATGCGCTCGAACTCCGCCGCCACGCTGGCTCGGTGCGCACCGAGGGTTCTGATCAGGCTGTCCCAGTCAGCCTCATCCATCGCATACGCCAGACGCGCCCGTGCCTCCCCGTCGCGCGGCAGGTCGTGCGTCTGACGGTCTTCCATGGCCTGTATGCGATGCTCCACCGTACGCAGATAGCGGTAGGCGCCCATCAGCGTCGTGACAGTCTCGCGACCCAGCAGCCGTGCATCGCCAAGCATGGGCAGCACTCTGAGCAGCGATGGTTCACGCAGCGCCGCGTCCCTGCCACCGTGCACCAGCTGAAACGCCTGCGCGATGAATTCCACCTCGCGTATGCCGCCGGGACCAAGCTTGACGTTGTCGGCCAGTTCGCGGCGCGTGACTTCATCGCTGATGAGCTTCTTCATCTGACGCAGCGCATCGAAAACACCGAAATCCAGGTAACGCCGATACACATAGGGGCGCAGAATTTCATCGAACAGATCCGGGGCGAACTTTTCCCCGGTCATCAGGCGCGCCTTCACGTACGCGTAGCGTTCCCAATCACGGCCGTGGCGAACCAGGTAGGACTCGAACGCCGGCAGGCTGACGACCAGCGGTCCGCTCATGCCGAAGGGACGGAGCCGCGTATCGACCCGAAACACGAATCCGTCTTCGCTGACATGGTCCAGCAGGCGGATCATCGTCTGCCCGAGCCGCCGGAAATACGGCTCCGCGGAACCCGGCTCACAGTCCACGTCGGCGCCGTGCGGATACAACAGCACCAGATCGATATCCGACGAGAAATTCAGCTCCCTGCCACCCAGTTTGCCCATGCCCAGCACCAGCAACGGCAGCGATGCGCCATCGGCATCCAGCGGCGCGGGGTGGCGCCCCTGGATCTGCGCGGTGGCATGGGCCAGCGCGGCGCGCACCATGCCGTCCGCCAACGCCGACAGTTCGGCGAACTGCGCCTCCAGATCCGCCCAGCCGGCAATGTCCCGCCAGGCGATACGTGCCAGCTCCACATGACGCGCACGCCTGAGCGCGCGCATGGCCTGTGTCTCGCTCATTCCGTCGAGTCCCAGGCGGTCCACCAGCTCATCAGCCGTCAGCGGCGACGCATCGCCCAGGCGCGCATACAGCGCCTCCGAATCGCGCAACAGCACCGACAACGTGAAGTCGCTGAGCAGCACGACACGCACCAGCGAATCGGCAATACGCGCATCGGGAGGGTCAGGCAGATCGGCCAGGCGCTGCGCGATTGTACGCAGACGCGGCTGCAGGTCGGCAGGCAGGTCGTCGGGAGCAGAAATTTTCAAGGCAACAGCGTCTCGGCAAAAGTCAGTGATGACTGTACCGCGGATTATTCAGGAACGGCGACACCGTCAAAGCCGGTCTGCTGCGGGGCATCCCCTTTTCTCGGGGTGTCCGCGGCCAGGGATGGCCGCGGCCAAGGCGCATGGATGCTCTTCCGCCGTCCCCGAAGAAAGGGGGATGCCCCGCAGCAGACCGGCTATCGCAAGGCACAAACCCGTCCCTGAATCATCCTGTTCAACGGCGAACGCCGATCGGGCAGTCGCTGTAAAAAGAAAACCCCGCACGAAGCGGGGCTTTCCGTTCAGAACAGCAGTCAACGCCGTGCTTACATCATTCCGCCCATGTCGTGATGATGGCCTCCCGGCGCTTCCTTCTCGTCCCTGGGCTGCTCGGCGATCATCGCCTCGGTGGTCAGCAGCAGGCCCGCCACCGACGTTGCATTCTGCAGCGCCAGACGCGTGACCTTGGTCGGGTCGATGATGCCCAGCTTCACCATGTCGCCGTATTCACCGGTCGCCGCGTTGAAGCCGTGGTTGCCCTTGCCTTCAACGACCGCGTTCAGCACCACCGACGCATCACCGCCGGCGTTCTGCACGATCTGGCGCAGCGGCTCCTCGACGGCGCGACGCAGGATGTTGATGCCGACGTTCTGGTCGTCGTTCGCGCCCTTCAGCGAATCGATGCCCTTCACGGCGCGCAGCAACGCAACGCCACCACCCGGTACCACGCCTTCCTCGACGGCCGCACGGGTCGCGTGCAGTGCGTCTTCGACGCGGGCCTTCTTTTCCTTCATCTCGACTTCGGTTGCCGCACCGACCTTGATCACCGCCACGCCGCCGGCGAGCTTCGCCACGCGTTCCTGCAGCTTCTCACGGTCGTAATCGGAGGTGGATTCCTCCAGCTCACGGCTGATCTGCTCGACACGGCCCTTGATGTCGGAGGGCTTGCCGGCGCCATCGATGACCGTGGTGTTTTCCTTGCTGACCTGTACTTTCTTGGCTTCGCCCAGATCCTCGAGCGTGGCCTTCTCCAGTGACAGACCCACTTCCTCGGAGATCACCTGGCCGCCGGTCAGGACGGCGATGTCCTGCAGCATGGCCTTGCGACGGTCACCGAAGCCCGGTGCCTTCACGGCAGCGGTCTTGACGATGCCACGGATGTTGTTCACCACCAGCGTCGCCAGCGCCTCGCCTTCCACGTCCTCGGCAATGATCAGCAGCGGACGCCCGGACTTGGCCACACCTTCCAGCAGCGGCAGCAGTTCGCGGATGTTCGAGATCTTCTTGTCGTGGATCAGGATGTAGGGGTTTTCCAGCTGTGCCGACTGGCTTTGCTGGTCGTTGATGAAGTACGGCGACAGATAGCCGCGGTCGAACTGCATGCCCTCGACGACGTCCAGTTCGTTGGCAAGGCCGGTGCCTTCCTCAACCGTGATCACGCCTTCCTTGCCGACCTTGGACATCGCGTTGGCGATGATCTGGCCGATCTCCTCGTCGGAGTTGGCCGAGATCGTGCCCACCTGCGCAATCGCCTTGTCGTCTTCACACGGCTTGGACAGCTTGCGCAGTTCCTCGATGATGGCCTGTGTGCCTTTGTCGATGCCGCGCTTCAGATCCATCGGATTGAAACCTGCCGCGACGGCTTTCAGGCCCTCACGCAGCACGGCCTGGGCGATCACCGTGGCGGTGGTGGTACCGTCACCGGCGAGGTCGGAGGTCTGCGATGCGACTTCCTTGACCATCTGCACGCCCATGTTCTCGAACTTGTCTTCCAGTTCGATTTCCTTGGCTACCGATACACCGTCCTTGGTCACGGTCGGTGCGCCGAAGCTCTTCTCCAGCACCACGTTGCGGCCCTTCGGGCCCAGCGTCACCTTGACGGCGTTCGCGAGGACATTCACACCCTTCAGCATGCGCTGGCGGGCATCGTCCGAAAATCTCACTTCCTTAGGAGTCGCCATGACTCTATCTCCCTGAATTTGTTTGCGGATTGACTATGCGGTAGCAGCCTTCTGGCGCTCAGCCCTCGATCACGGCCATGACGTCGTCTTCACGCATGACCAGCAGCTCTTCGCCGTCGACCTTGACCTCGGTGCCGGAATACTTGCCGAACAGCACCTTGTCGCCGGCTTTCAGATCCGGTGCGCGAACGTCGCCATTGTCCAGGACCTTGCCTTTGCCTACCGCGATCACTTCGCCCTTGATGGGCTTTTCTGCTGCGGTATCGGGAATCACGATGCCACCGGGGGAGGTACGTTCTTCCTCGGTGCGTCGGATCACGACACGATCATGCAGGGGCCGAATTTTCATTGCTGGGTCTCCCTTAACAAGCTTTTGATTTAAGTTGGAAAATTCCAAAAATACTGGTATGTGCCACAAGAATTGCTAGCACTCGGCTCAACCGAGTGCTAATGATAGGGGCGACTTTGCCGATTTCAAGCCCGCACCCCGAACTCTGCCGCCTGATCCGGCGTCTGAGTCTGAGACGGAAGTCATGACAGCCCGGGGCGAGGGCCGTTATTCTTGTTCGTTAAGCAACCGCACCGGATCCTGCGTTGAACACCAGCTTCTCATCCAGCCATTCTCCGGACGATCGTCCGGGCCACGCACCCGAGCGCAGGGCAGGCCATCTGCTGGTGATGACCACCTGCGCCGATGGCGAGGCAGCGGACCAGCTCGCCGCCGTACTGGTGGGGGCGAGCCTGGCTGCGTGCGTGAACACCGTACGCAACGTCACTTCCACGTATCGCTGGGACGGCAGCATCCGGCGGGACAGCGAGGCCTTGCTGCTGATCAAGACCACGGCGGAACGTTTTCCCGCACTGGAACAGGCAATCCATGCCAATCACGGCTATGACGTGCCGGAGGTGATCGCATTGCCGATCAGCGGCGGATCCACCGCTTACCTTGACTGGCTGTCGGCCTCCACGGGCGGTGCAGACAGGAAAGACCCATGACGGATCATCGCCGCCACCCGCCTGCCCGCACTGCTGCTCCCACTGCCGCCCCCACTGTCGAGCGCATGTCGGTACGGCAACTATCAGGATATGCCATCGCGGCGATGGCGCTGCTGATCGTCGCCGCGCAGCCGTGGTCCGGTTCCCGCGCACAACAGGTACTGCATCCGGAGGTCGCCTTTCCCTACACCGTGGAAGCGGACGGGCAGCGGCTGCTGGTGGACTTCGAGATTCTCGACGGCTACTACCTGTACCGCGACAAGTTCGGCTTCGAGACCGGCACCGCCGGCGCCCGCGTGCTCAGTCCCCGCATGCCGCAGGGCCGTATTCACAGCGATGAGTTCTTCGGCGAGCAGGAAATCTATCGTGGCCGGTTCCGGATCGAAATTCCCTACAGCCGCAGTCGCGAACTGGACGAGCTGACGCTCGACATGACATTGCAGGGCTGCGCGGACATCGGTCTGTGCTACCCGCCGCAGTACTGGAGCCGGGATGTCGCCATCCCGCCCGGACCGATCACCGGCGGCACGATGTCGCAGCCGGTGATGCTGGGCGAGATGCTGCTGGGCGAGCGCGGCCGCTCCGCGGCCGACGACGTGCTGCCACCCGAGCAGGCGTTCGTCATGAACGCCATCGTCGCCGGACCCAACGAACTGCTGGTGAGCTGGGACATACAGCCCGGCTACTACCTCTACCGCGACAGCTTCGAATTCCGCACCGACAGCGACATCCGACTGGGCGGGGCGACACTGCCCGCGGGTGTGGACCATCACGACGAGTTCTTCGGCGATGTCACCGTGTACTACGACTACGTGGAAGCCACGGTGCCGTTCGCGCGCGCCACGCCTGATGAGATCCCGCTGCAGATCACCGCCGTGTTCCAGGGCTGCAAGGAAGACAGCATCTGCTATCCGCCGATTGAACAGACCATGTCGCTGACACTGCCGGCCGCCAGCGTGTTCGCCAGCTCACTGCCCGCGGCGCCGGTCAGCGAACAGGACCGCCTGGCCAGCCTGCTGCTGGCGGACCAGTGGTGGCTGGTGCTGGGTACGTTCTACGGGCTCGGGCTGCTGCTGGCGTTCACGCCCTGCGTGCTGCCCATGGTACCGATCCTGTCGGGCATCATCGCCGGCCACAATCAGGTGTCCACGCAGCGTGCGTTCCTGCTGTCGCTGAGTTTCGTGCTCGGCATGGCGGTGATGTACACCGCCGCCGGCGCACTGGCCGCCGTTGCGGGCGGGCAGATTCAGGCGATATTCCAGAAGCCGTGGATCATCGGTCTGTTCGCGGCGCTGTTCGTTGCCATGGGGCTGGCCATGTTCGGGCTGCTGCGGGTTCAGATGCCCGCCGCCGTTCAGACGCGACTGGCCAACCTTGCCAATCGCCAGACGGCGGGCACCTTCGCCGGCACCGCTGCAATCGGCGCGCTGTCGGCGCTGATCGTCACCACCTGTGTCGCGCCACCGCTGGTGGCCGCGCTGGCCGTGATTGGCCAGACCGGCGACGTCATGCGCGGATCCACTGCCCTGTTCGCTCTGAGCCTGGGCATGGGCACGCCACTGCTGGCATTCGGTGCCTCCGCGGGCAAACTGATTCCCAGGGCCGGACCATGGATGAATACCGTGAAAGCCGCCTTTGGCGTGATGCTGATCGGTCTTGCGATCTGGATGCTTGAACGTGTGTTGCCGGGCTCCGTCACCCTCGTGCTGTGGGCCCTGCTGGTGTTTCTGACCGGCGTCTTCATGGGCGCCTTCGAACCCCTGCCGGCCGAGCCGCCGGCGTCGCGGCGCCTGAGCAAGGGTGTGGGTGTACTCGCCTGCCTGTATGGCGCGCTGATGCTGGTTGGCTGGGCACTGGGCGGCAGTGATCCGCTGCGTCCGATACCACAGGGCGCCCTCGTGGCCGGCAACTCGGCAGTGGCGCAGCCGCTGCCGTTCCGCAACATCGATTCGGTGGCACAACTGGAAGCCGAACTGGATGCCGCACGGCAGTCCGGCCGCCCGGTAATGGTAGACTTCACTGCCGACTGGTGTGTGTCGTGCAAGGAAATGGAGCGCTACACGTTCTCCGCTGAATCGGTGGTGGAGGCCCTGGCGCCATTCGTACTGCTGAAGATCGACGTGACTGCCAACACCGAAGCCGACCGCGAGCTGCTGGGTTACTTCTCGAGCTTCGGTCCTCCGACGATTGCGTTCTATGATGCGCATGGACGCAGGCTGGACGGTTTCACACTGGTCGGGTTCGTCCGTGCGAACGAGTTCGCTACACATGTGAATACAGTTGCCGCAATATGAAGAATCGGTTCACTGCTCCTACACTGATGACCCTGGTGCTCAGCGTGGCGACCGTGGCCGGTTATATCGCGTATCGCGCCACCATCACGCCGGGCCAGCCCGGCGGTGCCACGGAAGCGGCAGCGGAAGTGGGCAGGATCGTTGAACGGCTGCCGGATTTTTCGCTGGCCAATCTGGATGGCCATCCGCAATCCCTTCACGACTGGCATGGCGAGCCGCTGATCATCAATTTCTGGGCCACCTGGTGTGCACCCTGTCTGCGCGAGATACCGCTGCTCAAGACCGTGCAGGACAACAATGCCTGGCTGCGCGTGATCGGCATCGCGATCGACCGCAGACCCGACGTACTGGCATTCGCCGATGACATGCAGTTCAACTACCCGGTGCTGCAGGGCGAAGCGGACGCCTTCGAGGCCGCCGCCGCCTTCGGTGCCGAGTTCATCGCCATGCCGTTCACGGTGTTCGCCGACGACCACGGCTACCTGCTGGGTGCGTACACCGGCGAGCTGCATGCGGAAGAGCTCGAAAACGTGGTCGCCGTGCTGGACGACCGCCGCGCCGGGCGGATCAGCCTGGATCAGGCCAGACAGCGTATCGCAGGCCTGATGTAATCCATTTGGCGCCCTTCCCACGGCGTCAGCCCTGCACACGCCATGAGCACGGCCGAACCGCCGGATGCTGACGCGAAGTTCGCAAGATTGCCGCCAATGTCGGCGAAATCGAGTTAAACTGGCGCCCATTTCGCTGACACCGGAACCATGGCGCAAATCCTCCTGCTCAACGGACCCAACCTGAACCTGCTCGGACAGCGGGAACCGGGGCTGTACGGCACCGCAACGCTGGAGGACATCGAGAACCTGGTTCAGCGTGAGGCGGGCCGGCTCGGGCACGGCGTCGACACGTTTCAGAGCAATGCCGAACACGCGCTGGTGGAACGCGTCCACGAGGCGCGGGGTACGGTCGACCTGATCATCGTCAATCCGGCTGCGTTCACGCACACCAGCGTAGCGCTGCGCGATGCGCTGCTGGCGGTCGCGATTCCGTTCATCGAGGTGCATCTGTCGAACATCGCGGCACGCGAGCCGTTCCGGCAGCACTCATATTTCTCCGACATCGCGATCGGCACGGTCTGCGGTTTCGGTATTACAGGCTATGAACTGGCGCTGCTGGCCGCCGATCGCTATCTGGCGGCCAGGTGACAGGCGCGACAACCGTTTCCGGGAGACAGGCATGGACATACGCAAGGTCAAGAAACTGATCGAGCTGCTGGAGGAATCCGGCATATCGGAAATCGAGATTCGCGAAGGCGAAGAATCAGTGCGAATCAGTCGCTATCCACAGGCAGCGCCCGTGGCTGCTGCGCCAGCCATGGCGCCAGCTGCGACGGCAGCACCGGCCGCCGAGACCGCGCCTCCGCCACCACCACCGGTGCCGCGCGGCCATGAAGTCACATCGCCGATGGTAGGCACGTTCTATTCCAGCCCCAGCCCTGGGGCGAAGGCATTCGTGGAGATCGGCTCACAGGTCAAGTCCGGCGATGTACTGTGCATCATCGAAGCCATGAAGATGATGAACCAGATAGAGGCGGATATTTCCGGGCGTATCGTCAGCATCAATGCCGAGAACGGCTCTCCGGTCGAATTCGGCCAGACGCTGTTCGTTATTGAACCGTAGGCCGGCGAAATCATCATGCTAGGCAAGGTACTGATCGCCAACCGCGGCGAGATTGCGCTCAGGGTTTATCGCGCCTGTCGCGAACTGGGCATCAAGACCGTGGCGGTACATTCCACTGCTGACGCCAACCTCAAGCATGTGCTGCTGGCCGACGAAACCGTCTGCATCGGTCCGCCCCAGTCGCAGGCCAGTTACCTCAACATGCCCGGCATCATCGCGGCCGCGGAAGTAACCGATTCGGTGGCCATCCATCCCGGCTACGGATTTCTTTCCGAAAACGCCGACTTCGCCGAGCGCGTCGAGGAGAGCGGTTTCATCTTCATTGGCCCGCGTCCGGAAACCACACGCATCATCGGCGACAAGGTCGCCGCGATCCGCACCATGCGCAAGGCCGGCGTGCCCTGCGTACCAGGTTCCGACGGTCCGCTGACGGACAATCCGGAAGAAAACGCAAGGCTCGCCCGCGAGATCGGCTATCCGGTCATCATCAAGGCGGCTGCCGGCGGCGGCGGTCGCGGCATGCGCGTCGTGCACAGTGAAGCCGCGCTCTCCAGCGCCGTCTCCATCACCAAGGCCGAGGCGAAGTCCGCTTTCGGCAGCGATCAGGTGTACATGGAGAAGTTTCTCGAACGACCGCGACACATCGAGTTTCAGGTGCTGTGCGACACGCACGGCAACGCCGTGCATCTGGGCGAACGCGACTGCTCCATGCAACGGCGCCACCAGAAGGTGGTCGAGGAAGCCCCCGGGCCCGGCATCACGAAAGAACAGCGCGACAAGATGGGCAAGCGCTGTGTCGAAGCCTGTCTTGCCATCGGTTACCGCGGCGCCGGCACGTTCGAGTTTCTGTATCAGGATGGCGAGTTCTACTTCATCGAGATGAATGCGCGCGTGCAGGTTGAGCATCCGGTGACCGAAATGGTTACGGGCATCGACATCGTGAAGATGCAGCTGCTGATTGCCGCCGGCGAGCCGCTGCCGTTCAGGCAGAAGGACGTGCGCTGGTGGGGACACGCCATTGAATGCCGCATCAATGCCGAGGACCCGAAAACCTTCATGCCGTCACCAGGCACGGTGAATCTCTGGCATCCGCCGGGCGGTCCCGGAATTCGCGTCGACAGTCATCTGTACAGCGGCTACGCGGTGCCGCCGTACTACGATTCGCTGATCGCGAAAATCATCGCGCACGGCGAGGATCGCCAGTCGGCCATTGCACGCATGTTCACCGCACTGGGTGAGATCGTCGTCGACGGGATTCACACCAACGTGCCGCTGCACGAGGAAATATTCCAGCACACCGCATTCAAGAACGGCGGCACCGACATTCACTATCTGGAGAATCGGCTGGGACTGAAATAGCTCCCCGTCGACCCCGGATTCAACCACAGTGCGGCGACGCGAACTTCAGCTGCAACTGAGCGCATCGCGGATACCCGCGGCCGAAGCCCTTCTGGAACTGGCGGGTGCTGAGGTGCTGTCGCTGCGCGACGCCGGCGATGACGCAGTGCTGGAGCCCGCACCCGGACAGACGCCGCTTTGGGCGCAGGTGCGCGTCAGCGCGCTGTTCGACGCAACCTTCGACGCTGAACCGCTGCTGCATGCGCTGCGTGAACACTTTCCGGAGGCATCGCATCTGTCGACCCGCCTGCTCGAAGCGCACGAGCTCTCTCCCCATCCCGAACCCGTGGCGGCACGGCGTTTCGGACAACGGCTCACGGTGGTTGCGGCCGATCAGGACTTCCCTGACGCCGGCATATCTGTGAGGCTTGGCATGGGTCTCGCCTTCGGCACCGGCGCGCATCCCACGACCGCGCTTTGCCTTGAGTGGCTGGATACGCACCTGACGCCGGGCAGCCGCGTGATCGACTATGGCTGCGGTTCCGGCGTGCTCGCGCTGGCTGCGCTGGCGCTGGGCGCACGGCACGTGCTGGCCGTCGACAACGAGCCGCAGGCGCTGATCGCCACACGCGACAATGCGCGCCTGAACAATCGCCAGGCCGATCTGTGGACAGGCGCGCCGGAAGAGCTTGCCGCAGTGCTGGCGGACATTCCGCCGCCGGATCTGATCATCGCCAACATACTCGCCCGTCCTCTGATGGAGCTGGCCGGTTCATTCGCCGCCTGGCTGCAGCCGGGCGGGCGTGTCGTGCTCAGCGGCGTACTCGAGACGCAGCTGGCTGCGCTGGAAGAGGCCTATCAACCATGGTTCCGACCAGTCAACCGCGTTGCGCGGGACGAATGGGTGCTGTTCGAGGCACAATCGCTGCCTTGATCGTTCACTGACCTGTTATCGCGCAGGATGCCGACATGCTATTGACGCGCTGTCCCGGCTGCCGCACAACGTTCCGAATCACTGTTCAGGCACTGGAAGCGGCCGACGGGCAGGTTCGCTGCGGACGCTGCTCCGAGGTGTTCGATGCGCGCGAAGCACTCAGTGAACTGCCGGCGGCCGGGGAAGGAGGCGAATCCTCCGCCACGCAGTCCGAGGCCGCGGCTGATACCGAAGCGGAAGCGGAAGCCGAAGCGGATGGCGGGGCGGATGGCGGGGCGGGTCCTGTTGCGGACACTGACACGGATACCGGCGCGACGGCGGATGCATTCCCGGAACCGGTGGAGGCGGCCACGGAGGATCCGCTGGCGCGCACTGACGAATTTCAGTTTGCCGCCGACGCATTCGCCGAAGCCGAGGACCAGTCGCCGGACCCAGCGTTCGAACCAGCGCCCGAACCAGCGCTCGGACGTGAATCGGAGCCTGAATCCGTGCGCGGCGACGCATCGCCTGAATCCGAACGCGGCGACGCTTCGCCGGACGATTCGGACGACACGCCGCATCGTCATGACGCCGGCCGGGACAGGGCACCGGAAGCGCGCCCACCGCAGAAAGACGCACAGTCGCCGTTCGCGGATCACTCGTCGGTAGCCAGCGTCATTGCCGACATTCGTCGCCAGCAGCGCGGCGCTGACCAACGGGATGACGACACGGCCGTGGACGACGGCGCTGACCACAGCGGCCCTGGTGACACCGACGCCATCACCAGCGAAGCCTGTTTCGCGGGCGATGACGCTGACACTGACGCGTATGATGACGATGCCATACCACCCGAGCAGGTCGACGCCGTCCTGGATGGTCCGGACGACGGATCGAAAATACCGACGCGCCCGACGTGGCTTGCCGAGCGCACTCCCCAGATGCAGGCGTCACGCTGGTGGACAGTGGCGGTTGCGGTGGCCATCGTCGCGCTGGCCGTGCAGATCCTGCATCACTACAGATCAGACCTGGCAACGCATCCCGCACTGGGTGACCTGCTCAATGACAGCTACTCGCGCCTTGGCATGAACATCGTGCCCAGCTGGGATCTTGCGCAGTACCAGATCATGGAGTGGGTGGCGAGCGCCGAGGCAGACGAACAGGTACAGTCGAGCCTCAACATCACCGCGCGCATCCAGAACCGCGGCCCCAACCCGCAACCGTTTCCCTATGTGCGTCTGAAACTCAAGGATCGCTGGGATATGCCGGTAGGCAGCCGGGTGTTTCGCCCCACGGAATACCTGGATGCAGTGGAAGTTGGCGCATCGATGCAACCCGGACAAACCGCCAGAGCGCGACTGCGGGTCGTGGACCCTGGCGAAGATGCGTACGGTTTCGAACTCGATGTCTGCGTCGATGCCGCACAGGGCGGACTGCGCTGCGCCACCGACGAAGTATTCCGTTAAGCCGCGAACGCCGTCAGTCTGCACTCAACCGACTTCACCCGATTGGCGGTGAATGACCCCGATTCTTTCGTGCTATCATCTGCGCCGCAAAGTCAGCGACGTCGATGGCATAGGTGCACGGGGACGGCACCGCTTCACGTTTCGTCGCCCGCCGATTCCAAAGCTGGTCACACGGGTGATCCAACAGGTTGCAGACGCAACTTCACGGCAGTGAATCGTCTTGACTTTCACAAATCAGCACACTCTGAACGCGCGTTCGAGGGGGCAACGCAGTGGCTGCGAAGTCGAGCAGAAAGCGAACATCAGGCAATACAAAAACGGTCAGTCGAAAGAGAGAGAGCAGAAGCACCGCTCCCGAATCCAACCTGGTCGGCCTGCGCAACAAACCTTTGAGCAAGCTCACTGATGACGCGTTGCGCAGCTACTTCGCGAGCCTGAACGGACACAGACCCTGTGATCTCTATCAGCTGGTGATGGGCGAAGTGGAGAAGCCACTGTTTCGTGCAGTGCTGGGCTACACCGGAGGCAACCAGAGCGAAGCGGCCGAGATTCTCGGCATCAATCGCGGTACGCTGCGTCGCAAGATCAAAACGTACGCACTCAACGACGAGTAAGCGGACACGAGTGAACCGCACATGAGCACCCGCCGACGCGCCCTGCTGAGCGTCTCCGACAAGACCGGCCTGACTGAATTCGCTCGGGGACTGGTGCGCCTGGGATTCGAACTCGTATCCACCGGTGGCACCGCACGAATCCTGCGGGAGGCCGGCCTCGAAGTCATCGGCGTATCCGACCTCACAGGTTTTCCGGAAATGATGGATGGCCGGGTCAAGACGCTGCATCCGGCCGTGCACGGCGCCCTGCTGGCACGCCGCGACGTGGACGATGATGCGCTGGCCGAGCATGGAATCCGGCCGATCGACGTCATCGCCGTGAATCTCTACCCGTTTCGGAAAACCATCGCCAATCCGGATGCCACACTGGCCGACGCCATCGAGAACATCGATGTGGGCGGCCCGGCCATGATTCGCGCCGCAGCCAAGAATCACGACCGCGTCACCGTCATCGTCGACAGCGGCGACTATCCCGCCGTGCTTGCCGCCCTGGAACACGGCGGTCCGGATGCCGTCACGCGACGCAGGCTTGCCGCCAGCGCCTACGCTCATACATCGTCCTACGACGCCGCGATCAGCGCTTATCTGTCGGCGACCGCGGACACTGAGTCGGCACCATCCGGCAGTGGGCGCGGCAGTTCGCCCTTTCCGCCGCGTCTGACCATTACGCTTACCGGCGGTGAATCGCTGCGCTATGGCGAAAACCCGCATCAGCAGGGCGCCGTATACCGCCTGCCCGGCGACATCGCCGGGTCGCTGCCGGCGGCGCGGCAGCATCAGGGTAAACCCTTGTCCTACAATAACTACGCCGATGCCGATGCCGCGCTGGAATGCGCGCGTGCACTGGATGGCACCGCCGTGGTAATCGTGAAGCATGGTAATCCCTGTGGCGCTGCGGTTGCCGACTCGGGACGCGCCGCCTACCTGAGCGCCTGCAGCACCGACCCGACCTCGGCGTTTGGCGGTGTGATTGCATTCAACCGGTCGGTCGAGGGCGACGCCGCACAGGCGATTGTCGAGCGGCAGTTCGCGGAGGTGATCGTGGCGCCAGGCTTTTCGCACCATGCCCTGGAGGCCTTCGCAACCAAGCCTGGCATCCGGATTCTGGAAGTCGACGCCCGAGCCGCACCCGGCAGAGAACCCCTCCTGCGCAGCATCGCCGGAGGGGTTCTGGTACAGGACGCCGATACCGGCAGCCTGGATCAGGTCACTGTGCGCACCGTCACCCGTCGCGCACCCACGCAACAGGAACTCGCCGATCTCCGGTTCGCCTGGATCCTCGCGAAGTATGTCAAGTCCAATGCCATCGTCTATGCCGGCGGTGGCAGAACACTGGGTATCGGCGCCGGCCAGATGAGCCGCGTAGTGAGCTCACGTATTGCCGCGCTCAAGGCGGCCGACGAAGGGATTTCGCTGACCGGCTGCGTCATGGCATCGGATGCCTTCTTTCCATTTCGCGATGGCCTGGATACCGCCGCTGAACATGGCATCCGCGCCGTCATCCAGCCCGGTGGTTCGCTTCGCGACGAAGAGGTCATCAGGGCCGCCGATGAGCACGACATGGCAATGGTGTTCACCGGCATGCGACACTTTCGACACTGACACCGCAACGGCAGCGTAACGTGCACGAGGATCCCATCAAGATTCTGATTGTCGGCAGCGGTGGGCGCGAGCACGCCCTGGCCTGGCGGCTGGCGGCATCGCCCCTCGTCGACGAAGTCATCGTGGCACCGGGCAATGCCGGTACCGCGACCGAATCGCGGGTGCGCAACGTCGCCGTGACGGCCACGGACATGGACGCGCTGATCGCACTGGCGCTGCGGGAGGCCGTGGATCTCACCGTTGTCGGCCCCGAGCAGCCGCTGGTCGCCGGCATAGTCGACCGCTTCCAGGCACATGGGCTGGCCTGCTTCGGTCCGGTTGCGGCAGCAGCAAGACTGGAAGGCTCCAAGGCGTTCGCGAAGGAGTTCCTGACGCGTCATGGCATACCGACCGCCGCCTACGCACGATTCGACAGCCTGCAACCGGCGCTGGACTACGTGCGCGCCAACGGCACTCCGATCGTCATCAAGGCGGACGGCCTGGCAGCCGGCAAGGGCGTGACCGTCGCGGCAACGGCGGCGGAAGCGGAGCGCGCACTGCGCGATATCCTCGAGGCCGGCACCTTCGGCGATGCCGGTGCCGAGGTCGTGATCGAAGCGTTTCTGGACGGTGAGGAAGCGAGCTTCATCGCGCTGGTCGATGGTACGGACATCCTGCCGCTGGCCAGTTCGCAGGACCACAAGGCCCGCGACGAAGGCGACCGGGGACCCAACACCGGCGGCATGGGCGCCTATTCTCCCGCGCCCGTGGTCACGGACGCCGTGCACCGGCGCGTGATGGACGACATCATGATCCCGACCGTCAGGGGCCTGGCCAGCGATGGAATCCCGTACCGCGGATTTCTCTATGCGGGCCTGATGATCGATGCTCAGGGCAATCCCAGCGTGGTGGAATTCAACTGTCGGCTGGGCGACCCGGAGACACAACCCATCCTGTGCCGGCTCAAGTCCGATCTGGCGTTGCTGCTGCTGGCCGGCACGAAAGGCAAGCTGCGTTCGGTCACCGTTGAATGGGATACCCGGGCGGCGATTGGCGTCGTACTCGCAAGTGGCGGCTATCCCGGCGTCTGTCGCAGGGGCGACGAGATCCGTGGGCTCACAGCCATCAGTGATCCGTCAGTGAAGGTATTCCACGCCGGCACACGCCAGGACGGACAGGGACGGGTTGTGACCGATGGCGGCAGAGTGCTGTGCGCCGTCGGCCTGGGTGATACGGTCGGCGACGCCCGCAGCCGGGTGTACCGGTCGATCACCGGCATCAGCTGGGATGGAATGTTCTACCGCCGTGATATCGGTCATCGGGCGCTCGCCCGGGAACTCGCCCGCGAAAAGGGCGGACAGACCGGTCCGGACAGTGGGCGGCAGACCTGAAACTTCGACCCGGTCCCGCATCTGAGACCCGCCTCAGGTTCTGAAGCGGACCGACGCTCCGCCGGCGGACAGCCGGCGGGCCGTTATTCGCAACGCGTCCTGCGTCAGCGCTTTTGCCTCAGCGCTTCATCGCCTCGAAGAAATCGGCATTGGTTTTGGTGTCCTGCATCTTGCTGAGCAGGAATTCAATGGCGGCCAGTTCATCCATGGAATGCAGAACCTTGCGCAACACCCACATTTTCTGCAGCTCGTCCGGCGACGTCAGCAGCTCTTCCTTGCGGGTCCCGGAGCGGTTGATGTTGATGGACGGGAAGACGCGCTTCTCGGCTATGCGGCGATCCAGGTGGATTTCCATATTGCCGGTGCCCTTGAACTCCTCGAAGATCACATCGTCCATCTTGGAGCCGGTATCGACCAGCGCCGTGGCGATGATCGTCAGGCTGCCGCCCTCCTCGATATTGCGTGCGGCGCCAAAGAAGCGTTTCGGACGCTGCAGCGCATTCGCATCCACACCGCCCGTGAGCACCTTGCCCGATGACGGCACGACGGTGTTGTACGCACGTGCAAGCCGGGTGATCGAATCGAGCAGGATGACGACATCGTGCTTGTGCTCGGTAAGCCGCTTGGCCTTCTCGATGACCATCTCGGCAACCTGCACATGGCGCGTGGCCGGTTCGTCGAAGGTGCTGGAAACCACCTCGCCGCGCACGGTGCGCTCCATCTCGGTGACTTCTTCGGGCCGCTCGTCGATCAGCAGCACGATCAGCATGCAGTCCGGATGGTTCGAAGCAATGGCTGCCGCTATGTTCTGCAGCAGCATGGTCTTACCAGCTTTCGGTGGCGAAACGATCAGTCCGCGCTGACCCTTACCGATGGGCGCGACCATGTCGATGATGCGCGCCGTGAGATCTTCGGTGCTGCCGTTACCCTGCTCCAGCTTCAGCCTTTCCTTGGGGAACAGCGGCGTGAGGTTCTCGAAGAGCACCTTGCTCTTGGCGTTTTCCGGCGCTTCATGGTTGATCTGGCCGACCTTGAGCAGCGCGAAGTAGCGTTCCCCGTCCTTGGGCGGACGGATCAGGCCGGACACCGTGTCACCGGTGCGCAGATTGAAGCGACGGATCTGACTTGGAGAGACGTAGATGTCGTCGGGACCGGCAAGGTATGAACTGTCCGACGAGCGCAGGAAACCGAAGCCATCCTGAAGGATTTCCAGTACGCCTTCGCCGAATATGTTTTCTCCGTTTCTGGCGTGCGCCTTCAGGATGGAGAAGATGATGTCCTGCTTGCGGGAGCGGGCCAGGTTCTCCAGGCCCATGGACTCGCCGAGCTCGACCAGTTCGGAAGCCGGCCGCATTTTCAGTTCGGCCAGGTTCATCGCGTTCCGGGACAACTCGAGTTCGGCCGCGGGAATCACATCAAGATCCTCATCGTCCGGATACTCCTCTCGTCCTGGTTTCTTACGCCGTGAGGAACGCTTGCCGTTACCGCCTTCACGTGGCTGCTGACGCGGACCATTCTTGGAACGCGTGCGTGCTGAATTACCCAAGAATCCCCTCACAGGTGTCTACCAGAAGTCATCAAAAATTCCTGCCGGCGCCTGTTCAGACACCGGAACCGTTGTTCGCGGACCGGTCCAGATGTGTGGACAGGAACGTTTCGAGCTGGGCCCGGGAGACGGCCCCGACCTGCTGCGCGACGACGGAGCCGTTGTTGAACAGCAACAGTGTCGGGATGCCGCGGATGTTGTACTTCGGCGGCGTCTGCGGGTTTTCGTCGATATTGAGTTTGGCGACACGCAGACGATCCTTGAATCGTTCGGCGATGTCATCCAGCACCGGCGCGATCATCTTGCATGGGCCGCACCATTCTGCCCAGAAGTCGAGCAGAACAGGCTTGTCGGCCTTGATTACGTCGGATTCAAAAGTGGAATCGGTGGTGTGTACGATCTGATCAGTCACGTAGCTCATCCTTGGATATTCCAGGCTTGGATACTCTGACCCCCCGGCCACTACCCCGAATAACCGGACCCCCAGGGCCGGACCTGCCGTATTTCTGGACCTGCCCCTGCCGGCCATGTCTCAAGTGACTGACTGTAGGGGAAACTCCGCAGGTGACGGTGCCCGGCGGGTCAGGCACAATGTCGCTGCTGGTCGCTTCCTTGTGAGGCTCGCGGGAGTTCTGTGGAAGTCTGCGCGGGTGAGTACCCTGCTCAATGGCCTATTTTGGACCGCCAACCATGAAATTTGCAAGTGTCAGATACCAATACCTCTAAAGAACCTGAACCGGGCGCCCATCTCAGCGACCTGAAGTTTACCGATCTGCCGCTGTCCGAACCGCTGATGAGCGGCATTCGTGACGTGGGCTTCACGTTGTGCACCCCGATCCAGAAGAGCACCCTGCCGATCGCACTGCAGGGTCGCGATGTGGCCGGCCAGGCTCAGACCGGCACCGGCAAGACCGCGGCCTTCCTGCTGGCACTGTTCCATCGTCTGCAGAACACCGCCGAACCGAACAGCAGACATGGGCCCCGCGCCCTGGTGCTTGCACCAACGCGCGAACTGGCCGTACAGATCTACAACGACGCCGTGGTCCTCGGTGCACACCTGCCGTTCCGGCTCGGACTTGCCTACGGCGGCACCGACTATGACAAGCAGCGTCGCGCACTGGAAGAAGGTCTGGATGTGCTGATCGGCACACCAGGTCGCATCATCGACTACTTCAAGCAGGGCGTCTTCAGCTTCGACCGCCTGAACGTCCTGGTGCTGGACGAAGCGGACCGCATGTTCGATCTGGGATTCATCAAGGACATCCGCTATCTGCTGCGGCGCATGCCGCGCCGCGACCGACGGCTCAACATGCTGTTCTCGGCAACGCTTTCGCATCGCGTACTCGAGCTGGCCTACGAGCACATGAACGAGCCCGAGCTGGTGCGCATAGAACCTGAGAAGATGACGGTCGAACGGATCCGTCAGTGCATCTATTTTCCGTCCAACGACGAAAAGGTGCCGCTGCTGATCACACTGCTGCGCCGAATGGACGCACAGCGAACGATGGTGTTCGTCAATACGCGGCGCGCCGCCGAGCGACTTCAGGATGAGCTCAACGCCAACGACATCAAGGCGGCGGCGCTGTCCGGCGATGTGCCGCAACGCAAGCGGCTGAGCATGCTGCGGGACTTCCAGTCCGGTGATCTGCCGGTGCTGATAGCCACCGATGTGGCTTCCCGTGGACTGCATGTGGAAGACGTCAGCCACGTGTTCAATTTCGACCTGCCGCAGGACCCGGAAGACTATGTGCATCGCATCGGTCGCACCGCGCGCGCCGGCGCCAGCGGCGATGCCATCAGCTTCGGCTGCGAGGAATACGTGGTGACACTGCCGGACATCGAAGCCTATATCGGCCGCAAAATCCCCGTGGAAGCGGTGGCCGCCGAAGACATGCAACAGATCAGCCGCGCACCTGCCCGCAAGCGTGGTCCGCGGCCCGGCGGGCCGCCGCGATCAGGCGGGGGGCGCTCCGGTGGCAGCTCCGGCAACGCCGGCGGCGCATCGCGCAACCGTCGGCGCCATCGCGCCTGAGTAAGCCTGCCGCCTCATATCAGCTCGCCGATGTGCTCGACTGCCGCAAAGCCGCCGATACGATTGCCAGGCAGCTGCGAATCGGGCCGTGCAATTGCAAAGGTGTGGCCGATGCCGAAAGCGCGGGCCGCCTCGAGCACCGCGATGCTGTCCTCGATCAGCATCGTGCGTTCGGGGTTCAGCGGATGGTGTTCGCAGAGTCGCTGCCAGAAGGCGCTGCTTTCCTTCGGCACCCGGTAGTCATGAGAGGAGATCACCTCGTCGACCAGGACGTCGAGCCCGGTCCGCGCGACCTTGACCGCAACCGCGGCCCGATGCGCGTTGGTGACGATTTTCAGCACCTTGCCACGTGCGCGCACCGACTGGAGGAACTCGCGCGCACCCGGAAGATAGCGGATGCGGTCGCTCTGCGAATGCTTGAGCAGGGCCAGATCCATACCCAACGCCTCCCCCCAGTGATCAAGGCAATACCACTCGAGCTGACCGCTCAGCCGGCGCGAACGCTGCATGACCGCCGCCACCGCCTGGTCGATCGTCAGCCCCGAAACGCTGGCATAGCAGGCCGGCACGAGATGCCGCCAGAAGAAATTGTCGAAGGCCAGATCCAGCAGCGTGCCATCCATGTCGACCAGCACCGTATCGATGTGCTCCCAGTCGACGACCACGGACGCCGTGCCCGGGCAACCTGGCGAGCTGTCACTCATTCTCATGGCACACACTCATGGCACACAAACCGTCCTGTCTGTCCGGCGCAGGCAATCAGCTGCCTGACCCGACTATCATGCTACCGGAGATGCACGAATGACACAGCCGATCGACTCCCACCTTCTGGATCAGGTACTGGCCGTGGCCGGCGAAGCGGGCGACGCGATTCTCGCTGTGTACGCAAAGGACTTTGCGGTTGAATTCAAGGACGACAGCTCACCGCTGACCGAGGCCGACCGGGCGGCGGACCGGGTGATCAGCGCCGGCCTTGCGCGCATCGATCCACGGACACCGGTTCTATCCGAAGAGACCTTCGACCCGCAGGACACGACGCGGCTGGACTGGCCGCGCTACTGGCTGATCGACCCGCTGGACGGCACCAGGGAGTTCATCAAGCGCAACGGTGAATTCACCGTGAACATTGCCCTGATCGACGGCCACGAAGCAATCCTCGGCGTGGTGCTCGCGCCCGCGACGGGCGTGTGTTACTACGGCGCCCGCGGCATCGGTGCGTTCGCCCGGAACGCCGACTCACCGGCGCGCGCCATAGCCGTGCGCCGCAGCGCACCCGAACCGGTGCGTGTTGTCGGCAGCCGCAGTCATGCCGGCACCGCGCTGGCCGGCTACCTGGAGCGCATCGGACCGCACGAGATCGTGTCCATGGGCAGCTCGCTGAAGATCTGCCTGGTGGCCGAAGGTCGCGCCGACATCTATCCGCGACTGGGTCCGACCAGCGAATGGGATACGGCGGCCGCTCAGGCTGTGCTGGAATGTGCCGGCGGAGTTATGATGGACGACGCGGGACGGCCGCTGCGGTACAACACCAAACGCGAGATACTCAATCCGCACTTTTTTGCGTACGGCGACCGGAGCCGCGACTGGCTGGAGCCTTTGCGAAACTGACCCATGGACCGGAACATCGATACAGAGACCTTCCGGAACGTCGAGCGGCTGAAGCAGCTGCGCATCGAACATCAGGATCTGGACCACGTGATCAACAGACTCGCCAGTGATCCGCAGGTGGATCAGATCATGCTGCGCCGCCTGAAGAAGCGCAGGCTGATGATCAAGGACATGATTGCTCACCTGGAGAGCGATCGCATTCCCGACCTCAACGCCTGACCACCCGCAACAGCCCTTCATGGATCTTATTGCTGACATCGGCGCAACCAATTCACGATGCGCCCTGCTGGACGACCGGGGACGCATGCTGGCGGCCGAGGTGTTTCGCAACGTCGACTTCACCGGCGTGGAGGGGCTGCTCAGCATCTATCTGGACCACCGGCGCGCCAGCGACCGGCCGCGCCGCGCCGCGCTGGCGATTGCCGCGCCCATCGTCGGCGACGAGGTGCGGATGACGAACATCGACTGGCGGTTCTCACAGCTTCAGTTGCGCGACCGGTTCGATCTGTCACGACTGATGGTGGTCAACGATTTCAGCGCCGTGGCCTGGGCGCTGCCGGACATTTCCACCAGTGACCGGCAACAGGTTGGTGGCGGCGCGGAAATCTCGCGATCGACGCTGGCTGCACTGGGCCCGGGCTCGGGCCTTGGTGTGGCGAGCCTGGTTCCCACTGCCGACACATGGGCGCTCGCCAGTGGCGAGGGTGGCCACGTCACGCTGGCAGCCGCGAACGAGGACGAAGACAGGGTCATCACGCTGCTTCGCCAGCAGTTCGGGCACTGTTCCGCGGAACGCGTCCTGTCCGGTCCCGGTCTCGTCAACCTGCATGATGCCCTCAGTCAGCTGGACGGACGTACGCCGTCCACCCGGCCGACACCACTCGAGGTCACGACACTGGCGGCACAGGGAGACCCGCTGGCACTGAAGGCGGTCGCGATGTTCTTCGATATCCTGGGCACGGTGGCATCGGATCTCGCATTGACTGTCGGTGCGCGAGGCGGGGTCTACATCGGTGGCGGCATCGTGCCCAGCCTGCTGACCACCTTCTCGCGCTCGGGTTTCAGAACCCGTTTCGAATCGAAGGGCCGATACGGCGCCTACCTGAAAGCGATTCCGACCTTCGTCATCACCGAGAAGCTGCCGGCACTGCGCGGACTGCGCAGACTGCTGGGTTACCGCTGATCAGCGGCGGTGCGCGACCGGCGCCGTCCGGCCTTCCCGATCGGCAGCGACGCATCCGGCAGGAACGACGCACTCACCTCCGCCGCGCCCGTCGCCGAGGTGTCACGCCGCTGCTGGGCCCTGCCCAGCGCCAGCGACAGCACGCCCCACAGCGCCGCCAGTGGCAGCACTGCGACAGCCAGCCCGACCAGCGACAGGCCCGATGCCCGCATCAGGCCGTTCAGCAGGGCGCCGGCGATATCTCCACCGCGATAGACGAACACGTCGATCAGCGACTTGGCCTTGTATTTCTGCGCCGGTGTCACCACGCTGAACAACGTCTCCCGGGCGGGTCGTGATATCGCATATCGGGTGGCGCGATGCACGGCCTGGAAGATGGCCAGCACGCCGTACAGCGGCCATATCGCCAGGACCGCAAAACCAGTCACCGTCACCAGCGGCAGCAAAGTCAGGGTCCAGCCGACGCCCAGACTGCGAATCAGCCGCGTGGTGATGAACACCTGTGTGATCAGCGTGGCGAGCTGCGCCAAGAGATCGAACTGAGCGAAACTGCCCACGCGGGCACTGAAAACATCGGTCCGCTCCAGCACCACCTGGGCCACCGTGAAGTAGATCATCGTGTTCGCGATCGCCATCAGCACGATGTAGCCGGCTATGCCGGCCAGGTAGCGCGACCCCGCGACGGCCTTCAGGCCATCGGCATATGCACCGCCCAGAGGCTCTCCGACACCATTCGTGGCCGGCGCATCGACCGGCGCGCCGTTCGCCGGACTCAGGACCGACAACTTGCGTTCCAGGCACAGCATCGCAACGATGGCGGCCGCAAACAGCCCCGCGCCTGTCAGCATCAGGGTGGGCGCTAGATAGACCGACTCGCTGGCACCCCCAGCCAGCGTCGCCACGGATCCGCCCGCAATAGCGCCGAGGGTTCCGCCGATGCCAATGAACGCAAACATGCGTTTGCCCTGGTCGGTGGTGAAAAGGTCCACCATCAGCGCCCAGAACAGCGTATTCACAAACAGGTTGATGACGCTCAGCCAGATGTAGAACGAATAGCCGACCACGAGCGCGAAAGTGGTACCGGCATTGCTGCCGACCAGCCCGCCGCTGCCCATTGCATCGATGATCAGCAGAACCGCGAACACGATCAGGCACGCCACCACGAACAGGTAGCCGCAGGTGAGGAAACGGCGTCGATCCCAGCGACTGACCATACCGCCGAAAACCAGCACCAGCGCCAGTGAGGCCAGGCCACTGGCGATGAACAGCCAGCGCAGGTCATCCATGCCCCGCGAAACGCCCATGGCCTCGCGAACCGGACGCAGCAAGAAATACGCGCAGAGCACGAAGAAATAGAACAGGGCGGCGAGCAGCGCCAGTGGCAGCTCGCCGCGCCTGAAATTCAGCAGACGCGCTGTCAGTCCCCCCAACTATCGACTCCACAGTCGAGCGACCCCGGCCGTGCCGGGCATCACACGCAAGCAAGTTTCTGGTGGCGCACTGGCCACCGCTTATGTTTCCGAACCAGGCTTTCCCGATACCGGCGGACGTGCCGCATCGGGTCTGACCACTCGCGACCCGGCCTGCCATTCTCCGGATCTGCTGCGATTCGATCACGAGGGGCACGATTAGTGCCCGGAAATACAGCCCCCGCGGTGCGACGCGGGCTTCCGCACCGTGCCATGCCGCGCCATGGCACGCCATTCATCGTCCGACGGCTGACGGCTGACGGCTGACGGCTGACGGCTGACGGCTGACGGCTGACGGGGCTGCCGAGTGTGTGACCTCGCGCAGTGAACTGCAACCACAGACGATGCCGCGGGCGCGCCGCGCCGGCGGCATCCTCGCACACAGCAGGCGCCGCTTCTGCGATCATTGCGCCGCTATGGACACGCAAGGCTGGCAATTCTGGATCGATCGCGGCGGCACGTTTACCGACATCATTGCGCGGTCACCGGACGGCACGCTCAGCACGCTGAAGCTGCTGTCCGACAACCCGGCGCAATACCACGATGCCGCTTCCGAAGGCATTCGCCGCATGCTCGCCGACCAGCCTCGCCACATGCGTCAAATCGATGCGGTAAAGATGGGCACGACGGTGGCCACCAACGCCCTGCTGGAACGCAAAGGTGAGCCCACCGTGCTGGTGACGACTGCCGGGCTGCGCGATGTGCTGCGCATCGGCACCCAGAACCGCCCCGACATCTTCGCGCTCGATATCCGTCTGCCCAAAATGCTGTACACCGATGTGGTGGAAGCCGACGAAAGGATGGCCGCGGATGGCAACGTCGTCACGGCACTGGACGAGACCGGACTGCGCGGGAAGCTCACAACCGTCTTCGCCGGGGGAATCCGCAGCATCGCGATTGCCTTTCTGCACGGTTATCGCTTCCCCGATCACGAACGGCGTGCGCTGGCCATCGCCAGCACTATCGGCTTCGAGCAGATCTCGGTGTCTCATCAGGTGAGTCCGCTGATGAAACTCGTGCCACGCGGCCATACAACGCTCGTCGACGCCTACCTGTCGCCGGTACTGGATCGCTACATCCGTCGCCTGCGCGAAGGCCTTGAAGACATGCTCGGTGACGCATCGCTGCTGTTCATGCAAAGTCATGGCGGACTTGTGCACGCCGACGCGTTTTGCGGCAAGGACAGTCTGCTGTCGGGCCCGGCGGCCGGAGTCGTCGGCATGGCCGCCGCCGCCGCGGGAGCCGGACTTGCCGACGTGATCGGCTTCGACATGGGCGGCACTTCGACCGATGTGGCGCTGTACCAGGGCCGACTCGAACGCAGCAGCGAGTCGGTGATCAGCGGCGTCCGGATCAGTGCGCCGATGATGCGCATCCATACCGTGGCGGCTGGCGGCGGTTCAATCCTGAAGTTCGAATCCGGCCGCCTGCAGGTGGGACCGGAATCGGCCGGTGCCAGTCCTGGGCCGGCATGCTACCGCAACGGCGGCCCGCTCACCGTGACCGACGCGAACCTGCTCCTGGGACGCCTGCAGGCGGACCGCTTTCCGTGCGTGTTCGGAGCGGATGCCACATCGCCACTGGATGCCGACGTCGTGAAGTCGGCTTTCGACAGCCTGGCCGCGGAGGTGGCGGCAGCCGGTGAACCGGTGTCCACGCCACGGCTGGCGGCCGGCTTCCTGCGCATCGCCGTTGAGAAAATGGCCAACGCAATCAAGACGATTTCGATACAGCGGGGGCATGACGTCACGACGTTTGCGCTCGTCTGTTTCGGTGGCGCCGGTGGACAGCATGCCTGCCAGGTTGCTGACGCACTGGGCATACGCTCGGTGCTGATCCATCCGCTGGCGAGCCTGCTGTCGGCCTATGGCATGGGTATCGCCGATCTTCGCTGTCTGCGCCAGTCGGCGGTGGAGGCACCACTCACAGACGAGTGGCTGCAGGATTGCGGCCAGCGGTTCGCCGCGCTGGAACAGCAGGCCCGTCTTGAACTGGGCGACCGCCATGGCCCTGCTGCCGATGTCGGCTGTCTGCGGCGCCTGCGAGTGAAGGCCGGCGACTCGGATACCTCCCTCACGGTGGAATGGACGAACAGCAGCACCCTGACCGAACTGCGCGGCGCTTTCGCCGCCGCGCATCGATTGCACTTCGGATTCTCGGCAGCCGATGCCACTCTGATTGTCGAATCCATCGAACTGGAAGCCGTAGCCAGCATCGCCAAGCCGGAAGAGCCAACGCAGACCTGCACCGCACACACGCCTGCCGTCGCCGACCACAGAGAGATCTGGTTCGCAGACGCGTGGCACCGTACCCCGGTGTTCGAGCGCGAGCGCCTGTCACCCGGCGCCGTCATTGCCGGCCCTGCGCTGATCGTGGAAACGAATGCAACCACAGTGCTGGAACCGGGCTGGCAGGCAACGGTGAACGCGCATCGACACCTGCTGCTGCAACGCCCGCGGCCGGCAGCCAACCATGAGCAGCTGGATGCGGACTGCGACCCGGTCATGCTGGAGGTGTTCAACAATCTGTTCGTGCATATCGCAGAACAGATGGGTGCGGTGCTGGAGAACACCGCCTATTCGGTCAACATCAAGGAACGTCTGGACTTCTCCTGCGCCCTGTTCGATGCGGAAGGAGAACTGATCGCCAACGCGCCACACGTGCCGGTACATCTGGGCTCGATGGGCGACAGCGTGCAGCACATCCTGCGAGCGAATGCGGGCGACATGCGACCGGGCGATGTCTATCTGATGAATGCACCTTACAGTGGCGGCACCCATCTGCCCGATGTCACGGTGGTCACACCGGTCTTCGATGAGCAGGGCCGAGCGCTGCGCTTTACGGTTGCATGCCGCGCCCATCACGCCGACATCGGCGGCATCACTCCCGGTTCCATGCCGGCCGCGAGCCGCCACATCGAGGAAGAAGGCGTGTTGTTCGAAAACCTGCGCATCGTACGTGATGAACGACTGGCCGAACGTGAAATCCGCGATCGGCTGACCTGCAATCCTCATCCGGCACGCAACCCCGACCAGAACATTGCAGACATCAAGGCACAGATTGCAGCCAATGCACGCGGTGTCAGCGAACTCGAACGCATGGTCGGTCGATTCGGTCTCACGGTGGTGCAGGCCTACATGCGCCACATCAAGGACAATGCCGAACAGTGCGTGCGACACGCGATTGGTCGACTCGGCAACGGCAGCCACAGTGTCACGATGGACGGCGGCGAACGGATCTCGGTGAGCATTCTCACCCGCCCGGAACAGGGCACGGCCATCATCAACTTCACCGGCACCGGGCCGCAGTCACCACGCAATTTCAACGCGCCGGCATCAATCGCGCGCGCAGCCGTGCTGTATGTTTTCCGCACGCTGATCAGCGAATCGATTCCGCTCAATGCAGGGTGCCTCAAGCCGCTGCGGATCGTACTTCCGGAGAACACCCTCGTGCATCCGGCATGGCCGGCCGCGGTCGTGGCCGGCAACGTGGAGACCTCGCAGTGCATCACCGACGCGCTGCTCGCGGCGCTTGGCGCATGTGCCGCCTCGCAGGGCACGATGAACAATCTGACATTCGGCGATGCGCATCATCAGTATTACGAAACACTGTGCGGCGGCGCGGGTGCGGGCCCGGGATTCGATGGCGCCAGTGCCGTGCACACGCATATGACCAATTCACGACTGACTGACCCCGAAGTGCTGGAGTGGCGATATCCGGTCAGGCTGGTCCGGTTCGAAGTACGCCACGGATCAGGCGGCAACGGCCGGTGGCGGGGTGGTGATGGCGTGATTCGGGAAATCGGGTTTCTGCAGCCGATGCGTGCGGTCATCCTGTCGAATCGACGCACGACCGTGCCTTTCGGACTGTGTGGAGGTGAATCCGGCCGGTCGGGCAGCAATCTGCTGGTACGGGTCGACGGTTCACTGCAGGAGCTGGGCGCGACGGCGGAGCTGCAGCTGCACGCCGGCGACCGTCTGCGCATCAGCACGCCCGGTGGCGGCGGCTACGGCGCGGCTGACCCGGTCAGCCAACCAGTTCGCCCACCTCCAGACCCGCCAGCGATCTGATCGAACTGGAGCGCGCGCCATGCACGATCTCGTAGACCATGAACTCGCTCGGCCTGTCGAGCGCAAAGCCGACCCGCAGTACCGGCACCGCGCCATGATCGACGACTCTGATGACACGTACCGAGAACGCCTGTTCCGGCCGCGAACCGGCCAGCGCACCCTGTTCGTACAGCGCCGACAGCAGCGTGTCGACCTGACGTTCCATTTTTGAATCCAGGTCGGCATCGTCCACCGCGCCGCATGCCCACCGTGTACTGCGCTCGATGGTGTTGAGTATGAACAACGCCACGCGACGTCGATCAAGCCGCTGCCAGAGACGGCCGATCAGCTTCGGCCCGGCCAGCGTGACGTTACCGGTGAATACGCAGCTGCCGCCGGCCACCGTACACATTGCGTTGATGCCGAATCGGCGCAGCAGCACCACGTCGCGTTCGGACAGCGTACTGCCCGGAACGAGCCCATTGGCGATGCGCATCCACTGATCGAGCGGCCCCCACCACCCGCGACGGGCTGCATTGGCCAGCATGCCCGCCAGCGCGCCACCGGCCGGTATACCGGCCACAAAGCGCGGATCGCGATCACGACGCCGGGCATGCGGGAAGTAAGTCACGGCGTTGTGGCTGCTGAGCGCGCCGTCACGCATTGCTTCGACCACGTCACCGGCCGACTTCCAGCGCCAGGGCGGATCCCATACCAGCAACGCCTTGCGGCGTTCGCAGTAACGTTCAGCCGCCATGAACGTGGTGCTGCCCAGATCACGGACCGGTGGCAATGGAATACAGAGAAAATCCACCTGCTCAACACGATCCAGTGCGAACAGGCCGGTACCCGCGGAACTGCAGCCGATGATGTCGTAGTCGGTGAGTTCGTCGCCATCACGACCAGGTGCCGACAACGTGATATAGGGAATCGGAAGCCCCGGACGGGCAGGCCGCGTTGCATCCGGTCTCTGCACCGGCAGCGGTCCGGCCAGCCTGACCAGCTCGGAGTCCTGCAATGCATCGACGATGTAGCGCGGATCCTCCGGATCCAGCGATATGCCGGAGTACAGCTCCTGATCCTCGACCAGCTCCGAGCCGGGCCGGCCAACGCGCTGCACCACCAGATTGAACCGTCGCGGATCGGACTCAACACGGTCGTAGTCGACCGATACGCGCAGAAACTCGCGACTGCCTGGCTGCCTGGCCTGCAGCTGCAGGGCTTCGGGTCCGGCCGGAATGTCGATGCGTGCCTTCAGCGCACGATTGGCGACCCGCACCACCAGCGCCGCATGCCCGCCATGCGCGAAATACTGCTCGACGGCCTGCGACACGAAGCTGAATTCGACGTGACCGCCGAAAGTGCGGCGAAACTGCTCGAAACTGGTGACGGCTACCGGCTCGTTCAGCGGTCCGCGGTCGGTGCGACCGACGAATGCCGTGACGGCGGGAGCGAGCAGGGGCAGCGTTCCATTGCCAGCAATGCGCTTATCAGTCCCCATCATCGGGACGTCAAATGGTTTGACCGACATTACCTGAGTATCGGGGAAAAACCCATCATAGCCTTACGTGACGGCGCATGCACGTATTGTGATGACTGCGGATCGGACCGGAAAACCGGTTGCCCGGATCTGCCGTCCGCCGGTCATTCGCATGTTCCGGACTAGGTCGTTCGTGTCTTGCGTTTCGCTGCCGGTCTGGCGGACTGATCTGTGCGCGCCGGCTGCCGCCCGCGTACTCCGCCTGCCTCGGATGATGCCGATGACTGCCGCCCGCCCGGAGCCTGGATATCAGCCCCTGCGAGACCCTCGGTTACATCCTGCTCGTGCTCCTCGCGCTTGCGCTGCAGTTCGTCGAGCATGACTTTCATCCATTCGCCCATCAGGCGTTCCTGATCGACGCTGTCGTCCGCGGATTGATTGCCGGTCTTTTGATCGCTGGCTGTCATGGTCTGCTGTGTCCGGGGGCAACTTCTGGGAATGGGCGCAGGCCCGGGGCGGGCAGTATAGCTCAGCGTGCGAGCAGGCTCTCCACGCCGCCATACAGTTTCTCCGTCCACGGGCGGTGCCGCTGGTAACGCACGAGAAACACATCGTGTTCGCCGACCGCCTCGAGGAGGAAGTCATCGCTGGTGCGAATCTCGTCGACCAGACGCTTCTCCATCGCGAGCGTGCCGTACCAGTGCTCGCCCGTGGACACCTGCTCGACATCCACCTGCGGGCGGTACTCATGGATCTGCCGCTGAAACAGCGAGTGCACGTCCTCGAGCTCCTCGCGCAGCTTGCGGCGCGCCTCTTCGGTGTTCCTGCCGAACATGGTCAGTGTGCGCTTGTGCTGGCCGGCCGTAACCTGTTCGAAATCGATACCCTTGGCTTCCAGCAGACGGTGGAAATTTGGCAACTGGGCAAGCACGCCGATGGAGCCGACAATCGCAAACGGCGCCGCCATCAGATGATTGGCCACGCAGGCCATCAGATAGCCACCGCTGGCCGCGACCTTGTCCACCGCGACGATCAGGTGCAGACCGCGCTGCCGGATCCGCAGCAGCTGCGACGCGGCGAATCCGTGTTCATGGACCGTGCCACCGGCATTCTCAAGCCGCAGCAGCACCTGATCGTCCTGTTCGGCCACCGCGAGCACCGCCGTCACTTCCTCACGCAACGAAGCGGCCGCAGTGGCTCGCAGGTCACCGCGAAAATCAAGCACGAAAATGCGCGGCCTGCGCTGTGAGCCCGAGGCCTTCTTCTGCCTGCGCCGCAATCGGCGTTCAGCACGCCGGCCGGCCTTGCCGGCCATGGCGCGGCGCATCGCATGCGCGGACTCATCGAGGGCACGATTGAGGTGCTTTACCGTGAGACCTTCCGCATGGGTACCGCGACGCGCGGTGGAGACGATGACGGCGAACGTCACCATGATCACGACAGCGATCGTGAGCAGCTGGACCAGAAACAGTCCGTAGTCGGACAGAAAATCAGCCACGGATGATCACAGCCCGACGTTGTTTTTCTCGAACACGCGATCGGCACGGTAGCTGGACCGTACCAACGGACCGGACACCACTTCCATGAAGCCGCGTTCCAGCCCCCACTCGCGGTAACGTTCGAACTCATCAGGCGTCACATAGCGCTCCACCGCCAGATGATTGGCCGTCGGCCGCAGGTACTGACCGAAGGTGACGATGTCGACGTCGGCGGCACGCAGGTCGTCCAGAGAACGGGCGATCTCGTCGTCCTTCTCGCCCAAGCCGAGCATCAGACTGGTCTTGGTCAGCACCGATGGCCGATGCTGTTTGGCATACCTGAGTACCTCCAGCGTCTGACCGTATCCGGCACGAGCGTCGCGCACGACATGCGTCAGTCGCTCCACGGTTTCCAGATTCTGCGCGAACACCTCCAGGCCCGAGTCGACCACTGTCTCGATGTCGGCCCTGCGGCCGCGAAAATCCGGCGTCAGCGCCTCGACAGCTGTGTCCGGGCATCGCCGCTTGATGGCGCGTACACAGGCCGCGTAATGCCCGGCGCCGCCATCGGGAAGGTCGTCGCGATCCACCGAAGTCACCACCACGTACCGCAGCCCCATCAGGGCCACCGATTCGGCGGCATTCTCCGGTTCCCCGGAGTCCAGCCAGCCTCCCGGGTTGCCGGTGTCCACGGCGCAAAACTGACAGGCGCGCGTACATACGGCACCCATGACCATGATGGTGGCGGTACCATTGCTCCAGCACTCGCCAATGTTCGGACACATGGATTCCTCGCAGACCGTTGCGAGCCGATGCGTGCGTACCGTGTCTTTCACCGACTGATACTTCGCGCCAGACGGCAGACGCACCCGCAACCACGGCGGTTTGCCGTCAGCGGGCTGCCGTACACGATCCTCGCGATGCTTCACGCCGTTCCGGATCGCCGTGAAGCCCTGCGCGGTGCGATACTTCGCACCCGTGGTGACGACACGGACTCCGCGAAACTCGCTCACCGGCACAGACTCACTGACTGGTTGACTGACATTGACGCAGGCTCACTGAACATTGATCACGGACTCATCGATGACTGGCGGTCACTCATCCGACGCAGCGGCGCGGCGCAGGGCCTGTGCCGTGCAGGCGTCGGAGCCGGTGATTATCTCACGGTTTCGGAAGCATCGGTCGTGAGCCGCTATCGCCCACCATCCCCCCAGGGCTCAAGGTACATTACGCCGGAGGGTGCCACCGCGCTCAGGTCGGAGCTGGACCACCTGTGGCGGGTGCGGCGGCCGGAAGTCACGGCAGCGCTGGCCGCGGCCGCAGCCGAAGGCGACCGCTCCGAAAATGCCGAATACATCTATCGCAAGAAGGAACTGCGGGAAATCGACCGGCGCATACGCCATCTGACACGACGCCTCGACGGTATTCGCGTGGTCGACCGACTGCCGGACGACCTGGACAGGGTGTTCTTCGGCGCCTGGTTCGACCTGATCGACGACGGTGGCCGAACGCTCACGCTGCGTCTGGTCGGGCCGGACGAAACCTCGATGGGCAAGGGCTATATCAGCGTCGATTCGCCGCTGGGACGCGCCGTTCGCGGGCGATCGGTCGGCGATACGCTGCCCGTGTCAACGCCGGAGGGAACCAGGACCTACCAGCTCACGGGATTACGATACGCGCCTCCCTGAAGCGGCGATGGGGGCAGTGACGGGGGCAGTGACGGGTCGCCGGCGTAGGTTATCGCGGCTAGTGCAGTCTGGCCCAGTTGATCAGGCGCACGTTGCCGTTGCCTATGTTGAAGTTGCGAGCCAGCAGTGCCTCGATGTACTCGGTGTTGCAGTGTTCTTCGGTGGGTTTGCTGACCTCGACCACGCCACTGTATTCCTCGGCCGAACTGCGGCCGCTGGCGCCGGTCAGAACAAAATGCGTGTAGTACTTCACGCCCATGGGACACAGCCTAAACCATCGATCTCCCTGGCGGCTGTGACCGGAACCACAGTTCCCCGGTCGCGGCGTCAGTCACACGGGCTGTAACGCGGTAAGCTTATCGGGCCGCGGGGGCCGCCAGTCAGGCCCGGGTACGCCGGCTCCGGCGTACGGCTCGACCCACTCAGACGGATGCACCTATGAAGAAGCGAACGACAGTCTCCCTGGCCGTGATGGCACTTGTGCTGTGCATTGGCGCCGCCTTTGCCCAGGATCTGCGGGGCACGCTGTTCGGCGATGCCGATCGCGCCCGTCATGCGGCGGAGGCAGCCGACGCCGAACTGCTGGCGCCACAGACCTGGGCACGTGGCGTATCCGCCTACTCCTCCGCCGAAAACGATCTGGAACGCGGCCGCAATATGGATCGCATCCGCTCGCGACTGACCGAAGCCGTGGAGGCATTCAACGAAGCGGTACGCAACGCCGGTGTTGCCGAGGTCACCTTCGCCGCGCTACTTCAGACCCGCAACGACGCACTGACCGCCAGCGCTGACGCGCTCGCGCCCGACCTGTGGTCGCGGGCCGAGAGTGAATTCAACGCAGCCGCCCAGCGACTGGAGTCCGGCGATCTGCGCGGCGCACAGCGCCGCGCCGAAACCGCCGAGTCAGGCTTTCGGGACGCCGAACTGGCGGCCATCAAGGCGCAGTATCTGAGCCAGACCAGAGCGCTGCTGGCGCAGGCACGCGATGCCCGGGTACAGCGGCACGCGCCGCTGACGCTCGAGCGCGCACAGGCGCTGCTGGAACAGGCCGAGCACGAACTGGCCGAGAACCGCTACGACACCGACCTGCCCCGCAGTCTCGCCCGCGAGGCCAACCATCAGGCACGACATGCGATCGCGCTTGCCAATCAGATTCAGGCCATTCGCGACCGCGGCCTGTCGATGGAAGAAATCATTCTCGGCTACGAGGAACCGCTGGTGCGGATTGCCGCCGCGGCCGACAGGATCGCGCCGCTGGATCAGGGCGTGAATGCGGTCGCCAGCGACCTCGTTCACTACATTGAAGACCTGCGCGATGCCCATCAGCAGGCCGACAACGATCTCCTGCATTCCCGCTCGCGAATCATCGAACTGGAGGACGAGCTGCGCACGCTGGATGCACGCCTTGGCGGAATGACGGAAGAGCGCGTGGCACTGGTACAACGACTGGAAGCCGAAGAACGCGTCAGGCAGCAGTTCGCCACGGTCGAGCAGCTGTTCGATCGCGAAGAGGCCAGGGTCTCGCGCGAAGGCAACACCGTCGTGCTGCGCCTGGTCGGCCTCACGTTTCCCACGGCAAGCGCGAACGTGGACGCTTCACATCGCCCGCTGCTCGACAAGGTGCGCAGGGCGGCGGAAGTGTTTCCGCGATCGCAGATCGTGATCGAGGGACACACCGATTCCCACGGCAGCGATCAGGCCAACATGACGCTGTCACAGCGTCGTGCCGAAGCGGTCAGCACCTACATGTCCGAACAGCTCGGCCTGCCGACATTCCGTCTCAGCGCAATCGGCTATGGCGAGACCCGTCCTATCGCAAGCAACGAAACGCCGCAGGGGCGTGAGCGCAACCGACGCATCGACGTTCGCATCGAGCCGCAGATCGACTGACGGCGCCGCTCCCAGGCGAATTCCGGACTCGCCCCGGAGGCTACGGTGCGACAGGCCCTCGCGCCGGACCCCATGTGGCGTGGAGAAAGATCAGTCGACAGGCAAGGTCTGCCCACCTGCCTGACGCATCAGCCATGCAGCCACGCAGCGGGCGACACTGCGGTTTATAAGATAACCATAGGCTTCGTGGACGTTCAGCCCGGCTTCGCCGCGGAAGTGATTGTACAGGCCATCGTGATCGTGCAGTTTCTGCAGCAGTTGCAGCGTAAGCATCTCGCCGAAGTAGGGCTTGAGCCGCGGGTGCAGCGCCGTGAGGTCACCGCGCGCGGAAAAATTTTCCCAGCGAACGATGTTGTGGGGATACCGTGCTGCACCGGCCTGACCCGCGCCGCGCAGATTGTGGCGCATGAAGCGCGTGGCCAGAGGGCTGCCCATGGTCACGAACATATCGATGCTGACATCGGATCCCTGACGCGTGTGCGTCAGCTCCCAGAGCGTGTCATAGGCAATCACCGACCCCAGGCTGTGACCGATCAGCAGTATGGTTTCGCCGGCGTCCGCCGCCTTCACGAGCGTTCCGGCCAGCGACGCCCGGATCTCCGATGCGATGCCATCCTCGTCTCCCAGATAGCGGCGCGCTTCGGTCATTGTCAGTCGCAGGCCCGGCCTTGCGATCAGTCGACCCAGCCACGGCAGTTTGTCGCCGAGCACATGCCACCAGCGATCCACCCGCCGTGCGAGCAGGTCGATCTCTCTGATGTCGGTTGCGTCCGGGTCCGGCTGTCGCAGCAGCCGATCCACGCCCGCGGAGTCCAGTGCGAAATCGCGATGCTTCCCGTAGAAGCGATGCGTCCACGGCACCAGGGTCAGCCAGTCCTCATGCGCAGCCAGCAGGCGCGCCGCTTCCGGACGCTCCCTGTCGAGGCCCGACAGCAGTACCCGGCGTACGGCATCGCGATGCAGTTCGGGTGACGGCTTCGGCTTGAGTCCAGGCACGAAGACGATGCGCGGCCTGGTCATGGAACCGGCCTGCTCATTTGACGATCGGTGGATTGACGATGTGTGGATGCTGGCTCATGCCGGGGTATATTGCGTCGTGCGACGGTTACAAGTGACACAGGAGAATAGACATTGCGTTATCTGCATACCATGGTTCGGGTCAGCGATCTGGATGAATCCCTGGATTTTTACTGCAACAAGCTGGGGCTGAAGCAGATCCGACGCTCAGACCATGAGAAGGGCCGCTTCACGCTGGTATTTCTCGCGGCACCCGGTCAGGAAGACTGTGCGCTGGAACTGACGTGGAACTGGGACCCGGAAGAATACGGCGGAGGCCGCAATTTCGGCCACGTCGCCTATCAGGTCGACGACATCTACGCTACCTGCCAGCGTTTGATGGACGCCGGCGTTACCATCAACCGGCCGCCCCGCGATGGCCGCATGGCCTTCATTCGCTCGCCCGATCAGATTTCCATTGAACTGCTGCAGAAGGGCGAAGCATTGGCGCCGGCCGAACCCTGGGTATCGATGCCGAACACCGGCAGCTGGTGAGCTGCCCGCAGGAGACGGGCTCCCGTCAGGAGATGATCTCCCGGTAGGCGACGCGGAACTTGCCGGTCTCCACCTCGCATTCGTCGGTGTTGCGAAACACCACCTGGTTGCGACCGGCCTGCTTGGCTTCGTACAACGCCTCGTCCGCGGCCTGGATCGCACCGGCAAGACTGCGCCCTTCCACCGGTCTGGCGTGCGACACGCCAACGCTGACAGTGACGCAGTTGCCGATTCCCGAGCCCTCATGGGCAATCGCCAGATCCGCGACATCCAGACGAATGCGCTCGGGAAGTGTCCGCGCATAGTCGAAGGGAGGCCCATACAGGACAAGGACGAATTCCTCGCCGCCATAACGTGCGGCGAAGTCGAACGGCCGTTTGGCGGCTCTGGCGATGGTGCGCGCCACGAGCTTCAGGCAGTCGTCGCCAGCCTGATGACCATACAGGTCGTTGTAAACCTTGAAGTAGTCGATGTCGATGAAAATGATTTCGATCGTTGCATCTTCACGGCGCGCCTGACGCCAGATCCGCCCCATCAGCTCGTCGAAGATGCGCCGGTTGTACAGGCTGGTGAGACCGTCGCGTTCAGCCAGTTCATTGAGCAGGCGTGCCTCGATGAAGTTCCTGCGCAGCAGCCGCTCGAAGCTGAAGGTCGAGTAACCCGCCACCAAGCCGGCAACTGCCAGCATCGCGGTGGTATACAGCAGCTGGTAGCCACCCAGCCCCAACCACAGACCAAGGGCAAAGAACTGACAGACCAGCAGCACCGACACCAGCACGGCGATCTGGAACAGCAGCCCCAGAAACAGCGATGCGTAGAGCACCACCATCAGCGGCGCGATCAACATGTAGGAATCGCCGGACAATGCGCCGAACTGGCTCATCACGATGACAACGGAGCCGATGGTAAAAATACCCGCGGCCGCCAGGCGCGCGTGGTGGCGACGGGCCGCCGGCAGATACGAGGCGAGCACGGCCAGCGCCAGCAGCGGTGTCAGCAGACCCACGCGCAGCAGGCCAACGCGCGGATCGACGTCCACCGGCCCGAACAGCTTTTCGCCCGCGCTGATCAGCAGCACCGCCGCCAGCGCGGCCACCAGAGCGAATCTTGCCCGCGGCAGATTCTGTGCTTCGTAGAATTCGCGGAACTCGCGCTCCAGATCCGTACCAAAACGCATCTTCGCCAGCCCGTTGCGCAGCGCATCGGAGTACCGGCTTCCGGGGGAAGATCTGTCTCCGGCGGAAAGTCTTGCGAGCAGTTTCATCGACGCCAACATGGACATTCGTGGAATCCGCCAAGCTTGCGTCGAATCCACTGGCAAATCCCCGAACCGCATCACACTGCCCGCACGCCGCTCGACCGCCGCCGCGGATACAAACGATATTCTGAGCGAAGCTTGCCGGAGATCCTGGTGCCGGTGAGTTCAGCGGTACAGCGGCAGCAACGGGTCCTTGCGCCCGGGCTTCACGGTCTGCGCGGTTGAATCGAACAGCGCCAGCGCCTGTCGCAGCCGATCGCCGTTCCATTGACCAGCCTCCGGCCCGTAGCGGTCGGCTTCCAGTTCGGCAACGGCCGCCGCAAGTTCGGCGGGTACGCGCAGGGCGATGTCCCCCAGCGTGTGTGGCGGATGGTCACGGAACCGCAGCTGCGCAAACGCCAGCAACAGTTCACGCGCCCGTGCCGCGTCGTGCGCCGCGCAGGCAGCGCGCAGGTGGCGCATCGCGCGACGACTGGCGATGCGTCGTGGAACGGGCAGGATGCCGCCCGCCCGCTCGCCGGCCGGAGAGCGCCGCCAGCGCAGCAGCCACACCACAGTGACAACCCAGCCCAGCAACAGCACGGCACTCACCCACGGCCACATCGCGGACCCGGAGGTGGTTACCGACTGCGGCACATCCGCAGCGACATCCGGCATGTCGGGCTCGATGGCCGGCAGCACGCGCAGCTCACGAGCGGGCAATCGCGCCACTTCCCAGCGCCGTGCGCCCGTGTTCCACCACGGCAGCTCCACAGCTGGCAGTTCCACCACGCCGGCCGTCTGCGCCAGTACCGCATACGGCTGGCGGCGGCTGGCGCGCAGCCCTGTCTCGATATAGCTGCGCGCCAGTTCCGGCTGGCCGGGAAAATGACGCAGACCGTCGATTGCCGGAACCGCAAGCTCCGGCAGCTGCAACGCCTCCACGCCATCCGCCTCGATCGTGATGGTGCGCGTCACCGGCGTACCCACCGTGATTTCGTCGGCGCCGTCCGACCAGTGCTCGCGGAGCGCGAGAGCGGATGCCGGCAGCCAGCGGGCACCCTGCCACTCCGGTGGTGGAGACACCGGACCTCGCACATCAAGTTCCACTGCCGGCGACCGCGCCCGCTGTATGCGTGACCTTCCGGCGCTGGGCATCGTGAGCGCCTCCAGCGTAACGGGCGCAATCGTGACGATTCCCGGCGATTGTGGAAACACGACATAGCGCCGCTCGCGAACCCAGAAACGGCGACGCTCGACAATCGTTTCATATTCACGGTCGTCGGTAATGCGCTCGATGATCGCGTCACCCTGGATGATCTCCGGAATGGTCAGCGTCGTGCGCCCGGTACCGATCACCGTGTACAGACGCAGGGTGTAGATGACCTGGCTCTGTACGTAAGGCGTTTCCGTGTCCACCTCGACTTCGACGAACACATCGCCCTGTGCCGGTGAAGTCGGGGCGGACAGCACGGTGATCTCCAGCGGCTGCGTGTGTATGCCCGATAGCTCGAGTGCGGGCACAGTCAGCACACCGGTCCGCCGCGGCATCAACTGCAGCACCCACTCGCTCATCCGCGTGGCCCGTCCGGCAACGATCTGGATACTGGTGCTGCTGGCGCGTTGCAGGATGTCGAATTCGGCAGTCAGCGGCTGAAAGTCGGGCTCGTCACGCAGCGCGCCTTCGACACGCAGCGTGAACGTGAACGACTCGTTCTCGCGGATCGTGGTGCGATCCAGCGTCGCCCGGACATCCGTGGGCTGCGCCAACGACACAGGATGCACCACCAGCAGGCTGCACAGCAGCAGCAGGCATGACGGGACTCGCCCTACCATGGCTCTCTCACATGCTCCCGCAGAATCGGATTGCCGTCCTGATCGATATTCATGCGCTGGTATTGCAGTTCGAATTTGCGTCGCAGCAGACCACCCGGATCCTGCGGAACGCGACGCAGCCACTGTTCGGCCGCCTGCTCGTCACTCCATTCATCTTCTGCCATGGCGGTCAGGGGCTCGCCCTCGTCGGCTTCCTGATCGCCGTCACCAGCGAGCAGGTCCTGCATGTCTGCCATCTCACGCGGATCTGGCGAATCGGTCCCGCTGCCAGACTCTCCCGTTTCAGTATCGGCGGCGGTCGGGCCGACGCCGTCATCGTCGCCACTCTCATCGACACCTGCCTGTGGATCACCGGCGCCCGACGGCTGGCCATCGGCCTGGTTCTGTCCATCGTCATCGTCCGGCTGGCTATCCTCGTCTTGGCCGGTGCCGGCAAGCTCAGGATTTTCTTCCAGCAGCTGTTCCAGCAGTTCGCGATTGAACAGGGCATCCTCATGATCGGGTTGCAGCGCCAGCACACGGTCGTACGCGGCAATGGCATCCAGCAGCTGACCGCTTCGGGCCAGCGCATTGCCACGGTTGTAATGCGCCATCGCCGTGTCCACGGCCTCCAGTGCGGCCGCGCTCTCCGCATAATCAGCGGACCGGTACAGCGCCACGCCCTGCCATACGGGATCATCGAACAGATCCGCGGCACGCACCGGATCGTCGGCCTCCAACGCCGCGACACCGCGCTGATCCGGGCGCTGCCACAGCGAAGCCCACTCGAAGGCCTCGGCTCGGGGCATTGGCAGCAACAGGGCGAACAGCCACACCGCCACCCAGCCACGACGGAACGCAAGCAACAGCAGCGGCAACAGGGCCACCGCCAGCCAGGGGCCATGATCCAGCCAGATGTCGGCGCGCACGTCGCCGTCCGATCGATCCGCCAGAACGGACGCGCCATGCGCAGCCGGCAGCACCGCATCCAGATCCCTGCCGTCAGGGGTCAGCATGGTGAATCGCCCGCCACCGGCGTCGGCCAGCGACCGCAGCGCCGACGCATTCAGGCGCGGTACGAGTACAGCGCCACGCTGGTCGGACAGGAAGCCGCCGCCGGGCAGTGCTATCGGTGCCCCCTGTGCGGTGCCGACCGCCATGACGCTGACAGTGCGACCTTCGCGCTGCAGTGCCGCTGCCTGCTCCAGTGCATCGGTATCCGGTTCGCTGTCGCTGATGAGCAGTACATGGCCGCTGCGGACACCGGCATTGCGCAGCAGATCACCAGCCTTTACGAGTCCTGAAGCAACCACGCTGCCCCTGGTCGGCATCAGGTCCGTTGCCAGCACGTTGACCATCGCCGTGATCGTCCGTCTGTCGGTGGACAGCGGTGTGACGGTGTAGGCGTGGGTGGAAAAGACCACCAGTGCCGTCTGTCCCGTGTCGCGCCGGTCGAGCAACTCCAGCAGCTTGAGTTTCGCCCGCTCCAGGCGGGTCGGTTCGACATCCGTGGCATCCATGGTGCGTGACATGTCCAGCACGACGACCAGTGCATCGTCATCCCGGTACGCCGGCACCGCAATGCGCTCCCAGGCGGGTCCGGCCAGCGCCACGGTCGCCACGATGAGCGTCAGCAGCGCGGCACCCGCCTGCCAGCGCAGGGCACGTCCGGAAAATGGCGCAGTAAGCACATGCGGCCGCAGCTGCGCATCGACCACATCCTGCCAGGCACCGCTGCCGGTTATCCGGCGCAGCAGCAGCCAGGCGAGCGCCAGTCCCACCGGCAGTGCCAACAGCCACCATGGCCTGAGCAGATGCAGTTCAGCCATGCGCGGTCACCCTCCTCCACCAGTCGCCGGAACCGGGCAGTGAGGCGATCAACGTCCAGAACATCCAGCCGAACACGATCACAAACGCCAGCGTCAGCGGCCAGTGAAACAGCTCGGTCACCGGTCGAAAGCCGCTTTCGTCGAACGCCGCCGGTTCCAGTTCGTCCAGCGCCCTGTAGATACCTTCGAACTCCTCGGTGTTGCGGGCACGAAAATACTGTCCGCCGGTGAGCTGGGCCATCGTCTTCAGCAGTTCTTCATCCAGATCGGTGGAGGGATTGACCTGACGAAGGCCGAACAGCGTGCGCACCGTCATCGCATCGGCACCGACACCCACCGGATAGATCACCACGTCACGCTGCGCGGCAATCTGCGTGGCGCGCAGCGGATCCATCACTCCGGCAGTGTTGGCGCCGTCGGTAAGCAGTACCAGCACACGCCGACCGGCCTCCACGCCGGCATCGTCCAGTGTGCGGATCGCCAGCCCGACGGCATCGCCGATGGCCGTCTGACGACCGGCAAGCCCGATCGCCGACTCGTTCAGCAGGGTTTTCACGGTGGCCCGATCGAATGTCAGAGGCGCCTGCAGATAGGCCTCGCGACCGAACAGTATCAGGCCCACCCGATCACCGGCTCGGCGGTCGATGAACTCCCCAGCCAGCACCTTGAGTGCCGTGAGCCTGTCCACCCATTCGCCATTGATCCTGAAATCCTGCTCTTCCATGCTGCCGGACAGATCCACTGCCAGCAGCAGGTCACGGCCGGTCACTTCCACAACCACAGGCTCGCCCACCCACTGGGGCCGTGCGGCGGCGGCCACCGCCAGCACCCACACCAGCCACAGCAGAACGAGCCGCAGGCGTCGACGCCCGGCCAGGGTCCCAACCCCGGACACACCCTCAAACCCGGCGGCCGACGGCACCCGCAGGGCGGCCGACCGCTCCACCGGCTGGGGCCGCAGCCAGCGTCTCGCCAGCCAGGGCGCCGGCAACAGCAACAGCAACCACCACCAGGCGAGGCTCAACATGGCTCAGCGCCCCGGCCGATGGGAGCGGACCCAGTCCATGCCCGCGTGTACCAGCGCCCGTGCCTGCTCCGCGTCCACGTCTTCGGGTGGCATGTAGGGCGCATTCGCCAGCGCATGGCCGTGGTCGGCCGCAAGGCCCGCGGCACGACCGTGTGCCTGCAGATACTCCAGCCAGCGTCGGCCGGTCAGTCCGGCCACCGCGGCGGGATCGCGCGCAGCGGTCATCGCGAATCGGCGCAGCACGGCGGAGACCTGCTGCACGCACGCCAGCGGCTGCTCGCCATGCTCGATGGCACGCAGAATGCGATGCAGTTCGCGCAACGCGGCGCTGCGGTGGCGCATCGCATGACGCAGGAACAATAGGGCCGCCAACGCCACCAACGGGAGCAGCACCACCACCGACCAGCCAGGCGCGGGCGGCCACCAGGACAATGCGTCCGGCAGGTGAATGTCCCTCAGTGGCAATTGCTCGAAGTCCATCGCGGTCATCGTCTCATGAAGCGCGTCGCCAGTACGCTCCGGGGATCGTCAGTGGTGCTGCTGTCAATCAGCACCATGCCGGAGGGACGCGCGATCGCGCGCAATCTGTCGCAATGCGCCTCGAAGCGCTGGCGGTAGCTCTGGCGCGTGGCCACGGCGCCCGTCTCGATCGCGAAGGTCCGTGATCCCTGCCGGATTGGATAGCGGCCGGGCGGAGGAAGTTCGGCTTCCACGGGGTCGTAGAAGTGCATCATCACCAGGTCCGCGTGACCGCGCAGCTGCCACAGCTGGCGCTCGGCATCCGGACCCATACCGCGGAAATCGCTGAGCAGAAACACCAGACTGCCGGGACGGACCACGCGGGTCAGCGCTTCCAGCCCCCGTGTGGCCACCTCCTGGTCGGGCGGGTGAGAAGCGCTGTACTGCGGATGCCAGAGCGATGGATCGGCCGCGGCACTGAGCAATCCCAGCGCCGCCCGACGCCCCAGCCGGGGGCGGATTTCGCGATGACCCGTGTCGCCGAACACCAGTCCGCCAAGCCTGTCGCCGTTGCCGACCGCAGCCCACGCGATCAGCGCCGCGGTCTCCGCGGCGAGCACCGCCTTGTAGGCTCCACGCGTCGCGAAATGCATGGATGGGCGCAGATCCAGCCAGATCAGTACCGGTCGGTTTTTCTCGTCGCGATACACCTTGGTGTGGGGCTTCCCCGTGCGGGCCGTGACACGCCAGTCGAAGGTGCGCAGATCATCACCATCCTGATACGGACGGGATTCATCGTATTCCACGCCGCGTCCGCGCAGGCTCGAAAGGTGGCCGCCGGCACTCTGCACACGCGCCCGCGATACCGGCAGCTTCAGTGCCTCACCTGCCGGCTTGAGCGCAATCAGGTCAGACAGCTCGATGTCGACCGGTGACCTCCGCTGTCTGACGGCAACCGCCACCACTATGGCACCCCGATCCTTTCCAGTAACCGATCGACCACCTGATCCGTTCCCAGACCGCCGGCTTCGGCTTCGAAGCTGAGCAACAGCCGGTGACGCAGTACATCGTGCGCGATGGTCTGGATATCGTCCGGTGTCACGTAGTCACGGCCGGCCAGCCAGGCCGCGGCGCGCGACGCGCGATCCAGTGCGATGGTCGCGCGGGGGCTCGCGCCGTACTGCAGCAGTCCCGTGAGATCCTCGCCGTAGCGCTCAGGCGCGCGCGTCGCCAGCACGATCTGAACGATATATTCCTCGAGCGGCTCGGCAAGGTGCTGATCGAGCACCTCGATGCGAGCCGCCATGATTTCGTGCTGGGTCAACACCTGCTGCGGACGGAACAGCACCTCATCGGTCTGCAGCCGCCGCTGCTCGGCGCGACTCAGTTCGAGAACGGCCCGTTCACCGGCGGCATCGGGATAGTCCACCAGCACCTGCAGCATGAACCGGTCCAGCTGCGCCTCGGGCAGCGGGTAGGTGCCTTCCTGTTCAATGGGATTCTGCGTGGCCATGACCATGAACAGCGCCGGCAGCGGATAGGTGACCGAACCCACGGTAACCTGTCGTTCACCCATCGCCTCGAGCAGCGCGGACTGGACCTTCGCCGGCGCACGGTTCACCTCGTCGGCCAGGACCAGATTGTGGAACAGCGGCCCCTGACGAAACACGAACGAACCATCCTGCGGGCGATAGATTTCCGTGCCGGTGAGATCGGCCGGCAACAGGTCGGGCGTGAACTGCAGGCGATGAAAGTCGCCTTCGATGCTGTGGCTGAGCACCTTGATCGCACGCGTCTTGGCCAGTCCTGGCGCGCCTTCCACCAGCAGATGGCCGTCGCACAACAGCGCGATCAGCATGCGGTTCAGCAATTTCTCCTGGCCGACCACCAGGCCGGTGAGGTGCGACTGGAGCGCGAGGACCTTCTGCTGCAACGACATGGGTCAACCTCTGACGACGAAAGCCGCCGATTCTAGCCCATGCCCGGATTGCCGCGCCGACCGGTCCTGTCGATCGACCTCACGCCAATGGGGTACTGCGGATGAACCGCCCGCGCTGCGGGCTTGTGAGAACCGGCTGGCAGGCGGCAAAATCCGCCTGCCGGGACAGACTCAGCGACCGCGAAAACGCGCCGCGGCCGCGCCCCGAACACCACCGCCCTCGATGCCCACCGGCCCGCGCGGCAGATACAGCTGAATGCTCTGGCCATCGCGCATCACATCCACGGCAACGGTCTGTCCGGGCGTACCCTGAAGGGTGAGCGCATTCAGATCGGATACGCTGAACACGCGCTGACCGCCATAGCTGAGGATCTGATCGCCCGGCTGCAAGCCGGCGCGCTCGGCCGGTGAACTCGCCAGCACGCGACCCACACCAACGCTGGTCGGGCGGTTCAAGGCACTCAGATAGCGCTCGTAGTCGGCCTCGCCAAGTTCGGTACGCAGCACCGCATCGGTGTTGGGCAACTCGCCAGGCTCCAGCGCGCGGCCCTGTACGGCGGCCTCGTATCGTGCCGACAGTGCTTCCATGCGCAGCTCTTCGGTACGGCGCTCCACCCACTCGGCTCGATCCTGCGAAAAGCCGGACGCCACCAGCCTGTCCACCTGACGGCGGCGCATCGCATCGGGATCGCCCAGCAGCCCCTGCGCGCGGCCACCAACCCGTTCGATCAGGGTCTGAAGATTGCCTTCCTCGCCTGCCATCCACGCGCGCGCCTCACGGCGCTCGTCGGTCGGACCGCCGGCAGGCATGGAGGGCGGCAACGACTGGCCGACCTGCGCGATTCGCGCATTGAGCTGCTCGGTGATCGTGTACAGCTCGACCTCGAGGTCGCGGCGCCGCTCGCGCTCGTACTCCAGCGCGGATTCCAGAGCGCCGACCCGGGCCATCAGGAAGGTGCTGTCGGCCGCGGCGAGACCATCGCCACCAAGGCCGCCAGGGGAACTCGGCGTCAGCCAGGCAGCCGCCACAAGCACTACACCGAAACCGCCAAGGCCAAGCAGTACTGTTCTCAGCATATCAACCCCCAACCTGTCTTTCTCGAACCTGTCATTCGTTGGTTCACGGCAAACCTTCGCGTCCTGACTGGCTTCGACAGCCGGTTTGACCAAGCGTTCGATTTTCACCTAGTATGATCGGGCGCGCCAGGAAATAACCGCAATGACCTACGGATTGGGAATCACGATTGATCGCGGCTTGGTGCTCGTATCCGATTCCCGTACCAATGCCGGCGTCGACCAGATTGCCGCTTTCAGCAAGATGCATCGGTTTCTCGGCGACGGTGAGCGCTGCTTCGTATTGCTGAGCTCGGGCAACCTCGCCACGTCGCAGGCCGTCGTATCCGGGTTGCGGCGTGAAATCGAAAGCGGCACCGGCACCAGTCTGCGCAATGTTCCGCACCTCTCCGCCGCTGCCGAGTATGTCGGCCATCTGAGCGTAACCCAGAGTCGCAAGCACTCCGCCATTCACGACGACGAGTTCAAACCCGAAGCCACATTCATTCTTGGCGGGCAGATACGCGGGCGCCCGCCGGGTCTGTTCCTGATCTACCCGGAAGGCAATTGCATCCGCGCGTCCCGGGAAACGCCCTATCTGCAGATCGGCGAACTGAAGTACGGCAAACCCATTCTGGACCGGATCATCCACGCGGACACCAGCCTCGACGACGCGACGTTGTGCGGACTGGTTTCGATGGACTCGACGATGCGCAGCAACGCTTCGGTCGGCCCACCGGTGGAAGTACTGATCTACGAAACCGACGCGCTGGATGGCGGCCGCCACATCGTGCTGCAGGAACACGATCCGTATCTGCTGACACTGCGGACGGCCTGGCAGGCCAATCTGCGGACGGCCTTCAACAACATGCCGCGACTGCCGACGGATCGCGAGCGGCCGGCCATCCGCCTGGTGGACGACAGCGCCTGATCGTGAACCTGGAAACGGTACGCGCACACTAGCATCCACCCGTGGCGCGCGAATTGGTGCTTGGGGCCCACTCTGGCCGCAACTCATTGGATATACTCCGAATAATCCCACAGTCGTCTGCTCCCCAACCGCGGGCCATGACCAGGTGGTCAACTACAATCTGCAGCAGGAGTGGAGGATAGGCAGTCTGACGCCAGGTCAGGGGGTGTTGGTCCAAACGAACCAGCTGTTCAGGCTTAGAGGCGGTGGAATACAAGTCAATGTTGTGTCGCCCGTTCCGTAATCATGTCGCTTCAGGCGCATGAGGTTCGGGAACTATGACGGGGAGATATGTGATGCGTAATAGCTTGCTCTTCTTCCTACTGACGGCGTTGCCCTCATTGGCAAGCGCCACTCCCGTGTCAGGAGTCAATATTGATTCAGGATAGTTTGAGCGGCTCACTACCGTAGCATTGGCAGGAGATCCAAGAGGTGAACGGTAATATTCAATTCCGAAACATTTCTACCTGGTTCGTAGCCCTGGCTTTGCTCCTGGGGGCAGGCGTTGGTTACGCGCAGGAACCCGCTCTGGCCGAGGGCGAATTGAATCAACTGGACCGGCAACAATGGTCCAACCTACCGATCGACGAAGCGATCGGATTGGTACGTGATGGTCTGGAATCGCCGGATGCCGGAAACCGGGGTGGCGCGTTGCTCGGCCTGATGCACCTCGCGTGGGAGAATCCGGAACGTATACGGTCGGAGTTCGACCTTTCCGAAGCCATCTATTCCTGCTATCGATGGTGTTGCCGTCAGTTGCGAGCGCCATGATCGTGCCCGGGATTGACGTTACCGGAATGACCCGCGACGCAGACGTGATTGTCGTTGGCTCAGTGACGAGCGTCGAGGTTCAGGGGGACACAACCGTAGTTCTTGGAAGCGGACGCGAAGTTCCGGCGCGGGATAGGCTCGCCATGATGTCCGTCGATCAGGTTCTGAAGGGATCATCAGCCAGCGCCAACATTGCCATCCGATTCGACGTACTGGAGTCTGCAGGTTACGGTTCGGTGGCCGAGGGTGACTTCAAAGTCTTGTTTCTGCGGGAAGCAGACGGAGAATACAGGTTTGTCTCTCCCTACTGGCCTGGCATCACCGCCGCTCCCGGCGCACAGGGCCGTGGGGCCGATCTGTTCGCAAGAGTCCTTAACGTATTGGCGGATGGACTGAGAACGGGCACGGACCCTCGAGAGAAGGTTGAGATAATGGAAGCGATCCGTGGAGTCAACAGCCAGATAGCGATTGACGGATTGCACGCTGCTTCAATGGATTCCGACCAGACTGTTCGGATTGTCGCACTCAGCTATCTGCTGTGGCTTGATCAGCTGGACGCGTTGCCGGTGGCTGAAGCGGCGCTGGTTGACACGACGCTTGATCCCCAGCTTCTCGCCTTCTTGCGGCACGGTATCGATCGCGGCATTCGTAGCGAAGGAGCGATACCAGTACTGGCGCGGCTACTGCAGTTCCCGGAGGCTGAAACTCGACGAGCTGCGGCGAGGGCTATGCAGGAGATCGAATCTTCGTTGATTATCGAACCGTTAAGGTCGGCGCTCGATGATAGAAACTCAGAAGTACGTCTGGCCGCCGTACGCGGTCTCGCACAGGCGTTAGGTGAACGGAGGTTATTCCCGAGTAATGAGGGATTTCGTATCGACGAAGCACGCTATATAGAGCCGCTGAGATCACTCGCTTCATCCTTGGATCGCTGAGCGCCATACAAGGCGCCCTCTGATTGAACCGGAGCGAGTATCTGGCCGTGCGAGTTGACACGCAGCCACTCGCGGCCCGGGCTCATGGCCTGTTCACGGTAATCAGAATATCGATCGAACCACTAGTATTCCGTAACCGTGATTTCTTGAACAAATTCTACTTCACTCCGTGAGCCTTGTTCGTGCGCTCGGCGAAGCGTGCGATCCGGCCGAGAATTTCGTCTGCGGATTTCACCCAGTTGAAGGGTCGCGGCTTCTCGTTGGTGACCTCGATGAACTCTTCGATGGCACGACGCAGCTGCACGACACTGGTATGCGAACCGCGCTTGAGCTGGCGCTCGGTCAGCAACCCGAACCAGCGCTCGACCTGGTTCAGCCAGGAGCCGTAGGTGGGTGTGAAGTGCAGATGGAAACGCGGCCGCTTGGCCAGGAAGCGCTTCACGGCGGGCGTCTTATGGGTGGAGTAGTTGTCCAGCACGATGTGGATGTCGAGTTCCGCGGGCACGTTCGCGTCGATCTCTCGCGGGCGCCCGGGACGGGGCTCGTCCAGCAGGCCCGTAAGCCGCTGCTCGACAAAGCGTCTGCGCCGCAAGCCGACCGTCTGGTTGGTGGTGCGCAGCTTCTTGGCGACCCCGGTGTTGGTCAGTCCCGAGGCACACCCGAGCACGATCTTGGCCCGGAACGCCGCCCGGCGTGCCGAACGCGAGCGTCGCGCGATCTGCTGCAACTCAGCGCCGCTCCAGGTTCGTCAGAGTGAGCGGTTCCGTAGGGCGGCCTCTTCCCTTTGCCATGGTGAACTCTCCCTTTCCCTTGCCTTGGGAAGAGTAAATCATGACCGCCTTTATTAGTCTGGCTACTTTGGTTACATGACACTAGTGTCCGGTTAAGAGTCGAAGACACTAGTGATGATATCTATGTCGCAGAAGACTTGTGGCCGGAGAGCAGTCCCCCCGGACTTCCCGGAGGCCCCTTTGTTTGCCCGGCTAATCCCTCGCGCCCTTCCGAGTTCATGGCCAATACAACCGCACATGAGCTCATTCATGCGAACGTGTATC